>DJJI01000001.1:0-731115 GCA_002434045.1 Candidatus Saccharibacteria bacterium UBA6572
ACGATACCAACGATCGCGTAGAGAATGGTGTTCTTCGCGCTCGTCACTTGAGCTTGGTCACCACCGGAGATGACATAACGGATACCACCGATGATGAGCATGATGACCGAGATGGCACCGACGAGGAAGAGAAGGACGTTCGTTACGCGACCAAAGATACTGCCTTCACCACCGAACAATTCGGCTGGTTGCTCATTTCCGCGAGCACAGTCTGCCCCAGAAGAGATCGAGAGGTTGTTTGGGTTGCACGCTGCCGAGACCGTCGCGACATCACCCACCAAGGCGACGAGACCGAGTAGGGAAAAGCTGACGGCAACGAGAGACAGAGTTTTTTGTATGAGCTGTTTCATACCATAGTTATAGCAGACTCACCCCTGTCTGCCAACTAAATACGGCTCCTGGGCGGAGCCGTATATCACATCTAATGGAGAGGGCTTATTAGGCTGCGAACGCACCAGTCACGAAGTTGACCGCGGCGTAGGCAAGGAAGGCGATAACGATGCCAACGATCGCGTAGAGAATGGTGTTCTTCGCGCTCGTCACTTGAGCTTGGTCACCACCGGAGATGACATAACGGATACCACCGATGATGAGCATGATGACCGAGATGGCACCGACGAGGAAGAGAAGGACGTTCGTTACCATCGTAAAGACGCTTGTCTCGTCACCGAACAGTGCATCCGGAGTGTCGTTACCCTGAGCACAGTCGGCGCCACTATCGATGCTGAGATTGTTAGGGTCACAGTTTGCGGCGTAAGCAGGTACGGTAACAAAGCTGAGGCCGAACAGCATGACTGGCACAAGCAGCAAGCCTTGGCTAATTTTCTTAATGATTGATTTCATGGTTTCTCCTTATTTGATGTGTATGCAGATATACGTTAGTTATACCAAAAATACTCGATACGTAAAAGCTTATTCTCTTCGTCTAATTGAGACCGTTCAAAACCCAGTTGACGATCGCATAGGCCATGATAGCGACGACGAGACCGACGATAGAGTAGAGAATCGTATTCTTCGCGCTCGTCACCGAAGCCTGGTCACCGCCACTGGTCGTGTAACGGATACCACCGACTATGATCATGATCACGGCAACGGCACCGATGATAAATAGGAGGATGTTGATGACATTCTCAAGAAGCTTCGAGAAATCCGCACCGGTATTTCCTGCTTGGTTTCCACCGATAGCATCGACACCATCCCTCACCTCACCGACATTGTTCGCCAGGGCAACATCTGGACTAAAGGTCACCGCGGCGACAGCTAGACCCACAAACATTGCGAATACAAGTGAACTACTAGCGATAAGATTGATGATCCGTTTCATAGATTTCTCCTTTTATTTCTTCTCAGGATTATAACCTGTTAAGTACAAAATTAACGATTGCAAACGACATGATAGCTATGACGAGGCCAGCTACAGCATAAATAATGGTATCTCGTGCCGTCTTAGTCTCTGACCCGTCACCGCCTGATGTCGTATAGCGAAAGCCGCCGATGATGATCATGATGACAGCAATGATACCGATAATGAACAGCAGAACATTGATGACGTTCTTGATGATGTTATACAGCGAGTTGCTGTTAGTACCCTGGCATACCTTGCTCTGGCTATTACACTCCTCTAGGACGTCAACCGGTGCAGCCATTGCTGGCTGCGTAACGAGCACAGCGCCGAAAACCATGACGGATACCACCGAAATCGCTGCGGCGGTTCGTTTTAGGGTTGTGATGAGTCGTTGAATCATTTCGTGCCTTCCTCTTAAAATATCTCACCGCTTATAAACTGAACGATCAAAAAGGCGAACATGACAAAAAACAGTCCGACGAGCGCGTAGATGATCATGTTCTTACCTTTTTCCAGATCCTGCGGGTTACCTTGCGATATCGTATAGCGAAGGCCTCCGAGAATAATAAAGATAACCGCCACGACACCAGCAACGGCTAGTATGACGGAGATTGCGCCCTGAAGCTGCGCGTTATTGATTTCAGCTTTCGGGATCTCGACCGCGCTGCTCGGAATCGATGCGAGGAGAGAAAGAAGTGCATTCATCACGCCGCAATCCTACCAGAGATAAACTGGACGATGGCTACCGATGCCAAAGCAATCGAAAGCCCAAAGATGGCGTTCAGGATAGCCGCTTTTGATTCGGATATCTTACCTGGATCACCTTCGCTCTTCATATATTTGAATCCGCCCCAGATGATATACCCTGCCGAAACATAAGCAACTAGTTGCAGCAGTATCTCGATACCGTTCATGACGATGATCCAAAAATCGCTCAGTTTCTCAATCTTTGGGTTTTCACAGGTACCTGGCATACCGTTCTGCCATGTCGGGAAGGTGAGCACACGAGAACCGGTACATTTTGCCTCTGCCGTCGAGACAAGTGGCGTCGCGACGCCGAGGCTGAATGCCGCCACGACGACGAGCGCGAAATACTGCAGCTGTTTTTTTATGTTTTTCATAGTTCTTGAGGATATCATGATGGATTATTGACCTCGAGTCAAGCTTAGGTAAAGAGTCCACCAGGTACTATAAAGTTCAGGATTGCGTACATGAATATAAAGAGGAGTAAGCCGATGATGGCGTTAACGATAACCGAGATGCCTTGCTTGGTCTTGCCCGGATCACCGTTACTACTCGCGTAGAGCATGCCACCCCAGATGATGCCACCGACGACCGCGATGCCGACGCCGACCGCGAGAAAGTTGATAACGCCGATGACCAAGCCGCTCACCGGATCACCACCGGTCGAGTCACAGTCAATGATATTCGTGCTGACGCTTCCGCAACCAGCACCACCACCAGTGCCCACCGGAGTCTCCTCTTCAAATGGCGAACTATTCGAACTCGCCGTACCACCGTTGTCGCGGATGAACTTGCGCCAACATTTTATGTAGGTGTCGTTTTCTTTCTCCGGTCCACACTCACTCCGTAAGTCTTGCCTGAGACTACTGGCACAGCGCTCCGCAGCATCTGCGGACATACTGCCACACTTTTCTTCTACAAATGCCTGCCAGGTTGTCGGTGCGGCGTTAGCGGTTGCAGGCGCAAACGCCGCGACTGTAAAAACCCCAATCAACAGAGCAGGGATGGCGAGTAGTTTGCTGTTTCTTATGAGAGTTTTAAAGCTTTTCATTTCTTCTCGATTTCAGTGTTACTGTATCACATATCTATAGGTTTTTCTCATATTTTCCCCTGTTAACGGAGATAAGCACTTGCTTTTTCAGTAGTTTTAGTGTATGATGAATATATAACCCGATGCTAGTTTGCTCGGGTGGGCACGGCAACCTAACCACCAAAGGAAACTATCCATGTCACTCGACGCTAGCAACCCCGAAATAAAAGCATCACAGCCACCGCAACCAGATGTGGATCCAAAAACGTTTGAAGAAGGTCATCACCCTACTGATGGAGTAATGCCATTCAAGGACGGTGAGCTCCCCGAGGTTGGCCCTGTGCTTTTAGAACGCGGCGTCCCTGAAGCAAGCACGATTGATTCAGAAACACTTGAAGTTCCTGTCGACAAAATTGAGATCGTCGTTACACCCCAACGGCGCGGCCTAGGTAAGAAGGGTATAGCTAGTGTTGTTGCGGGTACTCTTGCAGCCGGTGTGCTTGCGGGAGTCGGCGCATCTCGTTTGTTCGGTTCTGACGAACCAGCCCCTGAGGGTGAGCGCACCGTCGCAGTTGATACGCCGAACGACGCTCCAGACCCAGAAGTTTCAGCTCCTGTTGAACCTGAAGGCGAAACGACAACTTCTCCTATCGAAGACCTCAACAAAAAGGCGACTCCTGAACAGATTGAGTTCGTCAAGACCACACCAGTCACGCTCGAAAGCGCACCGACTATGACCGCCGCGCTTGAACAGCTTGGTCAGCGCTGGAATGTCATGCTCAACAGTGGTGAACTCGACTACGACTACGGCGACAGAGTCACCGCTGACTCACAAGCAGAGCTTCTTGAGATGGCAAACGCAGTCATGACACCGGACAGTGACGCCTTTGAGTCAGTTATGCAGACTCTAGCGGCACGACGCACACAGATCGCAGCCATGATGGGCGATCCTATTTACGGTGGTGACCCGAGCGCCGAGAGCCACTTCAGTATCCGCAACACCGGACCCGATACTCCGCTTGAGGCCGGGCAAACTTACACGACGACTGCAGAATACATTTACTCCACCAACCGTGCCGACACGCAAAGTGGCGACGGTGAGTACAACGACGACTATAGTTCGGACGGAATGACGATTGCCGTCAGTGAGACTGGTGAGATCCGAATCGTGACGCCTGGTCAGGCGACCAACGTCGGCAACATCGGTTAAATCCGTAGCAAAACGCTTTCTTCTCGATAACAAAACACTATAAGCTAGCGCCTCGCTGGTATATAGTGTAAGTATGCCGTGGGCAACACAAAAACTTTTGCGCGCTGGTCTCTTTATTGCGTTATTCGCCTCAATACTGACCGTTGGGCTTTTTAATGCCCCCGTTTCTGCCGATGCCGTAACAGGCGATGACGGTATAGAACGGCTGACTGACCGATGGTTACGATATCGCGCCATAGCGGGTTGTTATAGCGTGCAGGATGTTGGTGGACAATCTATCGACGACGTTAATGCAGGAACATGGTTTGGTTCATTCCGTGCTGACTACCGTGTCGCTATCGGTTACCAAAATGATGACGGTAAGGTCTCATGTGGCGACGGTTCGTTCATCACCAACAGTCTCAAGATTATTGGGTTCGATAGCAATCTCGACGCCTTCTGTTCCGTGCAACCGAATGTCACCCGCGGCGAAGACAGCGATGACGAAAGCGACAAAGCATCCTGTATGGCTGGTCCTGGTGATTTTGATATGGATGGTAGCACGGGCGACCAATACAACCAGTTCAAGGACGCCAAGGCTAGGGAGATTCCAGATAGCGCTAAGTTCCCTTATGAGGGTAGTGGACCGATTTTTTACCACATTGGTCTCGAATCGCTCAAAAAATTCTGTGGCGGCACGAGGGGTGAGAAATACAACGATTCTATGGCCGGCAACGTTGGCGACTCCAAGCGAAAAGTCGTTGTTAACGAAGTAGACCTAAGTACGGGCGAAGTAGTTCGATACGTCTACAACCTTGATAAAGACGAGGGAGATAATATCTCTCAACTATGGGCAGAGAGTGGACAAGACAATGAAGTTATCGTTGCAGACCGCCAGGTAAACGATAAAGAGATGTCCTGTGCCAAGCTAGCGCAGTTAACCTGGGAACACGATCAAGAATTCTCTCGATTCGTCAAAGCTTACAACACCGCAAACCCAGATGATGTCGGTAGCGGCATAGGCGAGGGGGAAGGAACTGGCGAACCGGTTTGTTCAGCGGGCGCGCTCGGCTGGGTGATCTGTCCACTCATGAGCATCATGGTGGACGTGATCGAGTGGGTGTCTGATGTACTCCAGAGTTATCTGGCATTTAACCCATTTGATGGGGCGGATAGTGATATCAGAAAGATTTGGACAAGTCTGCTGAACGTTGCCAATATCATGTTGGTCGTCGCGTTCCTGGCGGTCGTGTTCTCGCAGTCGACGTCGATAGGTCTGTCGAACTACGGCATAAAACGCATGCTGCCACGAATCATCATTGCAGCCATCCTCATGAATCTGTCGTACTACATATGTCAGATATTGGTCGACGTTAGTAATATCCTCGGTGTCGGTGTCTCTTCACTCGTGTCCGCGACATCAGGCAATACGTTCTCCGAAAACGTCGCCAACGTCAGTGATCTCAGCAAGATAGTTGTCGCAGCGGGTCTCATCGCCATCGTCGCGTTCTTTTTCCTCATACCGGTCCTGCTCGCGTTCTTGGCAGTTATCTTTACGATCGCCGCCCGAAATGCCATCATCGTGCTGCTCGTCATCGTCGCACCACTTGCGTTTGCGGCTTGGATCCTACCGAATACCGAGAAATACTTCAAGAAATGGTGGGAACTACTCATCAATATGCTGTTGTTGTTCCCGATGGTCATGCTGGTATTCTCAGCCTCTGTCGTTGCCGCGAACGTTATCGGTTCGGTAAATCCATCAGGCGGTACGGCATCCGAAGAACTACAGGGCATGATCGCGCTGCTCGTGCTGGCATTGCCACTGTTTGCGTTACCGTTCTTATTCAAGGCATCAAGCGGTATACTCGGGCGCATCAACGCTATGACTCAGCAACGGCTTCAGCAAGGTGTAGACAGTAAAGCAGGGCAGGCTGTTCGTAATAAAACGAAGGCTTATGGTAAATTTGGAGCTTATGCAGCTGGTGCTGGCGCCGCGAAAGGAATGAATAAAGCTACGAGAGGTCGAATGTTTGACCCAAAGAACCCTGGCAAATTAACACGGGGTTACAGAAATGTTCGTGCATTTGATAAGGCTGTAGAAACATCGCTTGAGGCACGTAAGCAAGGAAAGCAAGCTGAATACCAGGAGCAAGCCGCCCGACTTGGCTCGAGTGGTCTAACAGGTATGGCTCTTGGTGGTGTAGGTGGATCGCGGTACCAGGAAATCGCATCAGCACAGGTTGATAAGGCTTTCGCTGAGCGTAAATCTGCCATCCGTGCTGCATTCGACCAACGCCCACCCTCTTCGGATTTAGCAACCGAGCTCAAAGGTTTCCATACTGAATTCCGAAATGCGGTTGCCAGCGGCGATGCGGCTACATCAGGTGCTATCGTAGATTATTTGACTAGTGCGCGAGGTGCATCTGGTAGGCAAGGTCTTGAAAAAATCCTGACCGAAACATTAGCCGACCCAAATGTAGCTATTAAAGAGGGCTCAGAGGTACATAAAGCTCTCAATAACGCTATAAATCGTGACAATTACAGCACTCTTGTTTCTAAGCGCGGCGCTATCGCAAAAGGTGGATTTAAGCTTGAAGACGGAAGAGTCACTGGCTATAACCTAGATCTTGGAGGCGTCGGTACAGAACAGCTCGCCACACAGGATGCTAAGTCACTAGCAGATAACTTCGACCAAGTGAAGGCAGAAGAGGCATGGCTGGTCCTAAACAACGAAGAACTCCGATCAAAGATCTCAGACGCCGAATCTCGCAAACTACTTGAACGAAAAGCTGCTGAGTACACCCCTCCTGTTAGTACTAATTCGAATAATGACGGAGAAATCATCATCCCTCGCCCAAACGCTCAACCATCACAAACCAGGACACCTACAGCACCACAACAGCAACGTTCAGCAGGTGGTAACTTTAATGGCGGCCCAGGCGCAAATCTACCCCCAGCAAACCCTCCAAACAATCCACCAAACCCACCTGGTAATCCTCCTAGTAATCCATAGGTAAATAGTTATGGCAGTCTATAAAGTACCTCAAGACGTCGAAGCCGAAGACAAACTGATCGGGCCGTTTAGTTTCCGTCAGTTCATCTATCTCATCATCGCTGCGCTCGGCATCTTTGTCGCCTGGATGCTGAGTCAGGTATTCATTGGTCTATTCATCTTACCGCTACCTATCGTGCTCATGTTCCTGGCGATTGCGTTGCCACTTCGCAAAGACCAGCCTATGGAAACGTACCTGATCGCGATGGTAAAGTTCTTTTTCAAACCCAGAAAACGCCTATGGGACCCAGAGGGTACGATATCGCTCGTTCAGATAACCGCACCGAAAGTCATCGAAGGACCACAGCTCAAAGAGGTTGGTGGTGATGACGCAGCCCAGCGCCTCGCCTATCTCGCCCAAGTTGTCGATACGAAAGGTTGGTCGACCAGGGGTGCCACCTCGCCGAACGATAATATGGCTGATATCTTTGTCGCTGAAGCTTCGCAGGCCGAAGACGTCCTCGATGTTTCGAGCAGCGTCGGCCAGTCAATCAACCAGCGCATCACCGAGACCGACCAAGCTCGCATGGAGGCTGCCAGGGCACAAATGCAGGCCGCAGTGACCCAGGTATCGAACACGCCTGTAGCAGATGAAGTTACGCAGGATACACCCCAGAAAGCAGATGTCGATGAAGATACTTCATCTGATGACATCCATTACAATCCGTACCCGAATGCGATGCATCAACATGTCGTTGAACCAGGTGGTAAGAAAGCCAAACCGAAACAGGAACGAACCGAAAAAGCACAACCGCAAAAACAACCTGGTGCCGACACCGTTTCCCCTGATATAATGAGACTTGCAAACAATAACGACCTTTCAATCAGTGCGCTCTCTCGTGAAGCTCATCGTCTCGAAAATAGCGACGAGGAAGTAGTCATAAAACTTCACTAGGGCCCTGGATAGGTGGGGGACAAAAAGGGAACCGATCTAAATGGATCCGAACGCTCAGCAACCAGCTGCCCCTCAGGCAGTTCCTGGACCAATGCCGCAAACCGGCCCTGTTTCTGGGCCTCAAACACCTCAGAGCACCAGACCGCGTAACCCGAACAGTACCCAGAACACCTTGCTCATCGCAGAACTGCGTGAGGGTATGGCTATCATGAACGATGGCAGCTTCCGAGCGGTAGTAACGTGCCAGTCAATCAACTTCGACCTGATGAGCGCCCGTGAGCGAGAAGGGGTCGAGTACAGTTACCAGAGCTTTCTGAACTCGCTCTATTTCCCGATCCAAATATTTGTTCGATCACAAAAAGTTGATATTGGCCCATATCTCGAACGTCTATCAAAGATCCGCCGTGACCAGGACAACATGCTTCTCGGTGTACTCATGGATGACTACATGGCTTTCATCGACGCCCTGTCTCAGGAAACGAACATCATGGACAAAGACTTTTACGTCGTCGTGCCGTACTTCCCATCAGGTGACCTTAATCAGCTGACTGCTAACAGTAAAAGTATCTTTTCCGCGCTCCTGAAGCCAGAGCAGCAAAAACACGTCACTATCGATCAGGCCGTCTACACGAAGGCCAAAGAAGAGCTCGGCAACCGTGTGAACGCGGTCATGAGCGGACTCTTCCAGATGGGCATCAAGTGTAATCAGCTCAATACCAAGCAGCTCGGTGAGCTGTACTACAACATGTATAACCCCGATACTGCCGTCCGGGAGCCGATGGGTAACTTTGAAGATATGACGACGACCTACGTGAAAAAGGGAGACGGCCAAGCACCTCAACCAAACCTGGAAAGAGGTGTGCAGTAATGGCATTCGGCAAAAAGAAACAGAGCGCGATCGATATCGCCGAGCAGCAACGACAACGCGAGCAGCAAGAGGTCGAAACGGAATTTCTCCGTGGTATTACCACGCTTCGAGACCTCATCGCTCCCTCTAGTCTCGAGATACAAAGCGCCTACTTCCGTATTGGTACGAAATATGGACGGACGCTCTATATCTACGGTTATCCCCGACAGATCTATACCGGTTGGCTCAGCAGTATTATCAACGTCGACGAAGTCATCGACGTCAGCATGTTCATCTATCCAGTTGAAAGCCAGGTGGTTCTCAACAACTTGCGCAAAAAAGTTGGTCAGCTTGAGGCGAGTATCGCCATCAACCAAGATCATGGAAAGGTACGTGACCCGGGTCTCGAAGCCGCTATCCAAGACGCCGAGGAGCTCCGGGACCAACTACAAGTCGGCGCTGAACGCTTCTTCCGCTACGGCCTCTATATGACCATGTACGCTGACAGCCTCGATGAGCTGGCGTACGTCCAACACAAGATCGAGACTATCCTCGGGCAGCAGCTTGTCTTCAGTAAAGTCGCCAGCTCCCAGCAAGAGCAGGGACTAAACAGCACAATCCCGCAGATGTCCGACCAACTGCAGATTCGCCGCAACATGAACACTGGAGCTATCTCAACCAGCTTTCCGTTCACCAGCGCCGATCTGACCCAGGAAAAGGGTGTGCTCTACGGCATTAACATGCATAATAACGGTCTGGTCATCTTTGATCGTTTTAGTCTCGAGAACGCCAACATGGTCGTCTTTGCAAAGTCTGGTGCCGGTAAGTCGTTCACTGTCAAACTCGAGGCGCTGCGTAGCATGATGATGGGATCGGACGTAATCATCATCGACCCGGAAAATGAGTATCAGCGACTGACCGACGCGGTAGGCGGTAGTTACATCCAGCTCAGCCTCAACTCGGCGGTTCGCATCAATCCGTTCGACCTGCCACGAGTCATTGATAGCGACGACGCCGAAGATGCGCTAAGGGCCAACCTCGTCACGCTCCATGGACTCTTGCGTCTCATGCTCGGCGGTGGCCAGGTGATGCCGAACGGCATGACGACCGCCGCGCTCAGCCCTGCCGAGGAGGCTGACCTCGACCAGGCACTCATCGACACCTATGCTCGCGCTGGTATTACGAGCGACCCTCTGACTCACAACTCGATGCCTCCGACCATCGGTGATCTCTACGAAACGTTACTCCATATGGGAGGTAGTGGGCCACAGCTCGCCCAACGGCTCCGTAAGTACACGACTGGTACGTTCGCTGGTATATTCTCGCAGCAGAGCAATATCGACATTAACAATCCGATGGTCGTCTTTAATATCCGTGATCTCGAAGACGAACTGCGACCGGTAGCGATGTATATCGTACTCTCCCATATTTGGAACAAGACCAGGACCGAGCAAAAGAAGCGTCTTCTCATCGTTGATGAGGCGTGGCAGCTCATGAAATATGACGACTCTGCCAATTTCTTGTTCAGCCTGGCGAAGCGTGCTCGAAAATACTATCTCGGCCTCACGACTATCACCCAGGATGTTGAGGACTTTATGAGCAGTAAGATGGGACGAGCTATCGTCGCGAACAGCTCAATGCAACTGCTGCTCAAGCAGTCATCAAGCGCCGTTGACGTACTTGGCGATGTCTTTAAGCTCACCGAGGAGGAACGCAAGCGCCTCGCCAACTTCCCGGTTGGGCAGGGCCTCTTCTTTGCCGGTCAGAACCACGTCCATATCCAGATCATCGCCAGCCCGACCGAACAGAGCCTCATCACGACCAACCCGCAACAAGTTCAAGCTTTGCAGCAACAACAAGTTGACCAGCAAATGCAGTTCGAACAGACCCAACCTGGATACGGGGAGCCGAACCAACAGCTGTAGAAATAAACTGCCATGCAAGATCAAAAAGATAAACAGAACTCACTCAATCCCTCACAAAGGGATTACGATGAGAAGTTCAACGACATGGTCTCATCGCCTGACATGCAGGCAGTTGATGATCAAGGTGATGCGATCGCTCGTGAAAACGAAAAAAACGGTGACGCGGTCGCGCACGACCTTCGCCGCTCAGAGGAAGGCTTAGGGCCGGTACAGCGTCGTCTCCAAAGGCGGGACAACAAAAAACAGGCTGCTCGTGAGGCCGAAGCCGCTGAGTGGAACCGTCCCGAGAATCGGTTTGGCTATAAACCACCGGATAAAAAGGGTGAGAAACCGACCGCCTCGACTCGTCGCAAAAACACGATGCGCCTTGGAATAGGTGGCGGCGTTATTGTCGCAGTATTAGCGCTAGGCGGCTCGTTGCTTCCACTTAAAATTCCAGGCATCATGCAGATGATTTCAGATGAGGCAGCACAGCGTGTCGAGCAGATCACAGAAAAACGCGCCAAGATGATGGTTGGACGCTATATTCTCAACCGCATGGCAGGTGGACCCCGTTTTGTCGTAACTGGTGAGGGTGCCGTATCATCCCTGATGGCGACGATGCGCACGGCGCGGTTTGAGGATAAGTTAGCCGCAAAGGGTATTCGTATCGAGGGGCAAGGCCGTAATGCAAAACTCTACGTGCAAAAAGAAGTCATTTTCACGCTTGGTGATACCGATATCGAAAAGGGTACTATTACCGTCGTGCAACGTCTTGATGGTTCATCCGCAGGACGTAAGGCGCTTAATGAAGTCATCAAGGAAGAGATACCGTCTTGGCGGTGGATGAAACGGGCAAAGTTCGCGAAATGGCTTCGTCTCAAATACGGCATACCTCGGTATGGTATCGAAAACAGCAAGAACTCGGATGAAGAAGAGCGCGTCAAAGAGATGCAGCGTGAGCGGCTCAAAACGGAGGGTGCGAGCCAAATCTCTAAACTATCTGGTGTAATCAACTGTTTCATGACCACGGAGTGTGATGCTGACGTAGGAGACAGCAAGCGACCGGATATCGCAAAGAGCAATGACGGTGACGCTATCACCGACAGCACGACCGCTACACTTGACGAGTACGTAGAGGAAAACGCGCAAAATGCAGGTAAGGGCACTTTCAAGGGATTGTATAAAATGGTGCTCGACAAGATAGGTAGCAAGGCTATTCCTATTATCGGTTGGATAGACCTCGCTGCCACGATCGACCATATCAGTTGGGAGGCGGCTGAAAATGACTACTTTGGTAAGGTGGTCGCTTACTACCGGGCCTCACAGTACGCTGCTCACTTCGGTCTATGGTCGGGATACGGCTCACAGATCCAGCTAGGTGCCATGGACCCTGAGTTCATCAGCGTGCTCGCCGCGCAAACGGAAGGCGTTGAGGAATCAGAGGCATTTCAGACACTCGAGGGCAGACCGGGTATCGGTAAAGAGGTAAAACGTATCAACGCCAACGCACCATCATCTGGTTTCGCCGAGGCCATGAAGACCTTCCGCCAAGCGATGACGTCCGGTACTGTCTTGGGACTGATTGGTCAGTTACCAGGTATACCAAATGACATCGGCGACAAGGTTGTGCATTATGTATTAAACGCATACTACGAAACGATAGGTGGCGGTGGACTCCTTGGGTGGGTGTCAGGACTGATTGGTGACCTGGCGATAAAAATCGGTACATCGCTCGCACCTGATTCGTTTGAAAACTGGCTTTACAATATGATCTCAAAACTTGGCACATACTTCCTCGATGTGGCTGGTCTCGACTTTGATCCGATGATAGCGGGTGCGGACTGGTTCAATGCTGCTCATGGTGGTGCTACCTGGACGTACAACGACTTCTGTAAAAACGAGCTCGGATGTCAAAAGTTGAGCGCCGCACAGACTTCGATGCAGAACAGCGCCATAGCTTCAGAGCGAGCCGAGTATCGAAACCAACAAGGCTTGTTCTACTCGTTATTTAGCACTGACTCCTCGAAATCACTCACCACCCAACTAGCCATTCATACACCGACCGATACCGCTTCGGCCGCTTCGAGTATCGGTAGGATGATCGGTGATACACCGGCTACGCTATTAGCCCTGGTGACCGGTAAAACATCAGCCTCGACCTATGTCGATATCCACGGCGTCGACCCATATGGAGCCCTCTCAGCCGACCTCAACAAACAAATAGATCCAAAGGCGGCGGCAGGTGACGACTGTGGCGAGTCGGATGGTTCATCGTTCAATCTCTGTATGGCAGACACGCTTGTTGCGGAAGCAATGATATGTGAGTTTACCCCCGACATTCCTGATTGTAGTGACACGACGACTAGTTCGGAAACCGACGGTTGGCCCGGTGCAAAACTTCGCATAGCAAGCTATAACATGAAGGTAAGTAGCTCAGATGCGTGGAACCGCGCTGCCGTAGGAAATATGAAAGAGAACAACTTTGACATCGTTGGTATGCAGGAACTAGAGACGCGGTCAGTCTTCCAGAGCGTGTCATCGAAACTCAAGGACGCAGGCTACAGCGTGTATCCGACGAAAGCAACGCCGCCTAACGATCAAACCGACGATGTGCGGAATGGTTTGCAGGCGAAAGCTATCGCATACAGAACCGATAAATATACACTCGTAAATAATGACGAGATAACAGTCACTCGCATGGGTGGTGCTCGACCTCAACCTGCACACATCCCAATCATCTGGCTCGAAGACAAGGACACGGGTCAGGTCTTTATCGTTATAAACACCCATAACACTGCCTACGGTCCTAATGGTAATGGTCTTGGTTTTAGTGGGCCTGCGGAACGATATGACCAAGCGAAAGCTTATACTGAAAAACTAAAACAACTGCAATCTGAGAACCTGCCTATATTCTTTACCGGTGACTTCAACGAAGGGTATGGTCCGGGTGATGGTGGAGTCAACTACACACATCTTTCACATTGCATGTTCCGTGAGAACAACCTACTACGAGCAGTGGAGATCAACAACCCTGGTCAGTACTGTAAAGATGGGGGTAGTGGCGGCCCGATAGATCACATTTATGCGTCGCCTGAGGTTATCGTCGACAAGTTCGATGCACTCACCGGCACACCTGACCAGCTCGGTACTGACCACCGGCGAGCTCCCTATGCAGACCTAACTATTCCAAATACACAAAAAGGGCTCAACCTAAAAGTTGCTTCGTTCAAT
The DNA here is from genome assembly GCA_002434045.1 of Candidatus Saccharibacteria bacterium UBA6572. Taxonomy (GTDB): domain Bacteria; phylum Patescibacteriota; class Saccharimonadia; order Saccharimonadales; family Saccharimonadaceae; genus UBA5946. Next base: position 14,241 of record DJJI01000001.1, read on the forward strand.
ATCCTACATAGTGATGACGCGGCCTGGAAGGAGCGATTAAAGCGATCAACAGATGTACTAAAAAACAAAAGCGTCGATGTCGCCGGTCTCCAAGAAGTACGCCCTGACCAAAATAAGTTATTCCGGACCAGTGAATATGGCGGAGATATATATGATATGTACCCAACCGCTCTCGAAAACCCCGCGTTCTCACCAAACCCGATCATCTGGGATAAATCAAAGTTCGAGCTTATAAAAACTGGTTCGATACCGTTCAAGTATTTCGGGGGTATGAACGACAAAGCACCTTTAGTTAAGTTAGAGGATATAGCGACTGGTCAGCAGTTCTATTTCATCAACACCCATGACCCGGCAGACGCGAGAGGAGAGGCAGCGCACCTGCGATACCAAAACGCACTCAGTTATGCTAAAGACCTCAAAGAACTATCGAAAGAAGGGTTGCCTATATTCTTTAGCGGAGACTTCAACTCAGGCTATGAGGTACGGCGTGAAGGAAACGATACTTATCAATACAAACGAGAAAATCTGACGTATTGTATCCTTACTGACGGCACTGGGTTATGGGATGCATACGATGCTGCGAGCAGTAGAAAAGGAAAGTGTCCGACCACCAACTATAATCCACCAACACCGAGTCCTGGTATTGACCACATTTTCTTAAGTACAAATCTGAATGTCACGAAATACGACCTATCACCAGCAGGTAAAGAAAAGAACGGTTCTGACGTACATCCGACCGTTATTGCATCGGTAACGATGCCAAGCAAAGGTGGTGGGTCTGTGACCGGCTGGCAATGGCCGCTCAAGAAAAACATAAATAACGGACCGTGTTACGGCGGAAGCAGCGTCCATGCCGGTATGGATATGAACTCAAGTACCGATAACAATCCCGTTTATGCGATGCATAGCGGCACGGTGGTTACGGTTGGTAATGATGATGCAGCTGGAGTGTACATAACAATCAAAGCTGACAAGAACTTCGAAGGTAAGCCTGTTTACTACTCATACGAGCACTTAAAAAGTGGCTCTGTGAGAGTGAGTAGGGGAGCGAAAGTTGATAGTGGCCAACCAGTCGCGATTGCAGGTCTAACAGGAAACGTATTCGTGACGAGTTCACGTGCTCACCTCCATATCGTTACCGCGACGACGAATACGCTCGGTTCATACGGAAACCTTGGAACCACGTTTGACCCGATGAGGATCTTAAAGAGTGTCAATCCGGTGCCAGGAGGTTATAAATGCTACTAAACACGGGGAGAGTATTACTATTTGCCTTAGCGTTCGTCTTTGTTGCCGATATCCCTGTTCAAGCAGCCGGATTTACCGAGCCCGAAGAGATAACTAACCGTGAGAAAGCTCATCTTAATATTGGCTTTACTGGAGGTGGGAATGAAGAAGATGAGGGTGATAGCGAGGCGTGTTCAGCCGACAGCGGTGCCATCGGTTCTATATCAAAAGATTTCAGCCTCGGTAGTGATCCAAAACAACGGCGAGTCAACCTCATTAAAGCCCTTATGGGTGAGTACGGTCTTACTGCCGAACAGGCGGCTGGCCCGGTCGGAAACTTCATGGAAGAGTCAGGAGGCGACCATCTCCCACCAGACGTCAACCAAGGTGATACGTCGGGTGCGCCACCAAACAGTAGTTCTCTTGGTTACGGCTGGGCGCAGTGGTCGGGTGGACGAAAATCTGCATTTGCTAGTTTCCTCAGGAATAACGACTATCTAGATGACAGAGGACATGGAACGGACGCAGGCAATTTCGCTTATTTAAAAAAAGAGTTAACTTCGACCTATAAAAGTACTATCACTGAGCTCAAGAAAAAGACGAGGCCAGAGGATGCGGCCCTCTCGTTCCACACCACCTTTGAACGCTCCGGTGATAATATGAGCCAGATCCAGGAACGCGCCGCTGCAGCCCGACAAGCTTTTAACGAGTATAAGGCGGGTGGTGGTGCTACCGGTGGTTCGTCAGGTAGTTGTGGTGCAACGGTTAGCTCGGTCAATTTTGGTGAAGTCGCATTTCCGCTAAAGGGTAGTAAAAAGGTAGTCAATAACCCTGGTATCTTCTCTGGGGGCACGACGCAAATCGCCGGACACCCATACACCGCGTATGACATCATGTCAGACGGCGGCACACCGATACGCGCTTTTATAAGTGGTCGCGTCAGTTATTTCTTTAACGACACTTGCGGAGGTGACTCGGTAACGATATGGAACGAGGAACTCAAGATAGGCATATCCTATATGCACATGAATCACGGTGGCGTTAAACCGAAGATGAACCAGCGTGTACGGGTTGGTGAGGTAATCGGCTCCGTTGGTCGCTGGAATGGTGGCTGCGGTGGCGACCATCTCCATATCGATGCCTCTACAGACAAGATCCGTCAACCTTGCTCACGTGACGGCTGTAGTGATGAGGTGAAGAGTCATTTCCGTTCGATGGGTAAAGAACTATTTGAAACATACCAAACGCTACCAGACTAGGAGGATTTATGGACATAACACGTTTTCTAACTCGACGAAATCTCATCGTTGCCGCTTTGGTATTAATCCTTGGGCTTGTGACATATTTTGTCCTCACCACACCACGGTACGTCGCCTTTACGCTACATACCACTCCTTATACGGCAAGTAACCTGAGTGTAGTCCAAGGTGATTCAATACTGAGCTATAGTGGGATGTCGTTTATTCGCCAAGATATCAAGGGTGAAGTGAGCCCAACGGTTCTTAACTCAGGATTACGACTCCCCACGATAGAGAAATTGTTCTGGGGCGGTGATAAAGGCGCACTCATGACGTTCACGGACGGCGGTTATATAGATAGTATTCTCGAACAAGAACTAACATCGCGCGGTAAGGAGTGGGATGATGACACGAGGCAATACCTCTGGTATCTCGATTTCAAAACCAGTAGATTAAGCCTCGTTTCGACATTTCCACTGATGAGTGAGAGTGTCGTATACGATCAATCCTCGGGTAATCTCTACTATGTGCGAGGAAATGGCTACCTGCCGGACTCTGATGTGCCAAATAGCGTCCCCTTGATTGCGTTCTCGACAACCACACTTCAGGAAACTACTCTAATTAATACGCAATCTATCAAGATCAACTCCGTTAGCCTTTGTGAAAATAATCTGCCATGCTATTCCGTCGACGAGGAAGATGGTGAGGTACTCTACGTCGTTGAAAACGGCCAAAAAGAACGGGCTATCAGTGAGGACTTTGACAAACTCATCCCAACCGGGGATCCTTGGGTCTTCTTTGGCTTACGCCATGCAGCGCTTGATGATCGTGTAAGTGAAGACGAGATATTGAAAGCTGCGGTAGTACGCATCGATCTAAAAACATCAAAGACACAAGACACAACTGGAGTGGTAGGTGCTACGAATATACTACTAGCTAACACGGCTGCGGACGACAAGTTTTATGTCATGCAGCCAACACCAGGAAACAGTGGTGATGTACCATATTTGACTGGTGGAAAAACTGTCCTCGACCACTATAAAGTTAAAGAGGCTGTATTTAAAAATTCAAGCAAGGATGAGACTTCGTCGGGAAGTATCGTAGAGCCAGTTAGTCGTAATAGGTCCGGGGTAACAATGTTTAACGATGTTGAGGGTACTGTTTATCTCATAACCCCTGGGTCGTATAGCTATAGCAGTAAATATCTTGATTCAGGTGAGGTAGAAGACGCTATAAAGACCTGTTTTGATCAATACACGAAGGAGCATGATTACACTGATGATCTAAAGCAATTCCGAATCGGGATTGATTACGGAACGAACTTTAAGCAAAGTATCCGTAATTTTGCTGAGTGCGTAAATAAAACCGATACGAATGTATTGACAGGGTATAACTTTATATTCATCGGTCTCGATTCGTCCGGTCGCTACGTAACCGATTAATCTATCACGATTTGCGGCATTGTTGATATCGGCTTGGTGTGAGTAATGATTACCTGGTGATCGGTTGCGATTCCGAGTAGGTTTTGCTGTCGTGTCTCATCGAGCTCACTGAATACATCATCAAGCAGGATGAGTGGTTTGTTTTCATGTGTCATCTCGAGTAACTTTCCGTACGCCATTTTCAGAGCTAAGAGTAACGTTCGTATCTCACCGCGCGAGGCGCTTGTTTTCGCGTCTGAACCACGGAGCGTGAAAACGATATCGTCCCGGTGTGGTCCAAAGCTTGTCGAGCCTCTGAGCCGGTCAAGCTGCAGTTTTCCATGCAGATGCGCGACGTAACTAGAAGTAGTCGGGTTGCGACCAAGCTCGGTTTGATACGAAATGGTGACGTCGTGTATATTACCGGCGATCGCTCCATAAAAACCACCGATCAACTCGTTGAGATCGTCGACGAGCTTTTGGCGTGCCTGGATGATCGTGGTACCGTACTCGCCGAGCTGTATATCCCAGACGAACAGTTGGTCCTCCAGGTTACTACTTTGCTTTTTGAGTGCTGTGTTGCGTTGCTGGATGATCCGTTCGTATTTATTGAGCGTTGTTCGATAACGATGAGAGAGGGCACTGAGCATGAGGTCTAGTGTGTCGCGACGACGTGACGGTGACCCATGAATCAGTTGCAAATCACTGGGTTCAAATAGTACGACAGGTAGGCGATCGGTGTACATGAATCGTTTCATTGACTCGTGTTCTATGATTTGCTTTGGTGGATGATGGTCGAGCCGATACCGCACTTGTCGTGGTTCACCCTCGATGAGCCCATCAACCCGCCACCACATCGCACTATCCCGCACCATATCCTTGTCACCAACACGAAACGAGGTACCTTGCAGGAGAACGTAGACTGCTTCGAGCAGATTTGTCTTGCCGGCACCATTCTTTCCGGTGATTAGAGTAAGTGATTTATCGAAAGAAAACCGAGCATCCTCGTACGAACGAAAATTCTTGAGTATAACCTCGGAAAGATACATAACCTACTTAGTATAACTAGCTGCGCAGCGGCATGATGATGTGCTGATAATCACCGCTTCCATCTACCTCGGTAATGACGCAAGGAGCTAGCTTGCCACTGAACCCGAACTTGATAGTTTCTTTATCGAAACAACCGAGCGCTTCGATAAGGTATCGGGAGTTTAGTGTCACGGAACCACTTTGATCAACCTCAGCCGCAGCCTCTGAAGTGTTCTCACCTAGCTGGGAGGCGATGGAGTGGATAGAGACGACCTGACCCTCGGATTCAGTCGCGACCGTAACGCTACCGCCACTCTCCCTGGCAAATAGGCTAGCTACTTTCGTGACCCGTACGAACTCACTACGGGATAGTGTTGCGTGAATCTCGGTTTCTTTTGGAATCAACTGACGGTAGTCAGGGAAGTTACCTTCGATCAGTCGGCTTGTGACCTCGATGTCATTCATTCGAAAACGCACCTGGCTATCATCAATCAGGATAGTCACCTCATCGCAATCCTCGGGTACGACACGTGCGACATCGCTTAACGTCGAAGCTGGTATGAGTGCCTTGATGTCATCGCTATTCTTACCCAAGCGCCGCTCTGAGAGACGATAACCATCGGTTGCGGCTAGATACAGCTCTCCGTTATAGACGTGGCAGAGAACACCCGTAAGGACTGGTCGTGTGTCGTCAGATGAAGCCGTAAGAACGGTCTGTGATATCGCTTGCTTCAGTAAACTAGTCGGAAGTGTAAGCGTGTAGGCATTTTCGATTTGTGGGAGCGCAGGGAACTCATCGGCTGGCATACCATTGATTGTTGAAATGTATTTATCCGCACTGATGTGAAGTTTTGTACCATCGACCTTGAGTTCAACATTTCCTTTCGGAAGGTTAGAGATAAATTCGCTCAGGAGCCGGGCAGGGATAGTGATAGCACCTTCGGATGTTACTTTCGCACCAATATGTTCTGTGATGGCGACTTCAAGGTTTGTAGCAGCAAGGAGGAGACGGTTACTTTCTGTGCGCAGCAGAATGTTATTGAGAACGGGCAAGGAAGTCCTACTACTTGCCACTCGTGAAACAACACCAAGGGCTTTGCTGAGATTTTCCTGTGTGACTGTAACTTTCATATGGTTGCTCCTTTATTACTTATATAAGTAGTAGTCGTAGTAATAGGTAGTGTGGATAGCGGGGACAAACTCTCGGTGAAAACTGTTAGGTTGAATAAATTTCTTGTGGATAAAGCTGTGTAATAGACGCGGACAGATTTGAGGAAAAAGTATGTGGTGGTTTGGAAAAACCCGTAGATAGTTACATTTAGTGAATAGTTGTGGACGAAGTGTGTACGGATACCCCCAGACTTTTCCTGGTTACTTTGCACTGGTTGTACACAAGTTTTAGACATACAACTTCTCCTTTATCTCAGCTACTTGCTCACGTATCATAAAGTCCAATTTGATAGCTTTTTCAATCTTTTCAACCGAATGAATGGCAGTTGTATGGTCTTTGCGACCAAGTTCCGAGGCGATACGTGGAAAGCTGAGGTGGAGTTCGCTTCTCAGTAGGTACATCGCTATTTGACGGGGCACGACGATATATTTATCACGCTTCGGACTCTTCATGTCGGCTGTATCGAGCTGGAAGTGTTTTGCCGTTCTGTCGATAATCTGTTTCGGTGTGAGGTGTGATGGTCGACTTTGCCGGACATTACCGAGTAAACCACTTGCAGTTTGGATATCAGGTTCTATACCACGCATTTCAGCGAACGCGAGAAGTTGGTTGAGCGCGCCTTCTAATTCTCTAATGTTCGTCTTGATATTATTTGCGAGATATTCAACCGTGTCACGACCGATTCGAACACCACTTTCACTCGCTTTCGCTTCGAGGATAGCGCACCGCGTCTCGAAATCAGGCATCTGGATGTCGATCGTCATTCCCCATTCGAACCGACTTCTAAGTCGTTCGGTTAGGGTAGGGATACTTTTAGGTGACTTGTCTGAGGTAATGATGATTTGTTTATTCGCTTGATGGAGAGCGTTAAACGTATGAAAGAATTCTTCCTGAGTCTTTTCCTTTCCAGCGATGAACTGCATGTCATCAACGATCAGGACATCAACCCCTCGGTATTTTGTTGAGAAACCTTTCTTTTTGAACCGGATACTATCAAGGAACTCATTCACGAATGTCTCTGAGTTGATATAAAGTACCTTACTGCTTGGTTTTCGTCGCATGACTTCATTGCCGACTGCCTGGGCGAGATGGGTTTTACCGAGACCAACCCCACCATATAAAAAGAGAGGATTGTACTTCGTACCAGGATTTGTCGATACTGCCTGACATGCGGCATAAGCGAGGTCGTTCGATGAACCAACGATAAAGTTAGTGAATGTGTAGCGATGGTTGAGATTTGAACTGGTTTCGGATTTGGCTGATTTCTTCAGTGCCCCTAGCTTTTGTTCGTGATCCTTGACCGCGGCCGCAAGAGGGGACTGTGTGTCAGCAACTTTTTGGGGTTTAGAGCCTTTTATAATGTAGGTGATCGATGCAACCTCAACCCCGTTATTCTTGAGAGAATCTATAACGTTTTGGTTGAATTTTGTCTCGAATTGCTGTTTTGCAAAAATATTAGGAACAGCGATGGAGATTGTATTACCGTCACGACCGACTAACTCTGTATGTTTGAACCATGTCGCAAAGGCAGCACGTGATACCGATAACTCTATTTCACCGAGTACGCTTTGCCACAAAGCATGGTCAACTGACGTCATATTCTCCCATTTCCCTCACTAACGTTAGAACTACTATACCCGAATCACACAGTTTTCCACAACCATAACAGGGAAGGTGAAATATTTCACAGAATAGAGGTGCGATTTATACACATTCAAGAATCACCCCTGGCAGGGTGTGGAAAAACAACCTTCAGATGTGGAAAAGATTTGTATGTTTTGTCACTAAATGCTAAAAAAGCAAACTTTGCTCTTGAGGAAACAGGGGAGATTTGTTACAATATATCTCTATGCCAAAGCGAACACATCAACCTAAAACCCGACACCGCGCCCGTGTTCACGGCTTCCGCGCCCGTATGGCCTCAAAAGCTGGACGACTCGTGCTAAAGACACGCCGCCTCAAAGGACGCAAGAAACTGAGCGTCTAGCTCGTATGGGGTGAGGTTAAAAAACCACTCGTAAGGGTGGTTTTTTACTCCCTACGCTACACTTAAAGATATATGTTGTCACAAAAATATCGCTTTCACGGCCACGGCAGCCTCCGTTATCTCTACCGTAACGGTGGCACGGTTCGTAACCGCTCCCTACTCCTTAAATACGTCGAGAACAAACATCGCGCGAATAGTCGTATTGCAGTCGTAGTCGGTAAAAAGGTCGCCAAGTCGGCCGTGACCCGCAATCGTATCCGTCGACGAGTCTTTGAAATCATTCGAAAGCATCTCCCGAACATCAAGTCCCATCACGACCTATCTCTCACGGTCTTTACGGCTGAGTTTGCTACCCTTCCATTCAAAGATCTCGAACAAGACATCATCACCCTGCTCTCACAGGCTCACCTCTACACGAAACCACAACCAACCTCTGTTCCCGAGGACAAATGAATCTGATACACTAGAGGGAACATATGAGTTTGTTCGATACACTGATCGTCCAGCCGATTTTTAACCTGCTGGTCCTTATCTACGGATTACTACCGGGCCACGATTTTGGTATTAGTCTTATCCTGTTTACGGTTCTCGTCCGTCTATTAATGTGGCCACTCGTCAAAAAACAGCTTCATCAAACCAAGCTGATCCGCGCCCTGCAACCAGAGTTAAAGAAGATAAAAGCCAAAGCAAAGGGTAATCGCCAGCTCGAAGCCCAGCTCATGATGGAGCTCTACCGAGAGCGAGGCGTCAAGCCGTTTAGTAGCTTTGGTCTTTTGTTCCTGCAACTCCCGATCTTCATCGCCCTCTACCGGGTGATCCAGATCATCACGACCGAGCGCGACAAGATCGCCTTGTTCACATACCAACCCATTGAGCAGCTGAAACCTATCGCCGACATCGTCAACAGTACGACACATCAGTTCGATGAATCACTGCTCGGTGTCGTTAACCTTACGAAATCAGGTATCAGCGCCGAGGGTATCTATCTTCCGATAATCATCATCGCCGCACTTGCAGCAGTGTTGCAGTATATCCAGTCACGTCAGATAACACCACGACCTGACTCGAACAAAAAACTCCGTGATATCTTCCGTGAGTCTGCGGCCGGCAAACAGGTTGACCAGAGTGAGATGAGTACCCTCATGAGTAATCGTATGATCGTTATCTTCCCGTTCCTGACGTTCGTCATCGGTCTCTACCTGCCAGGCGCCCTGGTCCTTTACTTTGCAGTCAGTAGCGCTGTAGCTGTTATCCAGCAACATATCCTCCTCAATCAAGACGTTGAGGAAATGGAAGCTGTCGCCGACCTGGATACGAAAGACGTCAAGAAACCATCGGCCGCGACCAAAAAACGTGCCGATGATGCGACCGAAGCGGTCGTTACCTCCTCACCCAAAAAGTCCAAGAAAAAGAAGAGGAGACGTTAGATGGATAAAGAAGCTTCAATCGCTTACGCAAAGAAATACATCGAGGATATATTATCCTTTTTTGGTCTTAACACCGATGTGCGGGTTAGTTGCGACGATGAAGTTATCGAACTTAGTGTCCCATCGACACACCTCAACGGCTTTTTGATCGGACAACGCGGTGATACGCTTCGTTCACTTCAACAACTACTCTCAACGACGCTCAAGAACCGTGATGCGGCTATTCACCGCGTTAACCTCGATATCGCCGACTACAAGCGCCAGCGGTACGACCGACTCGTCGAACAGGTTGAGGGTTGGGTTAAGAAAGTTCGTGACACGAAAGAACCGTTTCACCTACAACCTATGAACGCCGCTGAACGCCGCGTTGTCCATCAGGCGGTGAGTGATTACGGTGACATCGTGACGCAGTCAGAGGGTGAAGGCCGCGACCGTCATATTGTCTTGTCTCTCACTTTCGATGAAAAATAGATAGTTTAGCAGAGTTAGATCGTATGAAGTTTTTCGTACAGATCTTTCGCGACTTGTTGCCATGAAAAACGCTTTAGATTCTCAGTTCCAAGTACAACCTGCTTTTTCGCAAAAGCTTTGTCGGTAAGGATTCTTTCGAGTTGTTTTGCGAGTGCACCTGGATCGTTAGTAGGAAAGTGAAGCGATGCGTCCCCGCCCACTTCACGGAGAACAGGGATATCGCTCGCGATGACAGGTGTCTTGCCTGCCATCGCCTCGAGTACTGGCATACCAAAGCCTTCGTAAAGTGAAGGCATAACAAATACCGATGCATTTTGATACAAGGCCGGCGCATCAGTTAGGTTGTCATAGTAGCCAGTCCTAACGATAGTTGCATACTGTTTTTGCATCTTTGTGAGCTTCTGTTCGATATCATCACTATTCCAACCCATACCACCAGCGACAACTAACGAGTATGATTCCTGGATATTTTTCGGTAAGAGCGAGTACGCGTCGAGTAGAACATCCAGGTTTTTCCGTGGCTCAATGATACTGGCGAAAAGGATATAGCCTTTGGTTGGGATGGAATATTTTTGATGGACGTTGAGACTAGAGGGTGATAGATGGGCTTCAGCTGGTGGTATCGGCGTGACGTGAATCTTGCTCTCAGGGATTCCGTATGCGTCGACGAGCTCCTGCTTCATGGTATGTGAGACAGTGAGAACGAGATCGGCTTTGCGAACAGCATGAGGTACGACTCGTTTGAGGTATGTGAGGTTTTTTACCTCGACAACTTCAGGGAATTTTAAAAAAGAGAGGTCGTGAATAGTCACGACACGTTTCTTAGACTTTATTGTTGGCCAGAGAGCATAGTTTGGAAAGATGGTGATGTCTGTTCGTTTGAGCGTTAGATCGAATGGAAAGGCGAGCCTGAAATAATCAAGCTTCGCGTAAATCTTTTGCGGGAAATTAATAGTTTCAACCCCAGATGAATCGGAAAGCTGTCGTCCCATAAAGTCGAACTGGCTCTCTATAACCTCTGCGTCACTGAACTCACGCATATTTGCGATAAGCCGATTAGCGTAGTAACCAACTCCGCTTTTCTTTAGACTTCTTGCTGAACTGCTTTCAAAACGTATTTTCATATCAACTTCAGTATAAAATACACTGTTTGGGGATAACCTATTTTAAGGGCTCTGTATAGTATAATCGAAGGAGTTTTATGCTAGAAGATATTAAGGCTCGTTACAGATATTCATTGCTCTTAATGAGAGAGCTGGTTATAACCGAATTCAAGCTTCGTTACCAGGGATCGGTGCTTGGGTATCTATGGTCGTTGCTGAAACCGCTATTTCTGTTTAGTATTCTCTACTTCGTCTTCGTTCATTTTTTGCGCATTGGTAGCGACATACCTGATTGGCCACTTGCTATGCTACTCGGGATCGTGCTATGGAATTTTTTTGGGGAGATCACTGGAGGGGGACTTGGCTCAGTCGTGGCACGGGGTGACGTGATACGAAAGATAAACTTCCCAAAATATGTGATCGTAGTAGCGAGTAGCATCTCGGCATTTATCAACCTACTACTCAACCTTGTGATCATTGCTATTTTTATGATTATTACTGGCGTCGATCTACATTGGGGTGCACTTTTAGCGCCGCTCTATATACTCGAGCTCTTTATTTTTGCGATTGGGCTTGCTTTTATGTTCGCCGCTCTCTTTGTTCGACTACGAGACATAAATCATATATGGGAGATCATATCCCAAGCATTGTTCTATGGTTCTGCAGTCATCTACCCAATAGCTATGGTGGCTGAGCAAAGTGCCTTCCTCGCTAAACTATTACTCTTAAACCCCATAGCCCAGTCGATCCAGGATGTTCGTCACTCACTCATAAATGAGGTAAATCCTACACTCTACACTATGACAGGCAGTGTCGTTATTGCGTCCATACCAATAGTTCTGTCCCTACTAACCTTTTTCATCGGCGCATACTACTTCAAAAAGAAAGCTCCTTATTTCGCGGAGAATGTCTAGATGGTGAAAGCAGATCACATACATAACGACGAACCAGCTATTTCAGTGAAGCATATAGCTAAGAACTTCATCTTGCCGCACGAAAAGAGCACGTCCCTTAAGACTAATATCGTTAGCATCTTCAAGCAAAAACGACGTACAAAGGAAACTCAAAGAGCGTTAAAGGATGTATCATTCGACATAAAAAAAGGTGAATTTTTCGGTATCCTAGGGAGAAATGGCAGCGGCAAGAGTACTCTTTTGAAAATTCTCGCTGAAATTTATCAACCAACCAACGGATCAGTGAAAGTAAATGGCAAACTAGTACCATTTATCGAGCTCGGAGTAGGGTTTAACCCTGAATTGACTGGTCGTGAGAACGTGTATCTAAATGGCGCGCTTCTTGGATTCTCACGCAAAGAAATAGATGACCGTTATGACGATATCGTGAGTTTTGCCGAGCTTGAGGATTTTATGGATCAGAAACTCAAAAATTATTCTTCAGGGATGCAAGTACGCCTTGCTTTTTCGGTTGCAACCCGCGCAGAAGCCGACATCCTCCTTGTAGATGAGGTTTTGGCGGTAGGTGATGCAGACTTCCAGAGAAAATGTTTCGAATACTTTAAAGGGTTAAAGAGAACAGGAAAGACGGTGGTGTTCGTGACGCATGATATGAGCGCGGTTCGCGAATATTGTGATGAGGCAATCCTTATTAATGAAGGTGTGGTTGCGTTTAACGGCTCAGCTGACCGAGTAGCAGATGAGTATCTTAAGTTATTCAACAGAGCCACTGATGATGAAAATACCGAGAAGGTAGGTTCTGAAAGGTGGGGCAACGGACAAGTTGAGTTGATCGATAATGAATTTGTTATCGGCGATACTATTAAGTTTAGTATGGAAATCAAATCAAAGATTGACATAGAAGACGTCGTTGTTGGCTTCCGTTTTTATGATGAATCGAATAATATTCTCGCCGGTGCAAGTAGTGTGAATGCGAGGATTGGAGCTGTGAGAGGGATCGTCTTCAAAAAAGATAAAAGTAAGCAAGTGACTTTTGAATGTGAAAATATACTAGGTACCGGCACGTATAGGCTTGGTTATACGATAAGATTGACCGATATGGTAACAGTTTGTGACGATAACGAAAACCTACTAACCTTTAGATATAATCGACCAGAGAGTCACCAGCCTATAATTTGTCCTGTGACACTTACGATAAATCAGGAGTAGTTTTATGGCAGCAGCCAAGATGAATACTTCAGCGAATGCAATGAGATATACACACCAGAAAATAAAAGGAGTTTTTGAAAAAAAATACCATCCGAAGACAGTGGCGATTATTGGATGGCTAGGTGCATTTAACCTTGGTGATGAAATGATGCTGAATGTATCGATGCACAAACTAATTCGAAGGGGCGATAAGCTTACGATCCTTACTTATAAAAAAGACGCTGCAGTGGAAAAAAGGTATGAAGGATTCAAAGTTATTTCACGCCGACCACTTACGCGACAAGATGTAAGGGAGGTTGTTGAAACTAATGATAGTTTGCTGGTTAACGGAGGCGCACTTATTGACGATCGCTACTATACTAGTACCGGATCGCTTGCGCGGGATATTGCAAAACTTGCTCATTCATTCATAGCTGCAGGTAAGCCTGTGGTTGTGTATGGGATAAGCGCTAACACTAATCTCAAGAATAAACAGTTAATCAACGATTATAAAAGAGTGGTTGAAGGCGCAGCTCATTTTTCAATGCGAGATGATTTTTCTAGAGATGAAATGAATCGACATTTTGATGCGTCAAAGATTGAGATAGTTGATGATATTGTATTTGCTGACGAAACACTTATACAGAAACCTGTCATTCTACCAGGGCGCACAATAATATCTGTTATTGCCGTACTGGACAAGAACACGATAGACCATGTGAAGCGTTTTTTTGATTATCTTACAAGCGCCACGGAGGCTTCGATAAAATTCATAAGTTTTTATGACGAGAATTATAATGATGCAAAATATATAGAAGAGATCAAGAACTATCTTGGTGATCGGCGTATGAGAATCGATGAGATTAGTTCGCCTATAAACTCAGCCGACCTTTTTAACGCACTCCTACCGTCTGACATAGTTTTTAGCATGAGGTATCACGGCTCTCTTGTTGCAAATGCAATGGGTAAGAAAGTGATTACGATCGACTACGATAAGCATCCGCATTACTTTAATAAAAATAAATATCTTCAAGACCATTACGGATTCAGCACTGCATCTTTTAAACTCACCGATATTGAAAGTATGTCGATAGATGACATTCGGCGGTTTATTGACCATACAGCACCAACGGAAGTAGATATAAAATCCATTAATAGTCGAGCTCGGGCGGATTTAATCAAAGCGCTAAATTTGCTATGATAGTACAGTATATGGCGAGATTACTTACCTGTGCTGCTGAAGAGAAATATAAGGAAGAGATATGACAAAAAAATCGAACATTCAAATTTTAGTTGTTAATCATAAACCTTCTTATGTCCCTAAAAACGAGTTACTAAAGCCGATTCAAGTTGGTGCTGCCAAGAGCGGTAAACGACTCGATGGAATGGCATATTATGACGATGATGGTGATAACATCTCCGATAGAAATCGTTCGTATTGTGAGATGACGGCGACCTACTGGGCGTGGAAGAACCTCAGCGCGGATTATTATGGCCAATTTCACTACCGTCGATACTTCTCGTTCTCCTCTCGCCAGGACGACGACCCACTACCAGCAAGAGCATACCCTGATGTTGAATCAGTGGAACAGGAAATAGGCCTCGATACAAGTGTGATGCGTAGAATGATTGAGTCGTACGACCTAATTATTCCTCGTAAAGAAGACATGAAGCGTGTGGCTGACTCTAGTTCTATATATAGCCACTACAAGGAAGACCACTACATCAAGGATCTTGACCACTGCCTCGATTATGTCGCTAAACACTATCCTGAGGTAGCGGTGTTTAACGACGCTATTCACGAGAGTGAAGGTTATTTTTGCAATATGTTCATCATGAAAAATGAGCTGTTCGATGGTTACTGTAAGTTCATGTTTGACGCTCTGGATGACTTTGAGGATAAAACCGATATTTCGCAATATGACCCGTATCAGTACCGAGTCACCGGCTTTTTAGCTGAGCGCCTAACGAACATTTATATCCAGTATCTGCAATCACTTGGTAAGTACAAAGTAAAAGAGTTGCAGATAGCTTACTTTGACCACACCGATCCAAAGCCGACCTTGGAGCCTGTTGCCAAGGAAGGCAACATTGGTATCGTAATGGCGGCGAATAACTACTATGTGCCCTATATCTCATCATTACTACACTCACTCGCCGCTCATTCATCAGAAAAGTATACGTACGATATAAACATTTTTCATCGTGATATTACGTCCGAGAGCATGCAGCTTTTGATCGGAGAGTTTGCTGACAGGAAAAACATCCACATTCGTTTTTACGACATATCTTCGCGTTATGAAGAATACAAGAATCTGTTCACACGCGGTCATTTTGCGATCGAGACCTACTTCAGACTCTTTATCCAGGATATTATGACTAGTTATAAAAAGGTTCTATACCTTGACGGAGATATGGTAATCAACGCTGATGTCGCGGAGCTATACGAGACTGATATAAAAGGGTATTTGCTTGCTGCTTGCCCAGACCCCGATACAGCTGGTCTCTACAACGGATTTGAACCGCAAAAAAAGGATTACATGGATAATGTCCTTAAGATTAAAAAACCATATGAGTATTTCCAAGCTGGAGTAATCTTGTTCAACCTCGATGAGATGCGAAGGACATTGGACGTCAATAGTTTACTGAAATTTGCAGCTTCCTATGAATGGGAGTTGCTCGACCAAGATGTTTTGAATTTTATCGCCCAAGGAAAAACAAAGTTGGTCGATATGTCATGGAATGTTATGTATGACTGGCGCAGAATAAGACTCAAGAAGATAGTCGCGTTAGCGCCTATTAGCCTGTACGATGCCTATGTAAAAGCTCGCCAGAACCCAAAGATCGTGCACTATGCAGGCCCTGAAAAACCTTGGCACGAACCAGAGGGTGATTTTGCGACGCTATACTGGCAGGCAGCTCGACGCAGCATTTTTTATGAACAGATCATAGCCCGCATGGGTGACTGGCGATTCCAACATATCCATAGGCCAAAGTTAAGTATTCGACGTCGCTCAGTCAATAAACTTCGCAAAACTGCAGACCGTATTGCACCACGCGGAACGCCGCAGCGCAAACCATTTGTATATGCAAAAAGGGTTGCCAAAAAGGTACTGCGTCGCAGTTAGGCTCGCGTTACTCATAAGTATCCAAAGACTACGTAGTCATAACCCCTGGACTAACCGTACTAGTTAGCCGCATACCAGCCGCCGTTATTCGTGTTGTAATAAATCGTGCCGTGTTGGTAGGTTTGAGACCATGTCTTTGAACTGCCGTTATATAGCTCAGGCCCAGTAGGGAAGCCGGCCTTACCACTTTGATATCCAAGTCTCGCCCAGTAGTCGCGTAACGCGCCCTTGCTCTCCCAGGCGCCGGTTGTCAGACTCCATACGATGAATCCATTTTTGTATGGTTGCCAAGCAGATTTACCATCAGCACTGGTAGTGATTGTGCCTATAGGGAGACCCATACTGCCGTTTTGATAACCGAGCTGACCCCAGCGCTCACGAATAGCGCCCTTACTCTCCCAAAAGCCGGTTGAGCTAGAGCCAATGATAAACCCACTTTGGTATGGTTGCCACCAAGCTTTTCCGTCGGAAACCTCTGCACCCGTTGGGTATCCCATAGTTCCAGTTTGATAACCGAGCTGACCCCAGCGCTCACGAATAGCGCCCTTACTCTCCCAGGCTCCGGTAGCAGTATTCCACACGATATAACCGTTTTGATACGACTGCCAAGCAGCGTTACTGTCAGAGCTGGTAATTAGCGCACCTGTTGGGTATCCCATAGTTCCAGTTTGATAACCGAGCTGACCCCAGCGCTCACGCGTAGATCCTTTGCTCTCCCAGAAACCGGTTGCGATCGTGCCGATAATCGATCCGTTTTGATACGACTGCCACCAACCTCTCCCGTCGTAATTCTCTGGTCCAGTAGGGTAGCCGAGCACTCCGTTTTGATAACCGAGCTGACCCCAGCGCTCACGAACCCCACCTTTAGACTCCCAGAAACCAGTAGCACCTGTACCGATGATGAATCCATTTTCAAATTGTTGCCACCAAACCTGGTTGTTGGGGGTGTATTCGTTATTTACAGGTCGTCCCAAAGAACCCGACACCCCACCTAGTTGGTTGTATCTTGTCGCGATCGCCCCCTGGACTATGATAGTTGGATTACCAAACCAATCACTGAAGAAGTGATAAAAATTTCTATTCCCATATGATCCACACGGTTCAGCCGACCCGTAGCCAGCGGCAAGCGCGGCAGCATTGGGTTGGTAGGGAGTGTAACTATAAAGTGCGGCAGTAGCACGGTTTCGTATGTTTAATACTGAACTACCGCAATACTCTATATCTCTTTTATTGCCAAATCTGCCATACCATTTTTGCTCAGCATTATTCCATGGGCCAGGGTGGTAGTATACCGTATTGTTCCCTACGCCGTAGGGCACACTATTGAGAGTGTCATCGAAATAGCCTCGAAGGTGGTAGGCTCCATAATCAATTTGGCGCGTAAATCCCTTTGCTGCATTATCACAGTCTGCTGTGTCAGGACAGCCATAACCGAGCGCAGTATCAAGATTACTACAATTAGACCCTGTAATAAGGCTCTGCTCTTTTTGAAGCATTACGAGCAGAACCTTAGGGTTTATACGGTAAATATCGGATGCCGCCTTGATGACCTGTGCTGCCGTCATTGTCTCTGGCCCGTACTGCTCTGTAGTTGTGTCTTGAACGACACCATCACCATTATCATCCCGGAGACCCGGTACAGTGAGATTTCTTATACAAGGCGCTCCTTTTTGATTTAGGAAGTCCTGTATTTGCGATGCAGTCATACTTTGGGAGTCCACAAAGATTTGATCATCGATTATTTTCTCAGGGTTAAACTTACTTAGGTCAGCCGCAGATACCGCTTGAGTACTGAAAATAGCTACTACCCCGACTAGAATCGATGCATAGAGTGTAGTCCGATGTATTTTCTTTAGCATAATCTCATTATCTCATTATCTCTTAGTTATCGGAACGCGTTCTGTGCTTGAAGAAGAACCATTAAGCGTGTGCGTGACACGTATAGTTAGAGATCCATCTGCTCCAAACTTGTCGGCACTTAACCTAAAACCGTCACAGGTAAAATAAGAAGGACCAACAACAACTGGAGCTGACGTTTTTGATATCTCTTCGCCGTCTTGCTCAACTATCAGTTCGCATGTCCCAGTTGAGGAGGATGCCAAGATTGCTGAAACCCTGAGAGTTCCGTTACTGATCTCTGCTCTGGTAACCTGTGGCACCTCAGGCTTCTTAGAAGCGTCTGTGTTTTGGGTTTCAGAGTCGGATTCTGCGGTGAGCGGCGGTTTAGGTTTATTTGCTATACCTTCGTGCTCAGATAAAGAGGAAGGTGTCTCTGTTTTTGAGCTTTGATTCATTTTGGGGAGTACGAAGAAATAGACGGCCCCCAAGAGAATAGCGCTCGCCAGTGTGACGAGTAGAATAACCTTTAGGGAATAATTTCTTATTTTTATTTTCATGGTGTCAAGCCTAAAGTATTTATGCTTATGATAACTTTTATTATACCAATCACCACCCCCTAGTCAAAGTTAACTAGAGAGGTATAGTTAATTTTCATAAAGTGGAATTATACGTTCTACGATGCTGGTTGAAAGATTAAAACCCTTTTCATAAAATTGTCGGGCTTGTTGCTTGAGATGATGTCGTAGTGCCTCATCCTCATACATGGTTTGCATAGCATCTGCGAGAGCTGTGGCGTCTCGCGGATGTACGAGCAAGCCTGTTTCGTGATCAATGATCAACTCAGGGTTACTATCGACATTACTAGCGATTATGACCTTTCCAAGCATCATCGCTTCTAGCAGTGCTATGCTCAAACCTTCCTGGTAACTTGGTAGCATAAATACATCTGAGTCATTAATTTTTTCGAGTGTGTCAGTCTGGTACCCGAAAAAGTGAATAGAGTTATACGGCTCGGCTTGCTTTTGGAACTTATCTCGTTCATCTCCATCACCATATATGGCGAGTTGGACCTTTCCGCCTCCAATACGACTCTCTAGTTTTACAAATGCCTCAATAGCTTCGCCGATACCTTTATTACTAACGATACGACTTGCGATGCAGTAGGTAAATAACTCATTTGGTTTAGCCTTATCTGGGTATTCGTGTTTCTGGTCAATGACACCGTTCTTGATGATGACGATCTGGCGCTTTAGATCATCTCTGTTTTTGAAATGGGACGTGACTAGCCGATGCTCATTGTCTGAGATGAGTATGATGTGGTTGGTAAATCGGGCTGACCAAAATACGAACTTGCCTACAGGGTTGCGAAAGGGTTTTGAAATGTTTCGCAGGATGTACCTAAGGTCCATGTGATCAGTCCATATAACTTTTTTACCCATGATACGGCCTGCTAACGTTCCTGCAATGAAGTCATCCTTGCTTTGAATGTGCAAGACGGAGGCGTGCGTTCTGATAATGAGGTTGATATACCAAACAGTCAGCACTACCTGCCATACTATGTAAAACGGCACCAAGACGACTTGAATACCACTCCAGTTTTGTTTCGACCACCACCAACCACGGATACTTCGTAGTGATTTTCCTTTGGTATAGGTGAGTAGTTTTTGAGAGCGTGAAACGATGATCGGGGTATAGCCACTATCTTTCAGGAGGGTGGCGATACTGGTTTGATAGGTCTCCGCTCCACCAAAGTCATTTTTTGCTGCATTACGAACCAAAAGGACAACTTTATCCATACCGTTATTGTCGCATATCGAGCGGGTCGTCACCTAATTACTGCATGGTATGATGTCTACAACATGTTAAAAGCCAAAAGTGAACACTCGAGTGTTATGACTCGTCGAGTTTTTCTAGCGCTACTAACCGTGGTAGTACTGGTCGCTGCAATGATTGCTTTTACGACGTGGTATGTAAAGACCGAAAAGACCGTCTATTACTGGGATTCCGCAGGGTTTTGGCTGCCGGTTATAGTACTGACGGATGAGTTACGTACAGATAAATCGGAAGCACTCTCACATGTCATCCACAGCATTCAGCACGAAGAATATAACATGCTCTACACACCTCCTCTCGCACTAGTAGGGTTGGTATTTGGCAATAGTAGGCTGGTATATGAGCTATCGATTCTCATTCTTTACCTTATACCGGCGTCGTTTACTATAACAGTGGTGGCTGACATGATTACAAGACGCATGTGGCCATTCAAGATATCTGTCGTTTGGCGCATAACACTAACCTGGGTTCTTGTTGTGACGAATCCATTTCTCATCGCAGCGGTACTCAAGGGTTATCCCGACGTTGTTGGCCTAGTACCTATATGGATCGCGTTGGTAGTATATGCAAAAAAACGGGCATCCTTGTCGTGGAGATGGCTAGTGGCTATCGGTACACTGTTCGTTTTGGCTACACTACTACGTCGGTGGTATATATTCGCGGCCGTTTCCACGATAATGGCTATAGGTATTGATCAGATCTATCTCTTAGCACTACGTACCATACAGCAAACAGGTGTGAAACGCTGGTTGCGTGCACTTAGAAGGCTAGGTGTGCTACTACTATTACCGCTTACTTATATAGGGCTTTTTGTTGCCGTGGCATGGCCATACATACAGCGTCTCTTTAGTACCGACTACGCAACAAGCTACGCGGCATATAAGAACCATAGCTCATACTTTGATCTTCTTGGGATGACAATAAACCATTTTGGAGTCCTGTTGGTAATCATAGCGCTGTCTGGTCTCGTATTAGGCTGGGTGTACAGAGCAAGGCGATACATGATTTTCATTATCGTTACATCATGTGCTATAGCTTTCGTTGCGGTTGGATCGATACAGTCGTTTGATACTCACCAATACTACCTGCTTATCACCCCGTTGTTCGTTGGGCTTGCTCTTGCGCCAGTCATGCTAACGAAGTTGATAGTGGAAAAAGCACCGAAGCACTATAATGCAAAACTAATTTTGATAACTATTTTTGCAGCGGTTGTCTCCTTACAGTTACTGACATGGCTTGAGGCGCTAACGCCACATAAACCAACCAACACAAAGATCCTATCGGACACTCGACTTGCTCCTGTGGTTAGAAATGACACGGAAACATTGAAAGGTATATACACTGACGTTTCTAAGCAATTAATGGCAGGGGAGTCGGTCTATGTAGTGAGTAGCAATTTTACGTTTAACGTGGATATCTTCAGAAATATTCCACTTTCACTCACTGGGATCCCAAAGTCTATACCGGACAGCTCACTTGCACTTGCGACCCAGCTGGATGTCCGTGACGGGTTTAGTAAAGGGTTTTTTGAGGCACGCCTGGTGATTGATAGTAGCCCAGCAGGATATATAACCTCAAACCACAGTGAGCAACAGATTGTAAAAATTTTGCACGAGTCGATGGAGCCGGGTGGTGCCCTGAGAGACTACTATACGATAATAGGTGTCTATGCTCTTGATAAAAACCACAAAGTTTTTGTATACCGCAAAGTCACGGAAGTTCCGGTAGAGGTTAGAGCAGAACTGATCGATGCAATCACAAAGACGCACCCTGGCTCAATAAGAATTCACTAATAGCTAAAGAATTTCCTCAACAGTGTAGCGAGGTCTTGCTTTAGACTCGTTATATATTTTGCCAATATACTCACCAACAATACCAAGGCTAAGCATTTGTATACCGCCGATAAACCAAATTGATATCATAATAAAGGCCCAGCCAGGTACGGTGTCTCCGAGAAACCTCACAGCTACGGTATATAAAACGACAAATAAACTTATGCCAGAAATCAAGATACCGAGGCTCGTAATAAGACGCAAGGGTTTGATACTGAACGAAGTAATGCCATCAATCGCCAGATCCAACATCTTACCTATTGAGTATTTCGATTCACCAGCTTTTCTTTCAAGTCTTTCGTATTCAACAGTGGCTGTTTCAAAGCCAAGAAGAGGTACGATACCTCGTAGAAAAAGATTAACCTCCTTGAAGTTCGCCAGCTCGTTAAGTGCTCGTCGAGACATTAGCCGGTAGTCGGCGTGGTTGTAGATGCTATTTACGCCCATGGCTGACATGAGACGATAGAAGCCGAGCGCACTCGAGCGCTTGAAGAAGGAATCACGCTTTCGTGAACTCCGTATACCGTAGACGATATCAGCACCATTATCGACCGCCTCAAGCATCTTATCAACCGCCTCTATGTCGTCCTGCATGTCAGCATCCATCGATACCACAACATCGGCCTCATCTTTTACGGTGAGGAGTCCAGCGAGAAGGGCATTTTGGTGTCCACGGTTAACAGATAGTCTGATACCGCCGAAAAGTGAGTCAGCTTTGTGGAGTTTCTGGATGATATCCCACGTATTATCGGTTGACCTGTCATCAATGAAAACGACGCGACTCTTCGCTGAGATTACTTGCGATGTCAGTAATTCATCCATCTTAGACTTTAGCTGTTGAGATGTTTCTTCGAGAACTAGCTCTTCGTTATAGCATGGGACTACGATGTAGAGGATATATGCCTGCTTTGCTTTCACTGCGGGTTCCTGACTTTAGCTATGAATATTACTTTATTGTAAAACAAATAAGTTACGAGCATTGATATCAAGACACCAATGATTTTAGCAGTGTTCATAACAACGAAATACTCGCTAGCAGGTAATCGCGCAAATTCTACAATCGCGTATACTATTTGGCCGGGTACTATATAAACTTCACCGAGCAGCCAAACTGCGCTGTGCTGGGTAATCACCTGGATAAGAAACGTACCGATCATGAAGTAGAGAAGTTGTACACCATTAAATCGCTCGTCGTCCTTAAAGACCAAGTACTTGTTTAAAAAGTAACTCAGTATGATAGATATCAACAGCGAGACAAAATTTGCCCATGAAGCGTCAAGTAGCCCTGAGAACAAAAGAACATCAAACAGTAATACATTGAAGAGAGTATTGAATATACCAACAAGTGTAAAATAGAGAAAACTTCGACCACGCTCGTTGGGGGTAGATATTTGCTTCATTTGCCCTATACTTAAATTCTAACAGCTATTATGAAAACAACAGCACTCCAAGAGTTACATGATCTCGAAAAAACCTACTGGTGGCACGTTGGTCGACTAGAGATAATAGAGCAGCGTCTAAAGAAAATCTCGGGCCGTAATAAGAAAAATAATATCTTGAATGTGGGTAGTGGCACTGGTGGAACGATAGCTTCACTCGAGAAGTTTGGTAAGGTCCAGAACGTCGATGTGTCAAAGGAGGCAATAGCTTTCTTGAAACGTAATGGGTATAAAAGCCAGCTCGTTGGCAACGGTCCTTTACCTTTCAAGGATCGTTCATACGATATTGTAACGGCACTAGATGTTCTTGAGCATATCAATCAAGACGACAATGCTTTAGCTGATTGGTTTAGGGTTCTGAAACCCGGCGGCTCTCTACTCATTACTGTGCCAGCATATCAGTGGCTTTGGTCTCAACACGACGTTATTAACAACCATCATCGCCGTTATACTAGGTCAAAATTGGAAACAAAGGTTAGAAAAGCCGGGTTTAAGGTGAATAAAGCCTCTTACGCAATTGTGTTTTCATTTCCATTGGTTGCTGGGTCACGGATTCTCGCAAAAGTGTCAAGGAAAAAGCCAAACGAATACTCTTCGTTTGTGCAGTTGCCGAAACCTATTAACAAACTCTTTATAAATTTTCTCAAGTTCGAGGCTCGTTCAGGTAACGTCGTTTCTTTTCCGTTTGGGACGAGCATACTTATCGTCGCGAGTAAGCCGACTAAATAGTCAGCTTATAACCTTAGGTAAAGCATAGCCCACTTATATAGGCGCTATGACGATTTCAATCGATCATAGAGATCGAGCGCTGCTCGGACAGCTTGATTCATGTTGAAATACTTATATGATGCAAGGCGCCCGATAAAGTAAATACCCTGTTCCTCAAGCTTCTCAGCCTCTTCACGGTACTTCTCGTAGAGATCTCGATTTACCTGGTTAGGCACAGGGTAGTACGGCTCACCGCCAGCTATCGAATATTCGCGAGTGATAGTCGTGACAGGTAAATCTTGGTTGTAGAACTTCTTGTGTTCGATGATACGAGTGTAGGGTACGTCTTCGCTAGGATAATTGATAACAGGAAGACTCTGGAAACTCTCCTGTTTTAACGTCTCATGTTCGAACTCGATGGAACGATACTCGAGCTTACCAAACTTTTCTCCAAAGTATGTGTCAATCTTGCCGGTGTAAAATAGCAATTCCGGCTCATCTAATTTCATATCATGGTAGTCACGACCAAGAATAACTCGAATGTTATCATGATCCAGCATATTGCGGACCATGACCGTGTAACCTTCTTTTGGTATCCCTTCATATGTGTCACCGAAGTAACGATCATTATGGTCATAGCGTACCGGGATACGCTCCATCACCGAGGCGTCTAGCTCCGCGGGGTACTTATCCCACTGCTTCTTGGTGTAGTTCTTGAACATTTTTTCATATATGACATCACTACCGATACGTTTCAGAGCCGATTCCTCTGAGTTCTTCGGATCAATAATGTCTGGGTGTTGCGATTCAACCCATTGCTTTAGTTCTTCGCCATCAGTAAAGTCCATGCCAAGTACCGCATTGTAGGTGTCGATATTAGTCGGCACAGGCACGAGCTTACCTTCGACGAAGCTCTTGACACGATGCTGATATGGTAACCATTCAGTAAAGCGACTAACAAATTCCCATGTTTCATCATCGGAATCGTGATAGATATGGGCTCCATACTTCGCCATGAGGACACCGTGCTCGTTCAGGAAGTCGTAGGTGTTACCTCCTATATGGTCACGCTTATCGATAACAATAACTTGTTTGCCATCTTCGGCATATTTTCGCGCTAGTGTTGCACCAGAAAGACCGGCACCAACAATAATGATTGGTTTTCCCATACTTTAAATCTCCTTATTATCCGTGTATCCATTTGGGTTTTTTGATTGCCAATTCCAGGTATCACGGCACATGTCATGAATAGTTTTTTCGGTTTTCCATCCAAGCTCATCAGCTGCTTTCCGGGGATTTGCGTAGAAGGCCGGTAGGTCGCCATCGCGACGATCCGCAAACTCATATACGACCTCTTGACCAGTGGTGTCAGTAAAGGCGTTGACGAGCTCAAGCACTGAAGTACCTTTACCAGACCCAAGGTTGAAGGTATTCGTACCTGTCTGCAGATGTTCAAGTGCAGCGACATGACCCTTCGCGAGATCGACGACATGGATATAGTCGCGAACACATGTACCGTCCGGGGTTTGGTAGTCGTTACCAAATATAGACAACTTCTCGCGACGGCCGGAAGCAACTTGAGCTACAAATGGCATGAGATTATTTGGTATACCAAGGGGATCCTCGCCAATTAACCCACTTTCATGGGCACCTATAGGATTGAAATAGCGCAATATAGAGAACTGGTTATCTGGGTTAGCGTTCGCGGCATCTGTGACTATTTGTTCTATAAAATATTTCGTCTGTCCATACGGGCTGGTGATACCTTGACCGGCTGGACTGCTTTCTGAGTAAGGTATTGGGGCTGAGCCATATACAGTCGCTGACGAACTAAAAACAAGTTTATGGACCTCGTGCTTTTCCATGACTTCCAGAAGTGATAGCGTCGCATCGATATTCGTTCGGTAATACAAGAGAGGCTTTTTCACTGATTCGCCAACCGCCTTCAGACCAGCAAAATGCACGACAGCTTCGATGTCCGTGTTCTGCTCGAAGAGGCTGTCGAGCTTATGGGTATCTTGTAAATCAAATACGTGGAGCGCCACCTGCTTACCAGTTATTTGTTGAATTCGATGAACGGCCTCACGACTGCTGTTGATGAGATTGTCAACGATAATAACTTCGTGACCGACGTTGAGTAGCTCGACTACGGTATGACTACCAATATAGCCCGCTCCTCCACTAACAAGGATTTTTGGCATGCTCCCATTGTACCTTATACTAGAGTCGTATATAAACGAGACGTAACTTTTACACCGCATGAACCTAGTGATTTTCCATGGCATCTTAAGCTTAGTCTTGTACGGGGTAATGCCATAGTGGTTGGAAGAATATCCTTGAAGTATCTAGAGATACAAGCAGGTGTTGGGTTTTGGGTCAAACTAGCCCATATGTACGTATTAAATCGAAATCTGATCCCCTAACGCGCAAAGTAGGTAGGTTAATGTGTGGAATTGTCGGGTATGTTGGGAACAAAGAAGCGCAGCGCATCCTACTTAGTGGTTTGCGCCGCTTAGAATACCGAGGCTACGACTCGGCTGGTATCATAACCGCCGGCCGGAACGGTGAGACGTTGCTGCGTGAAAAGGGCAAGGTAGCCGAACTCGACAAGAAGGTCGCTGAGTCTGAGCACAACGATATTATCGGTATCGGACACACCCGATGGGCGACGCATGGCGAGCCAAGTGAGCGCAATGCGCATCCTCATCATGTCGGCGATATCTACCTAGTTCATAACGGTATCATCGAGAACTACCAGGATCTCAAGGAAGTTCTCGCTGACCGTGGCTACGAATTTGCCAGTGAAACAGATACGGAAGTATTTACCGCACTCATCGACTCGATCTATCAGGCTCAGGATAAAAAAGACTTACACCAAGCTGTCGTCGACTCACTCCAGATGGTCATTGGCGCCTACGGTATCGCCGTGATGGCAAAAGGCAATCTCGATGAGATCGTCGTTGCGCGCAAAGGCAGTCCACTTGTTGTTGGTGTTGGTGAAGAGGAAGTCTTTATTGCCAGCGACCCTTCGGCGCTCGTTGGACACACTGATCAGGTGGTCTACTTGCGTGACGACGAAGTGGCGACCTGCTCCAAGGATGGCGTGCACTTAACAGATGCCACCGCCACAAAAGTCGATACTGTTGTTGAAAAGCTCGAACTAGATATCCAGGCGATTCAGAAAAAAGGCTATGATCATTTCCTGCTCAAGGAGATCTTTGAACAACCTGAAACATTGCGCTCAACGCTGAATGGACGTGTCCTAAAGGAACAAGACTTACTGCGCCTCGGCGGCCTCAACATGACCGACGATGAGCTGCGTGAAGTAAAAAACGTATTTATCATCGGCTGCGGCACAGCGTACTACGCAGGTATGCTCGCGAGTTATTTTATAGAGCAGTTTACCGATGATGTCGTTATCCATAACGCCATTGCGTCAGAACTGCGATACCGATCGTTCAACGTGCCAGAAAATTCGGTAGCTCTCTTTGTCTCGCAGTCAGGCGAGACGGCAGATACGCTTGCGTGTCTGCAGGAAATGAAGCGTCGTGGCGTGAAATGTCTCGGTATTGTTAACGCTGTTGGGTCGTCGATCGCTCGCGAAGTGGATGGTGGTGTGTATGTCCATGTTGGCGCAGAGATATCAGTCGCAAGCACCAAAGCATTCACATCCCAAGCAGTTGCAATGCTGCTATTTGGTCTGGTTATCGCACAAGCAAAAGGTATGAGCCTCAAAGAGCTCCGGCCATACATCGCCGAGCTGGATATATTGCCAGACGAAATCCAGTCTACGCTTAATTCACAGAATGAACCGATAAAAACGCTAGCAAAGAAATACGCACACTACGAACACGCACTTTACGTCGGCCGCGACTCGTTGTTTCCGGTGGCACTCGAGGGTGCGCTCAAGCTCAAAGAGATCAGCTATATCCAGTCTGAGGGCTATGCGGCTGGTGAGCTAAAGCATGGCCCAATCGCACTCATCGACGATAAGTTTTTTGAAATGGCATTCGTCAGCGACAACTGGCTTTATGAAAAGACGATGAGCAATATCATCGAGATGAAAGCGCGCGGCGGTCACATCATCACCGTGACTAACAGTGAAAAGGCGATTGGTACTGAAGAAGTCGTTCGCGTTGATACGAAGCTCGAACTCCTCGCTCCACTCATCTTCAATGTGGCTTCACAACTCTTCGCATATTACGTGGCAGTAGAGCGGGGCAATGATGTCGACCAACCTAGAAACCTCGCTAAAAGCGTGACTGTCGAATAACCTCACTATACTCGCACAGAAGAACCGATAACACACCCAATTACCGGGAATATGCATCTTTGTACACGTGTACAAAGATGCATAGATTAGATATTGGAACGATTCTAGGTTTGTTGATCACTCACGATTTTACGGATTTTAGTGATGAAGAGACTTTTGTGAAATCTTTTTGCGATTCGTTGCAACTTTGCTGGTTCAAAACTAGTTTTTTCAGCTGTCATGAGCGCGGTTTGTAGTGATTCAACGGACTGGGTATCAAACGTGACGCCACCTTCACCATCCTTGACGATATCCTTACTGCCACCTGACGCAAATGCAATCACTGGCGTGCCAGCTGCAAGTGCCTCAACCTGGACAATCCCAAAGTCCTCTTCGGCTGGGAAGATAAAACCCTTTGCGGAGCCCAGGTATGCCGCAACAGCTTCATCGCTCGCACCCTCGACAAATTCGACGGTCGGTCCGGCCATGGTGACTAACCGTTCATGTTCTGAGCCGCTGCCGATGACGGTTAGCGGGAGACCAAGTTCAGAGCAGGCCGCAACCGCCAGATCAATGCGCTTGTACGGCACCTGTCGGCCGAGTGCGACATAGCCACTGCGTTTACTCAGAGGCTTACTGACTTTCGCGAAGCGTTCGCTGTCTACGGGAGGATGAACAACCACCGCGGATTTACCATAATATTCACGTATACGATTTTGCACTTCTGTTGAGTTAGCTACATATACATCGACGTTTTGTGCTGCATGGTAGTCAGACTTTTTAAGTCCAGGTACGAGTAGTGGCATCGCGAGTTTTGCGAACCAATTGAGTTTACCAAGACCTGGGTCCTTCTTGTATTCCGCGTAGTGACTCCAATAGTAGCGGATCGGGGTGTGACAGTAACAGATGTGCACCTGGTCCTCACGTGTTTTTTGCACCTGCTTACTCTCTGCGCTTGAACTACTGATGATGATGTCGAACTCAGAGAGGTCGAGGTCACGAAACGCGTTCACGCGGAGCATCGGAAAGAGTTTGTGTAGGCGCCTAAGACTTCTGGGCCACTTCTGTAAGCGCGTTGTTCTGATGTCGAGACCCTTAAATAACGGGAGAGCCTCAGGCTCATATACGGATGTGTAGATGGGCGCCGAGGGAAACGATTCATGAAGGGCAAGAACAACACGCTCCGCGCCCCCCATATTTGTCAACCAGTCGTGAACGATTGCGATACGAGGCTGTTTCATCTATTTTGCTCCGCTGCGAAATAGTACGACGCCAATAGTCTTGAATAGGATCTTCATGTCGAGCCAGAATGACCAGTTTTGTGCGTAGTAAAGTTCCAGTTCCACACGTTTCCCAAACGGCAGATCACTACGACCTGAAACTTGCCAAAGCCCTGTGAGGCCTGACTTGACGCTATGGAGTAACGAACCTCGGCCAAGATACAGATGCAGTTCCTGTGGCAATATTGGTCGCGGACCCACTAGGCTGAGATCACCTTTCAGGACGTTAACTAGTTGCGGCAACTCATCGAGTGAGGTTGCACGGATAAAGCGACCAAACCGTGTGATACGTGGGTCATTTTGAACCTTGCGAGTCTTTTCGTACTCGTGCGCCAGGTCTTCTCGCCCCATGGCGCGAAATTCAACCGCGGCGTCTTCTTTTCCATACTGCGCTCCCATGCTACGGAACTTGAGTAGCTTGAAATGCTTCGAATAACGGGTCAGTCGGCCACTTTTATAAAAGATTGGGCCAGGGTTCAAAATCTTTTGCAGTATTGCCGTGATAACGAGCAGTGTGCCCCAAATCGGTAGTGTCAGCACGGTTACGACGAGGTCAAAGACCCGCTTGACGACTTCCCCCCACCCAACCAGTGGCGTCTGATGAACGCCGATGATAGGATAGCCGAGAAAAACATCAATCTGATTCTTGCCGGAATAAAACTCGGCTTCACCGGGTATGAAGCTGTAGCTGATATGTCGTTCCTGTGCAGCGCCCATGATGTGCTGGTTACGCTCAGCTTCTTCGTACAAGTTAGTCTGAATGATGGTATCGACCTTTAGTTTGCTGAGCGCTTCGAGGGCATCCTCGACGACCGGAAAGTAGGCCATCTCACCCTTCACCTTGGTACCGACCGTCGCTACAACACGGTAACCAGACCGTCTGGTATTGCCGATATTCTCGATGATATCTTTGGTGGCGTCACCGCTGCCGATGATCATGACTCGCTGGATACCGCGATCAAAGTAATAGGCAATATCGCGAATGAGTCGCAGTATCTCGCGGCCAAATACGAGAAATATAAAGGTAGCGATACCGGCATATACGGGTACGAGGCGAGCTGGGAAGATAGGCTCCAATACGACGTAGTCGTATCCGATGATGAGCAGAACGCCGATGAAAGATGCCATGAGTAATTTGCCTATCTCGGTGAGACGCTTTTGGTAGACAGCCGGGCTGTAGAGCCCAAGCCCCCAGAGCGTGATGAGCCAAAACGGCGTCAGCTGGGCAAAGGTGACGAAAAAATCGAGAGCGCCTATTTCATTGACGAGCGGTCGATTGTCGAGTTGAACGCGCAAAATATAGGCGAGTACAAAGGCAGACAAGACGGCCAAGACATCGAAAACGACGAGCGCAAGCGTATAAAAACGGATAGTTTTAACAGGCATAGTGGATAGAGATATTGTACCATTGTGATAATGGCCCGTACGCAAGACGCAACAATGCCGACCTGGCTGACCCGTACCCTGTTGGTTGGACTAGGATTTATATTCGTGATGATGCCGGTTCATGCCTTCGTATCAACCTGGGGTGGAACAGTGATTGGGCCGTTATGGGTATGGAAGAGTTGGAAGGAACTACTGCTAGTACTACTCGTGTTACCAGTATTCGTTTGGCTGGCTACGAATAGATCAGCTCTTCGACAGTTGGCAAAAAATCCACTCGCCATCGGAGTTGTGCTCTATATAGCCCTGAGCGTAGTACTGGCTATTACATTTTGGAGTGAAAACGGTTCCCAAGCGGTTATGGCTGGCCTGGCGATGAACCTTCGTTATCTCGGTATTGCTGCGCTCGCCTACCTGCTTTTCAGGTATGGCAATCTATCAGAAACCTGGCTCGTGCGAGGTATGTGGTTTGTCGTGAGTGCAGGCGTATTTGTCGCGGTACTTGGTATTATGCAGATTCTCATTATTCCGAGTGACTACCTAGTAATGTTTGGTTACGAAAAAGGGGTGACAATCGCGCCGTATACCCTGATTGACAATAATCCTGATTTGCTGCGTGCTTTCGGGACACTTCGGGGGCCAAATGATTTTGGAGCGTTTCTGATCTTGCCAATCATTCTCGTTATCACCCAGGTACGACGGTTGCCAATATGGGTTAGCATCTCGCTACTTGGGTTACTCGGTTGGGGGCTTATTCTGTCCAGCTCGCGTAGTGCCTGGATCGGTATGGTCGTGGCGCTCATGGCATATGCCTTCTACACTATTGGGCGCCGGCTGAAGCTGACGTATATCATCGGATTGCTTGCCGTACTTGTGATCACGTTTGCGGGCATGTTCTATGCGGCCGTGAATGTCGCGGTATTACGTCAGGCGGTGTTTCACTCAAGTCCGGGTGATCCGTCACTGACGGAGGGCTCGACCGACAAGCATCTTACCGCAACACTGAACGGTATCACGCGAGTCGTTGAGCAACCACTTGGGTGCGGGGTTGGTTGTGCAGGACCAGCGTCATACTACGGAGAACAAGGAAAGATCAGTGAGAACTACTTTGTGCAGATTGCCGAAGAAACTGGCATCGTGGGCCTTATTTTCTTCTTGTGTGTCGTGGGATACGTTGCCTACCGACTGTCGAAGAATCGACGACAGCAAGTGCTGAGTCGAGCGCTCCTCGTCACACTGTTCGGCTACGTGGCGATCGGCTTGCTGCTTCATGTTTGGTCTGATGATCCTCTCAGCATCACGTGGTGGCTGCTCGCCGGGGCTGTGATAGGGTACAATGAGAAAAGCTCATGGAGAAAATCAAAAAACAGCTCACGCTCAAAAACCTGATTCAGTTTATCAAGCTGCAACTCGCAGGCAACGTTCTGTTTTGGGGGACCTACATCGGGTTCTTTGTGCTGTATGAAATCGTTGAACTACCTGAGGTCACTGCGCTTGCAATTGCTAGTGTGATCGCTCATGCCGCCTTCTTCATCGTCGACAAGAAGTGGGTGTTCCACGAGGGTGAGGGACGGCGAAAGACTGGAGTGGAATTGACTCGTTTCATCATTTTCATGGGTCTCAACTACTTTATTAACCTCGGTATTATCACCGGTCTGTCATACTACTTCGATATCACCCCATATATCGGTCAGTTCATCGCTGCCGCTTTCTTTACGCTCTGGACCTTTATCGGTCTCAAATACTGGGTATTTCGAAAACCTCGCCGAGCACGCAAGGGACAAAAGAATGTCAAGCGAAAATAGACCGAGTAAAAAGCAACGTGAATTACTCAGTTTCATAGAGGGTTTTATCGCTGGTCATGGTTATGGTCCGAGCTACCGCGAGATTATGAGGGCTCTCAACTACAAATCAGTTTCCACCGTCGCTGTTCATGTGAATGGCCTGATTACCAAAGGTCACCTGATAAAACGTGATCGCTCTGCTCGTTCGCTTGAGGTCGTGACTAAAACAGCCGACACACAGCCATCCACTATACTGACAGCCAATCAGGAGAAGTGGCTCGTAACTCAGGTACGAACAAAATTCGATGAGTATGACAAGAACGCGAGCAAAAAACGCTACGATGAACTCTGCATCTTGGTTGGGGCGCTGAGTGTCCTAGGGTTGAATGAAGCGGCCGTTTCATTCAAAGCCCGCCTTGGCAAAGAAGCCTAACCCCCGTCAACTCAATTGATGGCTCTATATCGCTTATGCTAAGATTATCTCTGATACGTAAGTGGAGTGGATTAAATAAACATGGATGTTAAGCAGC
Organism: Candidatus Saccharibacteria bacterium UBA6572; assembly: GCA_002434045.1. Taxonomy (GTDB): domain Bacteria; phylum Patescibacteriota; class Saccharimonadia; order Saccharimonadales; family Saccharimonadaceae; genus UBA5946. The sequence goes on from DJJI01000001.1 coordinate 47,425, forward strand.
CTCGTCCGACGAGACCGCCTGTGAGAAATGTTTCTCAGCAGGATTTGCAGCGCCGTGTTATCCAGACTACGGTACCCCAACCGACACCAGCACGACCACAGGTTACTCCTCGTCCTCCCCAAGCTATTTCTTTAAAGGCACCTAAAATCTCTCGTCTATGGCGAGGCTTTCAGGTGGTTATGTCCGTTTTAATCCTGCTCGCCGTGCTCGGTATCGGCTGGTGGTTGTGGCAGTCCGAAGAGAAGAACGCCCAGACAGCGATCGATACATCAAAATACCAAGCAGCTTTTCTTGTAAATGGTCAAGCCTACTACGGCAAGCTAAAGCCGTTTACGGACACTGCCATGAAAATGACCGATGTCTACTACTTGCAGCCCAAGAAGGACGCTGAGACAAGTGCCGAAAATTCTGAGCAAGCAGCTGACGAACAAAACAGCGTTGAACTGATCAAACTGGGCGAAGAGATTCATGGCCCTGAGGACGAAGTTATCATCCTCATTGATCAGCTACTCTATTACGAAAACCTCAAATCCGACAGCAAGCTTGTAAAATCTATTGAGCGTTACAAGCAGACCCAGGTTCGTTAGACTAGTCGAGAGCTTTTATGTAGTCCGACCATGCGTCGTTGGTTATTTGTTGCTGCGACTTGATCATAATAAGTAGGTTGTTCTTCGTGAAAATGACCGATTGAGGACCTTTTGCTGATGTTCCTAGGTAGGCCTTTGTTTCACCGGCGGTTATCTCCGTCGTAGCGCTATAGGCTTTTGCAAGCTCTGCGATTTCGCGGTCAACTTTACCAACGAAACTAGCCGGCAGCGGCTGTTGACTGACATTGATAGCAACCCCACCGATTTTGTCACTATAGGCATAAACAGGGGCTTCACCTGGTGGACTAACTCGCCGCCAGCCGCCAAGGTCACTAATTGTGTTGCCTTCCGGGATGACGGTCTGATACTCGAGGTTCTCTATGAGTTCGCTCGATTGACTAGTCTCAGCCTCCTCTTTAGTCATTGCTGTTTGCTGGATGAGGATCCCAGCAGCTACCGCACCAATGAGCACAATACCACCGATGATCAGGACGGAGCTCCGTTTTGAACGGTTGAGTCGTTTTTTGAGATTTGACCACGAGAGATTTTGTTTAGGATTTGCCTGTGCTTGTCGTAGGGTTGGTTGTGATTCTATAGCAGTGCTCATCGTGCGTCGGCCTTGAACACGTAAACGCTGATCATGCCGGGCATACTGACTTGTACGAGCACTACGTGCGGTCTGTTTGTCTGTATGTTTTGATTCCACAATCGTTCTTTCATACGCTTCTACCGAAGCGATTCTCACCGTGATTAGATACTACTATTTTAGCATAACAGGGATAAATCAAGGCCGGGAGTACTATTCGTGACTGAAGGCAAACGTAATGTCACTGATATAGGCATTTTGGTTGTTATAGGTTGCGAGATCTATTCGCATAAGGAGTGAGTCGCCGGCTTGGAAACCACAGGCTGCTGGATCAGAGTTTCCGCTGGCAGTACCCGTTTGCCAGGTTGTTTGGTTACCGCTCGATACCGATACGGCGGCGTCGCAGTCGTCAAGTCCAGCTGAGCTGTTGCGATAGAGCTGGTAACTGATCACCGAGTTAGCATGGTCAGTCTTTCCTTTGAGCTTCGTGGTTCCAGAAACAAATCCACTAAAGGTCGACGGTAATTTGTAGCTGACATAGAGAGCGCGCGTTTGTGAGGTGCCCCGCGCAGTTGTCCATTTGTAGAAGTTGTAGGTTTCGTTGGTGCCACAGATTGATGCTTGTGCGGAGCTGCCGTCGAGGATATTGAGTGTGTCAGAACAGAAACCAGTGCTGAGCGTTCCGGTGCCGCTGTTGTTACTCACCATACCGGCATATGTTGGGGTGATAGAGACGAAGGTGTCAGGCGCGGCGCTACAGGCACCCCAACCATCTTCCTCGTAACACTGTACCTTACCGATCGTCGTGTTGTAGTACATGCTACCGACGAGCGACGTACTCGGGTCCGACGTTCCAGCGTCTAAAGTGAGCAGAGATGGGGTGCCTGACGACCCTCCGTCACCGATCTGAACACCATCCTGGGTGAATGATGCTCGACTTTCACCGCCGACCAAGACTGAGACATTATCCTTGGCCTGCAGGGTGGTCGTGCCGGTATCAGCCTGTGCTCCTGAACCGATCGTGACGTTTGATGAACTTCCGACCATATTACTTGCCCCGATCTCTATGGTTTGCCCTAGTGATGCAGAGCCGCCGCCGATCACGATCGCACCGGCGTTGGCTGTACCGATAGCAATTGTGCCGTCATTACCGAGACCCACTCCGTTGCCAGAGTCAATCTTTACGTTTCCTCCACTCGCGATCAGGAGGGCACCGATCCAGTCGCTACCATGGGCCCATTCGTCGATGTAGAGGGTGAAGCCTGAGGTCGCCGAGATAATACCGACGTCCAAAGAGTTAGAGTTACCTTGGTTATAGAGTCCGTTGAGCGTTATGTTAGCCGATGTACCGTGTAAGTTAGCTCCCCAGTAGAAAGATACTTGTTGCGTACTGCTGCCGTTCGTGATCTTCCATTCCATCCTGACAGGGACATCGGTCGGAATTGAGGTGCTACTGCTGGCAACGTTCGTGAATGCATTACGTAGAGATGGACGACCGCTGCTATCGAGGCGAACTTGAGCTGTCGTCGAGCCGGTAAGCTGCGTCTGCGCTATGGCAACTGTGGAAGCGGGCAAGGAGGGCATCATGAGATACATGCGCAGTGCCTGGGTACCGGTTGATGAGAATGACTGAGTAGAGAAGGCTGAGTAGGTGTATTTTCCTGACATCGTGCCAGCAACCGACCACTCATCTGAGAAAGTTTGTGAACCACTGGCGTGAGTATACATGCCGGTAAAGGTAGAGTTTGAGGTAGTGATAGTTGTGCCGTTAGAAAAGCCCTCATAATCTTCTGAGTCAACCGCGTTCGGTCCGCTGCTCGTACCGTTACCAGATCCACCTGCCGCGCCGCCCTGGAGCACTAACTCACCTCCTGCGCTGCTACTACCGCTGCCTCCAGACCCGGCTGAAACTGTTAGTTGACGACCAGCAGTGTCAGATCCAGAGGTTGCGACCGAGATAGTATGATCCGCATTATGCCCAAGTCGGATATTGCCGGCATTCGTCACGGTAAAGACGTCAGCGCCAGTGTTTTGTAGCTGGATGAGGTTACCGGTATTAGTCTTGTTGACGTAGATACTGCTGTTGGTGGTCGCATCGGTCTGGACACCTTGCGCAAGCTGCAGGAAATTATCGGCAGTTTTGCCGGACAGGGAACCGGCGTTCATGGCGTATGCCGTCGAGGTCATTCGTTTCATCGGCAGCATCTCACCGTCAGCCTCACATGGTGCACTGTCGAACGAAGTACAGGCGGAGTCGTAACCGGCGATATTCATCGAAAGCCAGAGTGTGTCCTGATTCCAGTCAACGAGAGAAGCGAATGGCGTAATGCTTCCGAGCTTGACCGAGAAGTACCCGTTCTTGACGTGAACACCGTTATTACCACCGTTATTGATGTAGGTTTCGGTCCATTCGAGAGAGCCACCGGTATTACCCTCGGTTGTCCCAGTACCATCTTGGTAGAGTTTGAACTGGATGTTGTAGTAACCATCAGGGACGACATTACCATCAGTGTCAAACAAGCGCCCCTGGAAGCTGATCGTCCGGTTGATATCGGCAGCAGCAGAAACATGACTGAAAAATAGTGTTGTAGTTAATCCTACACACAGCAAAATAATGGCCAATCCTAGCCACAGGAAGCGCCTATACAAATTAGTGGGCAGGTGACACCACACAGTCATGTGCTTTGTTTTACTCTGTTAAATCGTAAAATTTGTTTGTTTCACTGTGACGTGTGGTGGTCCATCAAAGCTTGCGCTTATTCTACTACAGTTACGTTTTTTCTGACAATCGTTCTTATGCTGTGGATCAGGCGGATTTTAGCTGAGCGAACAACCGGTTTGACCCCCGAATTTACCAAAGCGGTTATGGTACAATAACCTCAAGTATTTGTAATGGCCAAGTGGAGCCTAAATAAACAGTGAAACTTCATCGGATTCCTATCGTTGCAACAGTGGTCATGGCTGTCGCGCTGCTCATGGCGACGCCATCCGTTATGGCTGCAAATAGCTATGGCGGCGGCAACGTCCAAGGCTACCTGACGGATAAACCTATCGATACTGGTACGATCGTCCAGCTGGCCGGCAAGGACTCAAATCGTGTCAAAGTTGCCGTTCAGGCTGAGCTCCAGAGCATGTTTGGCGTGACTGTCGACCGAAATCAACTACCGTTCACGATCTCGAACGAAGGCGCCCAGAACGAAGTCTTTGTCGCTGTCTCTGGTACTTACAATGTCATCGTCAGCACCCAAAACGGCCCGATCGCGGCAGGTGACTACGTGACGCTTTCGTCGATCAACGGAGTCGCTATGAAAGCGGGTACCAAGGAAAAAACAGTCTTCGGCCGTGCGAACGCAAAATTTACTGGCAAAGAGGTTGTTCTTGGCAAAGCAACCCTCAAAGATACCTCTGGTAAGGAGAACAAAACGGTCTTGCTCGGCGCAGTACCGGTCACGATCGATATCCGTAGCAACCCGAATGACGAGAGCACCAAGGTAAACGTTCCCGACGCCCTACAGCGCATCGGTAAAGCCATCGCCGAAAAAGAGGTCAGTCCGATCCGCATCTATCTCAGCATGGCCATCACCGCAATCAGTATTATTGCCGCCATTGCCATCCTCTACTCAGGGGTGAGAAACGGCGTCATTTCGATCGGCCGTAACCCAATGTCCAAAAAGTCGATTTTTCGAGCTCTGCTCGAGATCATTCTGACCAGTGTCGTGATTTTAATAATTGGCCTTTTCGCGGTATATTTACTCTTAAGGCTATGACGCGTAAGTAAGGTGGGATCACATGGCGATATTCGGACACAAAAAGACGACTCCAAAGGATGAAGCGGCTGATCAGATCAGCCAAGTTTTTGATGAAGAATTTCGTGAAGAAATGCGCGCCCAAGGCAGACTCTACTTCGAACGTGTTATCAATGAGAACGCCAGTCTATTCAAACAAGACCTTGATGCAACCGTCGCGCACGTCAACACCGAACTCAAGCAGCACATGGCGCGCCAGCTCGACGAGCAATTCGCCGAGATAGCCAGGAGTAACGCGACACTCCGCGATCACATCACAAAAAACCTCAACGAAAAGTTCGCCGAGTATGGCAAAACGGTCGAAGATGCCCAGAATAAAGCACTCCAAGCCCTCAGTGTTAGTACTCAGACTCTTCAGGCTCAGCACCAACAACTCAGTGCATCCATCCAAAAGACCGTCGCCGACCAAGAGGCGACGCTGGCTGCCGTGGCCAAAAAGAACGAGGACCGAATAAGAGCGATGGAAGAAGCCCAGAGCGCCGCGCTCCAAACGCTAGCAGCCAGTGTTCAGGCGCTTCAGACCCAGTACCACCAGCTGGGTGAGTTACTACAAAAGGGTGTCGTCGAGCAGCAGGCTATGCTCATAGGTGCCTTCGAAAAGAACATGGCCATTATTGTCGAGCACTATGTAACTGCCGCACTTGGTGACCAGTTTGATATGAAAGCACAGCTGCCAGGCATCATTCAGCAGATGGAGGCAAACAAACAAGCGATAGTGGATGACATGAAGTTATGAACGAGACCAAGGCAATTTCCCACACCAGCTTCGTGGTGCCTGAGCGCGTTATCAGTCGGATTGATGTCGCGCATTTGGTTCGTGATGCCGAGCAACTGGAAAATGATTTTACAGCCGCAAAGGTTCGAGCCAAGGCTGGAGCAGGCAAAGCACCAGAGCTGAAAGTGACCGAGCAGTTAACTGATTTTTTAAAAGAAAACCGTTTGAAACTCAAAGACAGCCAGGACTGCACAACGCTCGTGAAGGAACTGCGTACCCTGAGAGACGAAGCACCGGTCGTTCATATGACATTTGCGGTTGAAGCTGACCATAAGAGCTTGGAGCAAATGGTCCAATGGCTTCGCAGCTCGATTCATCCACAAGCACTGCTAGCCGTCGGACTACAGCCTGGTCTCATCGCTGGAGTGTATTTGCGCACGCCGAACCATGTACTTGATCTCAGTTTACGTTCACGCCTCGCTGGCAGCCGCGCCGTGCTGCAAAAAGAGTTGGAGGCACTGCGTGCAGGGAAGTAAGATTTTCGAAAAGCTGGTCGCCGCTAGCAATCCTGTAGGAGAGATCATCGGCATCGACTCATTCATGGTCGCTGTCAAAGGCCTGCAGCCGACGAACGTACACGCGACGGTGAGGTTCAGTGATGATACGCGCGGCTACGTGCATGAAATTCTCGAAGACCACGTTGTCGTTATGAAGCTTGACCCGTCACCACTTCAGGTCGGTGCTGTTTGTGTTATCGAATCCCGTGACATCATGACCCCTGTTGGTAAGAATTTTATCGGCCGAGTCATCAATGTATTCGGTGAGCCGATTGACGGCAAAGGCGCTATCCAGCCTGATAAGGAATGGGACGTTTTCCACAAGGCACCGGCACTGTTCGAACGTGAACTGCTTGATACACCGGTTGAGACCGGCGTGACCATACTTGACCTTGAATACTCGCTGGCACGAGGTCAGCGCATGGCGATGCTCGGTGATAGCAAGGTCGGTAAGACGGCATTGGCAGCACAGGTCGCCATCAACCAGAAGAACACCGACATCACTGTCGTCTACGTCCTGATTGCCAAGCGTCAGCGTGACGTGGCCGACCTTGTCAGTAGCCTCGAGAAAAACGATGCACTCAAAAAAGCCATCGTGATCGTCACGAACTCGTTCGAATCTCTTATCCTGACCTACCTCGTTCCCTACGTCGGTGCGGCGCATGGCGAATATTTCTGGCACGAGCTAAACATGGACACGCTTATGATTTACGATGACCTGACGGCGCATGCTCAGGCCTATCGTGAAATCTCGCTGATCGCCGGCGTCAGCCCGGGACGTGACAGCTATCCGGGCGACATGTTCTACACCCACTCCAGCCTGCTCGAGCGTGGTGGCAAGACTGAGTCAAACCACGCGAGTCAGACGTTGCTTCCGATCGTCTACGCTCCAGGTGGCGACATTACAGCTTATCTGCCGACCAACATTATGTCCATCACCGATGGTCAGTGGATTCTGGATAGCCAGATTTTCAAAGACACGATGCGTCCAGCGGTCAGTACGGCGCTATCGGTGACGCGTGTCGGTGGTGTCGGTCAGAACAAGCGTCAAAAGGGCCTGGCCGACAAACTCAACCTGACGCTCGCTGGCTACCGAACCGCTGAGGAGTATGCTCACTTTGGTACCGAGCTCAGCCCACAAGCCCAAGCCGACTATGATAAAGGTAAGGTGTTGTTCAAGCTCATGAATCAGTCGATTGGCGAGATCTATAGCTTCGCAGAGCAGCAGTTTTTGATGACGATAGTACTCGAGAGTGCACCAGAAGAAATCATCAACATTCCAAAGCTCAAAGAGCGTGTCCATGACTACGGTGCCAAGCTTCAAGAGGACAAGGAGATGGTGGGTAACTTTGATGAGCTTTGTGCCCAACTAAAAGCAGAAGTCATGACGATCGATGAAGTCAAAAAAGCTGCTATCGACAAGGCCGCCAAGAACGACGCCGAAAAGAAACGCCAAGCCGAGGAGGCCTCTAAAGCCGCCGAGAGTGAAGCCGCAGCTAATGAGAAAAAGCCAGACGATAAGCCAGCCGAAGAAAAACCAGCCGACGACAAGTCAGAGGAGAAAAAGTAGATGCGCCGTCCACTTGAGATCAAGGCCGAAGAAGCCTCTGTTCGTTCAGTGGTCAGCCTGACATCGGCACTCGAGAGCCTCAGTACGATGCAGATTGCCAAGACGAAGAACAAAGTACTGATCAGTAACCAGTTCTTTGACGCTGTGTGGAACATCTACAAGCAGATTCGTGTCGATGTGTTGTTCAACTTCGGCCGCAAAGTCGATGAAAAACCGATCGACAAGGAGCTCCTTATCCTCATCACTGCAAAAGGGGGTCTCAGCGGAGATATCGACCAACGTCTGATCCGTCGGGTCCTCGAGCGCTACGATGAAACAAAGAACGATGTGCTCGTCATCGGTCACCACGGCGCCCTCAAACTCAAGCAAGCACACGTTGACGCCACCTACTACTTCGACCTGCCGGAAAAAGACTACATCAACGTCGATCCGTTGATGGATATCGTCCGAAAATACAGCCAGAGCCGGATATTTTACCAGGATTACGTGTCACTGAGTCAGCAGGACATCAAAGACGTTGACCTATCCGAGGTTGTTTCGAGTAAGGGTCGAGCAGCAGACCTGAGTACGCTCGATGACACGGTCATTAGCGAAAAAACCTACATCTTTGAACCAAGCTCTTACGCTGTGGCCGCCTATCTTGAGAACTCGATCCTTCGTCTGACAATCTCCCAGTTCATCTATGATAGCCGACTAGCTCAGGTTGCCAGTCGGTTCAAAGCGATGTCAGCTGCAAAGGAACGTTCCGTTGAGACCGCCAAGGAACTTCATACCGAATACAACCGAGCCAAACGTAATCAGGTCGACACCCGCCTCAAAGAGAGCTTGGCTGGTCTGAAAAAGATCCGCGCGGCAGGGGGAAAGTGATATGAGCGACAAGCAAACCGCATACAAACAAGGGACCGTCAGCAGCCTCAAGGGGCTCGTCATCAAGATTCGTTTTGACGAGGATATTCCAAACGTTAACGAAATGCTTCACGTCGACAACGAGCTCAAATCACCGCTGCTTGTCAGCAGCCTGGCGCACGGCGATATGGCGATCTGCCTCAATATCGGTGGTGATTACAGCATCCAAAAGGGCGACAAGGTCAACCGCAGCGGTCGTAGTCTTGAGATACCGGTTGGTGAAGCGATGATTGGACGTGTCTGGGACGCGATGGGCCGTCCGATAGATGGCAAGCCGCAGCTCGATGACGCGACGCTCGAAAAAATGCCAAAACGTGCCATCTTCGCCCCATCTTTCCAAGAAACCAGCCTCGAAAGCCGCCCGGATGACGTGCTTGAGACTGGTCTCAAGGTGCTTGATTTCTTCACACCGTTCGTCAAAGGTCGCAAGATCGGTATTGTTGGAGGTGCCGGTGTCGGCAAGACGGTTCTCACGATGGAAATCATCAACAACGTCGCCGAGGGCTCGGGTGCAATCAGCATGTTCGCTGGTATTGGCGAGCGTATTCGTGAGGGTCACGAGCTTTACAAGACGCTCGGTGACAACGATCTCCTCAAAACGACCGCCATGTTCTTCGGGCAGATGAACGAAAACCCGGTCCAACGTAGTTTGATCGGTTTGTCGGCTATCACGCTGGCTGAGTTTTTCCGCGACGATCAGAAAAAGGACGTCTTGTTATTCGCCGACAACATGTATCGCTATATTCAGGCTAAGAACGAAGTCTCAACCATCATCGACCAGACACCTGCCGAGGGTGGCTACCAGCCGACGGTCTTTTCTGACATCAAGACCTTCCAGGACCGCCTGGCGAGCAATGCGAATGGCTCTATCACCGCACTTCAGACCATCTATGTGCCGGCAGACGACCTGTCCGACCCGGCGGTGCAGATGATCCAGCACGAGCTCGACTCAACCATCGTCCTCAGCCGTGCGGTTGCTGCCCAGGGTATTCGTCCGGCGGTTGATATCTTGGCTTCAAAATCAAGCCTTTTGACCCCTGAAGTTGTCGGTGAGCGTCATTATGACCTCGCGATGCGCGCAACCGCTATCCTGCAAAAATACGAATCACTCAAAGGCATCATCGCCATCATCGGTGAGTCGGAGCTTTCCGCCGAAGACCGCGATGATTATAACAAAGCCAAACAACTGATAGAGTTCTTCAAACAACGCTTTAACGTCATGTTCAAGGTGACGGGTGTTGAGGGTGAGCACATGACTCGTGAGCAAACGCTTGATGGCGTTGAGGCTATCATCGGCAAGAAAGAAGCCGAGGCGGATGGTGAAGACGCACCAAAACAAGCAGAAGCGCCAGAGACGCCTGCCGAGCCAGCTGTACCTGCCGAAGCAACGCCGGATGTGAAAAAAGAGGCCGAGCCCGAGAAGGAACCGGCTAAAGAGACCAAATAGCCATGGCAGACGAGACGACAGCAGTACCAGCGCCGGAAGCGACAGAGACGGAACAGGCGACACCCATCACAGGCGGCAAGCCGACGATCGATGTGAAGGTCTACGCGCCGTTCAACGTCTACTACGAAGGCGCCGCGTATAGTCTCAGTGCCACCAACGAGACTGGTCCGTTCGACATCATGCCGCACCACCATAACTTTCTCTGTATGCTCGTGCCAGGTACGCTTGCGGTGCAGACGCCAGATGGTGAAAAGACGTTCAAACTACCAAAGGCTCTACTGCACGTCAAAGCCGACCGTGTCGACGTATTCGTCGACGTCTAGCCGGAGACAAAGTAATCGAACGCAAAGGTTTGGTTAGCTGGTGCTGCGTTATTTGTACAGATACTAAAGCCGGTTTCACTGCGGTTGACGTAGTACTGAGTCAGTCCGGCACCTGAGCCGACTGGGCTGACGAGGACACGTGGTTGCGCGCTAAAGCGCTTCGAAAAGGTGATTTGACTGAAACAGCCTGGTGTCGGGTTGTTGCCAGTGTTAATGTTGATCGTACCGGAGGTATCGGAGCCATTGATCGAAGCGGAACCGCCACTACCGAGCACACTCGAGTTAACGCTGCGACTTGGTGTCGGACCAGTGAATCTGAGGTGGTTTGGAACCTCGAGGACTGCGTTACCACTGAGTATCAGGCGCGAAGCCGTGATCTGTGATGCGGTGAGGGGGCCGCTGAACGATGATGCACCAGCGACATTGAGGTCACGTAGCGTCGTACTACCTTGCACGGCGGTGTTAGTTGCGACCTGCAAGCTGTTTATCTGGGCCTGACCGAGGTTTGCAGCGCCTGAGACCGTGACACTAGGTGCGGTGAGGCTACCGCCAGACTGGATATTGCCAGCGACGTTGAGGTTACCACGTGCCAATGTCTGGCCATTGATGACAACGCTACCCTGGATATTGAGGGTGTGCGACGTGCTGCCGACTGATGCATCGGTGTTGGCAAGCTGCTTGAGCGCTTCGGTCGTGAGCGCTTGACCTTCGATGCTGGCTTCTGGCGCTTCCTTTTGGCTGTTCAGGTAGGAGACGATCGTGTAAGCGCCAGCGATAGCCGAGAGCAGAACAAAGATAAGGATATAGAGGTTGACTTTGCGAAAGAACTTTTTGAACGGCGAGACCTTTTTCTCCTCGGGTTCGCCACTCTTTGCACTCGACTCACCGGCCGCAGCTGATGCGGCTTGTTCCTGCTCGAGCTCTTCAGGAGTACGGCTGAGCGCGTCAGCAGGAGCCTGTTCGGTTTCAGGTGTTTTCGCCTCTGGATTGCTCTTTTCTGGTTCCATAGTTTAGATTGTTGTTTTTTGATCGTGCTTACGTCTAGAGTACTATATTCGATAGCTTTGCGCCAGCCTTGTTTACAGTGGTACTATGAGATGGAATGCATACACAAAAACAGGGGGTAAGCTACTATTCACGCGTCGTGCTGTCACTCTTAGCACTACTTTTCGTGATCGGCATCTCCACTCCTGCATCTGCGACGTCTTCTAGTTCAGAAAACTTCCAGGTGGTTGAAACCGAGTTTAATAGCAGTGATGAGCAGTGTTCTGGTCAGTACTGTGCACGCTCCTCGATTGGTGATCTGTCTATCAGTGGTACGACAGGCACAGGTTCGACTGCGACCTTTGATTCCCTCACCGAAAACGAGCCACTTCTCGAAGTTATCGTCGAAGCAGGACAGTCGAGCGTTGGAACGCTCTCGCCAGACCAGCCGACGACAAAAACGGCCATCGTCAAGATCCGTAGCTATCTGACAGGTGGGTACATTCTGCAGTTAGCAGGTGATCCGCCCAAGTTCGGCACCCACAGCATCGATGCGATGACGACCGCAGCCGCCTCAAACCCAGGTACCGAGCAGTTTGGTATAAATCTCGTTGAGAACAACTCACCTGTCGCTGGCGCTGATCCGGTGCAAGTGCCCGCCGACCAGCAAACATTCGGTATCGTTGATGGTGACTATGACGATGTAAACCAGTTCCGCTACATCAGTGAAGATGTCCTAGCGAGCAGTACGCTCGACTGGGGTCAAACCCACTACACCATCACGATGCTCATCAATGTTTCGAACCTGACTCCAGCTGGGCACTTCTCGGGTGATTACGGTGTCATCGTCACACCATACTATTGATAGATCTACAAATCGTTGTAAATTTATAAATATTGTAGAAAAGTCTATTGCACTAACGAAGTTCTAATGCTAAACTTCGCAATGTACCCCCTGTTAGCAGGGAACAGAAATAAAAACCAACAAGGAGATATACAAAAATGTATACACTCAAAGCGATCGCTCAGCGGTCTACGCTGCTTGGTAGCGCTGTGGCACTTGTGGCTGCAACGATACTCCCTGCAGGTGTGGCCTTCGCTGATGCGCTCAACCCGCTGACCAAGCGATCCCTGATGCTATCCAGCTCGGCGCCTGGTTTCATCGATACGGACGGTTCGGGTAACTCCAATGCCGCACCGAACTCGATTGGCGAGAACTATGCACCAGCAGGTTCTGGTCCAAATGGTAAGAAAACTGGTGAGACGTTCACCTTTACGATCAGCAGTGATGCTGACGTCGAAGGTTTCTCATTCCAGTACTGTACAGTCGCTGCTGGTTTCTGTCGTGCGCCTGGTGACAACACTGGTGACGCTGACCCGAACAACGACGGCAACACCGCTGACTCAACCCGCGAGTTAAACTCAGCTGCTCACCCGAACGGTCGCAGTGACCTAGAGTTTGTCAGCGCATTTACCCAGGCACCTTCAGCCACTGCTCCTGACGATGGTGAATTCCAGATTTACGTAGGTGGCTCACCTATAACCTACTCGACTGCCTGGACCTTTGCTAAATCTAACCTTGAGGACACTGAATACTCAGGTCACTCAGGTACATTAACTGGTAAGAGTAACTACGTGACGCTCTCGAACACGACATCAGGTGAAGAACTTAGTCTCACTGATGGTACTGAAGTCAAGATTGTCTTCAAGGCTTCGGAGTCAATCCATATTACCAACCCTGGTAGCGGCCACTTCTTCGTAAAACTCAACACCTACAGTGATGGTTCGAGCATGATCGGTAGCCAAAACGACGCAACTCCACTCGACGACACCGATCACACGGTCATCGACGGTGGTGTAACGGTCGCGAATGTCATGACCGACTCAATCCACATCACCACGAAGGTCCTGGAAACTATGGCCTTCTCAGTTGGAACCCGTAACCGTGACACCGTTGATCTCGGTACTGGCCAGACTCACGGTTCATGTGATGCTATTGAGCAGATCAACAACAACCGCCTCAACCTGGGTAACCCAGACGCTGAGTACTCACTGGAAACAGGTAAGGCATGGGATGTTTACTCCTACTGGCGTCTATCATCCAACTCATCTGGTGGTGCAACGGTTTACTACTCCGGTAACACCCTCGCGAACACCGTTGGTGACGAAATTGCTGATATGCCATCGGAAGTTGTTAGTACCCCAGGAACTGAGCAGTTCGGTCTTGGCTTCGTCGACGCAGGTCTTGACGACCTCGACGGTGACGGCCCTGGCGGAACACCAGAAGATGCAGATTGGGCAACCAACTACGAAACTCCAGACAGTGCACCGTTTATAACCCTCGGTGGAGCACAGGCTCAGTCTGGACCTGAATACCCAACGCCGCAGACAGCACAAACCAACTACGACGAGGCCTTTGGTACGCTCGACGACGGTGCTGGCCACGCTGGTACTGCAAAGTTCAGGTTCCTCAAATCGAGCTTGACTGTCCCAGAGCCAATCGCTCAGCAAGATGAAGAAGTTATCTCTTGTGCAACCGCAAAGATGCGCTACGTCGCGAACATCGCTGCGGATACCCCAGCTGGTGTATACACGACCAAGGTTAACTACCTCGCTGCTCCTCAGTACTAGATTCACTAGTCTGAAGCAACTCAAGAGAACCGGCCACATTAGGCCGGTTCTCTTATTGCTTACGGTTCAGTACTTTCATCTAGTACAATAACAGGTATGCACCACAGGCTCGTTCGGTTTCACGAGTTCCTCTTTGCGCAGCGTCACCTGTGGCCAGAGGAACTGATCGCACTGCTCCTAGCAGTGCTGTTTCTAGCAGCACCAGTAACAGAAGCAAAGCGTTTTCAGGACAGAAGCCTCTATATGCAGAGCTCTGAGCCCGGTGTCACAACATCGTACAAGGTCTCATTTTCGTATATGAGCCCGAATCCAGTCGGTTCACTTGATATGCAGTTTTGTATCGACCCGATTCCATACCATCCATGTGTTGCGCCACCAGGTATTGATGTCTCAGACGCAATCCTTACCGGGCAGACTGGTGAATCAAGTTTTACTATCTTGTCACAAACAGCCAACCGTATCATCCTGACCCGTTCGCCAACTATGGGTATCTCACAAGCCTCATCGTACAACTTTGAGGGTATTGTGAACCCAACCGACAACGGACAAGCATTCTCCATACGCCTCAAGAGCCACGCGAGTGGCGACGCATCGGGTGCACAGATAGATTTCGGTTCAGTCAGGGGACAGGTGGCAAGCGGAATCGTTATCGAGACGCAGGTGCCTCCTATGTTGGTATTCTGTGTTGCCGAAGAGGTGTCAGAAAATTGTACGACTACGAACGACAACTATTATGTTGACATGGGACAGCTGAACCCGAGTACTACGCTTACTGCCCAATCACAGATGGCGGTCGGCACGAACGCCAGTGGTGGATTTGCGATCACGGCCAACGGTACCCCACTCAGCGCTGGCACGAATGTGATCGATGGCATGACCACGCCGAGTGCGAGTACACCTGGCAAAAACCAGTTCGGCATCAACCTCGTTGCAAACACCGTACCTGATATTGGTATTGATCCGGAGGGAACGTGGGCGAACGCCGTGGCCTCGCCTGACTATGGTGTCCCGGATTTCTATAAGTTTGTTCCAGGTGATGTCGTCGCATTTTCACCGAACGTCAGCCTGATGAAAAAGTTCACCGTCAGCTACATCATCAACTCGAGTCCGGAGCTGCGAGCCGGTATCTATACGACAACCATAAGTTACATAGCGAGTGGTAGGTTTTAGTGGTACAATACTGCTAACACTTATTTTTAAAAAGTAAAATGAGGGATATAAAGATAATGACGAGCTTTAAGAGCACAGTTGTCGCTGCGTTTGCAGTACTGCTTGCGTTTGCAACTGTCGTTCCTTCTACGCCAGCCTCCGCCGACTCAGCAGCACTGAGTATCGTACCGAAAAAGACCTATACGATTGAGCCTGGCAAGAGCGTTGATGATAAGTTAACGATCCGCAACCTCGACGGCGAAGAACCCCTCAATTTGACACTTCGAGTCGTAGACTTCACCTTCCTCGACGATGGCGGTACGCCAAAGCTATTCCTAGCTGCCGATGCACCACAGACAACCTGGTCCCTCAGGCCATTCCTTGAGGTTCCTGAGCAGGTCAGTATTCCACCAAGGGGTAGCAAGACCCTTGACATGAAAGTAGCGATTCCTGGTTATCAGGGAGCAGGTAGTTACTATAGCGCGATTGTTTACTCGTCAGGCGCCCCTGAAGGCGGCAATGTGGGCTTGAGCGCATCAGGTGTGACACTCGTATTTACCTCAGTTCCAGGCCAGGTTAAAGAAAATCTCAAGCTTGAGAAGTTCGGTGCTTACGATGTTCAGACTAAAAAATATAGCTTTATCACTACTAAAGAGCCATTGAACATGGCATTCCGCCTGAAGAACAGCGGAAATGTCACCGAATCACCGACTGGTAGTATCACCCTCCGTGACATGTTTGGACATGAGCGGCTGATAGAAGACGTGAACCCTAATCAGTCACTAGCTCTTATCGGACAAACACGCACCTTCTACTCATGTATCAAGCTCAAGGCAGAAGAAGTAGACTTTAACGGTGCCCGTTCTGAGTCGAGAACTTGTGTCAGTGGTGGCTTATGGCCCGGTTACTACAAGGCAACACTCAACCTTCTCTATGGTCAAAACGGTAATAACACCGAAGAGATCGTCAGCACTGCGTCGTTCTGGTACTTGCCGCTTTGGTTTATCATCGCCGTCATCGTTCTACTCTTGGTCGTCACGTACTACGTTCGCAAAGCGATCACATTCGTCCAGACCAAGACGGGTCGCCGTACCAAGATCAAGCGACCGTCACGACGCACCTAATATTGCAACATAGGTCAACAGGTTTGTAAGTAGCCTCGTAAACGCTACAATAAGCATTAGCATGGTTCGTAGGGTAAACAAAAAAGTTATATGGGTGATGCCGGCACTAGTCGGTATCGCTATGCTGTCGGTGCTTATCGTGTCGGCAGTAGCCTCTGCGCTGACACCATTACCGACACCTGATCCAAAGCCAGGGTCGTTCGGTCTCGAGGCTACCAAGCCGAAAGAGCCACCAAAAGAGGGTGCGACCATCACCACACCAGGCAACGGTGCTTCGTTCACGACTTCACCGATTACCATCAACGGTATCTGTCCAAACGGGCTGCTGGTCCAGATCTATAACAACGGCGTGATGGTCGGTTCGGTGATGTGTGAGCGGGGGAGTTTCAGTCTACAAATCAGTCTGTTCGCGGGTGTTAACGAACTCAGTGCTATTGTCTATGACGAACTCGATCAGGCGGGTCCTGTCTCAAATCTCGTTACCGTCAACTATTCTGATACGCGCTTTACTGCCTTTGGTGCGCTCATCACGCTGACGAGCTCGTATGGTCGCCGTTCTGCACCTGCTGGGTCTGAGCTCAACTGGCCTCTACAACTATCTGGCGGTACTGGGCCGTATGCGTTTAGTATCGACTGGGGTGATGGTAGCGCGGCCGAGCTAAAGAGCCAGCCAGTTGCTGGACTCGTCACGATCGCACATACCTACAAACGTGCTGGTATCTACCAGGTCAATATACGTGTGACCGATGTAAATGGTGTCAGCGCGTTCCTACAAGTCATCGCTGTCGCGAGCGGCAAAGTAGATGCGGCGAGTACTTCCGCGGAAGAGGAGTCACCGACGTCTATCACCAAAGTTTTATGGATACCAGCTGCTATCGCGCTCGCAGCCCTTCCACCGGCGTTTTGGCTCGGTCGACGTAGTCAAATCGTCTCGATACGGAACAAAATGCTTAAAGAACGTGATAATTACAACAAAAAATAGTACCCTTACCTCTGTAGCGACGATGTTTCAAAACGCTTGACAAACATAATCAGTACCGTGCTACACTAGCAATGTTACTTATAAACAAAACAAATAAGTTTAAAAAGTGAGGACAAACGAGGATGGAATCCTTAAAGTTAATCGACCGCAAGGCTCGATATATTGCCGCAGCAGGAGCGCTCATACTTGCGACCCTCATACCGGCACTTGCTATGGCTGCACCGTTGGAGGAGCGGTCCGTAGCGCTAAGTAGTTCGTCGGTGAGTGCGACGGGCGTAACATATGAAGTAAACTTCACTGCACAGGGTGACGCAGAGGCGCTCGTTCTTGACTTCTGTAGCAACACGCCGCTGTACGGCGAGGACTGTACGACTCCAGGCGGATTTAGCCTATCGGCAGGTCCAGCAACATCAACAACAACCGGGTTTACCGATGAGAACGTCGTCGATGCGAACACGATGCGTATCACTGGTACCATTGACGTCAGTACCGAGGATGAGATCTCACTCGAAGTGGCAGGCGTCACGAACCCGAACACAGCGGGGCCACTCTATGTTCGTATCATAACGTTTGATACGGCGGTAAACGCAAACGCATACGTCTCTAACCCAGTCGAGCCAGCGGTTAACACCGGTCTCGTCGACGAGGGTGGTGCTGCAGTATCGATAACTCCAACTATCGGCGTATCTGGTGCCGTCCTAGAAACGATGACCTTCTGTGTCTCAGGCGAGGATGCTGGTGACCCAGGCGAAAGCCCAATCACTGCTAACTGTGGCGGCACCCTGACCCCACCAACTCTCCGTCTCGGACAGGATGTCGGTGGCGTCATCGCGCTTAACTCAGCCGCAGTCTACGAGGGCACGATCTTTACCCAGCTTTCAACCAACGCCGCTGGCGGTGCCATTGTCAGCCTCAAGAGTAGCGCTGCGGGCTGTGGTGGTCTGATCCGCTCAAGTGACACAAGTGCCTGTAACATCTTGCCAGCTGGAACGACTGGAACGATTGATCCAGGCGAAGCACTCTTCGGGCTCAAGCTTGGTACGCAACCAACTGACCCGACCGATGGTGACCTCGAGGCCGCTTCGGCAAACTATGACAGCACGAACTTCCGTCTCAACTACGTGAGTGGTAACGGTTCTGGTGTAACAGGTCCATACGGTGACCCGATCCTCACCACGAATAACGCTCCTGCGAACAACCGCAACATAGACCTCACCTTCGGTGCAAGTGTAACCAACAATACACCGGCTGGTAACTACGCAGCAGACCTCAGTCTGATTGCTACCGGTAAGTTCTAGACAAATGAGTAACGATAGCACAGCACCCCTGCACAAGGGGTGCTGTGCGCGTCAAAGCAGAGTTGCAAGCATAGGGGTATCTGGTATGATTGAGAGTAACTACTAAATGGGAAACAAAAGAGTGTTGTTAACACGAGGTGCAAAGAGATTTGGCAGGGGGGCTCTGGCTTTTCTTGCGGGCGTTACGCTCCTGAGCAGCATACTGTCATCAGCAGCATTTGCAGCTGATACGACAGCGAACGTTCTCAAGGTAACACCAGTTCGTAGTGATATCGAGATTCCGGCTGGTCAGAAGAAAACCGTGCCAGTGACGGTTACAAATGTCACGGATGGTCCTATCCTAGTCAAACCTATCATGAACGACTTTGTCGCTGGTGATGAACGCGGTACGCCTGCAGTCATCCTCGACGAGAATGAGTTCGCGCCGACCCACAGTCTCAAGCGCTTCATGAAGACAGCTTCTGACGTCACGATTCCCGGCAAGCAGTCGCGTGTCATCGAGGTCGTCATCACGGTTCCTGCAGACGCACAGGCGGGCGGTTACTTTGGTGCTGTTCGTTTTGCTCCGAGTGATCCAGATGGCGGTGGCCAAGTAAACCTGAGCGCCAGTGTCGCCTCTCTCATACTCATGACCGTCCCAGGCCCAACAGTAGACAAACTGGTATTGACTGATTTCACGGTCAAGCAAAAAGACAAAGCTAGTTGGTTCTTTACGACTCCGAACGATCTCAACCTAACTTTCCGTCTCGAGAACAAGGGTAACGTTCAGCAAGGACCATTTGGCAAGATATCAGTCAAAAAGGGCAACGAGGTTGTTCATGAAGTTGATTTCAATACAGATAGCCCACGTGACATGGTGCTACCGAACAGCGCTCGTCGATGGGATGTCCCGCTCGAAGGCATAGATGGCTTTGGTAAATACACCGTCAGCGCCACCCTGACCTACGGCGCAAAGAACCAGACTATTCAAATGACCGAAACCTTTTGGATCATCCCTGTGTGGGTCATGATTGCCGCTGGGGTCGGTGTAGCACTACTCCTACTCATCATTGTCCTCATCTGGTGGCTTATCCGCCGACGCCGAAACCGCCGCGTCTCGCTTAGCGGTGGCTACGGCCTCCGCCGCCGCTAAACATCTTCTCGAGGTAATTCCTTGACGAAACAGGGTTAAAATAGGTACAATCTTGTCTGGTATCAACGGCACGAACGCCGTACTATTCCGGCGTAGCTCAGTGGTAGAGCGGGTCGCTGTTAACGACTAGGTCACTGGTTCGAGCCCAGTCGCCGGAGCCAAGCATAAGCACTTTGCGAAAGCAGAGTGTTTTTGCTTTGTTTATGTTTTGAAATCTGGAAAAGAATCGTGAATTTTTCGCCAAGTATGGATCGCATCGAATGCACCTTTTCCTAATTCACGCTGCCATATGCGAAGACGTATCTCTCCTGCCTCAACCTTCGCTTTTTCTAGTTCAGACACATACGTATAACCGGATAGTTTCTCATGCTGCTCTATAGGTAAGCTAGCGTCACCTTCTATGATGGTGTTTGCGCGCACTAGTCCGTTTACATATAAATCATTTGGAAACGCTTTTTGAAAAGAAAGCCTGTCCGTTCCTCCTTTTCCGTGGCCTCTCATTACCAATACGCCGTTTTCGTTTGCTTCCCACAGGTCGTCGTACGAATCAACCTTCAGGCCTCGGTAATAGTGCTCGGTATTGAGCGGGATATTATGAGTTGTATAGCTTGGATTTCGTTCGAGGCTAACCATATTTATTTTCTATACTTTATTTAATATTAGCATAAGTTTTATAAAATGTCAATCTTATTACCTAAGAATACTATCATTAAGATCAGTAGTTCGAAGTAAGCCTACTATGAGGACGAGTGGGAATAAATTCATAAAAATATAAGCATAATGATATAGTCATGCTATGAATAATTTACCTACACCAGAAATGGTACGAGGGTTTCAAGAGGCACTGAATGCAGGATTGTTACCTCACGTGCCTCAAAACCCTCCTCGCCCAGTTACCATAAGCTCAACAAAGATTCTACTGATTTGTATTGTATCTTTCTTTATCACTGGTTTTATAGGTATAGAAATTAGCAATATGGAATTTTCGCCTACGTGGCTAGATATTTCTATTATGATTTTGCCTCTTCTGTCAGCTTTTGCTTCATTTTACCTACCTGGAAGAGCGCGGGATCAAGAGTATGCAGCAGGGTATTCTTATGTTGATGATGCAGTAATGACATACCGAGCACCGTTATCTAAATTTTTTAAGTTCCAAAATCAAGCTGGACCTGCTGGTTACCAGTGGAATTTTCGTGGATTATGGAAGCTAAATAACAACGGCTCGGTAGATAGGCCACCCGTAGTAGGTGCTTTGCCTATAGGATACTACCCATCTCCTACTAATCAAGGAGAGTACCAATATTGGACGGGTGCTGAATGGATAAGCAGGTACTTACCTTTGAGTGCAATCCCTCAAGGTGGAAGACTTATCCCATGAATACTCAGAGCTAGCTGATAAGTTTTTGGAATAGTTGCGAAGTACGTCCACTAGGGGGAGCCAAGCACAAGCACGTTACGAAAGTAGCGTGTTTTTGTTTGGATATTATAAAAAGTACATCAAAAAACGTATTGACCATTAAATACAGCCGAAATATATTTGTATGTAGAAGACCAAGTGAAACAGCACATGTAAATATATGTAGCCGATCAAGTTAGTAAGTTATTTAGTTACTTTGTTAGTTAGTAGGTTACATCTGTGGGTGCAAGTCTTCTAAGATAAAGAGGCGCATAGGCGCCTCTTTTCGTTTACGGAATAGATGCGAAGTATGTCCACATGGTTATACACAGCACAAACCTGCTACTAGTGAACTACTTCGTGTCTTCGACGTCCAGCTCGATACCGCGTGAGGTGTGTAGGAATAGGTTTGCGACCAACGCTACCACCGCACCATACAGCCAGCCGGCAACAAAACCGAGTGCTGGGACGAGCACGAGCCCACCGAGCACTGACCCAACTGTTCCGAGCAGTTTCTCAGCGACGGTCCAGTCAGCTTGCTCAACGGTCGTGACAATACCGGCGAACATGAGCAGGACTCCCCAAATGAGCGCCAAAATGGCATTTGCCGTACCTACGAACTTTGCTACTGACCCCACCCCAAGCTTTCGAACGAGAATCTTTCGCATACTACCTCCTGGGTTTGTTGATAAGGTTGATTATTTTACTTCGATGTAATTTCGTCAAGTCTCAGACTTCGCGCGTTGCTGCATCCTCCTACGCAGCAGCTCACGGCGTAACCTACGGATATCGAGGATACCGAGGCGCTTTTCGAGCAACGCTTTGTTGATCTCCTCAGGCGTTCGGGCGATGATATGCATCCCTACCGGTGACCCAAACGTCAGCCAAAACAACGAAAAAGTTATCCCTTTGCCAAATATTGCCCCCAATCTCACGGCAACGGAGCCAGCATAGATCGCGCCGACATACGGGATGAGCGCATAGAAAAACCACCTTCGTGGTGCATTAACCGCCCGTACAGAGGCATAGTAGTTGAGAATAGGCACGAACGCTTTCCAGGTGAGCCTATCGATACGTCTCAGGACCCGGATAAGCCCGATCATATAAGAGAGATATGACACTACTACCAAGAGGAGAGCTAGGTAGGCGCTCCCTTGCAAAAATGCCATAAAGTCCATGATGACCTACTTGGAGGCGGTGCTCTGTTTTGCCTGTTTTTCGAGAATCCACTTTACCGAAGGGCTTATCTCTTTGTCTGTGCGGTGAGTGCAGCCAAGCCAGCAGCACGGACGACGTTTGCCTTCGAGGAGTTCTTCGCAGGTGCGTGTGACGCGACGATTTCTAGTCTCGATGAACTTTGCATTCTCAACCCAGCAGATAAATTCATTGCGAGCGAGTGGGGTGATGTCTTCCCAAAGTGCAAGAACCTTGTCATCGGCAAGGATCGCTTTTTTCAGATCTGCCGGCAGCTTGTGAAAGGTGCCGCTTGAGATTTCTTTCGTAGCCATACTACTATGTTACATCCTATCGGTTAAAAGGGGTATGAACCTGGGTATGAGTTAGTTTTTGTTAGAAATGTGTCTAATAGTTAATTATACACCATATATATTAATTTGTCAATATTAACCGTGGCATAAACTATACCTCTGTTTCTTGTGACCTGAAAAGCGCTTGTGCTGACGCAAAGAGCTGTTGTACTATACGGCTATAAGTGTGATGGCTTGAAAAGAAAAAGCGATGCACGAAAAGGGAGCTTTGGTTCGATGAAGGGTGGTGAGCCTTGAACGTTCGCGACACCAGACGTAGTCGGCGCTGGTTGTATATCGGTGCGCTCGTGATTGTAACCGGTGTGGTTGCCGGTACGACCTATGGCTTGCTCGTATGGCAGCGTGAGGCGAACAAACCCATACCGGTGATATCAAGCCAGACGGTGAGGCACACGACCGACACGCCTGATGAGACAAATCAGGATCTCGCATGCCAGCACTACCAAGTGGCCGCCGAAAAACCACGCAAGATACGTATATCAAGCATCGATGTCGATACCTGCGTCCAGCCGGTCGGGCTTGACGAAAACAAGGTAATTGCCGCACCGAGTAGCATTCATCTCGTCGGGTGGTACGTTGATAGTCCATCTCCGGGCGAAGACGGTAACAGCATCATGAACGGGCGTGTCGTCGGGCAGGCAAGTAACGCAGTTTTCATCGATCTCAAATACCTCCAAGCCGGTAACGAGATAACTATCCAGTATGGTGACCTCAGTGAAAAAACATTCAAGGTGGTCGAGACAAAGCAGTACGACCTCGCCGAAGTACCAGAGGAACTTTCGAGGCGACTTGATGACGCCGACACCCAACTGACGCTCGTGACGCACGGCGAGGTACCTAACAGTGCCGCAAAGACCAGTGGCCAGCGCGTGATCGTACGTGCCGTTCTCAGCACGCAAGGTCGGCAAGAGTACTGACAGAGACTGAGCAGCTCACTTTGCTATAGTGGGAATATGCTTGTGTCTAAAACGCCAGTTAACCGCGCTGATGATGGCGAACTACTCGGCTTCGTAGTCGAGGATGCTTCGGGCTGGCAGGCACAGACAATTTTTGGCTATAGCTTTGCACGAGCTGAAGACCGCGCATCGGTCGAACAGGTTGTACGGGATCAAGGACTCACGATACTCGGCGGCTTGTGGCAGTATTTCGACGAGGACGACAAAACGTGGCATCCATGTGTCATCAAAGAGGCTGCGCCAAACCAAGTCATCATTATCCGTACGAACGAGATGGGCTATCAGGATCCTGACAGTTACAAATACGTTGTCATCAAGAACCCGGACGAGACTCGACTCATTCAAGCTCAGTGATTAAATTGCAGCTGATTTTCTCTAGTTTTTCGTGATCTTTTTCACATACCACTAACCGAGAGCGGGCTATGGTGGTAGAGGAAATAAATGTGAAAAGGAGATACTAAATGATAATGAACCTCATTTTATGGATACTGCTTGGCGCGCTCGCCGGGTGGATTGCCTCAAAGATTATGAATACTGACGCACAGATGGGTGCTGTTGCGAATATCGTCGTCGGTATCATCGGAGCATTCCTTGGTGGATGGGTAATCCAGCTACTCACAGGAGCCGACGTGAATGAATTCAGTATCATGGGACTCCTTACCGCAGTGCTCGGTGCCGTCATTCTCCTCGCGATCGTGAAAGCGTTTACCGGCAAGTCTGCACACCGGGTCTAGCCGACACGGCAGTGATTGAGGTATAAAGGGGATGGACTCATCCCCTTTATACGTACCGAGCTAGCCACATCAACTACTGAGAATAATGAGCGTGCCACTAACTACAAAACAACTTGATTTCAAAACCATTTTTCATTCGCTCCAGGCGCCTTATATCGTCTTCGATATTGACGACCCATCTTTCACGATCCTTGATGAAAACGAGGCTCATGCCAAAGTTGCTCTAGTCAAACGCGCAGACGTAGTGGGCAGGCCGCTTCTTGATGCTTTTCCTGATACATCGGAGGCATACAAAAATACTGGTAAAAGCCAACTCCTAGAGTCCCTCAGACGGGTCGTTAAGACGGGTGAGCCCGATAGCATGCCGAATCTCAAGTACGATCTGCGTGATAAAAAGGGTAACTATACGCCAAAGTTCTGGAGTGTTACGCACTTTCCAATACTCGATGATGGTAAAGTCACCGCGATCTATCAAGAAACTCGAGACATAACCGACGAAGTCCTTATCGGAGAACGTTTAGATAGGACACAGCACCAACTTGATCAAATTCTTGAGAGTGCACTGGTCGGGACATGGCACTGGGATTTTAAGCGTGAACTCGTGACGACTGACAGCAATCTCGCCCGCATGTTTGGAATAAGCGTGTCACAAGCACGCAAGGGCCTGCCGCTCGAGCGATTCATCCAGTCTGTTCATCCCAACGACCAAGAGCGCGTTCAAAATGAGATCAATGAAGTTATTAGCTCAGGCAAACCATTCGAAACTGACTATCGGACGATCGCCGCAAAAGGCGAGGTGCGCTGGGTTATCGCGCGTGGATACGTGCAGTACGACCAACACCGTAACCCGCTCGTATTTTCTGGCATCATCATCGATGTCACCGATAGAAAACGTGCCGAACACGCGCTCGTCGCGAGCGAGAAACGTTTGAGCTTCTTGGCGAATTCCATGCCTCAGCTTGTTTGGGTGACACGACCTGACGGTTATCACGAATATTACAACCAGCGCTGGTATGATTACACTGGTACTAAACCTGGCAGTACAGATGGTGAGGGCTGGAATGATTTGTTTCACCCTGATGATCAAGCGAGGGCTTGGAAGATTTGGCGCCGATCGCTAAAGACCGGACAACCATATGAGATCGAGTATCGCTTGTACCATGCCCCATCCGGTCAGTACAGGTGGAATATTGGCCGTGCTCTGCCGTTTCGAGATGATAGCGGAAAAATCACAAAATGGTACGGGACATGCACGGATATTCATGAGCAAAAGCATGCCGCCGAGATCCAGGCGTTTCTCGCGGATATCTCCAAACAACTCTCGTCCACACTTGACTATAAGAAGATGTTACGACGTGTCACGAAAGTTTGCGTGCCTGCTGTTGCTGATTGGTGTAGTATCGATCTTTACAGCAAGGAAAAGGGGTTTGAACAGGTCAGTGTGGCTCATGCAAATCCAAAGAAACGCAGCGATGCAATAGAGTACCGGCAGCGAAATCCGATTCATATTGATGATCCTAACGGTATTCCGAATATTCTTCGTACCAACAAATCAGAGTATTACCCCCTCATAACAGACGAACTGCTCGAAGCTCATATCGAAAACAAAAAGACTTTAGCGTTTATGAAAAGTCTCAGTCTGCGGTCGATCATCATCGCTCCAATACGTATAAATGACAAACCAATAGGTGGTATTAGTTTTATTAGCTCTGATTCAGGCAGATACTTTACAGAGGATGATCTGAAAATGACAGAAGAACTGGCCGCCCGCATTTCGCTGGCCATCTCCAACTCGAAACTTTATGCCGATTCGCTACATGATCTCAAGGAACGTCAGAAACTCGAAAAAGAGCTTTTACTCGAAAAGCAAAAGCTAGAATCAAGAGTCAAGGAACGCACGATGCAACTCCAGCTCACGAACCAAGGTTTACGTGATGAGATCGTGAAGCGTCACGCAACCGAGGAGGCTCTACAGCAGCAGAGTGAAGAACTAGAGCGAAGTAACGCCGAGCTTGAAGACTTCGCCTATGTGGCCTCGCATGATCTTCAAGAGCCTTTGCGCAAAATCCAGGCTTTTAGCAATTTACTAAAAAGCGAGTTTAGCGACAAGCTCGGCGAAGGTGCGTACTATGTCGATAGGATGGACGCCGCCGCAGGGCGCATGAGTATATTGATACAGGACCTACTGTCGTTTTCACGTATTTCAACCCAGGCCAAAAAGAGCGAATCAGTGGACCTGAATGAAGTAGTCTCTGGAGTGGTTCAGGATCTTGAGGCACGTATAGATGAAGTGGGTGGCAAGGTGGTAGTAAAGCGCCTGCCACGAGTCGCCGCAGACCCGACTCATGCGCGTCAATTGTTCCAGAACTTGATAGGTAATGCTCTAAAGTTTCATAAACCTGGGGTTACTCCCCACGTGGAGATCAGTGCAAGGAGTCAACGTAATTTTGTTGAAATCCAGGTGAGTGATAATGGTATTGGGTTTGATGAGAAATACCTCGATCGTATATTTTCCGTTTTTCAACGCCTTCACGGACGTGATAAGTATGAAGGAACTGGTATAGGTCTCGCTGTCTGCCGAAAGATTGTCGAGCGCTACGGTGGTACGATTACTGCAGAAAGTATCAAGGGCAAGGGATCTACGTTTATTGTGAGATTACCAAATAATAAGGAGAAAAAATAATAATGGCTAAACCAGATAAGGACCCTATTGTCATATTGATGGCTGACGATGACGATGATGACTTCGTATTGACCGAAAAAGCGTTGAAAGAAAGTAAATTACTCAATACGCTAATACGCGTCCGTGATGGTGAAGAGCTTTTAGACTATCTGCATAATTCAGGAGAGTACACCGGGCAGAATACTACACGACCCGGTGTCATCCTGCTTGATCTGAATATGCCGAGGAAGGATGGGCGTGAGGCGCTGCGTGAGATAAAATCTGACCCTGGGCTACGTGATATACCTGTGGTTGTTTTTACTACCTCTAAAGCCGAAGAGGATATCTACAAGTCGTATCAGCTTGGGGTTAACTCGTTCATTACTAAACCGGTGACATTTGAGAATCTTATAGCTGTCATGAAGGCGCTCGGTAAGTATTGGTTTGAAATCGTAGAATTACCCCAAAGCAATGGCTCACGACGCTCTTAAAGACATAAAGAATATCAAGGTACTCCTGGTTGATGATGACCAGGACGATTCACTGATTGTCCAACGCATTTTTGCCCAGATTCCAGACACACCCTTTGAGGTCGAATGGGTTGATAACTTTGAGGCTGGAAAAACGATCATTGAACAAAGTAGGCATGATGTCTATTTGATTGATTACCTACTCGGTGCTCGCACGGGACTTGACCTACTTGGGGAAATAGAACCAGAAAAACGATCACAGCCTTTCATAATTCTTACCGGTGCTGGCAATGAGGATATTGAATGGAGGTCGATACAACTGGCAGCTGCCGATTATCTCGTAAAAGGTTCGTTCGACGCGAACTTACTTTCCCGTACTCTGTACTATGCGCTGCAACGCAAGAAGGTTGAGGATCAACGAGTCCAGCACCTGATGGACCTAAATCGTAGTAAGGATGAATTTATCTCTATTGCCTCACATCAACTGCGAACACCGGCAACCGGCGTTAAACAGTACGTCGGCATGTTACTCGAAGGCTTTGCAGGCACGCTGACCGACCAGCAGATCGCGCTGCTGAAAAAGGCGTACGAGAGTAACGAGCGCCAACTCCGTATCGTTTCGGACCTGCTAAAAGTCGCCCAGGTTGATGCCGGTAAAGTAATGCTGCATAAAAAACCAGTCGACATCGGTTCGCTTGTGCGCGATGTGGTTCGTGATCAAGCGGAAATCGTTATCGACCGTAACCAAACGATCGAGTGCCAGCTCCCGAAAAAGAACGTTATCGTTTCTGTTGATGAAGCGTCAATACGTATGGTGCTCGACAACGTGCTCGACAACGCCAGTAAATACTCTGAAGAGGACACACACATCAAAGTGGTCGTCAGCAACAGCAAAACAGACGTCACTATCAGTGTCGTTGACCAAGGTATCGGAATCGATCCTGAGGAAAAGACACGTCTGTTTGAAAAGTTCTCACGTCTCGACAATTCACTCTCGGCGAAAGTCGGCGGAAGTGGGCTTGGTTTGTACTGGGCACGAAAGATCATCGATCTTCATGGTGGTAAGATAAGTTATAAAGGGAACGAAGGACCCGGCACAACCTTTGACATCAAATTGCCAAAAAATGCTAAAGTGTAAAAAATATCACCGGCACAGCGCCACATAAACCGTACTATAGGTGGGATGACGAGAGGGAAAGACACTATGACAAAGCAGGCCAGCATTCTAATCGTTGAAGATGACGTTGATTTGAACAATGCGTATAAAATGATTTTGAGCTCGGCCGGCTACGATGTCACTTCCGCCTTAAACGGCCAGGAAGCGCTCGCTTCTATTAAAAAAGCTGGCGACCCGGACATTATGTTTCTTGATCTACGTATGCCAGTCATGGACGGTATCGAGTTTTTGAAGGCATACGACGCACCAGCCCACGATGACACGACTATCATCGTCTTTAGCAATTACGATGCACAAAAAGAAGTCGACAAAGCCTATGATCTCGGTGCGCATCGTTACGTTCTCAAAGCACGAGCCGCACCAAAAGAACTGATCCGTATCGTCCAGGATACACTTGCCAGCGTAGTCTAGAGCGACAAGTCGCGGAAACTGTCTTCGCCTAGGAACTGCTCGAGTTTTTGTTTATTGATCGTATAGGTCGAACTACTGTAGTCGATCACGCCTTTGTCTTTGAGTACCTTGAGGTTCTTGGTGCTGCTTTCACGTGTCAGACCGACCAGGTTGCTGATCATGAGTTGGCTGAGTTTGATGTTGATCGTATACACGCCTGGTTTTTTCTCGACACCGTAACGAAACAGCAGATAGTAGAGGGTGAATCCTATCTTTTCCACTGCGCGTGATTGTTCGAGACCTGTGATGCGCAGCAACATGGCGGTGTATTGGTTGCCGACAAAGGTCATGAGTGCGCGTGATGCTTCGCCATTCTCCGCAAGTACTTTGTCGAGATCTTCTTTTGAAAAAGTCATCAGACGCGCTTCCGTGATAGCGTCATAGTAGAACAAGGTGTTCGTGGTTTCACCCAAGATCCAGGTCAAGGGAAAGATATCACCTTTGCCGTAAAGTGCCACGACACGCTCCTCGCCTGTCGAGGTTATGGTATAGGCCCGAATGACGCCGTCACGGACGATCATCGCTCGCCGTGGTATCTCCCCTTGAAATAGAACGTTAGCGCCTTTTTTGACGACACGCATGGTGGAGTATGGTCGTAGTTGCTGGATGAGGGTGTCCATTACACCTTCTAGTATAACGGGTTAGGTGTTCGGGTGAAAATTATCACACTATTTGCGTAAGCTGCATCACATCATCTTTTACGTGACGCTCCTATAGTAAAGAGTACAAAGCCACCAGGCAGCTTAACAATCAAGACTCATAGCAAATGTAAAAGAACATTGGAGGGATAGGTATGACACACTATTCAAAATATGAGCTTGATGCACGTATTGCCACATTTATGGAACGTAAGCTGCATCAGTTCCCAGAACTCAAGAGTGAACGATACTATATTGAGCGAATTGATTCTGTAAAGCCGGTCGAGAAACACCGGACGACGATACGATCACAAGCTATACCGGCTCGCGCACGTTACGCGCTAGCGGCTTAGCGGGCGGGTTACCATAAGATATGTCACGGACACGACGACACGGTAACAAATTTCAGGAGGCGCTACGCAGCGCGATTCCGTATAAGCGTCCACAACGACGCAAGTTGCTCAAGGACTTCGAACGTCAGTATGCTGGACGTGCCGAGAAATTACCGATTGAGCTGTAGGCACCTATAAAAAGCACCCGTACGCGGGTGTTTTTTATGTACTAAAACGAAGTTGCGTATCTGCCAAAAATATAAATATGTAACAAATATCACATACGTCGCTCGTGGGGGTTGTTAGGCTAAAAAGCAGTTAGTCGGAAGGAGGCTGTCTATGACCGGAACCAAATTACTCATTAGCTGGACACTACTACTCGTTATAGCCCTATTGCTTGGTAGCGTTTACTTTCCGGATACGCTACTCATGAGTCTGACCGACACATCGCCGTCATATACGATCATCCGGATAGTCGTCGCGTTGCTTTTGCTGTCACTTCTCATTACTAAACCACCACGCTCGAAGTTGTTGCGAGCAGTCATCGGTGGTTGGTCGGTCATTCTAGCCGTCGTGTCGGTTCAGTCACTGTTCAGCTACCAATTACGTTTCTTTGATGCCCTGGTGTTTCTCGAGATTGCGATCATCTTCGCGATTGAGGCGCTTGAAACCCGCGTAACTATCCCTGTTGATAAAAAACCCTCACAGCAGTACAAGATACCCGTTGCTAATACCTGAGATTGGGTTGGCTTTGAAACACATCAGAGCTTGATTTGGTGCTAAAATAAGGTCTACGATGGTACGACAAGGCAGATATACCAAGCGCCCTAACAAAGTCCAGCGCAGTCAATATTTCCTGCGACGCCAATGGCAGAACTTCCAGGCTATGAGTCGGAAGAAAAAGATACTCGTGATCGCGACGCCAATCGCTGCTTTTCTGATTCTGACCCCACTTATTACCTATGCGGTACTCTACCGGGACATTAGTGACCCAGAACGACTCATGAACCGTAATAACACCGGGGTAGAGTTCGTCGACAAGAACGACGAAGTCTTTTTTAGTACGGGTACGAACAAGGCACTCAAACGGCTACAGTTGTCTGAGATATCAGACTATGCAGAGCAGGCAATCATTTCTTCTGAGGACAAGAACTTTTACCAACACGAAGGTTTTTCGATCCGTGCTATTTTGGCCGCACTTCGTGACAACCTCATTAGCGGCGGTGAAGGTGGCGGTGGGTCAACACTGACCCAGCAACTAGTCAAGAACACGCTGCTGTCGAGCGAACGGTCAATCTTCCGTAAGTACCAGGAGCTATTCATGGCGATAGCGGTCGAGCAGCGCTATACCAAGGACGAGATCCTCGACATGTATCTCAACTCGACCTATTACGGTGAGGGCGCATTCGGCATCGATGAGGCTGCAAAGACATATTTCAACAAGCCTGCCTCAGATCTTACCCTTGCCGAGAGCAGCATGCTCGTTGGTGTCCTTCCGGCGCCAGGTGTCTACTCACCGATAAACGGTGATGCCGAAAAGGCCAAGCAACGTCAAACGTATGTACTCAGACGCATGGTCGAAGACGGCAAGATCACCAGTGCCGAACGTGATGTTGCACTCTCACAGCAACTGACCTACGCGGAAGTGAAACCAACCGATTATGAAAATGCGCCGCACTTCGCGGAGATGGTCATGGCGGAGCTCTATGACCGATACGGTGAGGAAAAGACCAAACGTTCCGGCTACAAAGTCAAGACGACACTGGATCTTGGCTGGCAGAAACAGGCCGAAAAGATCGTCTCCGACCAAGTCGCAATCAGCAGTGCAGGCGGTGGGCGTAACGCGGCGCTCGTCGCCATTGACCCAAAGACCGGCTCGGTCCGCGCGCTTGTTGGCAGTGCCGACTACAATAACGAGCAATTTGGAAAGGTCAACATGGCGACCGCAGCTCGGCAGCCAGGCTCAAGTTTTAAACCTATCTATATCACCGAAGCTATCGACCAAAAGCTTGTTACCGCCGCGACGGTACTGCGCGACGAAGCAACTGACTTCGGTGGTTATAAACCGAACAACTACGACTTCAGGTTTCGTGGTGACATCACGCTCCGAAACGCCCTAGCTCAGTCGCTCAATATTCCTGCTGTTAAAGTCATGGAAAAACTGGGTGTCGACGAAGCGGTTGAAAAAGCCCGTGAGATGGGTCTCTCAACGATCAGTGATGAGACCGACTATGGGCTCAGTTTGGCCCTCGGTGCCGGAGAGGTGAAACCACTTGAAATGACAAATGCCTATGCCGCTTTCGCAGACGGCGGTCGTCAACACGACATCACGATGATCGATAGTATTGATAACAAGTACGGTGAAACGATTTACCGCAGTGACGCTAAGAGTAAACGCGTTCAGTCATCCGAAGCGTCCTTTATCATCTCCGATATACTGTCTGACAACACAGCTCGTGCGCCGAGCTTTGGTTCTCGTCTCAATATTCCTGGCCGTGATGTGGCAGTAAAGACAGGTAGTACCGACGATAACCGTGACGCCTGGACGATGGGCTACACGCCGAGCATCGCAGTCGGTGTCTGGGTTGGTAATAATGAGAACGAGGTTATGACTTCTGGTGGTTCAGCAATGGCTGGTCCGATATGGAGCAAATCGATTCAAGCATTTCTGAGTGGCACGCCGAGTGAAAACTTTTCACAACCAAGTGGTGTCGCCAAAACCGCTGCCTGTACGGCGAGTGGCGGCAGTTACGATGAATTCTTTGTCCGTGGCTCAGAGCCGAGTAGAAATTGTAAGTCATCTCAGCCACAGAACCAGCCAGAACCGGAGGAGCCTGAGACGGTAGCTGATCGCGATAACGACGGCGTACCCGACGATGAAGATGAATGCCCGAATACAGGCGGCGATGTCGATAGCACCGGTTGTCCGGTTGTCGAGGAAGAGGATAGCGATAACGATGGGGTACCTGATGACGTAGACCGATGTCCGAACACACCAGCCGGTTCCAATCCGAGCAACTCGCGACCTGGTTGTCCCGCAGCGACCCAGCCTGATTCTGACAACGATGGCGTACCGAACGCGACCGATGCGTGTCCAAATACGCCAGCTGGTCAGGATGTGGATGCGGTTGGGTGCTCATCGTCACAAGGTGGTGGCGGCAACCCAGGTGGCTTTATGGCACCGCCAAGGCGTTATGCCTGACGTAACCCATATCGATAGCTTACTAACGAGACATCAGTTAATCTCCGACCAAGTCGATAGGAGAGAGCTGCGCATCATTCTTAGCGAGCTCGACCGACGACTCCAAAACGACCCAGCTGGCGTTGTCGTTGAGTTCGGCTGTTATATCGGGACAACGTCATTGTTTATCCGCCGTTTACTCGACATGCATCCATCGACACATGATTTTCATGTTTACGATTCATTCGAAGGACTGCCTGAAAAATCTGATTTCGACGCAAGCCCAGCTGGTACGCAGTTCGTCGCCGGAGAGCTAGACGCAAGCCGCAAAGAGTTTGTGATGCAGTTTAAAAAAGCTGGCTTGATGACTCCTAAAATTCACAAAGGCTGGTTCTCTGAACTAGCTAGTTCCGCTATTCCGTCTAACATCATGTTTGCATATCTCGACGGTGACTACTATGAATCGATCCGCGATAGTCTTAACCTCGTCACGCCTCATCTAAGCGACGAGTGGACGATTGTGGTTGACGACTATGCCAACGAAGCTTTGCCGGGTGCGGCGAGGGCAGTCAACGAATGGCTCGAAAACATGCGTGCAAATCTACGCATTGAGGCGTCGCTTGCGATTATTCACAGCAAAACGTCTTGACATACATTTCATACTTGTCATACAATCTTACCAATGATGATGCACGACAAGAGACTCTACGGGACCGCGACCGTCGGCACGAAAGGCCAGGTTGTTATTCCTGCTGATGCCCGTGATGACCTCGGTATCGCAGCTGGTGATCGTCTCTACGTCGTTGCTTCAAAAGAACGTAAATGGATCGGCTTCATCAAAGAGGAGCAGCTCCGTGAGCTCGTCGAACATATCACTGACGATGTCGCAAACTACAAAAAGCTTTTAGAAACCAAGGACTAGCTCGTGAACCACCACTTACCTCTTCGTAATAAATTAATTATCATGCTCTCAGTTATGGCGTCACTGCTGCTTGTGGCGCTCGATCAGACTATCATTGCCACGGCACTTGGCAAGATTGTTGAGGACTTCAATGCCTTTAGTAGCTTGAGTTGGATCGTTACTGCCTACTTGTTGACGACGACCGTGACAGTGCCGATTGCCGGTAAACTGTCTGATCTCTTTGGTCGTCGGACAATGCTCCTTATCGGCGTGGCGGTCTTTGGCGCCGGCTCATTGATGAGCGGCGTGTCAGGTAATATCGAGCAGTTGATCCTATGGCGCGCGCTCCAAGGTATCGGAGGTGGTATTATCACGGCTAACGCTTTTACTATCGTTGGTGACCTGTTTGCGGCTAGGGAACGAGGGAAGTGGCAAGGCTTGATTGGTGCGGTTTTTGGTGTTTCGTCAGTCATAGGTCCGCTGCTTGGTGGTTGGTTGACCGATGGCCAGACGATATTCGGTGCCGTGACCGACTGGCGTTGGACATTCTTTATTAACGTGCCGGTTGCGATCGCCGCGTTTGCACTTATCGCCGTCTTTTGTCCGCCGCTCAAGCATGCCAAACGACCACGCATCGATTATCTTGGCGCAGCCTTTCTTACTGTTGCGCTATCAACACTCGTCCTGGCGGTCGATAATACTGACGTTATTTTTGCAGGCCTGCTCGATACGCTCAACATCACACTCGCGCAACTGCGTATTGTGATGGGTGTTATCATTGCCGTCGCAGTCGGAGCCTTTATCTGGGCTGAGAATCGTAGCGATGAACCGATATTGCCACTTCGTTTCTTCAAGAATCGGAATTTCTCACTCGTTGTTGCTATCTCGCTGCTCTTTGGTGCTGGATTCATGGGCTCGATCCTCTACCTGACTCAGTTTAACCAACAGGTGTTCAGTGCGAGCCCAACCGAGTCAGGGTTGATGCTACTCCCGATGGTCGGTGGCGTCATGCTCTCAAGTATCGGTTCAGGCCAAATCATCTCCCGTACCGGTCGCTACAAGATTTTCATGCAGGTCGGCATTGTTCTTGCGACGCTAATGGTGGCACTCTTGACTACACTCACGCCACAAAGCAGCTATGCCTACGAAGCAGTGCTCATGACGCTACTCGGTCTCGGTCTAGGACTCGTCATGCCAGTACTCAACATCACAGTACAAAACGAATTTAAGCTGCTCGAACTCGGTGTCGCGACCAGCTCAGTCCAGCTTTTCCGAGGGCTTGGTTCGACAGTCGGCATCGCTATCTTCGGTGCGATGTTAACGACCGGACTAATGGCAAACCTGACTGATATGAACAATGATACATACCTCAAGCAGCTTACAGGCACCCCAGTCGTTCAACAAATCGGTAGCCTTGACGATCCAAACACGCTTCTGACTCTTAACACGCCGGACATCAAGGATAAGATAAACGAAGGATTCGATGCTCAGGCCCAGAAGCTTCCTGACGCGGCCGCTCAGCAGTTGACGAATCAGTTTAATAACGCCCAAGAGACCTATAGCGACAAGGTCGCAGAAGCCTTCAGTCACTCCCTGACCCGTATCTTTGCGGTCTCAGCGGTGCTCATGGCGATAGGCGCAGTACTTGTGATGTTCGTCAAAGAACGTGAGCTGAAACCGGCTTCTCCTGACGCCACTCCCGGTGAAGCGTAATTTAATAGATGTAGTGTATTTTTTACGCTTGCGGGCACTAGGTGAGGGGCGTACAATCATAGGTATTAACAAACAAACCCGAGGCCGCGCGCGGAATCACGTGTAAATCGTGAGCTGTGCCGCAACGGTGATTCGAGCAATCTATGAGGGTAGTTGCTGGATAAGTCCGATACGCGCGCTGGTCAAAAAGGGCTTCCCGAGCAGGATATACGAGACGCAATTGGTGGCGGTGTTTTCATATATTGGAAGCACCGCTTTTTTATATGCAAAGAATCCAAGAACGACGACAACAAAACTATGAACGCTTTGAAAAAATGAGGCGTTTTGAGGAAATGACTGATATCGCTGAGCGAATTGGTTACCCTATCAACATCACGGTTCCATATCGCCTCAAAGATGGTGCGCTGTATGCTCAGACGGACACTGTCGAACGGCCATTTCATAACCAAACGCTGCAAGCAATGCTGGCAGGCAAGACAAACTTCATAGGTGACCAAGCCTTTGAGCAGACCCGCCTCGCTCACGAACATGATGAGGCGTTACTGGCTGATCGGCTGGCTAGGGGAGAGCTTGAGGGCACGATACTCGTCAAGATCTCAAAGGTACCTGATGCGGTCGTAGAAGGTCGAACCAGCATCAAAGGCTACCGTCGCGACCTCCTTCGCTCATTTGTTCGTATTTATCACCGGACACCGGACGGGGTTGATTGCCGTTTGTTCACGCTCGACCATAATAACCGAGAAGGCATGCAACGCGTCGGTGAGCTACTCGGTATCGATACGATGAAAGGTTCGGAGGAAATACTCGCCGATCATACATTATTTGATGTATCAGACGATATCGAGGCATTTACAGAGGCCCTCGCCAGTGAGACGATTCGCGTCTATGACAGTGCTATTCCTACCGAGAGTTATGCGGGTTCAATCTATACGAGTAAGCAAGATGCAATGGGTGCTATCTTGTCCCAAGGTCATCTCGTCGATCAGCATATGCGGACTATATCGGACATCATGGCTCAAAGCCTCGGTGTTGACAGGCTGGAGACTGAACGAGAACGTACAGCGGCAGCCATCAAGCTAGCCAGCGAAGGTGTGGCTGTCGGTTCAAATGCCGACTCAAGCGTGACGAGTGAGGTCTCAACCGGAAATTACGGTGGTGAATGTGCGACTGCAACGACGACCGGCATGAACCAGGCATCACAGACTATGGAAAATGTCTGGTCGCATGGTGAATGCCAGGTTTGCTTCGCGAAAACTATGGTTGGCTCGTGCATGGTATGTGCTGGCTGTGCCGCCGCCGACGACAGAGGAGTTGATCTCCTCAAGCTACGGGAGCGTAATCTCAAACGACGTGCGACACGACAAAAAATAGCCCAAGCTGCCATCAAAGCGCCGCGTGAATCAGTAGCGTATAGCCAACCGGTTGAACACAAAGCAGACAGTATCAAACAGCGCTACGGCAAGCATGCTGTATTGAAGCGTGAGATCATCATCGGTGGTGCGAAACAAACGGTGAGGGACCGTCGTACCGACAAAGTATTGGCGTAAATCTATTTCAGCGCACTTTTGCCGAGCGTGATGACATGCTCGCGACGATAGGCATCGAACGCCTTGTGGTTAAAGCCGTGTTTTTTGATAAAGCTGCCTATACGCTCGCTGCCGAGGAAATGTGGGAGCATCACATAGGTCGCACCATGCCGGTATAAGTCAGCCGCCTGGTCGTATCCATCGGCGTGGCAGATAAAGACGGCAGTTGGGTTGTGATAGCGTAAGTAGCCAAGTAGCGAGCGGTTGACGGTGATGTCGTTTACGGTACTGACGATGAGCTGAGCTTTGTTTGCGCTGATTTCGTGGAGCAGTTCTTCATCGGTCGCGTCACCATAGGTGTTTCTGATACCTTGTCGATCGAGATGCTCGATAACCTCCGGATCGTAGTCGACGACGAGGTAACGTTGTTTCATCTCACGAAAGGCTTGCAGGAACTCATGGCCCCCACGGTGATACCCAAAGAGGATGATCGGGTAGCTTTGGCGCTTACGTTGATGTTCTCGAACCTCTTTTCGCTCAAATATATGTAACTTTTGTTCGAGCCGCTTATATAACGCATCATCGTATTTCATTAAGTAGGTGCTGGTACTAATCGTAATAAGGGCAACCAGCGTAATGATAGCTGTGAGCTGTGGGTCAACCAGCCCAACGGTTGCCGCGTAGACAACAAGGATGATCGAGAATTCACTGATTTGCGACAGGTTGATAGCAGCTTTAAAGCTGGTCAGTTTCGTGTAGCCGAGTGCGCCGAGGCTGCTCATGACA
This sequence comes from Candidatus Saccharibacteria bacterium UBA6572, assembly GCA_002434045.1. GTDB lineage: Bacteria > Patescibacteriota > Saccharimonadia > Saccharimonadales > Saccharimonadaceae > UBA5946. The sequence goes on from DJJI01000001.1 coordinate 85,691, forward strand.
AAGATTGGTTTGCCGAGAATAACGACGAGTGAGAGGATAATCGCCGGTAGCAAGCTTTCCTGCAGGGCATTGAAACTAAGGTTCTCGCCAAGGACGACAAAGAACAGCACGATGAAGAAATCACGAAGCGGCTTGAGTCGGGCAGCCATTTCGGTGGCATACGGTAGTGACGCGAGGCTGACTCCAGCGAACAATGCACCAACTTCGTGACTAAAGCCGGCGATATCGAACAGCGTTGCGACACCGAATCCCCAAGCTATCGTAAAGACGAACAGCAGCTCCTGTGAACCTGCGAGGAACTTGATGAAAAACGGCATGACTTTAGTACTGACAACGAAAAGGCCAAGCGCGAGCGCGAGGCCACGGAGGACGAGCAGGGCGATATCATGCAGACCGAGTGCTCCCGCCGTGCCAGCTGCTGCAATAAATAGTAGTGCAAAGGTCGCGACGATGTCGTCAACCAGGATAACGCCCATCGCGATTTGACCATGCAGCCGCCAGAGTTCACGTTTGTCTGACAGGACCTTGAGGATGATGATGGTGCTACTAAAGAACAGTGCCAGGCCGATAACCAGTGCTTCGGTCGAGCTAAATCCGAGCAATAGACTGACGACCGCTCCGATACCGCCGACGAGTATTAGTATCACCCCAGCCGTCGTTAACGAGACTTTCCCGAGGCTCCTAATAACGCCGATATTGAGGCCGAGACCGATAATAAACAGCAGGAGGGTGATACCGATCTCGCTATAAGCTTCAAAAACCGCTTTATCATGAATCAGACCGAGCACGCTCGGACCAACGATAATACCAGTGAGGATATAGCCGATGATGAGCGGCTGCCGTAGCAGACGCATCAATACTGCAATAGCACCACCGATCACGATGATGATGCTGAGCTGCGTAAAAATTGAGCTATGTTCCATGTTTGTATATGGTCCCCACCTTTTTCACTCTCTCTATAATACCGTGTTCGTGCTTATCCAGCCAAACCAGCCAGCAGCCAGCCGGCGATTGCACCAACTAGGATGATCGCCACGCCTAGCCCAGCTAACTCCAACCCATCACGGACAGCATGTCGTCCAAAGAGACGGCCCCTATACCAGCCGGCGAGGTAGAGAATAACCAAAGTGATGAGGCTGGTTAACATGATTGCGCTTAGTGAATCCTCGATAACCAGCAGCGGGACAACCGCAATGAGTGAAACCAGCCCGTAGGTGAGGAACTCGACTAGTGCCGGCACAAAATAGGCTTTGAATTTATGGCGCTTCTCATGTCCATCGAGCTCATCAACGTAGTGCTGGCTGGCGTAGCGAACCGCGCTGGCGTTAAACGCGTTGACGATAAGGCCAATGAGGCCGGTTATCACTAGCAGGTCATGGTCGATGTCCTGAAAATACAAACCTGCGATGATACCGACGAAGATCGCAAAGCCACCTTCGAGGCCTTCGAGCACGGACAAGAAGTTGTCAGCTCCAAGCGGGATATGTTTACGGGGGTGTCGGCGCATCGGTATTTTCGGTATACTGCTTATAGTTATGATCACTTACTATTATAAAAACATTCGCTCAAAAAACCTATCGACTCTCGATGAGTACAAACCAGGCGCTTGGGTGTGTGTCGAAAATCCGAACGAGGACGAAATCGAAGGTTTGGTAAAACGGTTCAATCTCGATGCAGGTCACATGGAAGACGCCATGGACGCCGACGAGATGCCGCGTCTTGAGCGCGAAGGTGATCTGACCTATATTTTCGTCCGTTATGCGTATACGAATGACGAGCTCGAGCTCACGACAAGCCCGCTTCTGTTTGTGGTCGGTCCTGATATCCTCATTACCGTTGCTCTGAACAGTCTGCCGCGACTGCAACGCTTCACATCCGGCAAGATTGAGTTTTCGACGACCCAACGTACAAAGCTCGTGCTGCAGATTCTCGACCAGATAGTCGACCAATATGAAGTATTCATCAACAATATCTCACGCCAAATCAAGCTGATTCGCACACGCCTGCGTAGCCACGATGTTGCCAACCAAGATTTTATCGATTTCGTCCTTATCGAGGACGAGCTGAACGAGTTTCTCAGCGCCATGCTGCCGACCACTGCGATATTGCGGCGTTTGATGCTCGGTCGCCACATTCCGTTGTTTGAAGAGGACCAAGAGCTCGTCGAAGACCTTCTGCTCAACAACGAGCAGTCTATCGAAGGCTGCCGTAGCAACGTCAAGTCGATCATCAACATTCGTGAGGCTTATTCAACGATTGCGAGCAACAACCTGAACCGAAGCATGAAGATTTTGACCGCCGCCACTGTTATCATCGCGCTTCCGAATGTGCTCTACGGTATGTTTGGTATGAACGTTGATCTTCCGTTTCAAGATGCGCCGTGGGCGTACGCTATCATCGTAACCCTGACTCTCGTCCTAACAGCGGCCATCTTTCTTATCGGCCGTGCGAAACGCGTGTTTTAGACAACACCACCCCTAAAAAAGGTTTGACATAAGCAGTATGATTTGATAGACTTGTCTTCGTGTCTCGCGTCCGAGACTTGGTGCCATCGGTCGAACGGACGTGCATTTACTGACACAGAACCTAAGCAAGGAGCTCCGATGCCAATCTCTATACGCAAGGCACCAACGCGTGCCCAGCGAGTTGAGGTAGACGTGCTACCAGCTCAGTGGCAAGAATATATTGCCCACTAGTTTAAAAGAAAAAGAAGAAGCCCTCGGTCTACCCTCCGAGGGCTTTTGTTATGTTCATGGTCGCGCTAGGGCCGAGTTGGCGGTTCACCGCCTGCTTTTTTGATGGCGTCGTCGAGTTTGTCCATTAGTTTTTCACCGGTACCTTGAATGAGATCTGTGATTTCCTCGTCGCTGAGTTTCTCATTGCCGATGTAGACGGATGGCGTGCCTGTAACGCCTAGTTTTTGGCCGAATGCGCGGTCACGACTGATCTTCGCGCTGACTTGACGACTTGTCAGGTCTTCTTTGAACTTGTCGACGTCGAGACCAATATTTTTGGCATACTCAGTAAAGACATCGGTTCGCTCGTTGGTGTTAATATCACTCCATGCGTCTTGGTTCTGGAACAGTACGTCGTGCATGCGCCAGAATTCACCCTGAAGGCCAGCTGCTTCGGCTGCGGTTGAGGCCGCAAGTGCATTCGGGTGGATGTTGGTGAGTGGGAAGTTACGGAAAATGAACGCGATATCGTCTTTATAGAGTTCTTTGATAGCTTTGAGCTGTGGGAAGGCGCCACCACAGCCTGGGCATTGAAAGTCACCGTATTCGATCAGGACGACCTCAGACGATGCGTTGCCATACACGTGATCACCGATAGCGGTGTCTGTCTGACTGACAGCCTTACTTGGGTCAAGGCTTGAGACATCAACATTATCTTTTTTTGATAAGAATACGAGGCCGCCAAGTACTACGGCGCATATCACTGCAAAAATAATCCAACGAGTTCTGGTCATGAGCTAGGTAAATCCTTTTGGTTAGCTGATATCTCAAGTATAGCGCAAGCTGGCACCCCGAGGTACACTAGAGGGGATGCAAGCACCTGCCTGGATTCTTCTGACCGATATTCTACTATGGCTGATTATTGTCATGCTTCACGCCGTCGATTTTCGTACTACTTCTCTCAGCCCGTTTGAGTTGAAACGACGAGCAGATACGGGTGACGAGGAAGCAAAACGAGCCAATGAACGTGAGCGGTTATTGCCAAGACTCGAAGCACTTCGACGGATTATCGAGGCGGTTTGTTTGGTGCTTGCGACGGCGCTCACGATAGTCGTATTCGGATGGCTATTTGGTACTATCATCGCAAGCGCGCTGAGCCTGCTCGTCGGAACGTTCGCGCGTTTTGATCTCGTCATGAGGTTCACAGACAAGCTGTATGGAGGAAGAGACAATAAACTCGTCTCGCTTGTGAGCTCCTGGAAATGGCTTGATTGGTTTCGAGGCTACGTCAGCGCTGGCCGCGATACGACGGCAACGTCAAAAGCCGAGCTCCAGCACATCATCGAGCGCTCACGGGATATTCTGAGTCGCGACGAGTTTCTACGCTTTCAAGCCAGTCTGTCACTCGATACACGCAGTGTCGAAGATGTGATGACACCAGTTTCGGTCGTTGAGGTTGCGGATGTGCATGACACGCTTGGTCCACTCGTGCTGGATGGGCTGCATAAGACCGGCCGTAGTCGTTTTCCAGTGATCGATGCCGATATCCACCACGTTGTCGGCATCCTCTACCTCCGTGATATCATTAACCTCAAGAGCACCAAGGCGACGGTCAAGGAAGCCATGGATGCGCGCGTCTACTATATCCATGAGGCCCAGTCGCTCGAGCATGCGCTCCATGGGTTTCTCCGCACCCACCATCACCTCTTTGTCGTCGTGAATGATTATCGTGAAACAGTAGGTGTGTTGACCCTCGAGGATGTGATCGAGACGTTGCTCGGCAAAAAGATTGTCGACGAATTTGATAAGTATGAGGATTTGCGTGCCGTTGCCGAAAGTAACCCACGGCGCAATAATGTCCCGAAAGGAAAGACTGACGTATGAGGACCCTAACTCGCGAATTAAGTGACAAGATTGGTGAAACAGTTACCGTTGCTGGTTGGTTACACAAAAAGCGCCTACTTGGTGGGCTGAATTTTTTGACGATTCGCGATCGCAGCGGCATCGCCCAGGCGCTTGTTGATAGCAAAGACGAGCTCGAAAAGCTGCGCGGCTTACAGGTCGGCACGGTACTGCGCTTTACTGGAACCGTCACGGCCGACGAACGCGCACCAGGTGGGGCGGAGCTACATGATGTGACGGTGGACGTCGAAGTCCCAGTTACTGAAGAACCACCGATTGAGATCGACAAGCCGATTCAGCATAAAGCCGAAAACCTCGATACGCTGTTTGAACACCGCGTTCTCAATGTTCGTAACCTCAATGAGCAAAAGATCTTCAAAATTCGCGCCAGTCTGACTCGTTACCTACGTGAGTTCCTCTACAATAAGGAGTTCGTCGAGATTGATACGCCAAAACTCCTCGCCGAAGCAACCGAAGGTGGGGCAGAAGTCTTTAAGTTGGAGTATTTCGGCAAGACAGCAACGCTTGCCCAAAGCCCGCAGTTTTATAAACAGATCATGGTCGGCGCGTTCGAACGCGTCTTTGAAATTAACCACAGCTACCGTGCTGAACCGAGCGCGACCACTCGTCACCTTACCGAACTGACGATGCTCGATATTGAGATGGGGTTTGTCGAGGGGCACGACGAAGTGCTTGATATGGTTGGTAGCATGACTGCCGACGTCCTCACGCGCGTTTATGACGAGCACGCAGCTGACTTAAAGAGCTTGAACGCACCAGAGCTAAAACTTGCCGAAGGCTCAGTACCTCGTTTTACCGTCGCTCAGATTCATGAGATGTACAGCAAAGCGACGGGTACCGACACGACAACCGAAAAAGACCTGACACCTGACGAAGAACGCTGGATCTCTGACCACGCTCGTAAACAACTCGGTAGTGACCTCGTTTACGCAGTTGATTTTCCGGCGGTTGCCGGCAAGTTTTATCACAAGTTCAAGGATGACGGCACTGTGGCGTGGGGGGATTTACTCTTCCGCGGTCTCGAGATTGCGACCGTCCCACTGCGCGAAAACAACTATGATCGCATGATTGAGCAAATGACATCAGCCGGCCTGGACGTCACATATGATGGTTTCAAACATTACCTCAGCGCTTTCAAATATGGTCTGCCACAGCACGGTGGTTGTGGTTTTGGTGTTGATAGGCTTGTCCAAAAGACCATTGGCCTCGGTAACGTAAAAGAAGCAACACTCTTCCCGAGAGACATTAACCGCCTCGCACCATAAGCACCATATTTCTCAGGACATTGCCAGCAAAAGCGTTATACTAGGAGGCAGTGAAAAAAGCGAGGAAACCGATATTGGTGACGGGGGCACCACGGAGCGGCACCACCTTTGTGGGTAAGATGTTGGCGCTGCCGTATCATGTTGCCTACGTCGATGAGCCGTTCAACTCCCTGACTGGTGTCAAGGGTATGGACACCTGGTTTCCATACATGAGCCACGCGGCAAATGAGCATGAGCAGCTTGTTCGAGATGTTATCGAAGGTCGCGCCAGCTTCAAACCGAGTCTGCTTCGCGAAGAGACCAAAAACCCACTCAAGCAACTTGCTCGTGAGATGTTTGTCTCGCGCGAAAACCTCGAGCATCGACTCGATTCGTACAACCCACTCAAACAGCGATTTCTTATCAAAGATCCGCTAGCAGCCTTTTCGAGTGAGTATCTGCACCGTGAATTTGACCTACACACCGTTGCCGTCATGCGTCACCCAGCATCTATGATCGCAAGTTACAAGAGACTCGGCTGGCGATTCAGTCTCGAAGAGTTAAAGCGACAAAAACCACTGATGGACGATCACCTCAAAGGTTTGCTCGACGAAGTTGATCCGAAGAAGGTCTCACATGTCGAAGAAGGTTCGTACTTGTGGCTGGCGATCAACGGTGTGCTCGAAAAATACGCCGAGCGCAACAAAGACATGCTCCTGCTGCGTCATGAAGACTTATCACGCGATCCTCTCACCGAGTTTTATAAGATGTACCAGCGTTATGATCTGCCGTTTACGACTCGCGTCCAACGTCGCATCAAGGAACACACCAGCCCGTCGAATGCAGCCGACCCGTTAAACAACGTCGTTCACCAGCTTAAACGCGATAGCGCCGAAAACATCCACCGTTGGAAAAAGATCCTCACTAAAAAGGAAACCGAGCTCATTCGCACCATTACCGCGCCGCTTGCCGACAAGTACTACTCAGCCGCTGAGTGGTAGTCAGACTTCTACTGAGTTGCCAGCTGCGATTCGCGTATAACTGACACCGGCTTCCTCAGCGACGTCACCGAGCATCGTATCAACCAGCGACTGTCCGGTTTCGGATAGGATTGCATCATGCGTCGGAAACGCTCGCGATGGTTTAACGCTGCCGAGAAAATCCATTGCCTCTGATAGTTTCATCCATGGAGCACTCGCAGGCAGAGCCAAAAGTTCAACAGACCGTGACGGGGGAGTGAACGAATCGCCCGGGTAGTAGAGCGTGTCATCAATCATCACACCCAAGTTCGCGATTCGTGGCCACGTCTCATGTATCACCGCGTGCTCACCCCCACAAAACTCCAATACAAAATCCCCCACGTGTATGATTTTGTTAGATTCGACGGGTTGAGTAGGTATGCTGTCGTGTTTATCCACGACTGCTTGGTGTGCATATATAACGCTATCAGGATTCTTCTCAAAGATGCCTTGTAGTTTTTTTGGATCGCAATGATCAGGATGTTCGTGCGTGATGACGATACCAACGACGTTTTCAGGCACAACAAAGTCCGATGACCAGACACCAGGGTCAATGACGAGCGACTGACCATTTTTTTCTAGAACAAGACAAGCGTGAGAATATTTCGTGAGCTTCATACGCATTATTATGGCGCATGCCGTATCTAGCACAAGTAACAATATTCACAGCAAAATACAACCAGTGGTACTACAATTCGTAACGCATGACCAAGGAGCTTGAAAGGAGTAGCCCATGACCCAGCACAAGATGCAAGATCCAGTTTCTCAGTATCCCGTTATGGATATACCCGAGCAACGACAAGATGAACCAGGGCTAGATAGCAAGTTACTGCCAAAGGCCGATCATGGCGAAGAAACGTACGTGGGATCGGGCCGTCTCGAAGGTCGCAAAGCACTGATTACTGGCGCTGATTCCGGCATAGGTCGTGCCGTCGCGATTGCCTATGCCCGTGAAGGTGCTGACGTCGCGATAACGTATCTGCCATCCGAACAGGAGGACGCCGATGAGGTGATGAAAGTGCTCGACGCAATTGGAAGAAAGGTAGTCGCTATCCCGGGCGACCTGTCTGATGAAGCGTTTTGTAAACAGCTCATCAAACAAGCGTCAGATGAACTAGGTGGACTTGATATCCTCGTTAACAATGCCGGCAAGCAGCTGTATGTTGACGACATACTAGAGCTCGAAACCGCTCAACTCGAAGCCACGTTCAGGGTTAATATCTTTGCGATGTTTTGGCTGATAAAAGCAGCATTACCTACCATGCCAAAAGGTGCGAGCATCATCAATACTACTTCGATTCAGGCATACCAGCCTTCGGAGGGCTTGCTCGATTACGCCGCGACGAAAGCTGCCATCGCTAACTTCACCCACGGCCTCGCGAAACAGCTTGCGCCAAAAGGTATTCGCGTAAACGGCGTCGCGCCTGGCCCGATATGGACACCACTGCAACCAAGTTACGGTCAGCCCATGGAAAAGCTTGTCCAATTTGGGCAGGCGACACCGCTCGGCCGTGCAGGTCAACCTGCCGAGTTGGCGCCAGCGTATGTGTTTTTGGCCAGCCAAGAGTCGAGCTATACGACTGGCGAAATCATCGGCGTAACTGGTGGGCAACATTTACCATAACAAGGAGGAGCTATGCCCTATAATAACACCTCAGAATTACCGGATAACGTCAAAAATGTTCTGCCAGACCATGCCCAGGACATCTACAAAGAGGCTTTCAATAGCGCGTATGATGGTTACAAAGATCCTGCCGACCGCCATGGTGACGCGGATCGTGAAGAGACTGCGCACCGCGTCGCATGGGCAGCCGTCAAGAAGGGCGGTTATGCGAAAGGCTACGATGACAAGTGGCACAAACAGTAACGTCGTTTCCGACCTTTTTAGATGAGCATTCGACAGCCGTCGCACAAAAACTACTCGGTTGTCATCTCGTTCGCGACCTTGGGGACAAACAACTACGTGTAAAAATTGTCGAGACAGAGAGTTATGACCAGCTCGATGCCGCAAGCCATAGCTTCAACGGTCAGACTACGCGGACTGATGTCATGTTTGGCGAAAGCGGACATTTGTACGTCTATTTTACGTACGGTATGCACTTTTGTTGCAATGTCGTCACAGGAGCCATGGGTGATGGTCAGGCCGTCTTGATTCGGGCTGTCGAACCTATCGAGGGTGTCGATGAGATGGAGCGCCGACGCGGCATCTCGGGTCCTCAGGTTACGAACGGCCCTGCGAAGCTATGCCAAGCACTCGACATAGGTAGCAGTCTGAATGGCCACAATCTTCGTTACGCACCTCTACGGCTTGAAGTCGGTTCAATGTCATTAACCAAGGATATCGTCAAGACACCCCGGATCGGTATTAGTAAGGCTAAAGAAGACTTGCGTAGGTTCTATATCAAGGACAACCCATATGTCTCTGGGCGTATAATGAAATCATAAGGAGGTAGCCCACTATGACCGATCAAAAACCTGATTTTTCTGGACTACGAGCCGTCTATTTCAACGGCACGCTCAAGAAATCACCCGAGACGAGCAATACCGATGGACTTCTCTCATTGAGCCAGAAGCTCATGAATGACCATGGCGTCGCAACCGAACTCATCCGTACCGTTGACCATGACATCGCGCCTGGTGTCTACCCCGATATGCGTGAATATGGTTGGGAAACTGACGAGTGGCCGGAGATTTGGAAAAAAGTCGAGGCTGCCGACATCGTCGTCGTATGTGGTCCGATCTGGCTCGGCGACAACAGCTCGATGACAAAGAAGCTCATCGAACGACTCTATGCGATGTCAGGCATGACAAACGATAAAGGCCAATGGGCGTACTACGGCAAAGTTGGTGGTTGTATCATCACTGGCAACGAGGACGGTGTCAAACACTGTGCCATGAACGTTCTCTATAGCCTGCAGCACGTCGGGTTTACGATACCGCCACAAGCCGACGCTGGTTGGATCGGTGCGATCGGGCCTGGACCGAGCTATCTCGACGAAGGTTCCGGTGGTCCCGAGAGCGATTTCACGAACCGCAACATCACCTTTATGACCTATAACCTCTTGCATACAGCGAAACTCCTCCGTGATAACGGTGGCGTGACAGCCTATGGCAACCAAGTAAAGAGTTGGGAAAAAGGAGAGCGTTTTGGCCTCGACCCGAACCCTGAATACCGTTAGATGACGACGATTCACGTTCGCGATTCTTTGCAGAACTATCAATACCAGCTGGCTGAGCCGGAGGGTGCGAACTTTGCGCCTGACTTTCAACCCGAACTGACGCCAGCTGAGATGCTAGAACTCGGTGTCTTTGGAGGGCACTATTTTGAAGGAGAACATAGCGAGTTTCCTGCCGAGTGGTTCAAAGATGCCAGGCTTAGTGCCACACATGACTCACTACAAAATTATTTCGAGATCGATGCTAGTCAGAGCCGCGAGGAGTGGCAGCGCAAAGGTTGGATCTATGACGACGACCCACGCGGCTGGTTTCAATGGTACTGCCGTTACTATCTCGGTCGACGTATTCCAGACGAAGACGCCCGTCAGATAAAGCGCTGGCGCATGATGACGCGCCACGTCGGTCAGATAAAGGCTTTCTGTAGTCCCGGTGATATAACGTGCCGTCGTCGTCAACGCCAAGCGCTGTTGCACTGGGCGTACGACTCACGCAAGATCTGAACAAGAAGAACCCCCGCATTGCTGCGGGGGACTGCATTCTTCCCTGAGATTCCGTTCTAGGCGTAGGACTCGCTGTCTTGCGGCGACCAGTTGCCGTACATGCGCTCGTGCGCGTCGGCGTTGAGCTCCTCGATGTAGTCCTCGACGTCCCACGCGTCGTCGGCGTAGTCCACCCACTTGGCGCGGTCGAGAAGCCACCAGACTAGGGCGACAGCTGCGATGATCGTGAGCATCAAGACGATGCCGGCGACGATGTCGTTCTCCAGCCAGCCGTTCACCGTGTCCCAGATGTCCTGGTACCACGGCTTGTCGACTGGCTCGGTCAGCTGCCACGGGTCCTCGATGGGTACACCACCGTCGACGCCGTTGTGATGTGGGAACTGCTGGTAGTACAGATCCTGCACCCACCGGGGTGCCTGATCGACCGGCTCGCAGCGTTCGACGCCCCGTGCGTTGATCCAACAGAGCTCTAGTACTCCGTCGTTACTCATGATCTCTCGATTCAGTAGACAATAGGAAGAATGCGGCTGGGTGCAAAATAGCCCAACATACTATTATTATAGCAAAAATAAGCATAAATGTCAATAGCTTTAGACATTGACAAAAGTTTTCAAAGAGTGCAGAGTAAATAAATATTTATCCTGTAACAACTATGCCAGCACGAAAACGACCGCACTCACGAGAATCCCAACCCCGTCGCCGACGTTCACCAGAGAAACTAACGGACAAGAAGGGTTTATATCTCCGTAACGATAGCAACGAGTTTATCGTCCGGTATATTCAGCCTGAGCTCGCGCGTATCTACGGCAGCAAAGTACTCCAGCATGTGGGTGATATTGATATAGAGCGCTCGATGACCGTTCCGAACAGGGGAGAAGGCGGAGTGCTCGATTATCTTCTTACGATCAAACGTGACATGTCTGAAAAAATTCCATTTGTCGTTGACTTATCCATCACCGAGCGACGCGAGCTAACAGACGAGGAAGTCTTGGTCGCATGGCCACTGATCCGTGAGGCGGAGCTAGCCGAGGAGCTGAAAGAAAAGATGGTGCTCAAAGCAGCCAGCGTCTATGGCATCGAGGAAGAGGATGCAGAAGAGCTCATCGGCAACAATGTGGTTGAACTCATGCACCGTGAGTCTGACATTCTCGAAGAAACCGACCTGGAGCAGGAGAATATCGTCCCTCGTATGTTCGAGTTGCCCATCTCGGTGTTTGCTCGACGTTCGCTACTCATACGTCGTCGTAGTGTGCCTGAGTTTAACTTCCAGACCGGCTTTATCTATGACGGCATGGAATACTACAAAAAGGATGGCGGCTGGTTCAGCGATAGCGGAGAAGTTGTTGGTGATACGCCAGCAGAGGCTAGTGAGCTTGACTCAACGCTTCGCGAACTTCATCACGAAGTAGACCACGACCAGGCGGTTGATTTTATCGCAGCCCTCGCAAGGCTCGGTTTCCGACCGTAATCATTGATTTTTTTAATTGTAAATACACGTTTCCCCACGTGTACAATTTTGCATATTTTTTATGGATGTATCGGGCTTAGTAGCTAGCTTTGGTTCGGTGTGTTTTCGAGCGATTGCCACAAGTACCAACTGGCGATGGATTCGTATGGCTGCCAGTCGTTTTTCACGGATATTCCCACGATATCATCTGGAGTCGGCAGTGTTTCGAACGAGTAGAGTCGTTGCACGGCGTTCTTGATGCCTAAGTCACCGACTGGCAGGACATCGAACCGTCCCATGCAAAAGATCAGGAACATATGAACGGTCCACTCCCCTACCCCCTTCACTGCAGTAAGTTCTGCAACGATCTCTTGGTTCGATAACTCATCCAGATGATTAAAACGGACAGACCCATCGAGGACCTTTGTGGCTAGGTCTTTGATGTATTTTGTTTTTTGACCACTCAGTCCGACGGCGCGAAGCTGCTCGTCGTCGCGGGCAAGGATCTCGTCCGGCTCTGGAACATGGCCAAAACTATCCACGAACCGTCGATAGATGGTCGCAGCGGCCTTGACGCTGAGTTGTTGCGAGATGATACTCTCGACCAACTCGCGGTAATAGTCAGTGTGCGGGCGAAAGGTTGGCTGCGGATAGACAGTGATGACTGTCGCTAACCGAGCATCGTGTTGCGCAAGGTGGGCGATGCCTTTTTCTAGTTCTTCGTGCCAGGTCATATATCCATCCTAGCACCCGGGTTATACTAAGAGCATGAGTACACATGATGATCTAGCGCTCGAATGGGCCGACATAGATGGCGAAGGTTTGGTTCGTGTTTTCCCACTGGCAAATTTCAAAAGTGGTTTTGTGATGGTGGCACATATAGGGTTGGCGGCTGAAAAGGTTGATTACTTTCCGGAAGTACTACTGTCGAACGAAAAACTGACCGTAACGATTCGTCCGAACGACGATGGCCTCGACCATCGTCTTGCACACGCCATCGATAACGTCTTAGCCGATGCAACTCAGCAAAACGCAGAGAAATAGTTTTCGCGAAACCGTTTGGGAATACTACCGACATAAGGGGCGGAGCATGCCGTGGCGTGACGATCCGACGCCATATAAAGTTTTGGTGAGTGAGCTGATGCTCCAGCAAACCCAAGTAACCAGGGTGGTACCAAAGTTTGATGCATTTTTGTACACGTGCCCAGATTTTGCAGCGTTGGCACAAAAAAGTTTAGGTGAGGTGCTCGCGCTATGGTCAGGGCTTGGGTACAATCGTCGTGCAAAATATCTGCACCAGACGGCTCAGCTTGTCATACAGGATCTTGAGGGAAACTTGCCGAATACGACGAACGAGCTCATGAAACTCCCTGGTATTGGAAAAAACACAGCCGGGGCAATACTGGCCTACGCATATAATCAGCCAGTCGTATTCGTTGAGACGAATATCCGCACGGTGTTTTTCCATCACTTTTATGATGACCAGTCCACAGACATTGGCGACAAGGAGCTCGAAGCTTTGGTCTCGCAAACACTCGACCAGGAACATCCTCGTGAGTGGTACTGGGCGTTGATGGACTACGGGTCGTTCCTGAAAAAGACTGCGGGCGGTCGACTGACGAACTCAAAACATTACGTCAAACAGTCACCACTTAGCGGTTCACGGCGTGAGATGCGTGGGCGTATCATCAAGGCGCTCGTCGGAGGCACGGTTGGTCGTAAAGAACTATACAAGGCGGTTGATGGTGATGCACGATTTGAGTCGGCACTCAGCTCACTCATCCGAGATGGGATGGTCGTGCAAAACGGCAAGCAGATAGGTTTGACAGGTGTCGATAAGACCTCATAATAGATGTGATATGAAACGGACACTCCTCGTTTTTGCCGCATTGCTAACATTGCTTGCAACGCCAACTGTCAATGCTGCTGCACAACCGCTAACCGACCAGTACATTGCGTCGATCAAAGCTGGTTGTACTGACGCACTGCGCGGAATTTTACGTGTTCAGAAGAGCGAAGCGGTTACTCGAGTAAATCGTGGTCATGAATACGAAGCACTCCTCAAGCTCGTCGCCGCATTCAACAGCCGTATCGTTATCAACAACCGCGATGCACCGGCGCTTACGAGTACCGCCGCGAAACTGCCAGCCAAGTTCTCAGCCTTCCAGCAACATTATCTCGACTACGCAGACAAGGTTGACGATACGCTCGAGGTCAACTGCAAAGATGCACCCGTAACGTTCTACGACAAACTGACCCTCATGCGCGAAGCTCGAGCAAAGGTCGCCGCTGATATACGTGACATGAACGTGCTACTCGATGAATACCAAAATGGGCTCAATGAGCTCAAGCTCCGTCTGGCTAGTACAGGAGATACACGATGAATCCAACATGGGAAAAGACCAAGCAGTTGATTGATCGTCACCGTATCACGTACGGGATAGTCGGTGCGCTACTCGTCGCAATGCTACTGACCGCTATAAGTCTGTCGCTCTATGTTTCGAGCGGCGCATCACGACTCGACCTCAGCCGACCAGGGTATGAAAGTGCTCGTGGAGATATCGAACAAAATCAGTCCGAGACGCCGTTTAGTTCAACGGGACCGCTCAATAGCGATGTTGCGAATGACTTCCAGCGACGGTTCGATAGCGCTCGCGCACAGCTCAACGAGCTCGATGACTTTAGCAGCAACGCCCTCGACGATACCGAGCTACAAATTGCGCCTACCGTCGAAGAATAATTATTTTTCTGGAACGTAACCTGGTGGCGTGTGTGCAAGTTCTATCTTGTGTTTCGCAAATGCCTTGATGAGCCGGCGACGCATCTCACCAGTCACGCTCCATTGTTGTGATGGATTTGTTTTACCACTGATCGTTACTTCGAGCGCAACATCACTAAAGGCTCCGATGTTTACGAAATGTGGTGCCTCGAGGATTTTCGGTTTCCAGTCTTTTTCGCTAGCAAGTTTTTCACCGACTTCATCAATGACACGTGCGAGCAGATCGATGTCCGTCTCGGGATCAACCGTGAGGCTGAAGTTGACTCGTGAATAGCCCATTGTTTTGTTTATGACGTGCATGACTTGGCCGTTTGGCATGAAGTGAACGTTGCCGTTTGCATCTCGGATAACGGTCGAGCGGATCGTGACACGTTCGACCGTGCCAGATGCGCCTTCGATATCAACGATGTCGCCGACGCGATATTGGTTTTCGACAATAATAAAGATACCAGATAGAAAGTCCTTGATAAGTGATTGCGCACCAAAACCGATTGCAACACCGAGCAGACCAGCACTAGCGAGAATTGGCGTCAAGTCAACTGTCGGGAAAAGCTGCTCGAAAATGAGAAAACTGGCAACGACAATCAGGATGACTTTCCAGATGACGTTGATCAAGCTACTGAGCGTATCACGTCGTTTTGTGACGTCTTCAGGTGACAGCGGGTTGTAATGCGTGCTGCGGATCACACGGCGGACGATCTGGTTGATGAGCACGCCACCAAAGTGGTAACCCAGCCACGAGAAACCGATGATTGCGACAATCGTGACACCAGGGTCACTCAGCCACCCGTAAATAGAGCTCGTAAGCGAGTCGTCCATAGTGGTAGTATAGCAGGTGATGTTTGAGAAGCTTGCGAGTAACCAAGAGTTGATTTCCCTCCTGAAAAACGGCGGTGTGGCGGTGCTGCGCACCGATACGCTCTACGGTATCGTCGCCTCGGCTGATGACCCCGATGCGGTTGAGCGAGTCTACGCTGCAAAGCATCGGGATCCTCAAAAATCTTGCATTATTTTACTCGCAGATCCGAAGGCCAGCTACGCTCATAGTGACGAGCTATCACATGATATTGAACTGTACCACGAAACACCAACTAGTTTTTTGATTGCTAGCCCTGATGCGCCTCATTGGCTACTGCGTCAAAACGACGAGCTCGCCTACCGCGTGCCAGCGAACCAAGATTTACGAGAACTACTGCGGCAAACAGGCCCATTGATCGCACCAAGCGCGAATCCAGAAGGTGAACCGCCAGCGCAGACCATCGAGCAAGCCAAACACTATTTTGGCGACATGGTTGATATGTATGTTGATGGCGGTGTGGTGTCAGCCGACACGCCACCATCACAGCTGCTGCGCATCCATCCTGACGGCAGTCAGGAACGACTGCGATGAGTGAACCTCTGAACCCAGACGATTTTGTTATTACCCGTCGGCGCAAAAAGTTCAAATTTGCCATGTTCGCCAATTCATCACTCTGTTTTGAACTCGATGAATGGAAGCGTGCTGCAATCGATGTGGTTGAAGTCGGTGCAGGCACAGGGTTCTTCAGCGTTGAGCTAGCGTCGAGGCATCCAGAACAAACGTTTCTTGCAGTTGACGTTAAAGGAGATCGCCTCCAAAAAGGTGCATACGAAGCTGAAGCGAGGAATCTGACAAACATCAGATTTTTGCGTGCACGAGCCGATCAGTTACTTGAGGTAGTGAAACCTGGTAGCGTTTCTCAAGTCTGGCTCACATTTCCAGACCCATTCCCCAAAAAACGTTCTGCAGGCCGTCGTCTGACAAACAAAACATTTTTGTACACGTATACAAAAATGCTAAATAAGTCTGGATCGCTGTCTTTGAAACATGATTCACGAGAGTTCTTTATGTGGAGTTTGGAGCAGCTAGTTGCCTACGGCTGGCATATCGACGAACTCAGCTTTGATCTACATGATTCCGATTTGTCTGACGACTATAAAATACTAACGTCATATGAAACGCGTTGGCTTGGCGAAGGGCTGGTAACTAACTTTGTACGTGCTCACGTACCCAAGAATCAATAGAACCAGCGCCCATGCAGAGGATTAAGCTGCCGGAATCACGGTGTTTTTGTAAAGAGATCCACAGTTCATCGTTGAGGTTGGCGATATGAACCGAATCTCTGTTGACGAGATTTGCGCTGAGCTGTTCGGGTGTGAGCACCTCTAGGTTAGGGTCTTCGCGTGACTGGTAGGTTGGTAGCCAATAGATCTCGTCAGCGAGCTGCATGCAGTCAGTGTAATCGTCTTTGATCTCATGTTGTCGAACATTTTGATGCGGCTGGTAGACGAGCACGACGTGCTCAGAGAGCTCACGAGCAAGTTGCAAGGTAGCAGCAATCTCAACAGGGTGGTGGCCGTAGTCAGTGTAGAGATTCTCGGCCAGTTTCTCAAAGCGACGCGCCGTACCTGGGAAATCATTCAGTGCACTCGTGATCTGTTTGCGCCCCACGTCAGGGAATAGTCGACCGACCGCTCGCTCAACGAGATAGGCGTTGTGTCGGACATGGTCGCCGGCAAGCTTAATATGACCGAGGTCGAGGAACTCATCGTAAGCCTCCAGATCAGCACGTGGGTCGGCACCGAGATATCGCAGGTCTTTTTCCCATAACATGCAGTAGCCTGATTGCTCCAGAAAGGTCACAAATGCATCTTTGTACACGTGGGGGTTTTCGTACGTGTCAGGGTGGTCGTAGTCAAGAGAGGTGATGAGGGTGAGGTGGGGTTCGAAATGCAGCATGTTGCGATCGAACTCATCACATTCATAGATGAAGTATTCACTGCTTGGGTCAAATTTGCCGCTTGGACCGAATGACAATGTCGTACCAACTGCGTAGCTGGCGGGCAGTCCAAGTTGCTTAAATGCCCAGATCAACATGCCAGTCGTGGTCGTTTTGCCATGCGTACCACTGACCGCGATGAGTTTGAGATCCTTCTCCTCGATGATGTGAGCGAGCAGCTCATCACGTTTACTGACGCGGATACCGTTGTCTCGAGCGTAGACGAGCTCAGGGTGATCTTCGGGCAACGCGGCAGTGTAAACGAACCAGTCGATAGGTTGAGAGGTATGGGCTAGGTTAATCTGTGAGCCATCTTGGCCAATCGCGATGTTTATGCCGCTGACGCGGAGCTGCCGAGTCATCAGTCCTTCCTCACGGTCTGACCCGCTGACTTGATGTCCTGCATCGCGTGTTATTTCCGCCAATGGCCCAAGTCCGACGCCGCCGATGCCAGAGAAGTAGATATGCATACCTAGAGTATAGCGCCTTTACGATGACAAACCTCTGAGAAAATGGTTAAATGTAGCCAAAGAGACGAAAATTAAACATGGTCAAAAAATTCATCGTAAAGCTGCTCGCGATGCGTCACCCGTGGCGAATCATCGGTTTTGATGAGCTGAGCGAACTCTACACCAGTACGATGCTGCGCAGCATGGGACTCAGCGTCATTGGTATTTTCGTGCCGATCTATCTGTACAAACTTGGCTATGATTTGCCGACCATTTTTGCGTTCATGGGTATTACCTATCTGAGTAGGGTAGTGTTCGATATCATTTCCGGCTACATCGTTGCGCGGTTTGGCCCAAAACACACGATGTTACTCAGTAACATATCTCATGTCGCAGCCCTGGCACTCGTCTTGACGCTCACACAACTTGATACGCCACTATGGATTATCGCGACGATATGGGGAGCGGCGCTGAGCATGTTCTTTATCTCCTATCATGTTGATTTCTCAAAGATCATGCACCAAGAACATGGTGGTAAGGAGCTTGGTTATATGACGACTCTCGAGCGTATCGGTGCGGCGCTTGGTCCACTGGTAGGTGGCGGTATCGCTACCTTGGTAGGCCCCGAATACACCATCCTTGTTGCGATGGTTCTGCTTATGGCGGCGACGGCGCCACTGTTCTTGACGGCTGAGCCGACTGCAACCCATCAGCGTATCCAGCTCCGAGGATTACCTATCAGGAAATTGAAACGCGATGCACTATCGTTCTTTGCAGTCGGTATCGATAACTCGCTGTCAATCGGACTATGGCCACTGTATATAGCGGTGACAATTCTGACGGTGAACACCTATGCTGGCGTCGGGTTCGTGACGTCGGTCGGTATCATTGCAGCGGTTTTGGCAGCGATGTTTATCGGCAAGGTGATCGATCAGCAAAAGGGCGGCATCCTGTTTACCTGGAGTGCATGGGTAAACGGAGTGCTGCATCTGCTTCGACCCTTTGTGACAACGTTTACGGGCGTGCTGATGGTGAACGTCGTGAACGAGGTGGTGTCGACCGGCTATCGATTGCCTTATTTCAAGGCCTTTTATGCGCGCGCTGACGATCTACCTGGCTTTCGCATCATGTACATCATCGTTATCGAAGTATTTGGTGACCTCGGAAAAGTGCTGGTCTGGACGGTTCTGTGGCTGCTGTGTCTATTTGTTGACCCGATAACTGCCATGATGTGGACCTTTGGTTTACTCGGTCTTACCACGCTACTGATGCTGACCCAGAACTTCCCGGTTCTCAGTAGACGAAAGTTCCGCATCCCCTGAGGTATACTGAGAACTATCATGAGGTGGGAAACGCTCAACGACAAGTCGACCTATAACCGCTGGCTAAAGCGCGTACAGCTGCTCAAAACATGGCAGCTGGTCATTCTGCTCCTCATCGGACTGATCGTGTCAGCAACCTTGCTTCGTCTCAATAACCTCGGTATGGTCGAGCGCCGTACCGCCGTTATAACAGCCGACGAAAAGGGCGATGAAGCTGAACTTCGCGAGGCTATCACGGAGCTACAGCGTTACACCTCGCGACATATGAATACCGACCTCGAGAACGGCTTCTTCCTCTCGAAGAGTTATGAACGCGACCGTGACGAGGCGCTGGCGGCCGCTGGTTCGGACAGCAACCCTAATAGCTCCGTCTACCAGCAGGCGAGCATTGATTGCCGTAGTCGCTTCCAGGGTGGGCGAGAATCGTTCCGTAACGACTATGTCCAATGCGTTGTCGAGCGAGTGGGGGCGATGAGTCCGCAAGCCGATGCCGAGACAACTCTCAATCTACCCAAAGCGGATGCCTATCGAGTCAATTTTTCTTCCCCAGTTTGGTCACCTGATTTGGCTGGTATCGCGGTAGCGTTCTGTATCCTCGTAACAGGGGTTATCATCGGTCGTTTACTGCTCGTTTTGTGGCTGCGTTTTTTGGTCCGTAGGCACTACCGAAGTATCTAAACTGTTGACAGGGGTCACCGAAGAGCGTACGCTTAGTTTCGTAAGCCAAAGTTAAAAGGAGGAGTTTTCTTATGGCAGCTTACCAACACACGAACTCAAAGGGCGTCACGTACTTTCTACACAAAAAAGATGTAACGCTTCGCGGCGGCAAAGAGCAGACTATCTACTTTTTCGCAAAAGCTGAAGGTGGCAAGGGTGAGCCTACCGATCTGCCAGCAGGTTACGAAGTAACTGAAAACCCACGTAACGGCTTCCTCACGATTCGCAAGATTCGTAAAGACTAGTCGAAAAATTCAAAATTATGACAACACCCCCGCTCAGGGGGTGTTGTTGTTTGTGTGAGGCAGCTTGCAGCCGTAAGCAGTATGGTGCTACTATAGCTAGCAAACAAACAGGTGCCAAAAATTTGCCCGGAACGTGCCGCCCGCCGCTCCGGGCTTTTGAGTTACGGGGCAGCAACAGATTGACAAATCATCGAGTTTATGCTAATATAGATACATGACAGAACGTCAACGTCCGCTAACACCTGATGAAGAGCGTCGTATCGAACATACGATGGATACTCGTGGCATCTCCTATGCGATGGCGCGTGCTATTGAACTCGGCGAGCGGCTTGACGACGGTAAAGACACTACACCTAGTCGCTTGCCAGGTAAGCCACTAAGATTTCCACCTTCAGGACATGTTCGTGATTACGAAAGCGATCGGGATCATGACGACGCAGAGCTAAGGGCGAATTACCAACCGCCATCGCCGGATCAAGCAGCTATTAATGCTGGAGGTCGTGCGCTCGTCGAAGACGCGCTCGATGTAAGATTTGGCAAAGACCGCCGTATCGCTGCCATCGAGGCACGAGTGGCGGCTACGATCCCGATCG
Organism: Candidatus Saccharibacteria bacterium UBA6572; assembly: GCA_002434045.1. GTDB lineage: Bacteria > Patescibacteriota > Saccharimonadia > Saccharimonadales > Saccharimonadaceae > UBA5946. Next base: position 106,579 of record DJJI01000001.1, read on the forward strand.
ACCCAGATGACGTGGAGGGAAGCCTCAGGGCTCGTGAGCGTCAAACGAATGCCTTACTCCGTACGCATTTCGATAACAAATAAGTAGATTACTTCGGTGAAATAGTTCACATACACTGCACCTCAGAGGGTTATACTGAGGCTATTCCAACAACGATAGAAGGAGTAGCATATGGCCGAAAGAGTAGTCCAAACAACCGAAGAACCCGTACAAACTGAAAGAATTGTCGAAACCGACCGACCCGCAGCGTCGGGTGGAGTTATGGCAGCTCGGGTTGTCTGGTACATAACAGGTGTGATCGTGGCACTATTGGCGCTGCGTCTCGTGCTCCAGCTGCTGGGCGCGAACGAAGATAACGGTTTCGTGAGTCTGGTTTACGGACTAAGCGGTTTCTTTGCTGCGCCGTTCTTTGGTATGTTTAGCTATGAGCCGAGTTATGGCGTCAGTTACTTTGAAGTCAGTACGCTCGTCGCGATGCTCATCTACCTCTTGATTGGGTGGGGCATTGCTCGACTCTTTACGCTTCGCAGCAGACCTGCGGCTGTCTAAATCTAAATACCCGTCCTAGTCGACGGGTATTTTTTGATTCTTGGCTATTTTGTGGTCCAGATCGTGGCGTAGTGACATAAAGACTCCGTTGGTCCAGCCGAAGCCGTCTTGGGGGTCGTATTCACCACCGCCACCGCGCTGAGTCGGGTCGATGACATCGTATTTTTCGACGAATTTGCCACGACTGGCGAAAAAGGCTTCGTTTGCAGCTAACCAACGGTATTTGATGCTATCGGCAAGCGTATCGAGGCCGTAGCGACGTAGTCCGATGATCGTCACCCACTGAAGCGGTGCCCAGCCGTTCGGCCAGTCCCATTGCTGCCCAGTTTCGTTGAGTGTTGAGACGGCACCACCACTTTTGAGAAATTTTTCCTCGAGTGCTGCCGCTACGCGTTTTGCCTGGGCGTGCGATGCCAGGCCGCAGTAGAGAGGAAAGACACCAGCCAGCGACCAAACGTCGGTTCGTGCACCACTTGGCTCATGCCAGTCAAAGTAAAAACCAGCCTTTTCGTCCCAGAGGTATTTGTTGATGGTTTCGCGACGACGCTTGGCCTTGGTCTCGTAGTATTTTGCCTGGGGAAGCTGCAAGATCTTGCGATGGGCTTCGGCGAGACCGAGCTCGAGCTCGTAGAGCAAACAGTTGAGATCGAGTGGTACGACCTCGGTGGTACGAATCGTACTGAGCTTCATCGGGTCAGCGAACCAACGTGAGCTAAAGTCCCAACCAGACTCGGCCGCGGCACGTAGATGCCTATAGGTTCGTTTTTTGTCGTCACTTTCAGCGGCTGCCTCGACATCGTCACGATACATTTCCGGACGAGCCGTGCTCTTGCCGTCGTAGTAGCGGCTGAGGGCTTGGCCGTTGGGCATTTTAACCAGACGGCGGTAGTGGGTCTTGCTCATGTTGAGAAACTCTGGCGTGTTTCGGGTCCAGTACGAGTACTCGAGCATCAAGTAGTGGAGGCGAGGTAGGAGGTAGCGGTGGTGGCCTTTGCGGTGGGCGATGAGGCGTACCATATGGAGGAAGAATGGTGGTTGAGAGCGACTGAGATAGTAGGTGCGGTTGCCAGTCGGGATGAAGCCAAACTTGGTGAACATGTGTTGGGCGTTATTTATCATGCCTTCACTCAGGTCATAGCGACCGCTGGTCTCGAGTCCGAGCATCGTAAAGTACGTGTCCCAGTAGTATTGCTCGCTAAAGCGTCCACCCGGTACGACGTACGGTTTGGGGAGTGCGAGCAGGGAACCAGTCGATTTCGGCGCATTACGCGTCAGACTATCCCAGGTCGCTTTGATATACGCCTCAGGGTCAGAGTATTCAGAGGCAGGGGTGTCGACTTTGGCGGCGACGAAAGCGGCAAAATGTTCGTTGATGAACGTCGTCAGATTAAAGTTGGGATCGGCTGACTGCTTTTCGTAGAGTTTCACAATACGACGTACGGTTTGGTTTGGAACTTGGTCAACAAATGTCTTGCCATCAGGGTGGACGCGACTGAGTTGGACGATCTGAAAGAGTTCACCAAGCGCCTCGTCAGGTGACTTTTTGACTGGCTCGGCCACTCGAACCGTTGCGGCCGCGGCGGAGCGGAGCAACTTCAAAGAAACCTTGAGAGGATTTTTGGTAGTCATACTCTTATTAAAGAGACACGCTCATGGTGTGTCAAAGTCATTTTTCGTAAAGTGGCGTTTCAAAACTTATTTCTGGTGGGGGTGGATGGGATTGAACCATCGACCAACAGGTTATGAGCCCGCTGCTCTAACCACTGAGCTACACCCCCGCGACCAGAAACAAATTTTTAAACGTCGAGGACCAGTATAACAGATACAAACTGGCGACAATCATCAAAAAACGCTATAGTATAGCTGACGAAAATCGAAAAAACAAAAACCATGCAACGCTATCTCAACCGCTATCGACACTACCTGACCATCCAAAATGGTACGATCGTGCTGGCCGCCATCATCGCGCTTGGTTGGGTGTGGGGCACGGTGCAGACCTTGCAAAAGAACTTTACGTATCAGCAGCAGGTTGATGCCCTGGCTGAAACCGTTGAGCTGGAAAAGCTTCGCAACGAAAACCTCGAGTTTCAGCAGCAGTACTACAGAAGTGACGAGTTTCTCGAGCTCAGTGCCAGGCAACGGCTCGGCAAGGCGAACCCTGGCGAAAAACTAATCATCCTACCCGACTCACGCGGCATCGTCGACAAACAGACAGCTACCGGAAACACACCCGCTGCCGTCAAAGCTAGCAACCTTTCACAATGGGCACAGTTCTTTTTCGGTAACAAGGCAGACTAACACTTGACCCTCCACCCCTGATGAGGTATCATCAAGGCTGGTAAAAGCGCCTACAGGCGATCGCGCGGGGTGGAGCAGTCTGGTCAGCTCGCGTGGCTCATAACCACGAGGTCGTAGGTTCAAATCCTACCCCCGCTACCATGAAAGATTCTGAAGTAACTTCAGAATCTTTTTCGTTTGTCACCGATCTATAAGCTATACTGGTCGAAGTATTTTCTCAGACAAAAGTTTGAGATTAACCGATCTCTCGGAATACTTAGTAATGCACCTTGGAAGGTGAGTACCTTGGAATCAAGAAAAATGGTTGAGCAGATGGCGCGTATTGCCGTCCTCTCCCTGTTGTTTGCACTGTTTGCTGCAATACAACTTTCAGCCGCACCAAAGGCTCACGCGGCAGAAACAGCAAACTGGCTTCCCCTAAAAGGGACTTACGGCAACGCAATTGGTTGTACTTGGAGTAATGGATGTGAGGGTGGTTACCACACATCGAATGGGAAAGCGATCGATTTCGCTGTTCCTTACTACACACCCGTTTACTCAGCTGGACCAGGGACAGTAGTAGGTTTTAATAACAGCTGCAATCCATCATCACCCAATCCCAATTGCGCGGAAGGTCGAGGAAGATACGTCGAGATTAGCCACTCGGATGGACGACACTCACGCTACCTACATCTCTCAAATGTTGTGAAGACGAGTGGAAGCGTAAGCCGCGGTGAACTTATTGGCTACACTGGTTTAAGCGGTAACACTAATTTCAATCACCTTCATTACGACGAGCTGGACAGTAGCGGTACAAAAGTTGATCCAGGACCAATGTACGCGATGCACGGCTCTGAGATGGTGAGTTATCCTGGTGTTTTGAACAAGTCGAACTGGTCTGCGGTAAGTTCATTCGGTGGTCATCAAGTCAGAAACGACGCTTATGGCTTCACTCCTCAGTCACCAGCCTCAAATGTCAAGAAGGTCATCAAGACGACCGACACTGACGGGACACACCTGGTGTATACAGCAACGCCCTATGACGTTTACGAGTCCTGGTGGCGAAATGGTGGGGATGGGGTTCACACAACCTCCATCATCCGTATTAGCCAAGGGAATATCGTAGATGCCGATAAGGTCATCCAAGCTGACGGAAAGCACAGCCTGTACACGGCTGTGACTGACGGCATCTGGGAGACATGGTGGCGCCCAGGAGAAGGTCTACACCACAATAAGATCATCAACCTGTCTAACGTAAAGAAGGTTGTGGTCGATAATACTGTCGAGAACGGCCAAGTTACTTACCGTCTGTACGTTCTCGCAAACGATGGCCCCTACGAGTACTGGTGGCGTGATGGGCAAAGCATCCAGGGCGGGCGACTCGTCAATATCAACAACCCGGTTGCGATGCTGAAAACACGAACACCAAGTGGTCAGGACCAGGTTTTCACCGCGACACCAGGTGCAGTGTTCGAAACGACGTGGGGCGGAGGAAGTAGTCTTTCTACACGACAGGTGATTGGCATTTCCCAGCTCAACATCGTCGACATCGCCAAACAGAACCTGTCGGACGGCACCCAACTTCTTTACACCGCTACATCGGTTGGTGTCTGGGAGAGTAAGTGGGTATCCGGAGGCACAACCACACACAGCAACATCGTCACCAACCAGACGAACGTGAAGCGTGTCGAAAAGCGGATGGATTCAGCTGGTAACCACCAGTTGTACGTCGCAACCAGTGATCGTGTGCAGGAGTACTGGTGGAGAACTGGTGCCAGTGGATCAAGTACATTGATCAATGCCTCGTCGATCAACGACTTCGAGCGTTCGACCGATGGATCGGTTCAGACGCTCTACACCAGTGCTGGCCCCAACGTTTACGAAACGTACTGGGGCACAGGTGACGGTCTAGTGCACACCAACGAGATCATCAGTCTCGACTAGGAATATGGACGTCATAAGGGCTGACGTAAACTGCCCTTTTTAAATTTGAGTTTATAGTTCTAAACCGCTCTGGTATAGCTAACGTTTCCTGTCTTATCACTATAGATATCGCTCCACTTAAGAATTTCACTACAGATCTGGTTCCAATTCGAACGTACGTGGGCTACCATGAAAAAACGATCATTATTAGATGGTCGTTTTTCCATAACAAATGCATGTTATGGATTGAAACTTACGATGCGATCTCGATCACTACTTTACCGTTTATCGACTCTGTTTCACGCGAAGTAAAAGCTGCTTGGATATCATCGAGTGCGAAGACCCGGCCGATCTGGGGCGTGACACGACCGCCTTCGACCAGGTCACGAAGGGCTGCAAGCTTTTCGGTCGTGACTGTAGTTTGTTGCATCAAGGCAGTGACGCCAAGCACAGTAGCTGTGTCGGTATCAGGTTGAGCGATCATGGAGACAGCAATTCCGCCTTGCCTCAAGACGGCAAGTGACTTTGAAAAGTCATCACCACCGACCGTGTCAAACACCGCATCGAGGTCATGTAAAGCATCGGTAAAGTCTTGCTGTTTATAGTCGATTAGCTCATCAGCACCGAGTTGTTCGACGAGCTGTAGACCGTCACCTGTAGCGGTCGTGATGACATAGGCACCAATCGATTTGGCAATTTGGATGGCGACCGTGCCGATACCGCCGGCTCCACCATGGATAAAGATTTTTTGACCTGGTTGAAGGTTAATATGCTCGTTCAACGCCTGCCAGGCGCTGACACCGACGAGTGGAAGGGATGCGGCAGCTTTGAAATCAAGGTTTGTTGGCATGGTGGCGACTTGACCGGCTTTAGTGACGGCGTACTCAGCAATCGCACCGCTATTGCCAGCGATTGCCGCGGCTTGACCATAGACATAGTCGCCTGGGGAGATCGTCGTGACGCCGGCACCAACCTCGAGGACGATCCCAGCTATGTCCCCGCCCAGCGTGACAGGGAGCGGTGGCATCATAGCTTTTACGTGACCTTCTCGGACAACAGTGTCGAAAGGATTAAGACTGCTGGCGTGGACTTCGACCAGCACGGTCCCTTCACTGACTGCAGGGCGGTTTATGTCCACGACCTTGATGACTGAACTATCTCCGTAGGTTGCTATTTGGGCTGCTTTCATGACACCTCCTTTTGAACTATAGGAACCTAACCATGATACCGTTCCTCGCGTGCGTGACTAGTAAAATATTCACCAAGTGCGAAATAGGCTACTTGGATTTTCGATGTTTTTCCTGACGCTTTTGCGCGGTGCGGCGTAGATTGTAACTGATAAACGTCGTGAGGATTCCGACACCGATAAATATATAAAAGGTCGTGAACAGTTTGCCGATAGCTGTTTCAGGCGAAAAGTCGCCGTATCCAACCGTGGCGAGGGTCACGACGCTAAAGTAGTAGGCATCGAGCCAGGAAAAACCTTCGACGAAGTGGTAAACCACGGTACCGAGTCCAAGCATAAAAATGACCAGTCCGAGCAAGAAGCGGTAAATATGTTTGTCGAACGTTTGCTGCATACGTTCAGTATACGACCATGACAAGTACTCTGTGGTATCTTTGTAACCATGAGCACAAAAAACATATACTTTGCCCACGCGGGGCATACCCACCCAGAAGTACACGTTGGACATGAGGCGAGCGCAAACTCATCTATCAATGCGACAACGGTTGTTGTCGTCGTACTGGCCGTTGTAGCCGTCGCCATCATTGCATTTGTTGTCTTCGACGTGATGAAAAAACGCACTGCTGCCAAGAAAACGAAGTAGCAACCTTGGTATACTAGAAGTATATGAATTGTCCCGTCGATAACACCCAACTCGCTATGTCAGACCGTAACGGTATCGAGATAGACTACTGTCCGCAGTGTCGTGGCGTCTGGCTCGATCGTGGTGAGCTCGACAAGATCATCGATCGTGACAGCCAACCAAACTCACAGCCTCAGCATTTCCAACAAGCTAGCCAACCGGGCACGAATGCACCGTCGTATGACCACGACTCTCGTGACTACCGACGTAGCGATAATCATCACAAAAAACGCAAAGAATCGTTCCTCGGCGACCTGTTCGACTTCTAGACTTTTATCTTGGCGCAGGCGACGCGTACTGCCTCTGACCAGGTTGGAAATGCGTGTAATGTATTCGCGACTTCGGCGGCGGTCATACCATGTTGGATGGCGAGGGTTAGCTCGTGGATGGTTTCACCAGCGTGGGCCGAAACGATACTGGCGCCGATCAGGATACCGCGTGTATCGGTAATGACTTTTACGAAGCCGTCCATAGCGTTACTAACGTTGGCGCGGCCAATCACGTTGACGGGCACGATAGCTGTCTTGATCTTGAGATCACGTTTGAGGCAGTCTTCTTCACTCATACCAACTGAGGCGATTTCGGGTGTCAGGAACGTGACACGCGGAACCGCTTTGTAGTTGGGCGTGATTTTCTGTCGGTGGAGTAGGTTGTTAGCGGCGATACGGCTTTCGTAGACGCCGACGTGCGTGTAGAGGTGCTGTCCGAGAACGTCACCAGCCGCGTAGATATGACTAGTACTTGTGCGGAGCTGTTCATCGACATCGATACCACGTTTTGTGTAGTCGACGCCGGCGTTTTCGAGGCCTATATCGACGTTCGGCTGCTTACCGACCGCGACGAGCACTTGATCGGCTTTGACGGAATGCTGCTCGCCGCCGCGCAGGAACTCGACGCGCGGGCTGATGCCGTCGATCGACACACCGGTGATCTTGGCTTTCGTGAGGACATGCACGCCACGTCGCTTGGCGAGAACGGCTTCGGTGAGTTGGCTGACCTCTTGATCTTCACGGGGTAGCAGGCGAGGGGCTTCTTCGGCGATGTAAACCTTGGTGCCAAAGCTGGCGAATATCTCGGCGAACTCGACGCCGGTTGCGCCACCACCGATGATAAACAGGCTCTTGGGTGGCTTCGGTAGATCGAGGATGGAGCGAGCATCGTGCAGGGTGACACGCTCAGAAACCGGAACGTTCAGGCTTGACCAAGATGAGCCGGTCGCGACGAGGAATTGTTCAGCGCTAAGATGGCGTCGGTTAACGGTGATTTCATGTGGTGAGATGAAATGCGCCTGCCCATGATAGACGCCGATGCCCTTACTTTGGTAGTACTTTGCGGAGTTGTGCGCGCCGGTGCGTTTTATCGCCAGGTCTTTCCAGGCTTTGACGCTCGGGTAATTGAAGCCAGTGGTTGAGGTCCGGATGCCAAATGCTTCGGCGCCACGGGCAGTGTTGAGGACGCGCGAGGCTTCGAGCAGTGCCTTGGTCGGGATACAGCCCCAGTTTGGGCATTGGCCGCCCATCATGTCGGCTTCGACGATAGCAACACGTTTGCCGGCTGCCGCGACGATATCGGCCGCAACGCTTCCACCGGCACCGCTGCCGATGACGATGAGGTCGTAGTCGTAAGAGTGTTTTGCCATGTCGGGGTTCCTTTCCTTAGGCGACCAGTTGGTGATGTTCGTATAAATAGGCAGCTTCTGGATGATAGGTATGCAGGTGACTACTGGCCACACGGCGGATATCGGCACTTGTAACTTCGGTTTTAGTCAGGAGCCAGGATATGACATGACGGACGACGCGTTCAGCGGTGTCATGTGCTTCGCCTTCAAAGGCGCGAACAGATAGGCATGCAGCAACGATGCTTTGGTGCAGTTTCAGTGGATCGAACGCTTCGGAGTCGTGCGTGCCACGTTTGATGACGTAGGCGTCGGTCATGCGACAGCTCCTAGCTGCAGAACGGTGACATAAATCATCAGGACGAACAGGGTGATAGCGCTGGTCCATTTCAGGTAGCCTTTTGCATCCTCGCGCCAGCGCTGGACGGAACTGACCTTGTGACCACTGCTGAGAAATAGCGCGACAAAGATGAGCGGTAAGGTGACAGCGAGTGCGTAGCCGATAGCCAGTTGTAACCAGTGTTCTGCGTTGAAGCCCTGGAACGCGAAGGCAACGATCGCAAGTGGTGCGAGTGCAAACGGAAGCTCAACAACAGCGGTTGTTGCACCGAGCGCAAAGGCTTCAACGCTCGATTTGGTCTTTTTAGCCCTCGTCGTGATGTACTCGGCTGCAGGACGAGGGAGCCATAGCTGTGTGCCACGGCCACGACGGTAATAGACGAATACCACGAGTAGGGCGATGAGAGGGATGACAGAAAATGTGACGACCGTCGCAAGGGTACTGTCCGTACTGGTTGCCGAACGATAGGTAGCCATCGCGCCGAGTTGGAGCATGGCGATGGTCGTAGCGACGCCGAGGATGTACCAAACATTGAGGCTGAACAGACGGTTGTTCGAGAGTCGACGGCCGATCGAGTGCGAGCTGAGCAGCGTCAGAACGCTAACGCTGAGCTGGAAGCAGGCATGCACAAACACCGCGCCAAGCAATATGAGCGCGAACGGGGAAACGTTTAGAAGAGAATCAAAGTTTGGCATGTTGGTTTTTTTAGAATGTCTCAATCCACTATATACCACAGTTAGCATCAGGGGTCAAAAGGATTATGGTAAAGGGTATTGACAAATATAAACATATGCGATATAATGAGCTTATAAGTTAATAAAAAACAAATAAGGCAACAAAATGACAAAGCAAGAACACGAACTCAACAACCATCTCCTCGAAATGGGCTGGAAAGAAGGTGCAGCAACACCTGATCGTATCCAGAGCCTGCTCGAACGACTGAGTACTCGTAACAAACTTCGCCTTGCAGCCGTCGCAATCGCTGACACTGACTTGGATGAGCAGAACGATATCGATACCCTCGACGAAGCAGCCTAGAAAACTTCGCTCACATCTGTTACAATCGACTGTGCTTCGCGCGCTCAAGCGTGTTTAGGGCACCGTAGCTCAGCTGGTTAGAGCGTAGGACTCATAAGCCTAAGGTCACAGGTTCAAGCCCTGTCGGTGCTACCACGATAGAATCATCATCGCCCTTTTGGGCGATTTTGTTTATTAACAGATAAGAATTACTTACTTTTATGGTTCTAAAACCTTTTTCGAAGTCATAAGCCAAACCTTCAGGAAAAATGATGCGCTGAACTCGCTTTTGTATCTGTACGGGCGCACGGTTCCAGAATTCTGAAGGGTTTTGCATGAATAAAATTGCCATGTCGACAATTTTCTCTCTTTGCCCCGCATGAATGTCTGCCTCAGTCTTTTTGCTTTCGAGGTTGGCGATATCTTTGTCGATTTCTTTCAGCACAACTTCCTTGTCGTTGAAACTAATTTGATCGCGAGTGAACTTTCGGATAGTTGCCGAACGCTCCGTCTGTAGACCAGAGATCTCCTGATTGATTTGGTGAGCGGTCTTCAGGGCGTGGTCATACTCATCACACCAGCGCGCTAACACCAGCTGCTTGAAGAGCTTGATCCTGTTGTCTTTGTAGCGGATTTGAGAAAGTAGCATGCGGAACTCTTCATGCACCTTTTCCGTACCGCATCCGACAGGCTTTTTTAGTACGGATGCACGACAGTATAAGCAGTTATATCGTGGATAAAGCCCGCCGTTACCGCGGGGGGCGCTGCCAGTTACATACTTGTTGCAATAAGCGCACTTCAGAAAATCACGACGCAACGGATAGCTGCTCTCATTAGCCTTTACCTGGATGATTTTTTTACCTTCAAGAATGCGTTGATTCTTTTGAAATATTTCGTCTGATATGAGGGCTTTGTGAAGTCCGACATACCGTTTTCCATTGGTATATTTTGATTCGATATAGCCTGCATAGATGGGATTTTGCAGCATATTTTTTGTTGTTTGCCATGTGCGGGGCTTACCATTCTTGGCGCGTATTTTCATGTCGAAAGCAAGCTGAGCGGCAGCTTTGATCGTATACTGTCCGGTTGAAAATGTTTCGAGAAATTCTTTGACGATCGGAGCCATTGCTTCATCGGGTGCTATCGACGTTACGCCTTGCGTTGTCCGAGATTTGATGTACCCAATTGGTGCATCGTGTGGCCAGCCTCCTTGCTCAAGTCGCTTCTTCATACCCTCTGTTGTTCTATGGGTTCTGATCTCGTTATCGAATTGAGCAAAGCCAGACAATACCGTCTCCATCAGTTTGCCAGTGGGCGATTCATCAATAGGCTCGGTTACCGAAACGAGTGACACTCCATTTTTGCGCAGGATTGCTCGGATCATCACATGATCGTCAGAGTTTCGAGCAAAACGATCGAGCTTCCACACAATACATTTATCAATTTTTCCCTTATGCTTGCGACAAAACTCCAGCATCGCAAGTAGCTGAGGGCGATTCATAGCTTTTGCTGACTCGCCTTCATCGCGGAATACGTCTTCAGCGTTCAAATTCCAACCGTTACTACGAGCAAATTCTAGACATGCGTTATGTTGCATTGAGAGGCTAGTCCCATGAACTTGTTCCTCAGTTGATACCCTGATATATGCAACGGTTTTCATATTTAGAACCATTCTACCATCTATCTAATCTGTAGAGTGAGGATTATTTGTAAAATCTTGAACCATTTTGATCGTATACTGCGCGAGCATATCAAGATCATCGATAAGTTGCTGTATCTCATCATCCGTCATGTCGTTAGATTCATCGCCAAGAGTCTTCCTAGCATCAGCTACCGTAACTGGTGGGTTTGGCAAAAATTGCACGTGCTCAGGATATACGTGAGCCTATTACGAAAAAGTACGTAATCCTATGTGACGTAACGTGAAGTTATTTGCACAGATGAGTTTGAGAAGTTCAAGAAATCTTGCACACCTGTATTTGTCGCAATATCCTTGTTGATATCGCGTGCTGCTTTTGCAATATTTTTGTCGGATAGTTCACCGTATTGGTAGTCAAAATTTTCAACGAAATATTCCTCGATGTCATCGTTCTTCCAATGCTTTTGTCTGTCACTAAATAAAGCCGTAAGCATCCGCGTGCGAAGAGTATCCTTACCACTCGCGAGCACCTTATTAGTATTCAGGGTGAGTGTTCCGCTACTGGGTTCAAAGTCAAACAAAAGCCTGTATTGAAGATCGTAGCGATTCTCAAGTTTGGAAATGATGTGCTGTAAGGCTTGTATTTGCTTCTCTAGGCGATTTGCAGGCGTTTCACTCCAAGAGCCCATATCAATACTGTCAAAGTCGTACAAAGCTTCAGTAGCGTCGTAAGAGTACAGTCTATTAAGTATTTGAGGAATAGTTACTTGAAATCCCATCAAGGTTGGCAACATGACCCGGTGCCTAGTCCATTCGTCGTTATCATCTTTTGTGGCATATCGGTTGCGGCCAGTCATACCAAACTGACGAAACTGATCGATGTAGTGATTTCGTTGATACACGAGTTCACTATAAATTTCGTTGTAGGTTTTTAGATCAAGATATTCATCCATTCATCTATAAGGGTACCAAAATTATTATTTTTTGCGCGCGCACTGAGTACAGAAACCAAAGAAACAAAAGGGAAGGTGGGGGTGTTATTTCCGCACGTTCTGAAGGGCGGCATAACCGCAGCAGCGTACTGAGTAGACAAGAGGTATGAAGTATAATGAACATAAGGGATAATTGAAGCAAGAATGACAAATAGTAATCAACCAGAATTGAAGCAAAAAAAGAGTTTCCGTATCAGCAAGTCACTCAAGGGGCTCATTGTTGCGGTCGCCGCGTTGCTAATTGGTCTAGTCTCCTATGCAGGGGTAATGTATGCCGTATCTCCGGCTGTGGTGCGCAACCCTAAGCTCGAACACTATCATTTCCGCATGCAAATACTGGTCAACGGTAAAGCCGAAAACTTTGGCAGTAAAGCATATCAAACGGGTTATGCAAAAGACCAATGCAATGCCAATCTGCCAGAACAGCCGATTCATTTCCACGACAACAAAGATCAGTTTACCCATATCCACTGGGAGGGTATGACGGGTGGAATGGTTATGAAGTATTACGGCTGGAACTTTATCGGCGGCATTGACCACACGCTCGGATACAAGCTTGATGATCTCGGCGACATCCAAAAAGTTACGACACACGGCGACTATCTACCCAAAGTGCCCGAAGGGGCTAATCTCTATGTCTATACCGGTGATGAAAATGGCTACAAGGAACGTAGCTTCGATGACTGGAAGACCCAAGATCTGGAACAATTTTTTGGGGTAGAAAGTAATTCTCCGGCACACGATATCAACAAAAATGGTGGTGAAGAGCAGGCTAACTTACTTGATAAACTCTCCCCGAAAGCATACGCTCACGGCACTGAAGATCACTCAAACACAGATGCTGCAACTACTGATGTCGAGACGGAAGAACAAAAGCTCACCCGTATCAATAACCTGCTTGGCAATGTTGTGATCTTTGCACAAAAAGATAAGCCTACACCGGAGCAAATTAAAGCGAGATTTAACAATCTTGAGCCCCTGACGGACAGCACATGCGGCGGATAGTGCTTGCTTTACCAAAAAGAATAATCGCGCTAGTTCTACTCGCAGCTATGGTTGCATGCTCAGTGACTGGTCTTTCTCAGCACGCTATGAAGTCGGGTAATGACACAGGTACTAATAACTGCTCTTCCGCCTGCTCGTCGCATGGCCAGCACATTGCCATCAACAGCCATACCAAGAGCGAGGATGATGACGAAAAAGAGCCAGTGCCCCCGCTTACAAACTGGAATAGTGCCACCACTGGGCTGACGCTGCTCTATCTGGCTCCAATCGGGGTTGCTTACTGGATACTAACGAGGCAAAAACAGAACTTTCTTTCCGTACAGATGCGATTTTGAGATTGAGCTTAGCTCACATTTCATTAGTCATTATTACGAAAAGAGGAAGATATGGGAAAAGGTGCGTTAATTTCAATAGGTGCCATGGTAGCGATTTTTGCAGGGCTTTTGGTATTCACGAAGACTACAAATCCTGAGGTTACGAGTGAGGGCTCAAATAATGTATACGGGAAACAGGATAGTAAGGTTACACTGACTGAATACGTCGATTTCCAGTGCGAAGCTTGTTACGCATTCTACCCAACCGTAAAGGAAGTCAAAGAGAAATATAAAGATAAGGTAAAATTCCAGATAAAGAACTTCCCAATCTCTAGCTCGCACCAATTTGCCCGACGTGCCGCTAGTTACGCCGAAGCAGCTGCTATGCAAGGTAAATTCTTTGAGATGCACGACAGGATCTTTGAGGGTCAAAAGATGTGGGAAAAGTCTAAAAACCCAGAAGAATATTTTGATGACTACGCTAAAGAGATTGGGCTAGACATGGCTAAGCTGAAAGAGGATGTCGCCAGCCCATTAGTTAACGCCGTGATAAATGCCGACTTGGCTGAGGTAAAGAAGCTCGGGGGCGATGGTACTCCTACGTTTGCTTTGAACGGGAAGAAAATTGAAAACCCTGAAAATACCGTTGATGCGTTTACACTCGTGCTCGATGAAGCCCTAAAGAACGCCGAGTAGAGGGTTGAATGCACAAGAAAACACTGATATTTGGTATCATCCTCGGACTTTCATCCGCACTCGCAGGCATATATATTTGGAACACTTTTGCTAGTAAGCCTGCATCAAACCAGCAGCAGGCAACCCAACAAACGACCGAAAAAACAGTCACAGAGTTTATCCAGCCCGCTCCAGAGGGAGACTTGAATAGTGGCGACGGTTTAACGCCCGTAGAGATGTTTACAGAGCTTCAGAAGGTATCAGATCCTGAGGAATTTAACAGAAAGTACATGACCTATATGATTCTGTTAAAGAACACAGAAGGAGGGATGGCGAAATTGGTTGAAAGTAAATCAAATCGTAGTGAACTCAAAAACCAAGCGATTCAGTCCTCAGAAGCGGACAGGCCGTATGTGCAGAACATGCTTCAGTGGCAACGCTTATGGGGCTATACGGATCATTGATGAGTAAAAGCAATGATTGATGTAGATGCCGCCCGTGCTTTGATGGCAGACAGTTTAGGATTTCACATAATCTTTGCCCTTTTGGGCGTAGGATTACCATTAGTCATCCTACTTATTGAGCAGCTAGGATTATGGCGAAAAGACCCGTTGATCTTGGAGCATGCCCGCCGCCTCTCGCAAGCCACGGTCATCTTAGTCGTTGCTGGGGTTGCTTCTGGTACGATAATCTCAATACAAATGTCGCTCATGTGGGGCAAATTGATTGAGTTCGGTGGACCCATACTTGGCTTGGCATTCGGGTGGGAGGGCTATGCCTTTATGCTCGAAGCCGTTTTCTTGGCTTTTTATGTTTCCACTTGGGGCAAAGTAAAAGGCTGGAAGCACTGGCTGATAGGGGTGCCAGTTGCTGTTGGCTCGTTTGGCTCGGCGTTTGCGATCACACTCGGGAACGCCTGGATGCAGAATCCTACAGGGTTTGAAGTAGTTGCTGGAAAGGTTGTGACAGACGATGCGCTCGGTGCGCTATTCACGAAAACTGCGTTCTATATGATCTCTCACTCGGTTGCGGGCTATTACCTGGCTACCATACTATGTGTGCTCGGAGTTTACGCGTTTTATATGCTTCGACATAGACCGAAAGGAAAAGATCGTACTGCTGTACAGACGATTATGTTGAGGCTAGGAGCAACCGCGCTGGTGTTCACTGCTATTACAGCGACACTCGGGCACTTTCAAACCCAGTACCTTGCTCAGTCTCAGCCACGGAAATTTGCAGTGATAGAGACGGTAGAGAGCACTACCAGACAGGCTCCATATATCGTTGGCGGTGAATGGACTAGTGACGGGAAGGTGGAGGGAGGTGTAAAAATTCCAAATGCTCTTAGTATTTTGACTGGAAATTCACCCGACGCTGAAGTTAAAGGGCTTAACGAGTTCCCAGAACAAGATTGGCCAATGCTATTCGTCAATATATTGTTTGAAAGCAAGCTTCTTCTCGTAGCGCTCATTACTGTCATACCGCTTTTATTTGTTGGGCTGCATTACCGTAAACTAGGCGAAGCAGCGGGAGGATGGCGATATAGTACACCGATGCTGATCGCGCTACTACCACTAGGTCTTATTGCCATCGTCATCGTTGAACTTGGCTGGATGGTAGCCGAGTTTGGACGACAACCCTTTGTCGTCAATGGGTATTTACGTACCAGCGAAGCATTTAGCGCAAGCAATGGTATCGGTAATTGGGGCTACATCTTCCCAATTTTGTTCGTGATTCTTTTCATAGCTACAGCCACCGCCCTGTGGCTCTTGTTCAAGCGAAAAGGCAAGCTCCGGCCAGCAAAGGGACTACTCTAATGGCGCCATTCTTCGTCCTCATTCCACTCATCGCCTATGTTCCAATGTTTATTTATGAGCTCTACATCTCGTTTCGGCGTATAGGTAAGCCGCTCGATAAAGGGGGTGAGTATTTGCACGCTACATGGGAGGTGACTCATACTTTTCTCATCCTCAGCATCAACTATTTCGTATGGCTTTATAGTGACGCTGTTGTCGATGTCGGGCGAGCAGCCTTTGGAGCGCTTCTCCTGTTTGGCGCGGCGTTCATTGTTCGCGCTGTTCTCTACACGCAGCTGTTTTACATAAAATCATCAGTTAAACCAAATACACTAGTTGACTGGCTGTTTGCACTGACACACGTGGTTATGGCCGGATCCTTGATCTACGCTATTGCGATTGCGATGAGTTTTATCATCGGAGCAGGCTACGAGGCTAACCAAACTTTCTTGCCGCTACTATGGCCTGGAATTATCCTGATGCTTCCGCTGATCAGCGTGCCACTGTATTTTCTATACAAAACGAAAAGTCGGTGAAGTGCTAAAGTGTTTAAGTAATTAAAAGGATTGAAATGAAAGAGACTTATCGTAAAAAAGCATTGTTCCTATCTTTCGCGACTGTTATATACAACATCGTAGAAGGCGTTGTAGCTGTTATTGTAGGCTTCCTGACTAACAGCTCGGCATTGTTTGCGTTCGGCCTCGACAGCTTTATTGAGAGTTTATCCGGTAGCGTCATGATTTGGCGGTTCGGAAAGCCTCGCGACTTCGAAGATGAAGAGCGGGTGGAGCAAAAAGCACGGAAACTGGTTGCATATACATTCTTTATCCTAGCAGCGTACGTGTTTTATGACGCCACCTCACAGCTCTTGGCGCGTGAGGAGCCGGAGAAAAGCCTTTTCGGTATAGTCATCGCCGTCTTATCCCTGCTGATAATGCCGTCTCTGGCGGTAGCTAAGCGTCGGACAGGAGAACAGCTCAAAAGCAAAAGTCTTATAGCGGATAGTCAGCAGACATTTGCGTGCGTTATCATGTCAGGGACTCTTTTGTTAGGTGTCGGGCTCAACTATGCCTTTGGGCTATGGTGGGCTGATCCTGTCGCAGGAATCGCAATTGGCTTGTTGTTACTTCATGAAGGCAAAGAGGCGCTTGAAGAAGAGGAAGACGAATAATGAGCCATAATCATGAACAAAGTGGAGGCGACGGTAGTCTCAAGTTCGGGCTGGTTCTCAATAGCCTGTATACCGTTATTGAGTTTGGTTTTGGTATTATGACAGGTTCATTGGCGTTGATTGCGGATGCTACACATAATCTTACCGACACATTCACACTGGCTGTTTCATTTTTCGCTAACCGCTTAGCGACGCGTGAGGCGAATGACAGTAAGACATACGGTTATGGGCGCGCGACAATCTTGGCTGCGCTTCTCAATGCTAGCGTAATGATCGCAGTTGCGGGCTTTATTGGTTTCGAGGCGATCCAACGGTTTCGTAATCCGGTTGAGATAGAGGGTGGGATAGTTGCAGCCGTTGCACTCGTTGGCGTGGCCGTGAACGGCTCGATTGCGTATGTCCTCTCTAAGAGCCGGAAAGACCTGAACATGCGGAGTGCTTTCATAGACATGGCTTTCGATGCCCTGTCATCCTTAGGTGCAGTTATAGCGGGGCTTATCATGTTATTTACGGATATTCAGTATGTCGATACTGTTGTCGGTTTACTTATAGCGGTGTTGTTGCTTTTCAATACGCTCAAAATATTGAAAGAAGCTGTACATATACTGCTAGAGGGTACACCGAAGGATTTGGATCTCCCAGCTGTCACTAAGGCTATCTCGGAAACACCGAAAGTATTGCAGGTAGATGACTTACATGTTTGGGCAATACGCTCAGGTTACAATGCGCTCAGCTGTCATATCGCTATTGATGAAACTGAACTCATAAACAGCCGAACGATAGTGAAGGAAGTAAAAGCAGCGCTACTTCGCGATCACAATATTCACCACGCCACTATAGAAGTAGAGCTAGAAAATCATATCGATACCGATGAGCACGAAAAGCATTAGTCGATAACACAAATTTATAGAGGGGGGAGGTGCACGCACGCGCAGAGACTGAGCAAGTGTGTGAGCTATTTACCTCTGTAGGACGTTTAAAGAATAAGTATCGAACTTGTCTGATTCTTGGTATGATGAAAGAGTCTACATCAGCACAGGTTTGTAACTAAATCCAATCTTCGATTGGTTGTACCCAAAATGGACAACCTCTCGAAAAACACAAGGGTACAACCTTGTGCTGGTGTAGACAACCTAGAGGGGTTGTCCTTTTTTATTGGGGCATCTTCTGCTTTAACCTAAATAAGCGAGGAGCCTATGGCTGAGCGTCAGAACGATAAAACACTTCACAAAGTGAAAACTGTTGGATTGGTGACTTTGATCTTTGTACTCGTTAACTTTTTATTCGAAACGATAATCACGATCATTGAATCGCAAGCTGCTGTTAGTTTATATGGCATCTTTCCATTTACTCGGATCATCTTGCTAGTTCTGACTATAGTTATCTATCGACGCTATGCCAGAAAAAAGGCTGCTGCGTTGGAGCACAGAGCATGATCGGCGCAATTGTTTTCATCGGCAAGGTGCTGGGTGTGGCGATAGGGGGACTCGTACTTATTGCCGGCATACTTGCCAACATTTCCGGCACCCCTGGCTTTGAGACTATTAGCAAGAATACGCTCGCTAAAGCGTATATGGGCAAGAATAAAGATCGGTATGTTACGTGCTACAACTCTGTCAACAACGGTGCTACCGTAATCGGCAGAATAACTATGAGCTACTTAACATATGAAACCGCCGGAACTAGCTTTGTGGACAAGCTCAATGCTACTGAAGAAAAATTTAAGTCCCAGGTAGAGGCTGAATGTAAATCTTCGATTGACGGCTATGAATCAAATTTCAAAACATATGCTACCACCTCGAACGAAATAGCAAAGACACAGCAGTCAGTACTAGACAAAATGCTAGGGGGTAATCCCGAGGCAGATCCTGCGGAGTTGCGAGAGTTCGAGCCGTCGATGATTCGATTCCATGGCGGAAACCCTTTCACTAACCTCATCTTTACAGAAGACGATGTCGCACGATTCTACCAAAAAGAGTTCGGATACTAAGAAGCTCTCAGAATAAGAGCTTGCTGTGCTCGTAGGATTCTTTAAGCTACTGACTGATATCGACAAAGAGGGCAGTAACCCTAGTGAGTGACATAAAAAATAACAGACTAATATACAGGAAAGTCAAGGGTTTACACGCTATGCATACGCGTATTATAGTTAAGATGCAATGAATCAAAAAATGACGCCTATTGAGCGTAAGGCACTGGATTTCATAAGCACGTTAACAAGAGAGGGTAACTCTCCTTCGGTTAGAAGGATCATGGAACACTTGGGGTATAGATCGACAAGATCGGTGTCTCTGATAATCCAAAGCCTCACAGAAAAAAATCTACTCGCTAAACGTCCTGACGGAAAGCTGAGACTTATTGAAGATATTCAAAATGACGATTCCTTAACGGTGAATATTCCTTTGGTTGGAAGCGTGCCTTGCGGCGTGCCTTTGTTGGCAGTAGAAAATATTGAAACGACGATCCCTGTTAGTCGTACGTTAGTAAAAAATCCAAACGATTTCTTTATCTTATGTGCGTCGGGTGACTCTATGGATGAGGCGGGTATTCGGGATGGTGATTTCCTGCTAATAAAGCAGCAACCCACAGCCAGCGAGGGTGATCGTATCGTAGCATTGATAAACGACGAAGCTACAGTGAAATCTTTACATTTTGGTGATGGAGCGGCGGTATTACTGCCACGCTCAAAAAATGTTGCTCACAAACCGATCATTGTTGGGGATGATTTTAGGATTCAGGGAGTCGTCAAGGCTGTCATACCGTCAGTAGTTTAAATACGTTGCACCGCTAAAACATAAGGATTCTAGTGGCGTCGGGTATAAACGATGCCAAATGTTCCAGGTCGATGATTATTAACCAAGGAGACAATGCTTATGGTAAAGCAGCCTAAGTTTGTAATCTTTGAAGACAAAGCCGGCGAGTTCCGATGGCGTCTAGTAGCGGGCAATGGTGAACCAGTTGCGGCGAGCGAAAGCTATCCTCATCACCAAATGGCAGTGAACTCTGCTTACCGTGTCAAAGAAATTGCAAATCTTGCAACTGTTGTTACTGAAGTTCCTAAAGAACGTCAAAAATAATTAATAATGTTTTGTAGAAATTTATACTAATCTACAAAGTGTCATTAAACTCTGAAAGCCACTCCTTGGAGTGGCTTTTCTATGTATTTAGAATAACGAATGCTTGTGGTTTTGTATATACCTGGATCCTGCATTGCTAATTAGCAGTTACCTTTACATGACGAGTTTTTTAAATTTATCCCTTAGAATATCAAGTCTTTTATCTTTTTCACCGTTCCTCACGGTTTCGATAAGTTCTTTTATATCTGCGTCATCAAGACCAACAATGTACCCCCGATCGTCATTCGCCGTATCGCGACAACGATCCGCAAAACGCTGCTTATTAGTAATCTTCCTACATACAAGGATACCGAATTTACCTCGACGAGGTGAGAATCTTCCAGAAAGTTGGTCGAGAGCTGGGTTATCGGGATCCTCGCTATAGTTCTTACACTCAACCATAATGTATTGAGCCGGATATCTATTTGCTAGCCAACTAAAAAAATCATCTTGCGCCATGTTCATATATGTAATATCTATAATTTTACGACCATCGTGAATGCGTTCTTGGCTAGTAGGGAACATGAGCCACGGGTAAAAAATAGCTGTAAATAATTGCTTAATTATTTCTTCATATTTTTTTGCATGTGCAGTCCCTGCTTTGATGCTTTCTAGATCGTTTAACATCCTGTCCCAGTCTGGTTCGGGCGTTTCTGTTACTTCAGCAACTTGACTGTGGCGTAGAGGCTCTTTAGGATTTTCTTGTTTGTCTTTGCGGTACTTCTCGATTACTTCTTCACGACCCACTGTAAGCCTGCGGTTATTATTTTTATCTGCGTTACCGTACTCCTGCCTCAGGCTGGTTTTAGTAGGTGGCCTAACCGTTCCATCTTTAAGCAATCTCACAAAACCTTGTGCTACATGCTCGTCTTGAATCTTCTCTAGAAGGTAGAGATTATAATAGTTGTCTGCTTGGTATGTAATCGATCGTCGGACTAGTGCTTTCGGGACAAGCATAAGACGTGTGTCATTAACAACTGGCTGTAGCACCGGCCTCGTCTCCCATTTGTTGTCCACAGTGTTCCATAATGGCCGTGAGGCAACTTCCTTCATAGGAATCCCATACTCGGCGCACATTGCTTGGGTATATTCAAGCAAGGGCTCACGAATAATGTTCGTAACAATGTCCGATATAACGTCAGATGCTACGCCATCGATCATAAGTGCTGTGTCTTCAAGGTCGTGTATTACGCCGGAGCTTAGCGCGGCACTATCTTTGAGAGCTTGCCACATTGTTTCAGCAAGCTTCTTCCCCATGCCATGACCTCGCGGTTTTTCTGCAGAGTAACCTAGTCTAGTTTCGTTAGGCTCGTTAAGAACCGAGAGAAGTGCCTTAGCTTTTATCTCCTCACCCCTCCTCGTTAGATCTAATACAAGAGAAAAGTAATCTTGAATCATTGAGCGAGCCTTCACTCCCCATTCTGTGTCAAGAGTATGTAGCGCGGTCGGATCAATGAAAAGTAGTGTGTCAGTGTCTATATGCACGTCAACAAAGTCCAGTGCTGGCTGTTCGAGCTTCAAGTCAAAATACTCTGATACTCTCATATGATTTAAGGATAATCCTTAAGCCATTAAATATAAAGCACAAGCTTTTTAGGTAATTTCAAACCTTCACCAACGGTTCAGCTAAACTCGCTTAAGGAGATCCTTCATAATACTTTCGGTAATCTGTAACAATTTCACACATAGCAACAATTTCTGACTTGACTGAGTTCCAAGTTGTCCCATCCATGGCTACCAAGAAAAAACTCCACAGTTAGTGGAGTTTTTTCTTGGGAAACAGCCAATTCTTATTTCCCGCCCATCTTTTCATTCAACTTCTTCCTCTGGTGATCCTGCCATGATTCCTCACCACGAACGAGCTCGTCAGCAAAGGCAGCAACATCAGGGCCGGTCAGTTCCAGCACCGGTTTGCCTTCGGCTGCGGCTTCTTCGAGCATGTCGACCAACGTGATGAACGGGTCGATAGTCAGAACGCCGGAAGTCGAGAACAAGTAGCCTTGGATTTTTTTGTATGCCTCTCGATATTCGCCCGGCAGGGCCTTGGCGCGTTTTTCGTTCTCGCGGTAACGTTTCTTTTCGGCGAGGTCGCCGATGATGGTATCGATGATCTTACTCATTTACCTGCTCCTTAGTTCATTTATGGTTGTCGATATAAAGTCCCACTTGTCCCAAAACAGCTGTAGTTCTTGCTGGCCAAGGTCGGTGAGTCGGTAAAACTTGCGTGGGGGGCCGACTTCTGACGGTCGCTTTTCGGTTTCGACAAAGCCGTTTTTCTCCAGTCGTACCAAGATCGTGTAGACGGTACCTTCGACGACGTCTAGTCCAAGACCACGCAGCTTTTGGGTGATGTCGTAGCCGTAGGTGACCTCGCGACTGATGATCGTGAGGATACAGCCTTCGAGTGAACCCTTTAGCATTTCGGTGATGTTATCCATATAGTTACCTTACTACTTAGTATTACTTACTACCACTATATAGTAGCACTAGGTAGTAGAGGAGTCAATAGTTATCCATGAGCCATGAGATAGGCTATCCACCAGCACATGTGATAGTTTATAATTTACTATTGCAGTATCAATGAAACGTGGTCGAGGAGGCCTGTGAAAAAAAGAATATACATTTGGGTATTTCTTGCTCTCCTAGCCGTCTACATAACGCTGGCTCTTGTGTTACCGCCCGACCCGCAGACAGCCAGTAGGCTCGGTCTTTCCGACTTGGCCGTGCGTCTCCTCAACCTGACGGTCGTCATACCGATTTCTTTGGTCTATCTCACGGCACTGTACGGGTTCGTGCACATCGATACCTATGCTAACAAGGTCCTGGATACGAAGGAAGGGCCACACTTCAAAACACTCGCGAACGGTCTCGCGGTACTCGTATTCAGCTTGCCGGTAACATCGGTTCTTGGTTCGCTCAGGTCATATGCAAGACACGCACAGCCTGACTTGCTGGCAAGTGTCTCTATAATGAGAAATTATGTCGTGCTCGTGCTCGTTGTCGCCGCTTTGGTCCTCATCGCCAAGGGGGCGCAGGGTCTCTACGGAACACTGAAACGTCAAAGTAGAGAGCTGCGCCACCTTTCGTTCTACGGGATGATTGGGCCGGTACTGCTCGCGAGCCTTTACACCTGGCTGGTCATCGCTCAAGGCTACGCAACGCCGGGCGATGAGCCTTACTTCCTGCCTGACTGGCTGATCATATTAACGATCGTGGTTCCCTACGTGTTTGCCTGGTGTCTCGGGATCAGGGCAGCCCTTCAGCTGCGTGCTTTCCGAAGGGGCGTCAAAGGCGTGGTTTATAAGCGAGCGATCAACAACCTAGCAGTCGGCATCGCCGTGGTCATCCTCGTCGCGATACTGATCCAAGGGGTTACGTCCCTCGGGGGTGCGCTCAACCGTCTCAACCTCACGCCTTTGCTCGCACTTGTGTACTTCCTGGTTTCACTGTATGTGGTCGGCTATGGGCTGATAGCGCGGGGTGCTAAAAAATTAAAACAGATGGAAGAGGCATAGGAATGAGTGCGACCACAACACTCTACCGACAGACCGTTCAAGTGACGGAAGAATACCTCGGTCCAGCTGGCGAACGGTTCATTCGACGGCAAATCTCGACCCATCTAAATATCGAACCCGAAGCGCTCGATAAGCGCACTCTCTCACAGCTGATCGACTGGTCAAGTATCGCCTTTGCCTTGGTCACCAATAATTCGCGTGACGTTGACGCGTTTACTCGAGATTTAAAAGCGCTGGTTATCGAAAGCAAATAACCGAAACTATGGCCACCACCAAGCCAACAGGAGATTTGTCTCAAGAAATGAGTTTCGGTATAAGCCAGCATGCCGATATTTTCTCTGACGTGTTGTTTCTCAGCATCGGTGAGGGGGCGATCGTCGTAAATGAACGCGGTGTCATCTCACGGGTCAATAAGCCGGCTTTGGATATCCTTGGCTACGATGAAACTGATTTGGTCGGGCAGTGGTATCCGACGGCGGTTATAGCCGAAGACGACAAGGGCGCGGTGATCCCGAACATTGACCGTCCAATAACCGAAGTTTTCCTGAGTGGGCAGACGGTGTTCCGTCGCTTGCGATATCGGCGCAAGGACGGCTCAGTCGTTGCGGTCTCCTTGTCGGTCGCGCCCATCATGCACGGCGACAAACCGATCGGTGCAATACAGCTATTTCGCGATATAACGGACGAGCTGCGTCTGGAGCATGCCAAAGATGAGTTCATTTCAATCGCCTCGCACCAGCTGCGCACACCGGCAACCGTCGTTAAACAGTATCTTGGGATGATCCTCGAGGGCTTCGTCGGCTCAGAAGAAAAGCAGCGAGAGATGATCCAGGTCGCCTACGAACACAATGATCATCAGCTTGATATCGTCAATAATTTGCTCAAAGTCGCGCAAATCGAGTCGAAGTCACTCGTCCCAAACCATAAGACAACCGACCTAATACACATCCTGAAGAAGATTATCAAAAGCCAGGCATCCCACTATGAAATGCGCGGCATAAAACTTGAGCTGTCGACCGAACATGACCATGTTAATATCGACGTCGATCCATTACATGTCCAAATGGTTTTTGAAAACCTCATCGATAATGCGAACAAATACAGTGAGTCCAATACGTCGGTGAGTGTTGAGGTGTCGGATTCGCCCCAAATCGTGACCGTCCACGTCAAGGATCAGGGTGTGGGGATCGATAAGAAGGATGTGTCAAAGCTATTTCAGAAATTTTCGCGCGTAAACAACCACACTGCGACGGTCAATGGGACCGGGCTCGGGCTTTACTGGGCGAAAAAGCTCATTCAGCTATATGGTGGTGACATAACGGTCGCATCAAAATTACACAAAGGCACGACATTTTCAGTGAGTCTCCCGAAGAATAAACGGGTACAAGTATAATCAAGAGTATATGCTAACGCTCAGTACCATGTTCCAAGACGGCTGGCCAGCACTACTGGTAATGCTGGGGTGTATTCTCGTACTGGTAGTGGTGCGGTTCGGCGTGCCATATCTAATCCAAAAGTTTCAGCGCAAGCGACCGCTGACAAAAAAAGACAATCGATAAGTTTTGAACTTTTCTCAGTGACCTCTCATTTTTGAGGCATAGGATGAGTGTGCAACCTAAGAAAAGGAGCATGGTAATGAGAAAACAACTTATAGCAGCTGGTATCACCACCGCCGTCGGCGTGACAGGGCTCGTTGGGGTCAATGTCGTGAACGCGGCAACCGACACGTCGAGCTCGACGAACCCGATGTCGAGCCTGGTCGATGCGATTGCAAGCAAGTTTAGCCTGAATAAGGACGACGTGCAGGCCGTTTTCGACGAGCAGCGTGACAAGATGGAGGCGGAACGTGAGGCCGAGGCCAAGCAGGAAGTGGCGCAGCTCGTGACTGACGGCAAGCTGACACAGGAACAAGCCGACAAGATCAACGCCAAGCGGGCCGAGTTGAAGGCAGAGCGTGAGGCCGCTAAGGACTCTAACGATGATAAAACCCGCGAAGAGATGAAAGATGCTATGAAAAGTAGGCTCGACGAACTAAAACAATGGGCATCTGATAACGATATTGACGAACAGTACCTGCGATATGTCATGGGCGGCGGACATGGTCATGGACCTGGTGGTCCAGGCATGCGGCCTGAAAGCAGCGACGATAGTTCGAGCTAAGCACTCACACGCTATACAAAATACCGCCTTATGTGGGCGGTATTTTGTATAGCGAAAGGGTAAAATAAGACGAAGGGCATATACTCAGCTGAAATTCAGGAAAGGTGCGTAGGCTAAGAGGTATGAAACTACTACTTATCGAAGACGAACACAAGATTGCTCGGGCTATCAAACTCGGGTTTAAGCAGGAGCGCGCTATCGTTGACGTTGCCTACGACGCTGACGAGGGCCTGAGCGCCGCGCTCGGGGATAACTATGACGTCATGATCATCGACCGTATGTTGCCTGGTGGCATGGACGGGGTTGAAATTTGCCGGACCATCCGCGCTAAAGGCATCCAGACACCGATCATCATCCTGACGGCAAAGAGTCAGATCCGTGACCGGGTTGGCGGGCTCAATGCCGGTGCAGATGATTACCTGACGAAACCATTCTCGTTCGAAGAGCTTCTCGCCCGAGTCCGTGCCGTGCTGCGACGACCGCAGGATAACATCGGCAACGTGCTCCAAGTCGAAGACCTTACACTCGACACTATCAGCTACGAAGTCAAGCGAGGCGATACAGAAATCAAACTCAGCAATACCGAGTTCGCCCTGCTCGAATACTTGATGCGCAACTATGGCCGAGTTCTATCGAAGGCCAATATCATCAACCATGTCTGGGACTTTGATGCCGACGTCCTGCCGAACACAGTCGAGGCCTATATCGGCTACCTTAGAAGCAAGATAGATAAACCGTTCGATGGCGATCTCATCCACACGGTAAGAGGCTTTGGTTATAAAATAGGAAACTGATGAACGATCTATTTGATTCCGCGACGCTCAAACTGACTGGCTGGTATCTGCTAATACTGATGATGGTCAGCCTGCTGTTTAGCGGGATCCTCTATGGTATTTCGAGCAATGAACTTCGTCGAAGTTTGCGTGCGCCAGGACAAACCATGCTCGGCTTGTTTGTCGAGAATGATGCAGCGCGTGAGCTTCGTGAGTCACGCTACAAAGAAGGTCAGGCTCGCGTGCTTGGCAACCTCATTGTGCTCAATGTCAGTACGCTTGTCGCGGGTGGCGGCGTGAGTTACTTGCTAGCTCGTCGCACCCTGCGTCCTATTCGTGAGGCCATGGAAGTACAGAGCCGCTTTACGAGTGATGCGTCGCATGAGCTGCGAACACCGCTAGCCATTATGCGTTCAGAGATCGAAGTTGGACTGCGTGACAAGTCTGCAACAAAAAAGGATTACAAGGAGTTACTCGAAAGCAACCTCGATGAAGTCGAACGGCTACGCGAGCTG
The DNA here is from genome assembly GCA_002434045.1 of Candidatus Saccharibacteria bacterium UBA6572. Taxonomy (GTDB): domain Bacteria; phylum Patescibacteriota; class Saccharimonadia; order Saccharimonadales; family Saccharimonadaceae; genus UBA5946. The sequence continues at coordinate 133,839 of DJJI01000001.1, forward strand.
AGTGACCGGCTGTTGTTGCTCGCGAGTGAACGTGAGCTGCCGCTCGATACAGTGTCGCTCGATGAGATTTCGATCGAAGCGCTCAACCGAGTCATCAAACCGGCACAGCTCAAAAAGATTGATGTCGTGAATGAAGTGTCACCGATTATGGTGCGCGCCAATCTCGAGGCGATGGCTGATGTCGTGACGGTATTGCTCGACAATGCACTCAAATATAGTGACGAAAAGACAACCGTAACGATCCACTCGGGAGTACGTGGCAGAACTGCGATCTTGTCGGTTACCGATCAGGGCCATGGTATCGAGGCTGATGATCTACCACGTATATTTGATCGTTTTTACCGCGTTGATGGATCGCGCTCACGTCAGCATGTCGAGGGTCATGGACTCGGTTTGTCTATCGCCAAGCGCATCGTTGATCAACATGGCGGCCAGTTGAATGTCCAGAGCGAGCCGGGCAGAGGCGCGACCTTTTCGATCCGTCTGTTACTCGCAAGCTGACCGCTATACTATGACTTATGGATTGGTCATTTCTTAGAGTATTCTCATCGAAGACATGGTTACGTCTTGGTGTAGTGTTCGCTGGGTTCGTCTTGCTCGTGACTCTATTCGTCGAGCTGGCGGATGAAGTTCGAGAACAAGGCACGGTACGCTTTGACACTGCCTTTTTAGAGTATGTGAATACGTTCTCATCACCCTTGTTAGATACATTTTTCATTATTACCACGCACCTGGGAGGAGTATTCACGGTTATCGCGATTACCCTAAGTCTGTCGGTTCTCTTGTGGCGGCATCACTTGCGGCGCAAAGCATTATTCTTAAGTGTAGGCGTAGGAGGGGCTGCGCTACTGAACCTGCTACTAAAAGCCGTGTTCGAGCGTCAGCGACCGGAGCTATGGGAACGACTTGTTCTCGAACAGAGCTACTCGTTTCCGAGTGGTCACGCGATGGCATCCAGTGCGTTGGCGCTCTGCTTGGTCGTCATCTTTTGGCCTACGCGTTGGCGATGGGTAGTCATAGGGAGCGCAGCTGTTTACGTACTCGTCGTCGGTTTTTCCCGACTATATCTCGGTGTACACTATCCTACTGACATCGTGGCTGGCTGGTTAGTCAGCGCAACATGGGTTATCATCACCTGGCTCGTACTAGGATTCAAGAAGAAATAAGACTATTTTTCGAGGATCGCGAGCTCGATCTCGTCTGAGCCACCAAACAGTCGCGGACGAAGCAATGTCAATCTGGCAAACACGACATGGATATGTATCGTGAGCGCGAGGACGACAACACCGAGCAGTGCGTAGAGCCAGTCGTAGCTCGTGAAAATATCCTCAACTGTTAGTTGGGTCGCGAGGATTGCGTATGGAAGCAAAATCTTGAGTGTCAGCATCCAAAAACAGAACCAAAAGAAGATTGCCGAGACTCGTATCAGGCCCTGGAGCCCAACCGAAAGCTCGAGGTCTTGCTTGGTGGTTCCTGATGTGCCACGAAGCTGATCGATGATGTCGTTGAAATTTCGTATCGAACCCGATATGGATTGCAGGAGGAGGTAGACGAGGAAGCCAATCAACATCGCAAAGATGAAAACGATGATTTCATAGGTAATATACTGCGCGGAAAATGCCGCAGCGAACACGGAGAGTTTGTCAGTTGGCTCCGAGAATTTGGTGATCACACCCCCGTTGCCGTAAAGGAAATCTCCCAAGAAACTGTTGTTGACAGTGTAGGACCAGTTGGCGACGAGTAGGATTATGACCGCTGCAACCCAGGTCATGACCATACCGAACGGCGAGGGAAGGAAAATGAGGCTGAAAAGTCGAAGTTGCTGCATAAGGTCTATTCCATAGTATAAGGGTACATCAAGGAAAACTGTTGTAATCTTGATGGCCGATAGTATACGATAAGCGCAAGGACTATGGGGTATCAAACAAAAATGGGAGAAAAAGTGTGGTTGCACTCTCGTCACGAACCAATAAACTGATTGCTATTGCTATTGCGGTTGCGATCGCAATCGTTGGGTATTCACTCTATCTAACGCTCGCCGCCGGGACATCCGTCGGTGCTGAAACGGAAGGTGGCGTTCTGGCTGCCGGCACAACGGTTGGTAGCGATACAAATGCCTCAGGAGGCAAGTTCGTTACCTTAACATCAACCACCAGTACGTCCGGTGGGACACAACGTTTTCCAGGCGACCCAAACCCGAAGGTGACAGGCAAGGCGTACTGGGGCGCTTCCCACACTGGTAACGGTGATGTAAAAGTTCGGCATGAAAATATCGTTGGCAAATCAGTCGCCATACACCGCACATTCTTTGACTGGGGCGGAAAAAACGCACTCTACAACATGGTTGCCCAAGACCACGCGAACAACCGGTTACCGCTTGTGTCCATCAAATCTCCAAACTGGGCGGATACTGCAGCTGGCATGTACGATGCTGAGATCGACGCGTTTCTTCGCAGACTCGATTCATACGGGAAACCTGTTTGGTATATCGTCAATCACGAACCTGAAAATAATCTGAACGAGCCGAATTCAGGTAGCGCGGCCGATTGGCGAGCGATGCAAAAGCATTACCGGGACCGTATGAAAGCAGTCGGAACCAAGAACGTCACGTTCACGCTTGCGCCAATGGGGTACACCTGGAACCCGGCGTCAGGTCGTAACCCCGATGACTATTGGGTTCCAAATACCTGGGATGTCTATATGGTTGACTACTACTGCCCGAACAGCACAGAATCCATACTCAGTTGTAAAAACAATACGTGGTCCAGGTTTGTCAGCTGGGTAGAGGCTAAAGGCCTGCCGTACGGCGTCGCAGAATGGGGATGTGGCGGTAGCAGTCCTAACTGTGCTGATAATATCCGTACTTTCTGGGAATGGGGCTTTAGTAACAAGAAGGACTTTGTCGGGTACTCGTATTTTGATTCAGGCCTTAACGGTGGAACGCTCCTATCAGGTGAGCCACTCACGGTATGGCGCGATATTCTCGGAAATGACACGCGGATAATGCGCATCAACCAGCTGCCAACAGCAAATGGAACCAACACAACGACGCATTCAACAGCGACATCGACTATTACCGTACCTGCTGCCGGTACTTACAAGGTTTGGAGTAGGATCATGGCTCCAAATACAACCAACAACTCCTATTCGCTCCAGATCGATAACGGTTCAGCAGCCGTCATCGGTGACACTGCCGTTTCGGCGAACACATGGGTATGGGTCGCGCGTTCAGGCAACGTGAGTCTCAGTGCCGGCTCTCATACGCTCAAACTGACAAACCGTGAAAACGGAGTCAAAGTCGACAAGGTACTGTTGCTCGCAGATACGGCTTGTACGCCAACCGGTCTCGGTACGAACTGTACGTCAACTGCCGATACGGCTGCTCCAACGGCCTCAGTTGCATCCCCGAGCGCGAATACGACTCTCACTGGTACGGTTCCGGTCAGCGCGACCGCGACGGATAACGTCGGCGTTACTAAAGTGGAGTTCTATGTCGACAATGCGATGAAGGCATCGGATAGTTCGAGTCCGTTTAGCTACAGCTGGTCGACAACGACGGTTGCAAACGGTACACACACAATCGGTGTCAAAGCATATGATGCTGCGGGAAATACTTCCGGAATCAAAACGGTTTCCGTGACCGTGAAGAACGGTGACATCACCCCTCCGAGTAGTCCCACCGGCCTTTCATCTCCATCACAGACAGTCAACTCAGTCGCGCTGAAGTGGAACGCTGCATCTGACAGCGTCGGGGTCACACGTTACGATGTATTCCGTAACGGTACCAAGGTCGGTTCGTCGACCTCCACTTCGTACAACGACTCGGGACTTGCTGCCAATACGACATATAGCTATCGCGTAGCCGCATTTGACGCCGTCGGAAATGGCTCAACCCAATCCCCAGCCATTTCTGTGACGACCCAAAAGGCAAGCGGCAGCGGAAACGCTCCAAGCGCTCCGACCAACTTGACCTCGTCGGGTCTGACGAGCTCGTCGGTCGTACTGAGCTGGAAAGCGGCGACATCAACCAGTAGTGGCAAGCAGCGATTCCCTGGTGACCCGAATCCTCTCGTGACTGGCAAAGCATTCTTTGGCGCCTCCAATGAGAACATACCATCATACGAGAAAAACGCAGGTAAGTCAGTCAGTCTCTTCCGTAAGTTCTATACACCAACCCAGTGGGGCACGTCGCAGGCAAGCAACCTGGCTAACCTGATCAAGACCAACTGGGCGGCAGATCGTATGGTTTGGGCGTCGTTCAAACCACCAAAGTGGTCCGAGGTGGCCGCTGGTACTCACGACTCGACATTGGATCAGATGTTGAAAACCATCGATGCAGCTGGACATCCGATGTGGTTAACCTTCCACCATGAACCAGAAAACGATGAGGGCACGAGCGGAGCGGGGAGTGCCGCTGACTTCGTAGCCATGCAAAAGCATATCCGTGCTCGCATGACAGCGCTGAGTACCAAGAACATCGCACTTGCACCGGTCTACATGTGCTTCCATATCAACAAAGATGGCGCGGCCAAGCATGACAGATGGTGGCCAGGCAGCGGTGTCTACGATATCTATGGCTTTGACTGCTATCAGGGTAAAGCAGGTGATGACCTACTGGGCGCAAAGTGGCAGTCCGCATACAAGGACGCCGAAGCCAAGAATATGCCGTTCGCGGTTGCTGAGTACGGACTCAAAGAAGATGCGCCAAACAGGCTGAATGACTTTTGGGCATGGCAGTTTGCCTCAACCAAGCATGACCGTGTAGGTATTTCGTACTGGGACACTGCCGAAAACGCGCTGAACCTAGCCGACAGGACTGGCAACAGGGCTGCGTTCGAGTCAATTCTAAAAAGTGATACCCGCGTGATGCGACCAAGCCAGCTGACAGCTTCAGGCACGACCTCGAGTAATTCCGCAACGGTCAGCTACTTAGTGCAGCGTGACGGTGTCACAGTTGGTCAATCAGCAACGCTATCCTACACAGACAAAACACTTGTTGCCGGGACGACATATGCCTTCCGCGTACTTGCAGTTGACGCGAACGGTAACACGAGCCAAGCGTCAAATACCGTTAGCGTGACGACACCTAAGCCAGCTGACTCAACTGCACCGACGGTACCAACGGGCCTCACGACCGTTCCGGTTAGTCAGTCACAGATAAACCTTTCGTGGAATGCATCGACGGATAATGTCGGAGTCGCGGAATATCAGGTTTTCCGCAACGGTTCTCAGGTTGCGACGAGCAAAACACTGAGTTTCGGTGACACTGGACTTACCGCCAACACGACCTATCAGTACTCCATAAAGGCGGTTGATGCTGCTGGAAACGTAAGTACTGCATCGACGGTCGTGAAAGCAACCACGCTGTCATCGATGCCATCAACGAGCACTGCCGGGCTATGGGCGGAATACTTTAACAATACTGACCTCAGTGGTGTCCCCGCGGTTTCGAAGCATGAAGCGCAACTCAGTGCCGACTGGGGAGCCGCAGCGCCAGTTGCCGGAGTTGGCAAAGATAACTTCAGCGTACGCTGGAGTGGACGCATCAAAGTGCCAAAGAGCGGTACCTATACGCTCTACACGAAGTCAGATGATGGTACGCGGCTATGGATCAACGATCAGCTCGTGATTGATGACTGGCGAACTCACTCCGTGCGCGAGTCATCAATAAGCCGATATATGACCGCAGGCGTACTTTACGACATACGTGTCGAGTACTTCGAAGAGAAGGGCGATGCGACAGCCAACCTCCTCTGGAGTGGTCCTGGTCTGGAAAAACAGGTAATACCGGCTGCTTACCTGTCACCGCAACGCTATGGACTGACGGCAACCTACTATGGTGCAAAAGATCTCACCGACGTAGTAAAGATCTCACACAGCAATGCTATCGACTATGATTGGCAAGATACCTCACCACTGGCGGGAGTTCCGGCTGATGACTTTAGCGTACGCTGGAGTGGCCAGCTTTATGCGCCGACGACCGGAACCTATCGGCTCGTCACCGCCAGTGATGATGGCGTTAAGCTGACGGTTGGTGGCAAGGTGCTCTTCGACGATTGGCGTGAACATGGCGTGAAGGAAAATGCGGCGACCATCAATCTTGTTGGTGGGCAGAGCTACCCCGTCGTAGTCGATTACTACGAGGCTAAGAAACTGGCGACAATCAAGCTGCTATGGACGACACCAGACAGTAGTGATCTGCTGGTAGTTCCGCAACTAAACTTAAGGAATCGCTAAGGCAAGGAGCTATCATGAAAAAGCCACTTATCATACTCATCAGTCTCGTGATCGTCGCAGGTTTAGGTGTAGGCGCGTGGGTCGTATTTGGAAAAAAGGCGCCGAAAGAGCCAGCCGCCGAACAACCTGTCGCATATGTTGATATCACTGCCGAAGGCTTCAGCCCACAGACGCTGCAGGTCGAGAAAGGTACCAAGGTTGTCTGGTTGAACCGTGACGCAGCACCACATCAGGTTGCCTCCGATCCGTATCCCGATCGATCAGCGCTCCCTGAGCTGTTTTCCAAACAACCGCTTGCCGCGGAAGCAACATATAGCTTTACCTTTAACAAGACAGGCACCTGGGCTTATCACGATTATCTGCATCCAACGATGACTGCAGTTATCCAGGTTAAGTAGCCTTGTTTTACACCGCAGCAACCTAACTGCGGTGGACGGTGGCGTCGTGGCCAGTTATGATGCTTGTCATGACAGGGAGTGAGCAAGCACGATATATTGTGGCAGTATCCGGTGGTATCGACTCCGTCGTATTGCTCGATAAACTCTCACGTGACGGAAAGCAACTTATTGTCGCGCATGTCGATCATGGCGTTCGTCCTGATAGCGCTGAGGACTTACGGTTCGTAAGCAGTCTAGCCGTTCAGTACGGCCACCAGTTCGTTAGTACGTCGCTATCACTTGGCGCAGGTGCGAGCGAGGACACGGCGCGACAGGCTCGGTACGAATGGCTGGAAGCGCAGCGCGCGAAGTTTGCTGCCGATGCTATCGTGACAGCGCACCACGAAGATGACGTGCTCGAAACGATCTGTATCAACCTAACGAGGAGTACCGGTTGGCGTGGTTTGTGTTCATTGCGCGAGACATCACGCGTTCGTCGCCCACTACTCGGTATAAGTAAGGCTGAGATCATTGCCTATGCTCTAGAGCATGCTCTAGAGTGGCACGAGGATAGCACGAATGATTCGATGCAGTATCTACGAAACCGAATCAGGCATGTGGTAATTCCAAAACTTACGAAGGAGCACCGACATAGGCTTCTCGAACTATATCAAAGTCAACTCGCTTTGAGGTACGAGATCGAGAACGAAGCACGTGGCCTCGTCCAGCTGTTTTCAAACAAGGATGGGATCAGTCGTTACAGTTTGATAATGCTCGATGAGACGCTCGGTGCTGAGCTGCTTCGTGATTGGCTAGGTCGGTCGCTCGAACGGCCACGGCTACGAGATCTGCTGTGGTTCGCCAAGGTCGCAAAACCGGGCGCCAAGTGGAGTCTGGGTAGCAAGCGCTTCGTAGCAGCATCGCAACGTCGTCTCATTGTACTCCCGCCTCGAGACTGATAAGCTATATAGGTTAGGGTCAGTGAACCCAGAAAGGTAGTAAATCGTGGCCAATATGCCGAAAGCGCCAAAACGCCCAAAGAAGAATAATTCGTCCTGGCTTCGTAGGACACTGTTTTTTGCAGTCATCATCTTTTTCGTCCTATCGTTCGTTGCTATTTTGTTTCCGCAACGAAATCTCGAAGAAGTTCCATTTTCCGATGTCATAAGTCGTGCCAACGATGGCAAGATTAGCAAGCTTGAGATCCAAGGTAACGATATCTATGTCACACCGGATGGTCAGGAAGAGCCGACCCAAAAGTCATACAAAGAGAGCGGTAGCTCAATCTACGAGCAGGGGCTCAAACAAGATGCCGATGTTGAGGTAACGGTCAAGGCACCGTCTGGGACCGAAGGCGCTATCTGGAATATCCTCAGTCTCGTTTTGCCAGCATTGCTCATCGGTGGTTTGATTTTCTTTATGTTCCGGCAAGCTCAGGGGCAGAGTAATCAGGCAATGGGCTTTGGTAAGAGCAAGGCGCGTCTCTACGGCAACGAAAAATCACGCGTGGTCTTTGCCGACATAGCTGGCAACGAAGAGGCAAAAGAAGATCTCAGTGAGGTTGTTGATTTCTTAAAGCATCCAAAGAAATTCCAGGATGTTGGAGCCAAGATCCCGAAAGGTGTTCTCCTCGTAGGTCCTCCTGGAACCGGTAAAACAATGCTGGCCCGTGCCGTAGCTGGCGAAGCGGAGGTGCCATTCTTTAGTATCAGTGGTTCTGAGTTCGTCGAGATGTTCGTCGGAGTCGGAGCCTCACGTGTCCGTGACCTGTTCGAAAAAGCAAAGAAAAATGCACCATGCATTATCTTTATCGATGAGATTGATGCTGTCGGTCGCCGTCGCGGAAGTGGTATGGGCGGTGGTCACGATGAACGTGAACAGACCCTCAACCAGATATTGGTTGAGATGGATGGATTTGAAACTGGTACGAACGTGATCGTACTGGCAGCGACGAACCGTGCAGATGTCCTTGACCCGGCATTGCTACGTCCAGGCCGATTCGACCGACGTACGAACATCATCCTACCAGAGCGCAAAGACCGCGAAGAGATCCTCAAGGTTCATTTCAAGAACAAGCCAACCGAAACATCGGTCGACCTCGACAAGCTAGCCGCAAAGACTGCTGGTAGTAGTGGTGCTGATCTCGCGAACATTGCCAACGAAGCAGCCATCATCGCAGCGCGGCATAACCGCAAGAAAATCACCAACGATGACGTGACGGCAGCATTTGAGAAAGTTGCAATCGGTCCTGAGCGCAAAGCCAAGATCATGAACGACAAGGAAAAGGAGCTGACCGCCTACCACGAAGCCGGTCACGCTATCGTCGGTCATGTTTTGCCTGACAGTGACCCAGTCCATAAGGTAACTATCATTCCACGTGGTGGTACGGGGGGTGTAACCTGGTTCTTGCCGCCGGAAGATCGGAACTACACAAGCGTTGTTGAGTTCAAGGATATCCTAGCCCGAGCGCTTGGTGGTCGTATCGCTGAAAAAGTTGTCTATGGCGACGATCGGATTACGACCGGTGCGGGAAGTGACCTGCGAAAAGCGACTGAAATCGCCCGTGACATGGTTATCGAACAGGGTATGGGTGACAGTCTGCGCGACCAAGTGTTCCACGAAGATAACGGTGGTATGATGTTCGATCGCATGACGCACGAGCGACCATATAGTGATGACACAGCTCGGTTGATCGACCAGGAAGTCGAGAAGCTTATCAAAGAAGCTGCTCAGCGTGCCGAAGTCGTTATCGCTCACAATATCAAGCACCTCGAAGCGCTCGCGAAACGGCTCCTCAAAGATGAAACGGTGGATGAGTCGGTGGTCATTGAAGTACTCGAGGGTGCCGTACTACCAAAAGAGGCAAAACTCTATTAGCGTCTAACCACGCCAAAGGAACTATAATACAGAGCATATGGGACGCGTCCGCAACGTAGTAGCCCGGGCCAACCAACGGCTCAGTGTCCAGCTAGCAGCAGGTTTGCTAGCTGGTTCGACATTTCTGTCCATGGTGCTTGGCCTATTCCGTGACCGTCTGCTAAACAGTACCTATGCTGAAAATGCCGCGACTGGCAGTGCCGGTTACCCGAGCGGTCTTGATGCCTATACGGTGGCGTTCATTATCCCAGACTTTATGTTCTTCTTGCTGGTGTCGGGCGCACTAAGCGTGACGTTCATCCCCGTTTTTAATGACCGCATTGTAAAGGGAAATAAAAAGTCTGCGTGGGAATTGAGTACGAGCCTCGTTAACTTCATGGCGATACTGACGCTCCTATCCAGCTTGTTTATCATCATATTCGCTGAACCGTTGGTTCAGTATATCGTTGCTCCTGGGCTTGATGAGTCAACCCGTTCATTAGCCGTCAGTATGATGCGTGTTATCGCCATTAATCCGTTTTTGTTTGCGATCTCGTCAGTGATTTCTAGCATCCAGCAAGCAACGGGACGGTTCGTCTTCTTTGCGCTTGCACCAGTGCTTTACAACATTGGCATCATCATCGGCCTGACGGTCTTTACGAACGGTATCTGGCTGTTTGGTGTCCAAGTATTCGAAGGCGGCATCATGGGCGTGGCGCTCGGTATCGTGCTCGGCTCAATGCTACAGCTCATTCTGAGTGCGATCGGTCTCATTGGCCTCGGGGTTGATTATCGGTTTAAAATCTTTTGGAAGAACAAGGGGTTCCGTCAGGTGCTACGACTCCTACCACCACGATCACTTGATCAAGGCATGGACTACGTTAACAGCATCGTTGAGACGAACCTTGCGTCACGTATGGCGGCTGGATCGGTCCGTTTCTACCAGCAGGCAACGACACTCTATAGCGTACCAATCAACTTGATTGGTGTTGCTATCTCAACCGCAGCGTTCCCGCAAATGACTGAACGACTCAGTCAAGGACGACCTGACCTGTTTAAAAAGGAGCTTCAGACTGTGCTGCGCGTTATTATCTGGCTAGCGCTGCCTGTTGCGACGATTACCTTTTTTGCCCGAGGTTATCTTGTTAACTTCCTATTCAACGGTGGTCAACCGGTTGTAGCAGGATTGCTCGGAATTCTATCTGCAGCAATTTTGTTCCGCTCGGTTTACCACATTGCGTCGCGTAGTTTTTATGCTCAAAAAGATACCAAAACACCACTCTATATTTCTGTTTTTACGATTGGTCTCAATATCGCATTGGCCATCTACTTTACGATGGTGCTCGATATGGATATCTATGGGTTGGCGTGGGCTCAGTCGATCGTAGCAGCTGTCGAAGTCTTTATTCTATTCGTCATCATGAGTATGCGTATTCCAAAGCTATTCGATGCGGTATTTTTACATGCTGTCGCGCGTATGCTTTCAGCGACTGGCTTTACGGCGGTCGTCGCGTACTTTATGGTTAACAGCTTTGCACTTTCCGCCGAAGACCAAAGCTTTATGAGTACGTTCCCGAAGTTTAGTCTGATTGTTATCGTGAGCTTGGGTGCTTACTTGCTGCTCTGTCAACTGATGAAACTAGATGAATCAGATATGGTCATTAAGCGTACTAAACGGCTAATTTTTGATCCATATCGTGGCAAGGAATCGACAAGCTAGTGACGTCGATACGAAACTTCTGCATCATCGCACACATTGACCACGGTAAATCGACGCTCGCCGATCGGATGCTCGAGCTCACTGGCACGGTGGAGAAACGCGACATGAAAAGTCAGTTGCTCGATAGTATGGAGCTGGAGCGTGAGAAGGGTATCACGATCAAGCTCGCGCCGGTTCGGATGGCCTACAAAGACATCGAGCTGAATTTGATTGATACCCCAGGCCATGTCGATTTTAGTTACGAAGTTAGTCGTAGTCTTGAGGCGTGTGAAGGTGCGGTATTGGTCGTCGATGCGAGCCAGGGCATCCAAGCGCAAACGCTCGCCAATGTCTATCTTGCGCTCGCTGCCGACCTGCGAATCATTCCAGTTTTGAACAAGATTGATCTACCGGCCGCCGATCTGCCTCGCGTTTCGAAGGAGCTCATCAACCTGCTTGGCTGTGATGAGTCCGATATTCTGAAGATTAGTGCCAAGACCGGAGAGGGTGTTCTCGAGGTGCTCGATGCAGTTGTCGAGCACATTCCTGAGCCGAGTGGTGCAACAGATGCTCCAACCAGAGCTCTCATCTTTGATAGTTACTATGACGACTACCGTGGTGTCATACTGTACGTCCGAACGTTCGATGGCAGCATCAAGAAAGGTGATACCATCGAGATGCTCGCGACAGCAGCAGGTGGTTTAGCGCTTGAAGTTGGGGCACTGTCACCGACCATGCAGCCAAGTACGGCGATTGAGACCGGAGAGATTGGCTATATTGTCACCAACCTCAAAACGACACGTGAAGCACGGGTTGGTGATACGGTGACGGTCAAACGCGCGCCCGCGACCGAATCTCTGCCTGGTTATCAACATGTAAAACCGTTTGTCTATGCTGGTTTTTTCCCAGTCAGTAACGAAGATTATCAAGAACTTAAGGATGCAGTCGAAAAACTGAGCCTTAGCGACTCGGCGCTACAGTTCGAGCCGGAGAATTCACCGGTCCTTGGATTTGGCGTTCGTATTGGTTTTCTTGGCATGCTCCATATGGATATTATCCGTGAACGACTCGAGCGCGAATACGATCTCGACCTCGTGGTCACCAATCCGTCAACCGACTATCAAGTAACACTGACATCGGGCGAGGGGGTCGACATAAAGAGCGCTTCGAGCCTGCCTGATGTTGCCAAGGTGACCGAGATTCGTGAACCATGGATAAACGGAGAAATCGTGGTGCCGACTGACTACGTGGGTGCGGTTATCCAGCTGGTTGTCAGTAAACGCGGACGTCAAAAGAATCTCAGCTATATTGATGAGCGAGCTCTGATAAGCTTCGAGGCGCCACTTGCTAACCTACTAACTGATTTTTATGATCAGCTAAAGAGCGTAACCAGTGGTTATGGTAGTTTCAACTACGAGTTATCAGGGTATCGCGCTGAGGATTTAGTGCGGGTTGATTTCTATGTGGCGGGCGAGATTGTTGATGCACTTTCAGTGATGGCACACCGCTCAGAAGCACAGTCACTAGGGCGCGAAACGGTCAAAAAGCTTAAAGACGTTATTCCGCGACAGAATTTTCAGGTTGCGCTACAGGCAGCTATCGGAGGTCGCTTTATTGCTCGCGAAGATCTCAGTGCCTACCGCAAAGATGTCACGACCGGCTTATATGGCGGTGACGTTTCGCGAAAAAAGAAAGTTCTTGCAAAGCAGGCCAAAGGAAAAAAGCGTATGAAGCGATTTGGAAAGGTTGATATTCCGTCCGAAGCTTTCACTGTTATGTTGCGTCGTGACTAGCTTTTGTTGTAAATAGTCGTTGCTCTCAGGAACAACTTATGGTTATTATAAAGGCAGTAGGGATTTATGAGGCAAAGAATACAAAAATTTCACGCCATCTCCTGGGGCTTGCTCGTCAGCCTAGTTTTAGGCCTTTTCGTGACGCAGTATGGCTCTGCAGCATCCGGACAGCTCTATGTCTCACCTGGTACGAAATCAGCTCAGAAAGATTCTCAGTTTTCGCTGGCAGTACGAATTAACCCTGGTGGGACACCGGTTGATGTAGTTGAAGGTATCAACCTGACCTTTGACACAAGTAAATTGCAATATGTCTCGCATTCAACTGCTGGATCGCCGTTCGAATCGCAGCTTTCTAGTTCGGTTACATCTGGCAGTGTCAAAATATCGCTTGCGACGTTCGGTAGTGCTATTGGCTCTGATGCACTGATTATGAATGTGACATTCAAGGCTCTCGCAGGCAGCGGCAGCTCGACGCCTCAACTGAGCGGTAATGCGGCCAGCTCTTCTACTGGCGGCTACACGAACCCAACGCCAAGCGGTGCGACAGTTAGTTTCACGTCTCCGCCGACCACGACCCCGACGACTCCAACAACACCAACAACTCCGAGCACTCCTAAGCCTCCTGCGAATAACTCAAATAAACCAACTACCAACAATAATTCATCGAATTCTTCAAATAACAATCCGAGCACACCGTCTTCTCCAAGTTCACAGCCAACTGAAGTGAAGCCTGGTCAGGCCAATGTAACGTCTGAGAAAAAGACAGTCGGCTATCACAACGCATCAGTAGAACTGAATAGTGACAAGGATGCTCGGGCGACAATCGTGTACGGTATCGGTGATGATCTCGCCTTCCAGACCGGCCAGACTGATCTAGGCAAGTCTCACACACTTGAACTTGATAGCAAGCACCTCATTCCAGGTACTACTTACCGTTACAAAACAGTGCTTATAACCGCCGATGGCGTCAGTACAGAGGGTGAAATTCAGACGCTAAAGACCAAGGGATATGGTCTGCGCGTTCTTGTGCTTGGTAAGGATAACGCACCGCTGAGGAACAAGTCGATCACCATTCATTCAGAGCCACAGACAGGCAAAACGGATGGTGACGGGACAGTCGTGTTTAACGAGCTTGCACCTGGAACCCATGAGGTTCGCTACCAAGACGGTGATTCGACTTACAAAGCCAACGTAGTCGTTGATGATATCGCAAAGACATCAACACTTGGCGCACAGACAGCGCCGGTTCAGAACGCAACCGTAGTATTTGGCGAGGCGTCATCTGGTCCTTCTCCTGCGCTCCTCGCCTGGCTGTCTGTTGCGATGGTCGTTGTCGTAGCGATTGTGGCAGGTATACTGTTTCGCGGGCGAATCGCGGAGTTGATCGCGTCGAGGACGAATAAAACCGCGCCAATACCAGTCACAACTCAGGAGCAAGTACGAAATGATAGCTCGTGGCCGTTTAGTGACAAAACGACTAAGGTGTTTACTCCAAACCAATCAACATCAGATACTACCCCAGCTCCAAAGCCTGAAGTGACACAAACCCCAAGTACGCCTGTGCAGCAGCCTGAGTCGCCAGCCGACCAGCCGTCAGATGCCCAAGCTACAGCCCCTGAGACAGCTCAGGATGGGGATAAAAAGCTATGATCCAGTTTCGTGGTATAACGACAAGACGCGTTTTGCCACTGCTGTTCACGGCGCTAGCGATTGCGACATTATTCTTGATCGTCTCCGTTGGCAGTAATCGCACAGCAGGTGCTGCATGTTCGGCTGCAAATGCGCAGTATGGCGACGCGACCTCAACTATTACCGTACCAACAGCAGGTACTTACCGCGTGTGGGCACGCATGAAAGCCTCGGCGACTGACGCTTCGGCAAATGCGTTCATGATCGAAATCGATGGTGGTGCCTGTAACCAAGTTGGTAATCACAGTTCTATCTCGCAGAGTACTTGGACATGGGTGGACTACTTATCAGGTAATACCTCGACCAAACATAACCTGAATTTGACCGCAGGATCGCATACGATGCGCCTCACCGGAAGTGAACCTGGTGTTCTGGTTGACCGAGTCATCCTCACGCAAGACACGGCCTGTGTACCAACCGGTGATGGCGATAACTGTGCTTCACCTCCTGACACGACAAGCCCGACCACTGCAATCACGAGCCCTGCTAACAACGCATCATTTGCCGGTAATACCACTATGAACGTTACCGCATCGGCATCAGACGACGTGGGTGTCACTCGCGTGGAGTTACAAGTTGATGGCCAACTTGTTCTGACTGACACAGCTGCGCCATACAACTTCTCCGTCAATACGAGTACTCTTTCGGTTGGATCACATACGTTACGAACACGTGCCTACGACGCCGCAAATAACTTCACAACGAGTAGCCTCGTGACGGTCAATATCACTGATGCAACGGCACCTACCGTGTCACTGACCGCGCCCGCAAACAACTCCACCCAATCGGGTACGATTACCCTCAGCGCGACTGCAACTGACAATATAGGTGTTGCACGAGTCGACTTCTTGGTTGATTCAACGGTGATTGGCTCAGATTCATCATCACCATACACCCTATCCATGAACACTTCGCAGTACTCCAACGGTACTCACACGCTAGTAGCACGTGCGTATGACGCAGCAAACAACGTAACAAGCTCTGCGAGTCGAACCATCACTATTAACAATGTCACGACTCCTCCAGCCGACACGACGCTACCGTCAGTTTCGATAACGAACCCAACTGCAAATGCTGTAATGTCCGGCACGTACACGTTGAGTGCGAACGCAACCGATAACGTAGGCGTGACACGAGTTGAATTCTATGTCGACGGTACGCTCCGCAACAACGACACGACTGCTCCATACCAATATGGACTAAATACGACGACATTTACCGATGGCGCTCACACGGTGTACGCAAGAGCCTTCGACGCCGCTGGCAACTCACGAACAAGCAGTACGGTCAACGCAACGATTGACAATACCCCCATTGGTAACGCTGACATCAACAGTGACGGGGTCGTGAACGCTCTCGACTTCCTCCTCTTCAAGAACCGCTACCTGCAAGCAGGAGCTAGTCTGGGTCGCGCCGATATAAACGGCGATGGTATCGTGAACGCTCTCGACTTCCTCCTCTTCAAGGGCGCTTACGATGGCTAACGCCAAGCGGCTAGCGAACAAATTGCGCAACAATATTTCGAAACGCAATTTGGGCATAGCACTTATCTCGGCAGTATGCATCTATGTGGTCGGTGCGATCTTACTTACCGCGTCTCGTGCAGCGGTGCCAACAGCGTTTTTCGAACCTGAAGACGCAAGCAATATCACTTCACCTGCTTTGGTCGCGAATGATGGGTCTGCATCTGGTGGTCAGGCGCTCAAGTTTGGCGCCGCCGCTCTACCAACTGACGTATGTCCGAATATTGCCGGCAACCAAGAGACTGTTCCATCTGGCATGATTATCGATGGATCTGGTAACTGTGTAACACCACCAACGGGCGGCAGTAACCCGATCTTACCAGCGAGCGCGACAGGTTGTCCTACGTTTGCGAACGGTATGATGAACTTTACGCCGCCCGGCTCACCAACTCGACTAGTACACGTTCGTATGGATAGCAATGCATCTACAAGCGGTGGACCACTCGTTTTCGCGTGGCACGGCCAAGGTACACCTGATCAGACGACAGCCGAAGGTAATAGTATCTTCAATAACCTTCTCGGTTCATCAATGCTTGCAAGTTACACTGGCACAGAAAAGGGTATCTTGGTCGCACCAGCGATGCATACACCAAGTACCTGGGATAACGCATCAAGCTGGAGCACGAGTAATCGAGACCTCTCACTCGTAGACATGGTTGTGTCGTGCGCGGTTCAACAAGGTCTCGTCGACAGCAAGCGCATCCACAGCGTTGGGATGAGTTGGGGAGGCTATGAAACTGCTCACTTATCACTCCTACGCTCAAACTACATCGCGAGTGCCGTCGTGATGTCCGGGGGTATCCAGAGTACACCGTCAGCTAGCGCTGTCCAGCGAGCCGATAACAAGTTTGCGGCGCTCATTACCCATGGCGGATCAACTGATTTGCCTGCGGTCGGTATCGTTGATGATACGTTGGCCTATAACTCGTACCTCAAATCAAAGGCACAGTTCACGATTCTCTGTAACCACAACCAAGGTCATATTCCAGCGCCAGACAAAGATTCGATATTCGAATTTCTAAAACTCCACCCATGGGGCGTGACGAACGCCTATCCTGGTGCGCTATCTGCCGCTTACCCAACCTACTGTTCTAAGCAGTAAACGTGAGCTCTGATTCGGACTGCTACAATAGAGGGATATGAGCTTCGGCCTACAACATAAACAAGCTTTTATCGATATACTCCGCGACTACCAACCTAGTCCGGATGCACTACAGTCGTTAAGGGAAATTCCCCTAGTCATCATGTTGGGTGTGACCGCCTCTGGACGTAATACGATCATCAATCATCTTGTAAATTCCGGAAAATACCATTTTGTTGTCTCTGATACGACTCGCCCTCCAAAGGTGCGCAACGGTAGCCTCGAGCAGGACGGTGTGCATTATAACTTCCGAAGTGAAGAGGATATGCTAGCTGAACTACTGCAAGGAGATTTCCTAGAAGCGGAGTTGATACATGACCAACAGGTTTCCGGTATCAGTATCCGAGAACTTGAAAAAGCAGTGGCAAGCAAAAAAATTCCTATCAACGAAGTTGATGTGGGCGGCACAGTTGCGATTAAATCGGCAAAGCCCGACACGAAATTCTTTTTCATTATTCCACCAAGCTACAAAGAATGGCTGTATCGCCTCCAAGGTAGGGAAGTGATGAGCGAGGTTGAGATGAAAAACCGAATGCACACCGCGATAAATGTTCTAAAGACCGCGCTCAATGACTCAGCTTTCATCTTTATTGTGAACGACTCCTCGCACAGCTCTTCTGAGTTGATCGATGCCGTCGTGACGGGTCGCGAAGAAGCATATGATGATACGGGAGCACGCGAGGTAGCTAGCTCCGTACTTGATGCACTTGAGTCTGGCACTCATTGACGCTGAGTGCCAAATTGGGCTACAATAACCTCATGACAGAACGACAGGCGAAGTTGTTAGGAGCGATCATTGAACAGTACGCTGAAATCGCTGTTCCTGTTGGGAGCGTGACGCTGGCGAAGCTCTTTGACGTGTCGAGTGCGACCGTTCGCGCAGAGATGGCGCGTCTTGAAGAACTTGGTTTTATCGCACAGCCCCACACGAGCGCTGGTCGTGTACCGACCGACAAAGGGTATCGTTACTACGTAAACTCGCTCACGAATGTGAATGAGAGCGGCACCGAAGAACCCCTCCAGCTTGCCGATCGTAGCGCTCGTGCGATTGATGCCCGAGTCGCGACCCATGCCAACCGGACTGACCGGGCTATCCGCAGCGCGGTCGATAGCCTTGTTGAGTTGACGCATAACCTCGGACTTGCAACGATTGGCGATCAGCTCTACATGAGTGGTATGGGCAACCTCTTTTCTCAACCAGAATTTGCGGCTAACCCACGAAATGTCCAGCAGGTTGCGCGTCTGCTTGATAACCTTGAGCCATGGTTACACGAAGCCGCGCCAAATGAACCGCTCAATGTGTTCATCGGTGCTGAAAACCCGATTGGCAAAAGTTCACAAGCCTCTCTTATCATCAGTCGGTTTCGCTCACCGTATAGCGATCGTAGCTATATCGGCGTGCTTGGTCCGACCAGACAAGATTACGCAAAAGTAATGCGCCTGGTGCGTCATACAGGGTCAATGCTCGAGGAGGTATTATGATGGATATTATTCAAGCACTCGTCGACGGAGTCGTAGCTGTGATCGACGCTATCGTAGGCGGTATTGTCGCGGTGATCAAGGCGATAACCGGTGCGATAACAGACATTATCAACACAATCACGAACCTATTTTAAATATGGCAAAGAGTAAGAAGCAGCAGGACTTAGAACAGCAGGTTGGAGAGCTCACGCAGGATCTTCAGCGTGTTCGTGCTGATTTTGAGAACTACCGAAAACGCGTCGAGCAGGAGAAAGAAATGGCGCGTGCCAGTGGTAAAGTAGGCGCAATCATGAAGCTTATCCCGGTCATCGATAATATTGAACGTGCGATCAGCCATGTGCCCGATAATCTGAAAGAAGACGCATGGGCTCAAGGTGTTACGGGGCTCGTAAAGAACCTTGAAAAATCACTAACCGACCTCGGGGTAGCTCGTATTGATGCGAACAAGGGTGTTGTGTTTGACCCTGACTTACACGAAGCAGTGCAATTTGATGAGCATGCCGACGGTGAAAAAGAAGTCGTCGCCGAAGAGCTTCAAGCAGGATATATGCTTGGTGATACTGTTATGCGGCCGAGCATGGTCAAGGTCACGAAACAGTAAGTCAGTTGCTAGTTTCATCTACGCTTGGCTATCTGCAGGCGTGTTATTTACTACAATGCTATGAGCTGGTACTATTACCCATAAGCAATATAAAGAGGGGTATAGATGGCACGGCTTCCAATTCCTGGCTCAGACAGTGGTACGTGGGGTGAAATACTGAATGAGTACCTATCACAGACACACAACGCAGACGGTTCCCTCAAAGATAACTCAGTAAATGCCGCATCCATCTCTGATGCGACGCTCACCCCAGTTAAATTGAACGCCGGTACACCAAGTTCTGGCCAAGTCCTCAGTTACGACGGCTCTGGCTTCACCTGGACCACCGTTTCCGGCTCTGGCTCCGTCCCTGATGCCACGAGCTCCGTCAAAGGGCTCGTCCAACTGACTGGTGACCTCGGCGGCACCGCAGCTAGCCCGACCGTCCCAGGTCTCGCGGGCAAAGCCAATGATACTAACGTTGTCCATACCTCAGGTAATGAATCGATTGCCGGTACCAAGAACTTTACTGGTACGCTCCAAGTCGGTGGCAGTGCAGTCGTCGTCACAAGCGACGCTCGTCTGACCGACCAGCGGGTCCCAACCGACAACTCTGTTACTTCAGCTAAGATCGCTGACGGTACTATCGTCAATGCTGACATCTCCGGCTCAGCCGCCATTGCCCAGAGTAAGATATCCAACTTGACAACTGACCTCGCTGCCAAAGCTACCGACGCAGCCGTCGTCCACCTCACCGGCGCTGAAACTATCGCTGGGGTTAAAACCTTCTCCAGCTCACCGGTTGTTCCAACTCCATCAACAAACACTCAGGCTGCCAACAAGTCATACGTTGATTCAGTCGCTGCTTCGGGAGCGCCTGACGCCACCAGCTCCGTCAAAGGTATCCTCCAGCTTACTGGTGACCTCGGCGGCACCGCTGCTAGCCCGACGGTTCCTGGGCTTGCAGGAAAAGCCAACACGAGTCACACCCATGCAGCCGCAGACATTGCGAGCGGCACCATTGCGAGTGCTCGTCTCGGTTCCGGTACTGCTAACAGCACTACTTACTTACGCGGTGACGGGACGTGGGCAACGCCGAGTGGCGGTGGTGGTGGCTCTACAACATCTGGCGTGTTGACGGTTGCTTCGAGCGAATCACCGCAGGCAGTCAAGGATGCATGTGACTATGTCTGTACAGGTACGAACGACCAGACTGTCATTAACCAAGCTCTTTTGCAAGCTTCCCGTGCAGGTGACGGATTTGGCGGCGAGGGCTATATCGGTGTCCATCTCGTGGGACCGACATTTTACGTTGGTAACAACGGAACGACGTCAATCACGATGTACCCATCAACACACTTGTTCGGTAGTGGTCCTGGTACTTTGATTCGTCCTATGTGGCCGACGAATGTTGACCGTGGTGCAATTGAGCTCCTAAATGACACCACTGCCCACGTTCGTGTATCGAACTTGAGTATTGGTCGAACTAATGCGGTGAACTCAAACGGACACGGTATTAAATTTGTTGGCACTGGTACAGGTGATGCCTATGAGCTCAAAACAGGGAATGACCCCTACTGTGTCATCGATCATGTTATGGTTCTGTTTGCTGCGAGAAAAGGCCTCTATCTTACAGGTACAACCGGGGGCCAACGTGAAGTTCAGATTTCTCACTGTATCTTATGGAACGCTGAAGAAGAGGGCATTTTGGTTGAAGGTTCGTCAGACTGCCAGATCAGTGACTGTCGAGCGAATGGCGGTGGTTCGTACCCTCGCTTCTCGCTTAGTGGAGGTAACAGTAAGATTGCTAACTGCAAATCCTACTACTCAGGTGGAAGCTCAAGCCAGAACGCTGATGGTTTCCAGGTGAGTTCAAGCCGATGCGAAGTTGTCGGCTGTTCGGCACAGGACAACGGTCGCTGGGGATTCAATATCAGCTCGGCTTCCGCAAATATTTCAGCGTGCACCGCTGACTCAAACTCACGCCTTCAGTCAGATGGCGGCGGCTTTCTCATCAGTAGTAATTGTAGCGCGCAGGGTATTGTGGCGTTTGATAGGAACCAGACACCTGGCTCACCACAACTACGAGGCATTGTCTTTTCTGGCTCTCCACAAGTTAATGTTACCGGCTACGTTAGTGTACCGAGCGGCTCGAACGAGGTAGTTGGCTCGCCTGGGTCTAACTCATTTGTCCGCATCGTTCGAAATGGAACGACAACATACACCGCAGGTTAATGGTCTCGTAATCTGAGAGAGTTATCTCGTATAATGATAGATAAGAAGTAACGACGGGGAGTTTCCTATGGCTACAAATGATGCGATTGTCATCAAGAATCTGAAGAAATCATACGGCAAGAACCAAGTCCTCAAAGGTATCAATCTCAATGTTGAGCGGGGAACAATGCTAGCTCTTCTCGGCCCAAATGGTGCCGGCAAGACGACAACGGTCCGTATCATGAGCACACTACTGAAGTACGATGGAGGCAGTGTGATGATTGAGGGTCATGAAGTCGCAAATAAGCCGAATGAAGTCAGAGCCATCATAGGTCTGACAGGGCAATCAGCTGCAGTAGACGAAATGTTAACTGGTCGCGAGAACCTAGTCATGATGGGTCAGCTCTATCGTCTGACGAAAGCTAGCGCAAAAGTGAGAGCCGAGGAACTGCTCGAGCAATTCGATCTGGTTGATGCGGCGAACCGCCCTCTCAAATCGTACTCTGGTGGTATGCGTCGTCGTCTTGATCTTGCGGTCAGCTTGATCGCGACCCCGCCGATCATCTTTTTAGATGAGCCAACGACAGGTCTCGATCCCCGTAGTCGCATCTCGATGTGGGAGATTATCACACGACTGAAAAAGGCCGGCACGACCATTCTCCTTACGACGCAGTATCTAGAGGAAGCTGATCAACTAGCCGATCGCATCGCCGTCATCGATAACGGCAAAGTCATTACCGAAGGCACCGCCAAACAACTTAAGAGCAAGATTGGGAACGATCGGCTTGAAGTCACCTTTGCGACCAGGAAAGCCTTCGAGGCTGCCCAAAAAGTAACCGGTGCCTCGCTGGTTGACGCGAACGAAGCCGAGCTCACTATCACCACACTTATCAAGAACACTGATCACGATGTTCGTGCGACACTAGATGTCTTAAAGGAAAACAAGTTAACGATCGAGTCGCTCGCCGTTCACAAGCCAACGCTCGACGATGTCTTCCTTTCGGTAACCGGCAAGAAAGGAAAGAAATAATGGCTGTAGCTCTCGAATTCTCAAAACGATCTAAGTTCTTGCTCGCGATCAACGATTCGCTACTGATGATCAAACGCAGCTCGATGCATATCATCCGCAATACTGACCAGTTACTAGGTACGTTCTTTCAACCGATCATGTTCCTTGTTCTGTTCACTGCGGTATTCGGCGGTGCGGTCGGACTGGCACTCCCGGAAGGTGTGAGTTACATCAACTTCCTGATGGCAGGTATCATCGTACAGACGCTCGCTTTCGGTTCAACGACAACGGCGATTGCTGTAACGAATGATCTACAAAAAGGCATTATCGATCGTTTTCGCAGTTTGCCGATGTCGAGCATAGCAGTCCTGAACGGCCATGTCGTCTCGGATGTATTTCGTAACGCGATCTCTACGATTGTTATGCTTTTAACTGGTTTATTGTTTGGCTTCCGATCTAGTGCTTCATTTGCGGATTGGGTGGCGATTGCTGGCATCATCGTACTGTTCAGTCTGGCCTTTTCATGGCTCGCGGCTATCGTCGGTGTGGTCGCAAAAAGTGTTGAGGGTGTTCAGTGGTTGACGTTCGTGATCATCTTTCCGCTCACGTTTGCGAGCAGTGCCTTCGTACCGGCTGAATCGATGGTCCCATGGTTACGCGGCTTTGCAGAGAACCAGCCGATCACACTCGTGATTGATAGTGTGCGCTCGCTGATGCTCGGACAGCCCATAGGTAACGAAGGCTACTACGCTGTACTGTGGTGCGTCGGTATTTTGCTGGTTGCAGTACCACTTGCAGCATTCCTGTTCCGAAAAAAGACAAGCTAACAGAGATAAAAACACAAATTAGCACTCTTGACAGTAGAGTGCTAATTTGTGTACGATAGAGGTATAGTTTGGCACTGACCTGCGAGGAGTGCCAAGAAATACAGTTCATAGGAAAAGGAGCGTATGTAAAATGGGTAAAATTATCGGAATCGACCTCGGTACAACTAACAGTGCTGTGGCGTATATGATTGCCGGCAAGCCTGAAGTGATCGCGAACGTTGAAGGCAATCGCACGACACCATCGGTTGTTGCGATCAACAAAAAGGGTGAGCGCCTGGTTGGACAGGTTGCACAGCGTCAGCGTGTTACGAACGCAAGCAACACGATTTACGGCGTCAAGCGCCTGATCGGTCGCAAGTTCACCGACAAGGAGGTTCAAAAAGACCTCGATATCATGCCGTACCAGATCGTCAAAAAGGGTGATGGCGTCGCCGTCAAGATGGGTGACAAAGAATACACCCCTGAAGAAGTCAGTGCCATGATCCTCAGCAAACTTAAGAGTGATGCCGAGGCGTTTCTGGGCGAAAAGGTGACAGAGGCCGTTATCACTGTTCCGGCCTACTTCGATGACTCCCAACGCCAAGCGACCAAGGATGCTGGCAAGATCGCTGGTCTCGAGGTCAAGCGTATCATCAACGAGCCGACCGCTGCTGCGCTTGCCTATGGTCTCGAAAAGGGTAAAGAGGAAAAGATCGCCGTCTTCGACCTCGGTGGCGGTACATTCGACGTCTCGATTCTCGAGCTTGGTGACGGTGTCTTTGAAGTCAAATCAACCAATGGTGATACGCACCTCGGTGGTGAAGACTTCGATAACCGCATCGTTGATCACTTCCTCGATGAGTTCAAGAAACAAGAGGGCATCGACCTCAAGAGCGATAACGCTGCACTCCAGCGTCTAAAAGACGAAGCCGAAAAGGCCAAGAAAGAACTATCGACCACTAACGAATACGAAGTAAACCTCCCATTCCTGACTGCTGATGCTGATGGTCCAAAGCACTTCGAGTATAAACTCACTCGCTCGAAGCTCGAAGACCTCGTATCCGAACTGATTAACCGCCTAGCTGGCCCAGTTGAGAAGGCACTCAAAGACGCCAAGCTTTCCGCGTCTGACGTTAACGAAGTCGTGCTCGTCGGTGGTATGACCCGTATGCCGGCCGTTGTCGAAAAGGTCAAACAGATCTTTGGTCGCGACCCAATGCAGGGTGTGAATCCTGACGAAGTCGTTGCCGTCGGTGCTGCTATCCAGGGTGGTGTATTGACTGGTGACGTCAAAGACGTGCTCCTTCTCGACGTGACCCCGTTGAGCCTTGGTATCGAGACCATGGGCGGCGTAACAACCAAGTTGATAGAGCGCAACACAACCGTACCAACGAGCAAATCTGAAACGTTCTCAACAGCAGCCGACAACCAACCACAAGTTGAGATCCACGTACTACAGGGTGAACGCGACTTTGCTGCCGACAACAAGAGTCTCGGCAAGTTCGTCCTCGATGGCATCGCACCTGCGCCTCGCGGCGTGCCACAGATCGAAGTCACCTTTAACATCGACGCCAACGGCATTTTGCACGTAACTGCCAAAGACAAAGGCACGAACAAAGAGCAGTCGATCACCATTCAAGACTCTGGCAACATGAGCAAGGAAGATATTGAAAAGGCTCAGGCTGATGCCGAAGCCCACGCCGACGAAGACAAGAAAAAGCGCGAAGTCATCGAAGTTCGCAACCAGCTTGAGAACGCTATCTACCAGGCAAAGAAGATGCCGGACGAATTCAAGGACAAGATTTCTGACGATGACAAAAAGGTTATTGAAGAGGCTGCCAAAGCCGCTGAGGGTGAGCTCGAGTCTGACGACAAGGAAAAACTTGAAGCAGCACTAAAGACACTCAACGATGCCATCATGCCGATTGGCGCCAAGATGTACGAAGAATCTGCAAAGGATGACGCACCTGCATCCGAAGAAGCGGGCGATACAAAGAAAGACGAACCACTCGAAGGCGAAGTCGTCGACGACAAGAAAGAAAAATAAGCCCACGTCGATCAAATTACAAGCGCGTCAACATGAAAATGCTGGCGCGCTTACATGTATAGTAGTGTGAGTGAGCGAAAAAACTCAAAAAGAGCTTGGAAAATTTTTCTTAGTCGGCGTCGTGGCGACGGCTTTAGACTATCTACTACTCAACCTGTTCGCAGTTTGGTTCAGGCTGCCGGTGCTGGTCGCTAACTCACTTTCAGCACCACTCTCGAGCTATGTCAGTTACAAGCTTAATAAACGTGTCGTCTTTGAAGATCGGATGCACGGTCAGCGCAAGACCCTGATATTGTACGTTGCGATAGTCGGTTTCGGGATACTCGTTATCCAAAATACGTTTATTCACTTGCTGCAGGATAGTCTGGCACTTACGATTGCTGAAACAGTGGCACCACAACTTGAATCTCTGGGTCTGAGTGTCAGTGAACGGACGATCAGTATCAATGTCGCAAAGGTCGGCGCGTCACTCATCATGGCGCTATGGAATTTTTTTATGCTGCGACGTTTCGTTTTTATAACCAAAGATGAGACAGATGACAGTTAGCCATTGTCCGGGATGGCAATCAGCTCAATGTCAAAGACAAGATCACTGTTTGCTGGAATATTCGAGGCAGGACTAGCAGATCCGTATGCCATCTCGGCAGGGATGATAAGCCGGCGCATGCCACCGACTTTCATACCGGGTACGCCGTCGGTCCAGCCTTTTATAACCTGGGTGAGACCAAAGGTGATTGCGTCGCCAAAATCATGGCTACTCTGAAAGATAACACCGTTTTTTACCAATGCGCCAGTGTAGTGCGCCGTGATAGTTGCGCCGGGGTTAACAGTCGCACCAGTTCCGACCTCGATATCGACACTCTCTAACTCCGTAACACTGTCACGTGGCACGAAATCTTGTAGTTTGGTTCCTTCATACTTCATATCCTTCCAGTATACCTCTTTAAACATACCTAGCAATTTTCCCCACGTGTATAAATATGCAAAACTTTTAATATGATGGTTAGCACTCTTGCATTTTGAGTGCTAAAAACGTAGACTGGTAACAGATGTCAAAACGTGATTATTACGAAGTTCTGGGTATCACTAAAGATGCTTCGGCCGACGAAATCAAAAAGGCCTTTCGCAAGGCTGCGGTCAAATACCATCCTGATAAAGAGGGTGGGGATGAAGCCAAGTTCAAAGAGGCATCAGAAGCGTACGAAGTACTCAAGGATCAACAAAAGCGCCAGCGATACGACCAGTTTGGTCACGCCGGTGTCGGTGGTTCAGGCGGTGCGGGCGGTGGTAATCCGTTCGAAGGTTTCCAGGGCTTCGGCAACGGCCAGGGCTTTGAGTTCAACTTCGGTGACGGTGGTCTCGGTGATCTATTCGGCTCGTTCTTTGGTGGTGGCCAAGGGCAGCAGCGCTCTCGGCGCGGCCGCGATGTTGAAACCTCGGTTGAGCTGACATTTGAAGAGGCAATCTTTGGTACCGAAAAATCGCTCCACGTCACCCTCGATGACGAATGTGAACACTGCAAAGGCACAACCGTCGAACCGGGGTATGAGATGAAGACCTGTGACACCTGTAAAGGTGCGGGCCAACAGACCAGGGTCATGAACACGATGTTCGGCGCGATGCAACAACAAGTTCTCTGTAGCACGTGTAACGGCCGTGGTAAAGTTCCTGAAAAAGTCTGTTCTGTTTGTCACGGCAAAGGTACACAGCGTAAAAAGCAGGACATCACTATCAACGTTCCCGCTGGGGTGGATGATGGTGCGACGATCCGGTTACGTAACCGTGGTGAAGCTATCGCAGACGGGCCAAAGGGCGATCTCTATGTCAATCTACGCGTCAAGCCACACAAGAAATTCACTCGGGAAGGCGACCTCATCCTCTCCGATGAGCATATCAGCATGGTTGATGCCGCACTTGGTACGGAGATAGAAGTAGAGACGGTTGATGGGACTGTGACTATGAAGGTCCCGGCCGGTACTCAGAGTGGTACTGACTTTAAGCTCTCAAACCACGGCGTCCCACACCTGCGCGGCTCGAGTCGTGGCGCCCACATCGTGAGTGTTATCGTCGATATACCGACAAAACTTAGCAAAAAACAACGCGAACTTCTCCAAAGTTTTGGAGACGCCAAAAAGAGTATATTCTAAAATACTATTGACTTTTTTAAAAACTTATGCTATTTTAAAATAAATGGCATCAAAATTAACAACAGAAACTACAACACAAGGCACCGAGAATATACTCGATCGGCTCCAATCCAACGCCGTGCCACTTGTCAAACCATTTACCCCTGGTAATGGCGCGGAGATCAAGTCAAAATTCCTAGGTGGTGAAATCGAAAACCCAAAACACTCATACCCTGGACTTGAAGACTTTACTGCCGATGAAAAGATCTCATACCTAGAAGGACTACGAAAGCAACTATCTGGGCAGTATTCTGGTGAAAAAGGCCACGCATATGATGATGCGTACAGGGCATATATCGATGAGAGTATCTCAAAACTAAGGATGCTGGAGGCTGCGGCGAAACTCCAAGCAGAAGATGATCCAGTTGTACGTGCGTCGCTCATCGAAGACTTTATGCAACGTAACATTGAGCTATATGGTGAGCCAGAAATGACTATCTATCAAGCGCTTGTCCTCGAGACAACTCAGCTGGCAGATCATGCGCCAGAAGCGACGAAAGATATCGCCGATGAACTGAAACGCATGCTGCCTGAAGCTAGAGAATCAGAGCCTCTATTCAGGCCGAGTCAGGAAACGATTGACTGGGTCAAGCAAGCAACTGACATCTGGTACGAAGGTGTGCTTGGTCATATCGAAGCCGACAAGATGACATATACCGTCAATGAACTACGAGAACTTTTTGAAACGGTTATAACTGAGGAGTTCGGGGAGGCTGCGGAGGGATGGACGGTTGAGTTATCACGCGAATCGACATCGATCGAGGTGCGTGCTGCGGAAAAGAAAGTTCTCATACCTGCTGATCGCAAACCAGAGAGTAATGAAAAGGTGAGGGAATTAGTTGCTCATGAGCTAGGCGTACACTTCATGAAAGCTGTTTCCGGCAATGAAACAGACATGCCGCTGCTTAGCATCGGTTTGGCTAAGAATATCGATAGCGAAGAAGGTCTTGCATCGATGATCGGTCATCTTGCGAACGGAAAATACAAGGATGCTGGAACTGGTCTCTATTTCGCGGCTTCACTCGCCTATTTCGAGGGCAAAGACTTCCGGTCTGTTCATGAAATTATGTGGCGACGCTCGTTATTAGAAACCTATCAGGAAGGTGAAGATATTGACGAGCAAACTATTGCCGCGAAGGACCGTGCCTATAATTTCGTACGTCGTATCTTTCGTGGTACCGATGAGGCACCGTGGTTCAAGGATCTAAACTATCTCGCAGGTAACCAAGTATTATGGAAGTACCTTGAGGATATTCGTGGTGATGATCAACAGCTGGCATATCTGCTCATGGGTAAGTTTGACCCAACGAAAGTTGACCATAGGCGTGTATTCCTTGAGAGCTCTTCGCGTTAGTTCTGAGATAGTAGTGACTTGTATAACCGCTCGTAGTTGAACACCATGTCTTTGATATCAAAGCGGCTTGCAGCTGCGCGGCAATCCCCAGACTTTATACCAGCAAGTCGCGAAATGGTCTCGGAAAGCGTTTGACCATTAAGAACAAATCCACTTGACCCCTCGATGACAAGCTCAGCGTTTGCGCCTAAGTCATTGACGATGACTGGCGTATCGCATGCTTGGGCTTCAACGATTGTTTGTCCGAATGCTTCAGCTTGTTGGGGAAAAAAGACAAACGCCTTTGCTTCCGCCATATAGGACGCAACTTCTTCTTGGTCTTTTGGTCCAAGGTAACGAATCTTTTCACTATCAACGTAAGGGAGAATCTCTTTCCAATATGCTTGGTCCTTAGTGTTAAGTTTACCGATAATGTCGAGGGACTCTTCAGTATTAAGCACGGCCATAACGAGTTCCCGAACACCCTTATGAGGGGCGATTCGTCCAACAAAGAGGAGGCGTTCACGTTCTGGCTTATCGTGGGGTGAGAATAGGGATAGGTCAATGCCATGGTAGATGACATCACGACAATCGACACCCAATGCTTCGTCGGCTGCCTTCATGTGGTTCGTAACGGGCACGACGTAAATGTTTTGAGCGGTTGATTGACGAGCGGCATCTGCGATTTTTTCAGTAGGAAACCAGTGTTGGGTAACAACGACGGGTTGCTTTGTCGCGCTAGCTGCATCGTAATGGAGGGTATCAAAATGACTATGGAAAATGTGATGAGCTGGGTTACGAAAGGCAAGCTGGAAGAGTGCCAAGTTCGTTTCGTGTCGATTCCCGAACGCTGTCGAAATAGTTTCAAACTTGAGCCCTGAGTAGGCTAGTTCTGAGGGGCCGCAATAGAGCGTGACATCATGACCAGCATCGGCTTGGAGTTTGGCGAGCCTGAGCGCCCATTCGTATCGTCCGTTATGCTTTTTGAGCGGAAAACTAGCACTATATGGCAGTACGTGCGCGATATTCATGACGTAACCTCAACCGTGAGCGGTGCGACGGAATTCGCAATGAAATCACGCAACTGTGAGCTCGATGATGCGCTACTCACAAGGATTGCAGTGGCCTTGTAACCACGTTTTGCAGGACCGACCATTGCACCAACCTTTGGTCTGATTGACAGATACTCGAACGCTTCAATGTGTGGTGCGGGCGTGATAGCAACGAAACTGCCGGTACGTTTCGGAAACAGCTCGTGAACAGCAATAAATCGTGTCGATTGCGTCACAAATGTTGGCAGCGAGCCACGCAAACTTTGTAGAGCACTATCGTATAAGTCAATGCCGTAGGCTGTATCATACATTCGTGGTCTATAACCACCGAGCCGGGCACCAATCTCGATGATTCTCGGGCCGTCTTTGGTTTGGATAAGCTCAACGTGGGCAGGCGATGAGCGAATACCGAGAGCTTTGACGCCCTTGATAGCGCACTCAACGAGCTGTCTCTGTACTGTCTCATCAAGTCTACTGGGCAAAAGTCTCTCATATATGAAGGAGTCATCGAAACCTGCTTCGATGGCAGATGTATTGTCGACGACACCAGGCGCGCAGCTCACGGCACCGTCTTTGTCTGCAAAGGCTGCAACCGTATGGATGGAACCCTCCATGAACTCTTCGATAATAAACCTTGGCGTTTGTCCGAGCGTATATTTTTCGTATAGTTTTGGTGCGTCGGATTCGATTTGCTTGAGCGCATTCCTGACATCATCTTCATTGAGACATTTTGTCACGAGCATACTTTTTGAGAGGTTGGCAGGCTTGATAATGACAGGAAAACCATAGGCTTCACAGAATGCTAATGCCTGTGCTTCACTCTCGACTTCTTGGTAGGCGGGAGAAATACCAGCTACGACTGCGAAAGCTTTTCGCATAAGAACCTTATCAGTCGAATTGAGTGCCGCCGCAGAACTAAGAGCCGTACTAACTCCCAGTTGCTCGTTGATGCGCGCACAAATCGGGATATATTGCTCGTACATTGCGATGGCTAATTCAGGTTGAGGCGAAAGGGAGTGGACACGCTCGAACAGCGACGTTTCATCGCTAAAATCAACAGCATCGGCAGTCGTGTAACGCTTCGCATCCTTTAGGATATGGTACGATTCGCCACTACGCTCTAACGCACCGACCAGGCTAGAATGAAATTGACCTATAACTAATATCATGGTATAATGTTATGATAAAACCTCTATCAGAATAGTACAGCATATAGTAACGTATCAGAGGCAGAATTAATAATGAAAAACCTCATCCTAGGTAACCGTCGAAACACGAAGACTGAGCTTGTGCTCGGTTGTTTTGAGGTGGCCTCTATACCTAGTCTTGGAATCACAAACGAGCTCGCTAAGATCGATACAGGTGCCTACTCGGGAGCTATACATTGCACGGACATAAAAGTAGTTCGCAGAGGGGCCGAGAAAAGGCGCATTCTCAAGTTTACGCCTGCAGGTGACCCAAAGCTTGCGGCAGAGACGGAGAACTTTCATGAGACATATATCAGAAGTGCTACCGGCCACCGCATTAAACGGTATATTATTGATACAGAGATTGAGCTGCACGGAAAGCTATACCCGATTCGTATCGGTTTGTCCGATCGGACTGAAATGAAACGATCTATCCTGATCGGCAGACGCTTCCTGAGAGAAAACAATGTATGCGTTGACGTGCGTATTAACCAAGAGTTGGATAATGAAGGGAAGAATACGGAATGAAAATAGCCATCTTATCTAACGGTCCTGGAAACTACTCGACCAAGCGGCTCAAGCAGGTTGCTATAGAGCGTGGGCACGAGGTTGATGTCATAAAGTATCGTGATTGCTACGCAAGCATCGAGAAATCTCAGCCGATGGTCTGGTACAAGGGTGAACCCCTCGTTGGCTATGACGCTGTTATTCCACGTATCGCAAGTTATATGACGCGCTACGGTGCCTCGATTGTTCGCCAGTTTGAGATGCAAGGCGTCTACACGCTAACAAGCTCTATTTCCATTGTGCGGTCACGCGACAAGCTGCGTAGCATGCAACTGCTCGCCCGCGCCGGAGTTGGCATTCCGAAAACGATCGTTTCTCGTGGTGTCACGGATGTTGATAATCTCATCGAAACACTCGGTGGCCCCCCGGTCATCATCAAGTTGGCGCGTGGCACGCATGGTAACGGTGTCGTACTTGCTGAAACCAAAAAAGCGGCAAAGTCAGTACTTCAGGCATTCTATGTCATGGACCAAGATGGTACGAACATCTTGCTGCAAGAGTTTGTAAAAGAATCTGCCGGAGAAGACATTCGCGCCTTCGTCGTTGGCGGTAAGGTTGTTGCCAGCATGAAGCGACAAAGTCTTGATGATGACTTTCGGTCGAATTTGCACCTCGGTGGCACTGGTGAAAAAATCAAGCTCACCGAAGAAGAGCGTAAGACCGCTATCAAAGCAGCGCGATCGATGGGCCTCAACCTTGCAGGTGTTGATATGATGCGTTCTGAGCGTGGCCCACTTATTTTGGAGGTCAACTCAAGCCCTGGGTTCGGTATCGAGGAAGTGAGTGGGCGTGATGTGACGACACCGATCATTGAGTACATCGAACGAAACGCAAAACGTCGCAACAAAAAAGACAAAGTCGGCGCCTAGTACCACTGGTATAGCGCTAATGCTATCATGGGGCTATGACGCTCCTTATCCTCGTTGGTCTTGCACTTAGCTTGTTTGCGCTGGCCTTTGTCACCAAGCGCCGTTACGGAGCGCTCGGCCTCGGGCTAACTGCCGGCCTCGTTCTGTCGCAGGAACTCTCAAAAGAACTCGCGGGCGTTATGACCGCAAGTGACTTTCCGGTCGAACCTCTGACGTTTCAATCAGCTGCAAGCATTGTGTTGGTACTTGCTCCTGCTGTCGCTCTCTTGTTCGCTGGGCCCAAATACCAAGATCACAAATTCGCAATTGCTGGTAGTGTGATGTTCGCGGTATACGGCACCTTGCTACTGTTTGCGCCTCTTACGGCAAGCTTGCCGATAACTGATCCTTCGGTGCAGGCAACCGTTAATCAAATAGCCAACAACAGTTCACTTATCATTTCAGTTGGTGTGATTGCGGCGGTTGCTGACCTCATGCATTCACATGTCAAAATGCCGCTCAGTAAAAAGAGCAAACATTGACATCTACAGAGGTAAAATGCTACCATAACACCTGTTCGCAGCATCTTTGCGATTCGTACAAAAAATGAATCCGAAGCCTGTTCACAGGCTGTTTCATTTTTTGAAAGGAGGAACAACTGACTGATTGTAGCTTTTGCCGTCCAGGCAAAACGGAATTAGTAAAGTGTGTTCCGACGCGGAGCCATAGCTCAGCTGGTTAGAGCACCTGCCTTTTAAGCAGGGTGTCCTGGGTTCAAGCCCCAGTGGCTCCTCCATATAAAGAACGTCGATCATTCGCTACCGGTCGGCGTTTTTTATATGGACAGTCTGCTAGTATTGAAGAAAAGGAGTCCTATGTCATTTCAAGCGTACCTAGACAATGTCGAAAAACAGACCGGCAAGACGCCAAATGAGTTTATTATGCTTGCGACTGAAAAGGGATTCACGAGCGAAACAAAAGCTGGTGAGATTGTCGCCTGGCTCAAACAAGACTTTAGTCTTGGGCATGGACACGCGATGGCGATGGTGCATGTTATAAAAAATGGCGCGCGTATTAGTGACAAACATGTTGGCACTGATGGCTCGCATAGTGATGACAGCAATACACTCCGTCTCGATGGTATATAAAATCGATAGCACTTTCTTTGACAGGCAAGGAAATGGAGGTATGCTTTATCTAAAGCATGAAAACACAAAAAGCTGCCCAAACTCGAGCCTACAAAGTCATTTTGGCTATCGTTAGTGCTTTTTTCGTAACTAACTGTGTCACAACTCTTATGTTATTACCAACCATGATGCTGTCGAGCAATACAATCAGTTGGTATAGCTGGTATCTTGTTGCACAGTTGATGCCACTGGTAACATTTGCGCTATTATGGCTTGTCGCAAAAGGTTCGCGTTGGGAGAAGCTGTACCAGGCTTCACTACTTACATTGGCTACTTCTATGCTCTCAGGTGTACTCATGACAATAGCCATGATGGTCGTTTGGCCGATGGCATTTTCGATTTTAACGGAGCAGTGGCTACCAAGCATACTAATGAATAGCCTGCCGTTAATATTTAACTTATTCATGACGACTTTATCTGTGGTTCTGTTAAGGCGTCAGACAAAAGTGAAAACAGCTCTTCGCTTTGTGGCAACGATACTGGTTGCCGTGGTAGCCACTTTCTTTATCACTGACGTGGCACAAACTGCATACTACGTTATCATGCAATATCCAGACAATCAGAACCTGAGTAGTTACACGTCTTCGTTTGTGGCCTACGGTGTCGTTATGGTCGTCTTTGCGGTGACATATGCTCTCGAGAAGAGACGAGGAACTGAAGATAGCTTCCGTCGGTCGGCAATCATCTCGACCGTAGGACTACTTGCGCTATTTACCGGAATGCTACTAGCTGGTTATCTGTTCTCTAATGATCTCGAGCAATGGCTGACGGCAGGCTTATCGGCGCTATTGTTTATCGCGGCCGTTGTCTTCTATGTGTGGCTCTATAGAACCCTTCGTCTCATGAAGTAGGGTATACTTTCGTTCATGGAATTAAGTGAAGTATACATCGGTGATATCGATAGCCTAGAAGATTTGTTTCGGATGCGTTACACGGGAACCGTCCGTCACACCGAAACAGGGCAGGTAATTGATCTTTGCGATGAGGGCTTTGTACATTTCGAGGAATTCCCCTGCGAGGGTGTCTATGAGCATTTCAAGAGCACCCCAGAAGATCCCAAGCTGTACTATGTGGGCAAGCTCGTTTGTCAGCCCGACACAGGTGAATGTCTCGTGCTCTATATCCCGCTCTATGAAACAGATGATCCAGTTATGTCGGCTCGACCTGTAGAAGTATTTACTGGCGCAGTTCAGCGTGATGGTGAGGATGTGCTGAGATTTGCACCAACCGATTTACTTACCTGAATAAAGATTCACTTCAATCTCAATGCTTGAGAGACCTAGTTCAAAGTCTAACTTTACTAACAGAGGTCGAGGGGTTACAATACCCAATATGTCTGGACACAGTAAATGGGCTACTATCAAACGCGCGAAAGGTGCGAATGATGCAAAACGTGGTGCAATTTTCACAAAGATCGGCAATCAAATAGCTATTGCAGCACGCAGTGGTACTGATCCTGCAATGAACCCAAGTCTTGCGGGTGTTATCGATAAGGCGAAGGCAGCCAATATGCCGATGAGCAATATCCAGCGCGCGATCGATCGAGTGAAAGATAAGAATGCTGCTCAACTAGAGGAGGTAATGTATGAGGGTTATGGTCCCAACGGGATTGCAATCCTCGTCGAAGCCGCTACCGACAATAAAAACCGTACCTATCCAGAGGTGCGACACGCGTTTTCAAAGAACGGTGGCAATATAGCCGAGCCTGGCAGCGTTGCCTTTCAGTTTGCACGTCGAGGCATGATTACCGTGTATGTCGGTGGCGATGTCGATGAGGCGTTGATGGCGGTGCTGGATGCTGGCGCCGATGATGCCCAGGAATCAGACAGAAAACTCTATGTCTATACTGATCCAAAAGAACTACACTCGGTTCGAGAGAAGATTGCAGCATCTGGTCTAAAGGTTGAGGCAGCTGAGCTGATTTATGAGGCACAGAACACCATCGATATCGCTGACCCAGAAGCAGCTCGCAAGCTGATGAAACTGATGGATGCACTCGATGAACTCGACGATGTCGTCGCAACTCATGCTAATTTTGATATTGCCGACAGTGTTGAACTTGAATAACCGTATACTAGGCTCATGAGAATCATTGGTATCGACCCAGGCACGGGCATTCTTGGTTTTGGGGTTGTTGATTTTGAGGGCGGCACGGCAAAAATGGTAGACGCTGGAGCCATAAAGACACCGGCGCATACACCGCTTGATGAACGACTAGAAGAGATTTTTGATGGCCTCACCGACATCATCAAAGACACCAAGCCGTCGGTCATGTCGATCGAAAAACTGTTCTTTGCGCGCAACGTGACAACTGCGATGAGCGTGTCCCATGCCCGTGGTGTTGCGATGCTGACGGGTCGCAAAGCCAAGCTTGAGATCACTGAATACACACCTATGCAGATAAAGCAGACATTGACTGGCTATGGCAAGGCCGACAAAAAACAAGTGCAGGAAATGGTACGTATGCACCTCGGTCTCAGAGATGTCCCAAAGCCTGATGACTGCGCCGATGCGCTGGCGGCGGCCATAACTCACTATCTCATGCAGCGAGTAAAGTGATAGACTAAACGCATATGATTATAAAACTCGGAATTGTTCTATTTATGTTGATCGTCGGAATAGCTGCGTTTGTGCGCGGCAAAGCCTGGCGCTAAGTCTCGGTCTACGTGTTCTCGACCTGAAAATGTCGTATCGTCACGTATAATGAAATATATGATCGCACATGTCGAGGGAACCGTCGTTGAAAAATTTGCCAGCTCACTCATCGTCGATGTGCATGGTGTCGGCTATGAAGTCCAGGTCAGCTTGGGTGATTTTGAAGCTGCCCAGCTCGATACAAAGACCAAGTTCTATACCTATCACCACGTCCGTGAGCAGTCGGAAGAACTGTTTGGTTTTTCGAGTCTTGCTGCAAAAAAACTGTTTGAACTACTCATTACCGTGCAAGGCATCGGGCCAAAAGCTGCACTAGCAATACTAAGCCTTGGTTCAGCCGAGCAAGTGCGAAACGCTATCGCAAATAGTGATTCGCTCTATATAACCAAGGCTAGTGGTGTCGGCAAGAAGTCTGCTGAGCGTGTCGTGGTTGATTTGAGTGACAAAGTTGGATTACCCGCACATTACGGAGCAACAACACCGATTCAGACCGAGATGAATGTAAATGATGAAGCGCTCGAAGCGCTGATGGCGTTAGGCTACACGCTATCTGATGCCTCGAAAGCGCTCGAATCGGTTGACCCTAGTGCTTCTACGAATGAGCGCATCAAACAAGCGCTAAAGGTAGGTAAGTAGTGGCGATCGAACGCATAGTCGATACCAAGCCGCACGATGACGACAGCGAAGAGCAACGTATCGAAGTAACATTACGGCCACAAAACTTCAATGAGTACGTTGGGCAGGAACGTCTCAAGAAAAACCTCCGACTTGCAATCGACGCCGCAAAAAAACGTACCGAACCGATGGATCACGTTCTACTCTATGGCCCACCCGGGCTCGGTAAGACGACCATGGCGACCGTCATAGCGAATGAAATGGGAGCGAATATTCGTGTCACCTCAGGTCCAGCCATTGAAAGGGCGGGTGATCTGGCTAGTATCCTCACGAATCTCGCAGATGGCGATATACTCTTTATCGATGAAATCCATCGGCTAAGCAGAGCGGTTGAAGAAGTGCTCTACAGTGCGATGGAAGACTATAAACTAGACATAGTTATCGGCAAGGGGCCAGCGGCGCGCAGTATCAGACTGGATCTGCCGCAGTTTACGGTGATCGGTGCAACGACTCGAACAGGTAGTCTGGCCGCACCACTCCGAGATCGCTTTGGTCATCTCTACCGTCTCGAGTTTTATACGCCCGATGAAATCTCAAAGATTATTGCGCGAGCAGCAAAGATTCTGGGCACCGAAATCCATCCTGCTTCATCAAAATTACTATCGACTCGCGCAAGACTTACGCCGCGTATCGCGAACCGTCTCCTCAAGCGCGTTCGTGATTATGCCGACGTAAATGGCGACGGCATCATCGATATGGTTATTACGACAAAGGCGCTTGAGATGCTTGAGATTGATGAGCAGGGGCTCGATCCGGCTGACCGCAACCTACTCGCTAGTATTATCGATAGCTACGGTGACAAGCCGATAGGTCTCAATACTATTGCCGCGTTGACCGGTGACGAGACATCAACGATCGAGGACTTCTATGAACCGTACCTACTCCAGATTGGGTTCTTAGAGCGTACTCCGCGAGGCCGTAAAGTCACGCCAAAAGCATACAAGCATCTCAGTAGACCGTACAAGTCTGACAAATAACGCTATACTGTAGCTATGAATCCTCAGCAGCCAGGACAACCACCAGTTCAGCCGCCACACGACCCGTCAAAGCCGGTAGCCTACGATCAGTATGGTCAGCCGCTCTATGCTCATCCACCGCAGCACACCCAACCACAAGCACCCACCCAGCCAGTTCAGCCACAGCCAGTCTCGGAGCAAGATGCGCAGCAAAATGTCGCCGAAGGAGCTACGAACCCTCAGGTCGTCTATATGACCCGAGCAGTCGACCCGCACCAACAGGATGTGTCACCAGAGATTGCCGCGAAACATGATGAGTCGGTTCGTCGCTATCCATATCTCAATCTAAGCGACGGTGAGTATGTGATAAGTGCGGTGAAGCGTCATCCAATCGGACTCGTGTCTATCTGGGCAGTGGTTGGTCTAGCAGTCCTGGTCATCTTTGTTGGCTTTCCATTCCTGCTCAATAGTGGCGCATTCCTAGGTGGTAGAAGCCTTTCAGCTAGCGCAGTCATGAGCGGTGGTATCGTGTTGCTGCTCGCTGCTATCTTGTTTGTACTCGGTGGTATCATCGCGACAGTTATCTACCAAGCAAATCGGTTCTATCTCACGAACGAGAGTGTTATCCAGCATATTCAGACAAGCCTTTTCGCAAAGAAAGACCAAACGATTAGCCTCGCGAATATCGAGGACGCCAGCTATCGACAGCAAGGAATTGTACAGACGCTGTTGAACTACGGCGCGATTCGATTATCAACGGAAGGTGAAGAGACGACCTACCGGTTTAACTTTGTGGCAAACCCAAAAAAAGAAATCGACCGGCTCAATAATGCCGTCGAAGCGTTCAAGAACTTTCGTCCAGTTGGCGACGATTAAGATGTCGGTGGGGTTTTAACAAAGTCCTGCTCGAGTTCTAGGTTGGCTCGAAGTGTGTAGCCACTGCAAATGTCACCACCATTACAACCAGTAGGCTCATACCGATAGTCCGAGCTGGCTTCACCGAGCTTCAAGCCATTCGGATCAGTGAGCAGCGCAGCGTTCATTGCTGTCAGCTGTGCCGCAGTCAGAACTCGTGGGTAGCCACCTACACCCGGCTTGACGACTTCTTGCAAGTTGTAATGCATGGAGTTAATCGCTACTTTGCGATCTTGGTCCCGGTGTACCATCTGGATCGTACTGTAACGGTCAAAGGCGATACCGCTAACGATCCCGAGGAACACGAGCCCGACTAGCAGCTCCACAACCGTAAACCCATCAGAAGATTTCATTGCCTCTTATTGTAGCAAATATCGGATACGCAGTGATGGGCAACGGCTTGCTATACTGGTTTATATACCGAAACGGAGGAAGTATGGCGAAAAAGACTGAAAAGGCAGCAGTGTCTAGCGAAAAACCAGATAGCGAAGGCAAGCTCAAGGCGCTTGGCCTTGCGATGGACCAGATTACAAAACAGTTTGGTGATGGGTCCATCATGAAGCTTGGTGAGGCGCACAAGGTTGATGTGGAATTGATTCCGTCTGGAGCACTCTCGCTTGATTTGGCCCTTGGCGGCGGGTATCCAAAAGGTCGCATCATTGAAATCTATGGTCCAGAGAGTTCAGGTAAAACGACGCTGACATTGCATGCAATCGCCCAGATTCAAAAACAGGGCGGTACGGCTGCATTCATCGACGCCGAACATGCGCTTGATCCTTCATATGCCAAGAAGCTTGGTGTTGATACTGATAATCTACTTGTTTCACAACCGGATAATGGAGAGCAAGCGCTTGAGATTGCTGAAACACTCGTTCGTTCAAACGCAGTTGACCTCGTTGTTGTCGACTCAGTCGCCGCACTCGTTCCACAAGCTGAGATCGATGGTGAGATGGGCGATAGTCATATGGGGCTACAGGCTCGTCTGATGAGTCAGGCGCTCCGCAAACTAACAGGCATTATCAACAAGAGCAAAACGACGGTTATCTTTATCAACCAGATACGCATGAAGATTGGTGTTATGTTCGGTAACCCCGAAACGACGACCGGTGGAAACGCACTGAAGTTTTATGCAAGTGTCCGTCTCGATATTCGCCGTATCGGTCAGATCAAAGCCGGGGAAGACATCATCGGTAATCGAACTAAAGTAAAGGTAGTTAAGAACAAGATCGCGCCGCCATTTCGAACCGCAGAATTTGACATCATGTATAACGAAGGTATCTCGCGCACGGGCGACGTCCTCGACCTAGCCGTCGACCACGGTATCGTCGGCAAGGCTGGCGCATGGTTCGACTACAAAGAGGGAAAGATCGGTCAAGGTCGTGAGGCTACTAAGGTTTATCTGAAAGAAAACTCCAAAGTTCTCGACGAAATCGAAAAAGCTGTCCGTAAAAAGGTCGCCGAGCAAGAAGGTTAACATGCCTGAACGAGCAGTCGAAACAGTCGCATGGATAAATGTTGTTCCACTGAATCGACGCGAGATGCTTGCTCGGTGGTGGCAGGAGGATGTGCGCCAAGGTAGTACGTATATCTCTGACCGCCAGCATGAGCAGGATTTCATGACCGTGATCCCGGTGGGATCTCTAGAAGGTGTAGCATGTAGTGGCCTCAGGGAGGCCCTGGCCCGCCAAAAGCATGATATCGAAGAGGGTGCACGTAGCATTACCTATCCACGAGCTACCCCAGATGGCACAGAGTATTTCGGGTCAATCGCGATACCGAGCAAACCCCTAAATGTCAGATTCACCGAAACGGGTATCGTAACTGTGCCTCATGAAGATCACTGATATCACAGTTCAAGCACGAAATCCTGATCGTGTTAATGTCTCAGTTGATGGAAAGTACCGGTTTTCACTCGATATTTTGCAGGTAACCGAACTTAGTCTCAAGATCGGGAGGGAGTACTCAGAAGAGGAGCTAGTTCAGCTCGAGGATGAGAGTCAGTTTGGTAAACTCTACGCTCAAGCACTTAATTACACACTGATGCGCCCGCATAGCGCGCGCGAAATTCGCGACTATCTGTGGCGTAAGACTCGAGTAGCAAAATACAAAGCCCGCGATGGGCAAGTAAAAGAACGTCAAGGCGTCAGCCAGGCGAATGCAGATAGAGTCTTTGGCCGTCTGGTTGATCGTGGCTACATTAACGACGAAGCCTTCGCGACCTACTGGAGAGACAATAGACAATTAGCCAAAGGTATCAGCTCTCGAAAGCTCATCGCTGAACTGCGTTCAAAAGGCGTCGAACAGAGCATCATTGACACAGTCATGCAAAATTCTCCACGTGGGGAAAAAGATGAAATACAGAAGGTATTAGCGAAGAAACGGCATAAATATGATGATGAGAAGAAGTTGATTACCTATCTGATGAGACAAGGTTTCTCGTATGATGTCATTCGTGAGGCGCTCAATGACGATGATTAGTCTGGTGGAAGTGTTTCACCAGCCCTGAAGGGATTAGTAAACGCTTGTCTCGCATCACTGGCTACCTGTTTGACACCGTCTTTGACGGTTGGCGACTGAACGACCATTACATTATTGTTGACTGAGATGATCTGAGCACGGTGGATAGTGCTACTCATGGTGCTGAGGCTGCGAAGAAGCGATTGTTCGGTGTACACCTGTACGACAGTATAGTCAGTGGTTTCGATACTATAGTCCGAAACTTTACCGAGTTTTCGCTTGTGTTCGTCGACGACCTTTAACCCAACCAACTCAAACTTGAAGTCAATAATCTCTTCGAGCCGAACCAGCCCTTCGAGTGACATAAGCTTATCAGCGTCGTCAACGATGAAACCGAGATCACTGAGCTCACGGATGTCGCTCGGGTGTAGGATACTGGGTGACTGTTCGAGACCCTGCCCTTCGACGTAGAATGCCGCGATCGCCAGTTGTCTTGGATCGATAATAACCCCAGTCGTTTCAGCCAATTGAGAACCAGTCTGCAGGCTCATGACTGGGAGGCTAAGTAGATTATCGATCGTTATTAGCATACTTCTACTATAAAGGACTTATTCACCGAACGGATTCGATCGTGTACCAGCGGGTGGTTCGTCGGTGTTAGTCTGTTGGTTGGCATTTAGCTGTTGGATTTTCTCGATGGTATCGGTATCGAAGCGTGCAGACTGAGCGCTGTTCTGCTTTTCTGTCCGGTAGGCTTCGTCACTTGGTTGATACAAGATGAGGTTCAGGCCAGCGATAGCTCCTATGACGGCAGATAGGAATAAGACGAAGTAAATCATGCGGTTATGCTCAAAAAAGAACCTGCCAAAGGACCTAAAGGCTGAAGCAAGTGCGCCGAGTGATAAGCCTGATTTCATCTGACAAACGCCTCCACGGTTATAACAGGGCTACTGATAGTACCGGCGGTTTTCAGGTCATTTGATATATCGAGCTGTGTAACCTGCATCTTGGTGAGGTTGCGCTCAATCAGCTTCAAAAATCGCAGGTAACTACTGTATTGGACCGGACTTCTGAGGGAAATACTTACCACAACGGTATTCAGACCAGGTACGTTGGTTGTCTTGGCGGTTGTCGAAGTTGAAAAATCAAAGCCTAGCACCGTAATACCGGTGGCGGTGGCGTATGAGCTGATGTCTTTAACGATCTGGTCTTGGTATTCGTAATACTTTGTGTCAGCGACGATCTCGGCGGCTCGCTCGACGCTATCGGCATTGACCTGAAGCGCGCGCCGTAGTTTTTGAGCGTTCTCAAGACTTTGCTGATTGAGTTCACTATCTGTTTTGAGGTGATCAACTGTGACAGCGTAAGCAGATAATTGCGAGTGCAAGAAATACACGCCAAAACCGAGACCCGAGAGCAGTACTAACAACGCTGCGTAGAGGGCAATGTTGACGACCCTTGTCGGGCTGAGCGAAGGGAGACCGAGTTTCACTGTGCTGCTCCTGCGGCACCCGAGGATACCTTGACGTTGAGGGTCGCTTGGTACGGATATTTCGCCTCGAGCCCTGAGAGACCAGCGATGCTATCTGGTCGGGTGGTGCTAAGGATGTTCACATCCTCAAAAAGCGAGGATTCTTCGAGCTTGCTCTTGAGTGAGAGAACTGTAGCGTAGTCTATCGCACGTGCCTGTAATGTCATGGCGTTTGCGGCCCTGCCCTTTACGGCTGGTTGCTTACCAATGGTGAGGTTCGTGAGAACAGCGCCGTCTGGCATATCGCCACCGAGCGTCGTGAGAAAGGTACTATAGGTGGTTTCAACCCCTAGGATACGTTTGGCGATGGTGAGATTTTTACGGAAGGCTTCAGCTTCTCTCTCAACTTCAACATACTGCGCTGACTGGCTGCTCTGCTCATCTAACCTTTGACGCACGGTCTGCTCATCCTGATGAATGAGCCAAAAACCTGCCCCGTAAATCAGGGTGATGAGCCCGGCGAGCGACACTATCATGACACAGTACTGAAGAAGGCGAACATTTGCACGCGCCGCGGCGATATCGCGCTTTCGGGCAGGGTCGATCAAGTTTATCACTGCCATATCTCCTTTGGCTCAACGAGTGCGAGACCAGCTACAGAGATATAGCGCGATTTGAATTGTTTTGGCGGCTGGGCCAGTTTGCCAAAATTGAGTAATTGCCACGGGCTGGCGATGCGCGCCGCTAACATAAGGTTGTCAGTAAAGTATTCACCGATACCTGGCATATTTGAGCCACCGCCGATAATAACGACCTGCTCGATCTTGCTTGCACCTTGGACGCGCTCTTCGTAGTAGCGCATAATCTTGCGGATTTCGGTGACGACCTTTTGCAGGTTTGGTGTCACGGCCTTGGTGATTTTACGTTGCTTGTCACCAGCAGTGAGACCGCTGAGGACTTTGAGCTGGTGTGCCTGCTCGAGAGATATTTTGAGTGCTTTTGAGATATCAACTGTCATC
The DNA here is from genome assembly GCA_002434045.1 of Candidatus Saccharibacteria bacterium UBA6572. Lineage (GTDB taxonomy): Bacteria > Patescibacteriota > Saccharimonadia > Saccharimonadales > Saccharimonadaceae > UBA5946. The sequence continues at coordinate 177,800 of DJJI01000001.1, forward strand.
GTGTTACCACCGACAGCGATACCCCCTGTTACTTTGATACCGGAGTCAAGTATGGCGACGTCTGTGTTGGCGGCGCCGATATCGACGATAACAGTAGGTAACTCACCGCGTTCGCTCTTTTTGAGCACGCGGGCGACTGCATTCATGCTAGGTTCCACAACGATGACTTCCAGGCCTGCTTTGTCGAGCGCTGCAATACAGATGTCAACCGTGCGTCGCATGGCGGCACACGTGTAGGCAGTAATAGCTTCATCGGTTTTTGATGTTATCTCATAGTCGAGATAGAGTTGGTCGACCGGAACAGGGATAGACTGTTCAGCTTCGAGACGAACCGCTTCCATGATATCGCCTTTGATATCGCCAGGGAGGGTGATACTCCGACTGTAAGTGCGAGAAGCCGGGATGCTGAGTACGACGTGATTGCTTGGCAGACTACCGATCAGCTTGGTTTCGATGAGAGTCTTTACCTGCTCGGCAAGATACGTGCCGTCGCTGTCGATACTCTGCTGTAATTTTGCTGGATCAACCTCGAGCGCACCATAGCCAAGCACCGTCCACTTGAGCGGATCAATCGCCATTAGCTTTAGGCTGGTCTGGCTAATGTCCAGGCCAATAAGTGGTTTGTCTTTGTAAAAATATTTGCTCATCCCGACCCGTGTACTTATCGTGAATTATAGCATAAAACCGCTTATGCTCTGACCCTAAAACATGCTAGTATTTAAGGGAAGAAACGTGGGGTTATGAAATATAAAACTTCGGCTGGATTTACGGTTCCCGAGCTGATAGTGACGATTATCGTTTTCGCGATCATCGCAAACTCGGTGTTCTTACTGTTGTTCGCGCACATTGGCACTTCTGCAACGGTTCAGATCAAGGCAAGTGCGCTCGCGCTCGCTACCGAACAGATGGAGTATTTGCGCTCGCTACCGTATGACAGTTTAGCAGTGCAAGGCGGAGGGATCGTGACAGGCGCGACACCGATGCCTGCTAACAAAGACGTCACACGTGCCGGGCGCGTTTATGAAGTAACGACTGATATTCGGTATGCAGATGATGCTTTTGATGGTTGTCTCAACTACGGAGCATCCCAAGCTGCACTATGTCGTAACTACAAAGTCGGTACTGTGCTCACCGATACTAATCCACGTGATTACAAAGTCGGTGAGGTGAAAGTTAAGGACAAGAAAACTAACAAACAATTTGCAATCCTAAGTAGCCAGTTCACGTCACGTGTTGCCGAGACGGCAGGGAACTCGAGCGCCATACTAGTAACCATACTCGATAGCACCGGTAGTCCTGTTGCTGGAGCGACGGCACGTATCCAGAACAGCACGGTCACACCAGCGGTCGATCAGTCGTTCGTAACCGACAGTAACGGCACAGCACTGTTTCTAGACGTTACTCCTGACACGGGTGCGGACTACATCATCACGGCGTCAAAGACCGGCTATAGTACCCTTACGACGATCGCTCAGAGCGGCAGTCTGATTCCAACCTATCCTAACGTGACAGCTATCACGCAACAGGTGAGCAGCGCGACGCTACATATCGATCAGATTGCAACCGAGAGCCTTACGATTGAGACGGTCGATACCGCAGGCTCTCCGGTTGCTAATATGTCATTTGTCATCAAGGGCGGTATAAAGCTCTACACAGATCCGGCAAATACGGCCTATAGCTATCAGCAGACTGTCACGACAAACGCGAGCGGTGTATTGACACTCGGTTCGCTGACACCAGGGACCTATATGGTTTGCTATAACGCGCAACCGCAACCATGTCAGGCCGGTAGCTCACGTAGGCTCGCGGCCCTTCAGGTTGCATACGGTGGGAGCTCGTTCCAGCCATTTACGATTCCAGCAGGTATCGCGAGTTTGATTGACGGTGGTCCAATGCAGCGGATAAAACTCGTGACGACCACATCATCGAGTTTTCCACGAATTGAAACCGTATCGCCAACGAGCGCCTCAAGCAGCGCCAGTGATGCGGATATGACTGAGATTCAGATAGATGGGGCAAACCTGTCTGGCGCCAGTATATCGCTTCGCCAAGGTGGTACAACGATTGCCGGCACGACAGTCGGAAGCGACACAAGCACGTCGATCATACGCAATTTTAACTTGAGCGGTGGTGCAACAGGGGCTTATGAATTGGTAGTCGTGACTGGGAGCGGCACCGTTATCCAAACAGGTGTATCACCAGGTACGTTAGGAGGACTCAATGTCATCCCATAAATATGAACAAGGTTTTTCGATGATCGAACTCCTGATTGCAGCGGTCGTGATCGGTATCATGAGTGGCACGATATTTATCTTCTTCACTTCATCAACCACGTCGTTCTTTCAGATTCAAGAGAGCTCCATAGTCGTTAATGATAAAACCAGAGTACTCTACCGTATGGCACAAGTAATTCGCAGCGGCACCACGATCAACGAGGCGTCATCGAATGCACTCACGATTTATGCCTACTTTTCACCACAAGACACGACATTGTCGCAGGTTCGATACTATTACACGGCTGCCGACCGCACGTTAAAAGTTGATCGTATTCGGGCGACCGGTACCGCTCCCAATTACACATACCCACCGGCCAATACCGAGACAAAAACCTTACTCGACGGCATTACACTGACCGGTAACGTGTTCAGTTATCTAGACGCTAATGGCTCATCAGGTCCGTTCACAACCGACACATATAAGGATATAAAATCCGTCACACTTGATCTCAATAGCGCATCGACAAAATCAGTCACTGCCTCGCAGCTAAAAACATCGATTGAGTTACGCAATAGAAAGACGAATCTATGAGACGTATGAGCAGTTCACGCCCGAACACAGAGCAAGGCTCGTTACTTACGACGATGTTAATGCTCATCACTGCATTTGCGATACTTGGTCTTGCGGTTGGTACGATGATCATCACGACCCTAAACACTGCCGTACGTGCCCAGAACAGTGAAACGGCGTTTAACGCAGCAGAAGCAGGCCTCAACTACTACCTTTGGCATCTCAACCACGCACCAAATGACCACAAGGACGGTACTGGCGCTCCTGCATCCCCAGGTACGCTCGGTTATGGGCCTTATACCCATGACTACAATGATCTAAGCGGTAATCGACTGGGCGAATTTACGCTCTACATCTTACCAGGGGCATCTGGCTCGACGACTGTCACTGTCAGGTCTATCGGGAAAGTTGACTCCTACCCATCTGCAACGCGAACTGTCGAAGCACGTATCGGTGCACCATCGTTTAGCGTCTACGCGGTAGCTGGTAACACGGCGCTCTGGTTCGGTAACACAGAGAGTACAAGTGGTCCGGTTCATTCGAACGTCGGTGTCAAAATGGACGGTAGTAACACTGACCAGGTGACCAGTGCCAATACAAGCTATACCGTACCGAGCTGGAGTGGTCCCGGGGCTGGCACGACTAAGCCGGGCGTATGGTGCGATACGGCCATAACATCACCTGTAAACTGTAATACGCGAAGCAAAACCAGCTGGAGTTACCCAGTGCCAGCAGTTGATTTCAATAAGCTGAGCGGTGACCTCTGTGCGTTGAAAAAGATAGCCACTAACAACAACGCAGCCAATGCCTGTTCGCTGAGCCCATCTCGGACCGCTGGGTACGTGCCGCGGGTCAGTACAAGCTATTCGAGTACCGTTGGCTATCTCATCACTCTCAACGATAACGGTACCTACAACCTCGAACAGGTTACGAACGAGCGCGATAACCGTGCGAATTATAGCCTGGCATTAACCAAGACACTGGTGCAGTCGAATATAACTATTCCGTCAAACCAGGTGATTTTTGTTGAAGATAATGTCTGGGTCCGAACAGCTGGACCGAATGGCTTTGACGGACGGGTCACTATCGCCTCGGCTCGCCTGGCAGTCTCAGGTGATACCGAAGCGATTATCGCTGATGATATCCTCTATGATGACAAATATAATGGCAACGACTCGATCGGTATCATCGCGGAGAGCAATGTCGAAGTCGCGCCATATGCGGGTGCACCAGTTGAAATCAATGCCGCTCTCATCTCTCAGACAGGTAGTGTCGGTATTCGGCGACAGTACAACGGGACGAGTACCTACGTCACTGGCTACCCTCTATCAAGCCAAGGCCTGACGTTCTTTGGCTCACTAGCCAGTAACCAGACCTGGACGTGGTCGGTCCAGCTCTGTGGCTCAGTTAACAATGCCTCGTGCTGGGCGGGGTATCGCTATACATCAACTAACTACGATGAGAACCTACGCTACTCACCGCCACCAAACTTCCCGGTCACAAGTAGCTTTGATATCCTCTCATGGCGTGAAGTGCTGACCACACCGTAGTCTCTATCTGAAAAGAGTCAAACTTTAGGTGGATGATTCTTCTTAAGAAACTAGGTTTGCAGTGTACAAGTAGTGGGCATTGGTGCCACGTGCCTAACCCAGCCAATACAAAAGAGGCCGCGAGGACCCCTTTTGTGAGACGAGTTTCAAGTGATTAGTTTGACTGTCGGGTGTATGTCGCGCCACCTGAAGTATTTTCGAGGTTAGCGGTCAATGTGTAGCCAGTACAAACAGCTGCGGTTCCAGTTCCAGTACAGCCTGTTGTTGCGTAGCCGTAGGTTGCGTCCGCACCACTTGCTGCGGTTGCTGCGAGCGTACCGTCAGAGTTAGACGGGTCAGCAAATGCCTTGCTGTCGAGACGGATTTCGAGTGTTTCACGTGTCGGTGCATCAAGCAGTCCGGCAAGTGCTGGGTACGTACCAGTCTTCGCATATGCTGCTTCGAGTTGACCTGCGATTGCGTTAATGTCAGTTTTACGTTCTGAGTCACGAGCGCGCTGTTGCACACCGGAGAACGTTACGATTACCAGCGTCGCGAGGATACCGATAATCACGATGACGATCAGGAGTTCAACGATAGTGAAACCTGATTGCCTTTGCTTAAGTGAGACCATTGCCCACCCTCCTTAAGTAAAGTTATGTTTTCTACTGACACTCGAGAAGGACTCGAGATATCTAACTGTATTATAACCGTAAGCACTAACCAGTCAATAGAGGTTATGAGCCGACGTTTTGCGACAAGCTAGCAATCGGTCCCATAACGCTAGCTGCAACTAGGCCAACCATACCCCCCATGATAACGATCATAACTGGTTCGAGGATGGAGCTGAGGCCGTCGATAATGGCGTCAACTTCTTCGTCATAAAAATCAGCTACCTTGACGAGCACCTCATCGGTTTGTCCAGTTTCCTCACCGACAGCCAGCATTTGCGGGACGATACCAGGGAAGAGCTTATTACCTTCGAGAGATTGCGACAGTTGCTTACCATTGACGACATCTTCTGCCGCGGCTTCGATCGCTTTCTGGTAGACATCGTTGCCAATAGCACGAGAGGTAACCTTGAGGGCTTCGACGACACTCACACCAGCGCCAATCAATGCCGCAAAGGTGCGGGTAAAGCGAGCAACCGATATCTTCACGATTAAGTTGTTGAGAATCGGTACTTTGAGAACCAGACTATGCAATTGGTAGCGCCCGGCCGGTGTTTTGACATAGCGACGAAGGAGGAAGATAGCCAGCGCTCCGCCACCAATTACGATGTACCAGTACGTCGTCATAAAACTACTGATATTTATCATCACTTGGGTGATGAGCGGCAGCTCCGCATCGGGGCCACCGAGGTCTTTGAGAATAGCGGCGATGCGTGGGATGATAAATATCATTAATCCCAAGAACGCACCGACCGTGAGTGCAAGCAGAACGATCGGGTAGGTACTTGCACTCTTGATCTTCTTGCGCATGCTGGCGTTCTTTTCTACCTGGGTCGCGAGACGCTTTAGGATATCATCGACGATACCGGCCGCCTCGCCAGCGCGAACCATGTTGACGAAAATATCGTTGAAGACATCAGGGTGTTTTTGCATCGCGTCGGCCAGCGAGACACCGTTTTGGATGTCTTTTATGAGATCGCCAATGATTGCGTGCAAAGTTGGGTTTTCGACTTGGTCACGCATGGTCGTGAGTGCTCGAAGTAGCGGCACGCCCGCGCTGACCATCGTGCTGAGCTGTCGCGTAAATAGGACAAGGTCAGTGATTTTTACCTTTGGCTTCATGAAGCCGAGTGCACCTTTTTTGACAGCTGATTGGGCTTCGATACTGATCGGTTTTAGACCCTGTCGCTTCATCAGCGAAAGTGCTGTTTCCTTGTCGGTGGCGTTCAACGTACCGTTGATAGTTTTGCCGCGCTGGTTGGTTGCCTGGTAGGAGAATATCGGCATATTATTCCCTGGTCACCCTCAGGATTTCTTCCACCGAAGTCTGACCGCGTAGCGCCTTGATAAAGCCATCTACCTGCATGGTCATCATGCCTTCTTTGATAGCCTGTTGCTGGATGTCGCTGCTGGTCGCGTTAGCCACGATGAGCTTCTGTACTGCGTTACTGTTAGCTAACGTCTCATAGATACCCATGCGGCCGGTGTAGCCAACGCGGTTACACTCGTCACAACCACCTTCTTTTGCGCGGTATAGTCTCGTGATTGTGTCATGTGTACTCGAAAGTTCCTTGCCAATATCGCTGCCAATACCTTCGCTCGTCGCCTTCGCCTCGAGTTCATTGATATGCTTCATCTGGCCATCTTTATCGAGCCCAAACATCTCAGCGATACTTTCAAACTCAGCCTTATCTGGCTTGTACAATTCTTTACACACAGGACAGAGCCTACGGACAAGTCGCTGACCGATGACAACCCTCACGGTACTGGCGATCAGAAATGGCTCGATGCCCATGTCGAGCAAACGCGGCAAACACGTCGCAGCGTTATTGGTGTGGAGAGTTGAAAAGACTAGGTGGCCAGTCAGCGCCGCTTGAACACCGAGGTTTGCCGTTTCACTGTCGCGTATCTCACCGACCATGATAATATTCGGATCTTGGCGAAGCAGGGCACGAAGACCGGCGACGAACGTCATACCGGCAACAGGGTTAACCTGCGTTTGATTGGCGCCGACGATTTTGTACTCAACGGGATCCTCGACGGTCGATATATTGACGTCTGGTTGGTTCAGAATCGTGAGTGCACTAAAGAGACTGGTTGATTTGCCTGAACCGGTTGGTCCGGTGACGAGTATCATGCCGTGCGGTTGCACAAGGGCGTCGTTAATCGATTTTAGTGAAAAGCCCCAGTAGCCGAGTTCCTCGAGCGTGAGTGCTTTGTTAGTCTCATCAAGGATACGCATTACGACCTTTTCGCCTTCGCTAATCGGCAACGTCGAGACACGCAAGGCGTATTTTTTACCGGCCACAGTCACTTTAAAGCGTCCATCCTGTGGTACACGACGTTCGTCAATCTTGAGGTTTGAGAGAATCTTGATACGACTGACCAGTGCGTTCATGACGGTTTTTGGCAAGCGGTTAGCTTCCTTGAGCACACCGTCTATGCGACAGCGGACCTGGAGATAGTCCTCACGAGGTTCGATGTGGATGTCGCTCGCCCCGGCACGTATGGCGTATTCCAGGATGAGGTTGACGGTCTGCGCTACCGGAGAGTCCTCGGCGATTTCTTCCTCGGAAACAGCTTCTTGTTTTTCAGCATTTTCCTCTTGGGTAGCGATAACTTCTTCGATTTCCTGCGCAACGCCGCCGCGATAGTTTTCGAGTACTTGGAGGATATTCTCTTTGGTCGCGATATATAGTTTGTAGCCAGGTCCGATCTGTTTTTTAATGAAATCGAGCGCCTGGATATCGTCAGGGTCTTCCATAGCGAGATACTTTGTGCCGTCTTCGACTTTGAAAACGACAGCGTTGTACTGCCTGGCCATTCGTTCCGGCAACTCGTCAAGTACTGGTTTTTCGACGTCATTGGCATTTAACTCGATGAACGGAATATCAGCGTAGTCAGCATAGAGCTGTGTCAGATCTTTGTCAGAAATGATGTCCCGGCTGATGACCAGAGATTGCAACGGGCGGTGTGTTTTTTCCTGTTCCTTACGCAGCTCAAGGAATTGCTCGTCACTGAGCTTGCCGTGCTCGGACAGGAGCCGGACGATCGTATCATCGGATATCCTCATAGCTGCTTTTTAGTATACAGTACAGCTTATGCTTTTTTACCTCAGAAAAAAACCGTATAGTAGGGACGTATGACATCTGTTAAATCACATAGTGAAATGATTTCGCTTGGCCAGCAACTTGGTGCTCGGCTTCGAGGTGGGGAAGTGATTGAGTTGGTTGGCGATGTCGGTGCGGGCAAGACGACATTTGTAAAAGGTCTTGGACGTGGACTTGGGATTGACGAAGATATTCAGAGCCCGAGTTTTACGATCAGCCGCATCTATCGTGGGCGTGATGACACAGAGCTTCATCACTACGACTTCTATCGGTTACAGGATGGTGGTGTCATGGCGTATGAGCTAGCGGAGTCATTCGAGGACGACAAGGTGGTGACGGTCGTTGAGTGGGCTGAGACGATCGGTGCAGTCCTGCCGAGCGAGCGATGCAGAGTAACTATCAGTTACACACCAGACGGCGAAGGGCGGAATGTTTCACTGGAGTTGCCTCGTACGTATGATTATTTGGAGGTGACAACATGAAATACTTGGGCATTCGTACCGACACGCCACTATGTGAGATGTATTTATACGAAGATGTGGTATTGCTTAGTAAGGATGAATGGCAGGCGGACCGTGAACTTGCAAAATTGCTGCTCGGTAAGATAGAAGCATTTTTAGCCACTAACAATACCGCGTTCAAGGATCTTGGTGGCGTATTTGCATTCCGTGGCCCGGGAAGTTTTACGGGTTTACGTATTGGTCTAACCGTCATCAACACGGTTGCGTATGCTGAGCAGTTGCCTGTTGTCGGTGCTCAAGGTGAAACATGGCGGGATGACGCCGTGTCACGACTCCTCGCGGGCGAAACCGACGAAATGATTTTGCCACTATATGGTGCAGATCCACGCATTACATTGCCGAAGAAGTGAGATTATTTGACCAAGGCTTTCGGGCCCCTGTATAGTTTTAAGTAGGTGAGTGTTGTTCGCTCGCTATTGATTAATAGTTTTCCTGATTCCTGTATTTGGCTAGTGACGTGATAGCGATTGCCATATCAACCGGAGTCGATAGAACCGAAAGAGAGGACCATATGGTAGAAGCACTGATTGCAGTTGTTGCTGCTTTATTTGGCGTGGGTGCGACCACTGTCTACAACCAGCGCAAAGGTACGACGGCGGCGCAAGCGGCCGACAAGCTGATTGCCAGCGCAAAAAATAAGGCGAGTGATATCGTCCTAAAGGCGAAAGATGAGGCGCTCAAACTTGCAGATGACGCAAGGAAAGAAGAAGAAGAGCGTCGCAAAGAGATCAAAAAGGCTGAAAATCGTGTTGCTGACCGCGAAATCAACCTCGACCGAAAGCTCGAAGAGCTCGACTCACGCAGTGAAAAGCTGCGCAAACACGAGGATGAAGTCGAGGAACTCAAGGATGAGATCCGTTCGATCCGCACCAAGCAGCAGGAAAAGCTTGAGAAGATCGCAAAGCTGACGAAAAAAGATGCCGAATCGCACTTGCTAAAAATGACAGAACGCGACATCAAGAATGATCTCGTCGGTTTGGTCGCGAAGCTGCAAAAAGACGCTATGGATGACGCCGAGGAGAAAGCGCAGCTTATCCTGGTTTCCGCCATGGAGCGTATGAGTTCAGAGGTCACAGCTGAGCGAACTGTCACTGCCGTCAAGCTGACCGATGACGAAATGAAGGGCCGCATCATTGGTAAAGAGGGCCGCAATATCCAGGCCTTGCAGCGTGCGACTGGTGTTGACGTCTTAGTTGACGATACACCTGGCATGATCATCCTAAGTAGTTTTGATCCGGTCCGTCGTCAGGTTGCTCGTCTCGCGCTTGAGATGCTCATGAAGGACGGTCGTGTGCACCCTGCTCGTATCGAAGAGGTAGTCGCAAAGGCTCAAAAACAGATTGATAAAGAGATTGAGCGTGCCGGCGAGGATGCTGCCCGCGAGTGTGGCGTCGTCGGTATTCCAAAAGAAATGCTGCGCCTGCTCGGTGAACTCAAGTTTCGTACCAGCTATGGCCAGAACGTGCTCAAGCACTCGACTGAAATGGCTCACATGGCTGGGTTGATTGCCGAAGAGATCGGTGCAGATGTTCGTATCGCAAAGACTGCAACGCTCCTCCACGATGTCGGCAAGGCTGTCACGCACCGTATGGAAGGCAAACACCACCACATTGGTGCAGAGTTGGCCCGCAAATACGGCATGAGCGATGAGATCGTCCACGCTATCGAAGCGCACCATGACGACGTCGAAGCGACGACACCTGAGGCACTCGTCGTACGTGTCTGTGACGCGCTCTCAGCTGCACGTCCAGGTGCTCGCAATATCTCGGCTGAAAACTTCGCCGAGCGCATGCGTGATCTTGAAAATGTTGCGACCAGTTTCGAAGGAATCGACAAAGCCTATGCTATCAGCGCTGGCCGTGAAGTTCGTATCATTGTCAAACCTGAGTCAGTCGATGATCTTAGCGCTATCAAGCTCGCGCGAGACGTTGCGACAAAGATTGAGTCGACCATGCAGTATCCAGGCACCATCAAAGTGAATGTTATTCGCGAAACGCGAGCTATCGAATTTGCGAAATAAGTGTGAGAAAACTCACACTTTCTAGTGTATCCAACGCTGTATTATGAGGGTATGGGAGACACGATCAGTAGGAACGACCTTCAGCACGCCGTCCAAAGCGCGCTTCACGACGTCCGCAACGATGTGTCTCGAATGTCTCGCATGGTCGACAGTGTCTCGCGCATCGCACAGGATGTACAGGACGTATCACGCAGGCTAACCGCGCTCGAACAGGAGGTTCGTCAGATCCAAAATACCGTTGCGAATACGCTTGGGCGGCCAACTACCAGCCGGTATCCTGACCCATACGTCGTTGGCATTGCCAATGATATCAATGGTCTCAAACTCCGGTTTTCGTCAGTCGAGAAGTTTGCATCGCAGATGAGCGATTTCGTTCGTCGTCGCTACGAAGAGGAAGAAGAGAACCGACAGTACCGAACAGCGTAGTTCGCTCTAGAAAACTTTGTTCACATCTGTTACAATCATCTCTGTTCTTCGCGATTTTTTGCGAGACCGGGGTGTGGCGCAGTTGGCTAGCGCGCGCGGTTTGGGACCGTGAGGTCGAAGGTTCGAGTCCTTTCACCCCGACCATGAAAAATAGACTGAAATCGTTCGGTCTATTTTTCTTTTCATGATAAAACGAAGCGCATACATATTTATACACGTGGGGATATATGTAAACTTTATGGGAGTAGGGAGGTGGTTGGTATAATGAAAGGCACTATGCCACAACAGCAGCCACCATATCAAGCGCCTGACTTTTCTCTCGTTGACTCTGATGGCAAACGTCGCAATTTGAATGATTTAAGCGGCTCATGGCTGGTACTTTATTTTTACCCAGAGGACAATACGCCCGGTTGCACGATAGAGGCATGTAGCTTGCGTGATTCACGCGATACGCTGGCTGAGCTGGGTGCTCAAATCGTCGGGGTGTCGCGAGATGACCCGGCGTCGCATGAAGCATTCAAGCAAAAGCATTCGCTCAACTTCACTCTACTTTGTGATCCAGATATCGTGGCTCACAAAGCCTACGGCGCTTGGGGCAAGAAGATGTTTGGTCATGAGGGAGCGCTCAGAAAAACGTTTCTCATTGACCCGAGTGGAACGGTTCAAAAAGTATATGGTCGCGTGAACGTCGTCGACCATGGTCCGCGAGTCATTGCGGATTTGAAGGCTTTACAGTCCTAACGAGGAAAAATTCGCTGGATGATTGGTAGCCTGATCATGCCTGCGAAGAGTAGCAATACGAGCGCACCGATGAGACCATTGAGCCAAAAATGATTCGTGAGCGGTATGAACGAGACAATCGGAATCAATACGATTGCCTGCAAGCAGTAGATGGTTAGAGAGGCTTGTCCGAATGGTAACAGCAGCCACCCTAGGTATTTAAGTAAGAACGGTCGTATGGCATGGAAGAGTGCTAACAGTCCAGCAAACCAGATAAAGGCAAGTGCGATGCGTGCTGGTACCATCGGGTTGTTTGAGAACCACGGGTCGACACTATGTCGAACTGATACATAAGACTCTCGCGATATACTTGCTCCTGGTGACTCTACGTAACCCCACCCGTGAACCATGAAATAACTGATAATCATTGTCGAGATTGTCACAAAAATGAGACTAATAATAAGTCCCGTGCGAACCTTCCGATGAGCACGTAACCATGCCAGGATGCTCTCAAGCTTCCAGCCGATGAGCGCTGCGCCAAAGAATAGTACCTGCCACTGCATAGCAGCCTCTTCTATCTGGAAATGTAGACTGATAGCGTAGATGAGCAGTGAGGCTAGCAGCGCCACCCACCACTTGCCGATACGCACTAGCCAGATGAACAAGGGTGTGATGGCCAGCATGATAGCGTAGAGCCTGAGGAAGTAGATCCAGTCTGATGAAAAGACGGTAGAGATGACACTGAACAGGTAGGCACTGATGCTTGCTGTGTGCTCGACGCTTGGTGACTTCGGTAACAATGCACCGTCGCCTGGCATCAAAATACTCAGTGCGACAACCGCCAGTGTAATCAGGACCCCCCAAACATAGAGCATGGCTGCTCGTCGGAGTAGACCTTTGGTTAGATCTTTGAGGGGTATTTTCATGCCTTTATAAACCCGCAGATAACCGATGAGCAGGCCGGAGATCAGAAAGAACCCTTCGGCCGCAGAGACCCACAGCCGGCCTTGCCCTGTCAGGTATTGCAGTGGGCTTGGCCAAAATTGCAGATGGTCCAGGATGATGACGCATATAAAAAAGCCTCGCAAAAGGTCGAGCTCGTAGATGCGACGTTTGGCTCCCGCAGACATTACGTCTATTATAGACGGCTTTGGCTGAAAATGACCTGCAAGTGGGACTAACGCGGCCGTTTTTTTGCAATTCCCCGCGCAAGATCTGCGAATCGATCGTCAATAATAGCTGGTTCGAACGAACCAAACTTTCGGTGTGCGGCTGCTTCGATCAGCGCATCGGCAAATGCTGGGTTTTTAGGTAGCAGCGAGCCATGCAGGTAGCTACCGAATACGCATCGGTAGATAGCGCCTTCGGTACGGTCTTGGCCGTTGTTACCAGCTCCTTTTACGATACTGCCGAGAGCTGGTTGGCCATCATCGAGCATCGTGAGACCAGAGTGGTTTTCATAACCGACGAGCTCACCGAACGGTGTTTTTGTGACGACGTTGCCGATCAATCGTGTCGGTCCTGCATGAGTTTCCGTTTTGAATATGCCGATACCAGGGATCTCGTCACCTGACGCCGTCTTAAAGAACCGACCAAAGAGCTGATAGAGACCGCAAATCATCAGCATCGGCACGTCATCATCAGCGAGCTTATGTAGCTTTGAGCCGATCGTTAGCAAATCGTCTTTCACGACACCTTGACCCGAGTCTTGACCGCCGCCACCGATAACAATATCGATGTCGGATGGGAACGGCTTGCCTGGGTGATGTTGGACTAGCTCTGCTGTGTAACCGTGCCACTCGGCTCGTCGGATAATCGTGAGGACATTGCCCCAGTCGCCGTAGATATTCATCTCACGCGGGTACAGGTGTAGTACGCGAAGAGTACCTTTGCTCATCCTATCGCCTCCACATCATATTTCTTACCCAGCTCGCGTCGCAGGGATAGCATCGCGGTATAGGTGCAGTATATGCGGCGCTTACCGGATGTGCGTGATATGAACCGGTCGAGAGCCTCGCCGAGGTTTGGTTCGACATGAACCACGTCAACTTCGTCGTACTGCAAACGGAGTGCCATGTCATAACCACGGATACCACTCACCATCGCGACGTTTGGCGCGAGATTTTCAAACGGGACATCCCATAGCCATGACATGTCACGACCATCCGCATAATTGTCGTTAATTGCGATCATCGTCGCGGCAGGGCTGTTCGCGTATGATTTCAAGGCTAGGCGAAAGCCACTCGGGTTTTTGACGAGCACGATCTCGAGTGGGTCATCACCGATAGTTATCGCTTCGCCGCGTCCAAAGGCAGGCTTAACCTGACTCAGTTCGCTGAGGAGTATGGCTGATTCCTTCTCAGACGCATCGCAGATAAGACGAGCCAGGGCAAGTGCACCGGCGGCGTTCAGCACGTTGTAGGCACCGTCGATTTTAAGTTCAACAGGGGCTTGGGGTTTTGTACCGAATGAAAAATGCGCAGTTCTGTCTCGCAGTTTCTCGAGGATTACATCGCCTGAGGCTGAAGTTGGCACTTTTTCCGAGGACACTTTTCCGCCGTGCATGTCGGCGTCACTTGGGAATAAATCGCGCAGCTCTTTACTGAGACCAAAATAGCTCACCTTCCGTCTGTCTGCGGGAGCCATTGCTCGCACGAGGCTGTCCTCGCGGTTGAGCACGACGCCTTCGGTCGTGGCGTCGACGACGGTTTGAAGCAGCTTTGCGGTATGGTCGATTTCGCCAAATCGATCGAGCTGGTCACGGAGTACGTTAAGAATCAAGCTATAGCGGGGCTTGATCGCTTTTACGAAATGTACTGCGTGGGCTTCGTCGAGCTCAATAACCGCGATATCAGCCTCGAGCTTGCCATGTGAGTCGACAGTATCGACCAAGCTCGCAACAATACCACGAGTAAAATTACTACCGCTTGGGTTAGTAAAAACGTTCATGCCGTGCGCACGAAGGAGTTGCGTCACCATTTTGGTGGTTGTTGTTTTGCCGTTCGTTCCCGAGATGATGACGACGCCACCAGGAATGTCCGCGAGTGCCCGCTTCAAAAAATTAGGATCAATTTTCTCGACGATGAGACCTGGTAGCGCTGAGCCACCGCCACGTAGACGCATGAGTTTTTTGACGCCGATGCCAGTAAGCCGCGCGAAGTTCTGACGAATCATTGGTACCCAGTATAACGTGTTTGTGGGGCGCTATAAACAGAGGAAAATCGGTGGTACAATACAGTCATGCTTTTCGTCTCGCTCATACGGTGGTGGTATGGCTTAGGGTGGCTCGATCAAGTCCGGATGGTTCGGGCTCGTTTTGATCGGACGGCTGACTTATTTTCTATCGAGCTGTCGCTGAGAACGCTTTTCAAGCCGTTTCGCCAGATCGATGCGGATGGTGCCCGTAAAGGCTCGCTCGACGTCATCCTCCGAGCATGGTTTGATGAGTTGTTTTCGCGGTTTGTCGGTAGTCTAGCTCGAACCTTTCTGATCGTCGTCGGCAGCGTCGCGATATTACTCGAAGCAGTCGCAGGCGGGTTGCGGCTGGCTATATGGCCTATCCTGCCGGTATTGCCGCTTGTTGCTGTCCAGTTAGCTATGACTGGGTGGATGCCATGGCTATGACTGGTTTCGCGTATAACAGCGAGCGTGCCTCGTTAGCGCGCCTCTCGGTGGTGTTCGAAAAAAATGGTGCTGCCGTACTCATAGCTATCGCTGGTATCCTGTTGGCATTTGGTGGTAGCTTGTTGTTCGTAGGTGCTAGCATCGGTTGGCTTTTTGCAGGATTAGCTGCGTGGCCATGGATGGTGATATTGTGGTATCGACACTATCTCAGGAGCTTGCCAGCTGGGAATTCTGATAGTCTTGATGGACGTCTGGAGGTTGCGCTGCTAGGACGGTTGCCGAAAGATTTAACGCCAAAGGTGCTTGCCACCAAAATATCTGAAGTCACAAGTGCACAGTTCTTGATGGTTCGTTCCGGCATTTCGACGCAGATGTTGACCCAAGTTTTAGGTGACGATCCAGCGAGCATTCCGCTGGTTTGGTCGGCGGTACGCGATATGCAGCCAACAGGCGTCGTCAAGGCCTCGACCGTGGTTGCGGCACTGGCAAAGACCAGTCCCCAGCTCGTTCAGTTGTTACCGCATCTGCAACTTGATGAGGATGACTTGCCAAAGCTAGCGAACTGGTTCACCCATCTCGATGAGTTGATAGAGCGGCACCGCCAACCTCGTCGGACTGGCGGTCTGGCTCGTGATTGGAATTTCGGATACCTGCGCCTCCTCGATCACTTCGGGATAAATATTAGCGACCGAGTTGCGCGAGGCGGTCTCATGACGGTCGATCTGGAATCGCATCAGGACACGATTGACTACATGCTCAACACTTTTAGTTCAGGTGGGCGACAGAACGTCGCGTTAGTCGGTCCACTTGGCGTTGGCAAGACGACCATCGTTCATGCATTTGCCGAACAACTGATGCAAGGGAACAGTACACTAGGATCAAACCTCAAGTATCGACAGGTTATCAGTCTTGATGCTGCGGCACTCATCTCGGCGGCTAGTGGGCGTGGAGAGCTTGAGGATCTATTGAACCGACTGCTCCTTGAGGCCTATCATGCGAAAAACGTCATCATTTGTCTCGACGATGCTGAGTTGTTTTTTGAAGAGGGCGTCGGTTCGGTTGATCTCAGCAAACTACTCTTGCCAATACTTGAGAGTGGCGCTCTTCGCATGATTCTCACGATGGATGAACAGCGGTGGCTGCAGATCGCCTCGCGTAACCCAGCGCTCGCTGGCGCGCTCAACAAAGTGACCATTTCACCAAGCTCTGCTAGCGAGACTATGACAGTCCTCCAGGATCAACTGGTTACGGTTGAGTTCCAGCAAAAAGTGACATACATGTATCAGGCTCTCAAGGAATCATTACGACTAAGTGAGCGATATTTCCATGATCAGGCTCAGCCAGGACGGGCGATAAAGGTCATGACAGCAGCAGCCAGTTACGCCGAGAACGGTCTCGTGACAGCAACCTCAGTCAAACGTTCCATCGAACAAACCCAGGGTGTCAAAGTTGGTGGTAGCGGTGGCGAAGAGGAGCGACAAACACTTCTGAATCTTGAAGACCTCATCCATCGGCGTATGATCAACCAAGTTCGTGCCGTCAGCGTCGTGAGTGATGCACTACGTCGGGCGCGTGCTGGTGTTCGCAACGAACAGCGACCTGTCGGCACATTCCTCTTTTTCGGACCAACAGGAACCGGAAAGACAGAGTTAGCTAAGAGCCTTGCGGCAGTATACTTTGGTGGCGAGGAGCGGTTGGTCCGAGTCGATCTCAACGAATTTGTTCGCGCCGAGGATGTAAACCGACTGATCGCTGATGGCAGCGAGGACGCAATGAGCCTCAGTGCCCAGGTACTCAAACAGCCGTTCTCGGTCATTCTGCTCGACGAGATCGAAAAGGCACACACGTCCGTTTTGACGGCATTGCTCCAAGTACTCGACGAAGGCATTCTACGTGACGCCCGTGGCCGTGAGGTGAGTTTCCGCGACGCTATCGTTATCGCAACGAGTAATGCTGGCGCGGACCAGATTCGTCACCATATCGAAGCTGGCGAATCTCTTGAGCAATTCGAA
The DNA here is from genome assembly GCA_002434045.1 of Candidatus Saccharibacteria bacterium UBA6572. Classification (GTDB taxonomy): domain Bacteria; phylum Patescibacteriota; class Saccharimonadia; order Saccharimonadales; family Saccharimonadaceae; genus UBA5946. Next base: position 195,220 of record DJJI01000001.1, read on the forward strand.
GACGCCTTTACGCGTGAACTCATCAGTTCTGGCCAATTCCGTCCTGAATTCCTAAACCGCTTTGACGAGATTGTTCTCTTCAAACCACTCGGCAAAGAGGAGCTCTCACAGGTTATCGACCTATTGATTGCTGGCGTCAACAGAACCCTAGAACCACAAAAGGTATCCGTTGCAATTAGCGATGACGCAAAGACGAAGCTCATCGATCTCGGCTACGATCCACAGCTCGGCGCCCGTCCACTTAGACGAGTTGTGCAGCGTACGGTCGAGAGTCAGGTGGCAAAGAAGCTGCTGAGCGGTGAGTTGCAGCCCGGACAGACGCTCTCCATCACTGCAGCTGACATCAGCGAATAACTGGGGTATAATAGCTCAAGTTCCAGTTTCGCGGGCGTCGTATAATGGCTAATATACGTGCCTTCCAAGCATGTGATGCGAGTTCGATTCTCGCCGCCCGCACCAAAGTAAAGACCCGAGCGTTAGCTTGGGTTTTTACTTTGGTATGTGGCCGGGTCTAACTCACATCAGCGAGCGCAGCGAGTTAAGATGCGAGTTCGTGAAGCGAGTAAAGCGAGCGGAAATAGGAAGCGAAGCGACCGCCTTCTCGCCTACGGTCGAAGACCGTCTACTTACCTATCGCCCCTATCTGTTAAACTATACGTGGTGTTCATGCCCTGGTAGCTCAGCTGGATAGAGCAGAGGACTTCTAAGCCTAAGGTCGGTGGTTCGAATCCACCCCGGGGCACCAAGACGCTTACGCTTAAACTCCGTATGGAGTTTTTTGTTACTAACACAAAACGTAAAAGAGCGTCGAAACCAACGACGCTCTTTCTGTATTTATCTATGCTTCTATTGCAATCTGTTTTGGCTTAGGCAGATCCTTAAATTGAATCGTAACTTTGAGGATGCCGTCTTTCATCTTTGCCTTGATAGATTCTTCGTCAGCAACTTCAGGTAACCGGAAACTTCTATAGAAACTGGAAGAGCTTTCGCGAACGATATATTTTTTATCCTTATCTCTTTCTTGTTCACGACGCTCAGCGCGGATTACTAAATTTCCTTTATCGACACTTATATCTATGTCTTTTTGCTCAAAGTTTGGTAAATGCGCTTCCACCGTTAGTTCTTTGTCGTCCTTTGAGGTGTAGACGTCGGTAGTTGGCATTTGCATTGATTTGATCGGCGAAAACCAGTCATCAGAGAGAAATTGTTTCTGTAAGGCTTGGATTTCCGCAAACGGATCAAACTTTATCAAGTTACTCATAGCAACCTCCTTAATTTGATTTGTTAACGAAAAGGTTAACCTTTTCTAAGTTGATTTTATTAAAATTAGCACTCGCATGTCAAGAGTGCCAATTTAGTATAAATTAAATTCTACCTTTAGCAATAGTTCGAAGTACGTCCACTAACCGGCACCATTTTTGACAAAAAGTACTTATAGTGCTATTATATTGTGATGAATTCAGAATCAGAAGCTTCACCAGAGCTACTTAAATCTCTTGGCCCAATCATGGAACTGAGAGAGTTCGATGATTTCTTTGATTTTGAAGAGCTACATTCAAAGGTTGTTGATGAACTCATTCGCCGAGATATACTCGATGAAAATTTGCTTCTAACGGGGTATGATGCAAGTTCTAAGGATACCGACAGAAAGTCTACATTTGCCGTAACTCTTGATGTCACCCAAAAACATATCGCTAATCAATCTGATGGCGCTAATATACCCTATGACTATGCCTTTGCAGCCGTAGAGGAAGGTGGAATAGGAGAAGTAGCCTTTTATGATCCTGAGAAATTTATTGAAACCTCAACCGAAAAATATAGACTAAAGCCTGGTTATACTTTCGATGATGCTACTCTTTTAAAGTTACGACTCTTACCTCAATCATAAGTTCGAAGTACGTCCATTAACCGGCACCAAGCATAAGCACTTTCAGAACGAAGGTGTTTTTGTTTTCTAAGTTAGTTTGATAGTATGTTGAAAATATGTGTGAATATAATCGTCCTTACCTAGTGCCATACGGCCAACATCCTGATGATCGCTTAGGGCCACGATCTACTGAAATAGTCGTAAGACCGGCAAGCGCATGGCAACGTCGACTTGCACAGCTGCCTATGAACGAAGTACAAGTAATCAATCAAGCTGAGCAAGATGCAGCAGCAATTGCAGCTGATGTGCATTTGTATCGTTCACCAACGTCACCTTTCCTAGGAGTCTCACTCGAACCAGGCACTGGTCCAAACGTAAAAATTTGGGAACACTAATAAACTAAGTTTCGAAATACGTCCACTAACGGAAGTAGCGTATAATCCACATCATGATGAAAATTAAACGTATTATCGGAACCAGCATTGTTTCAGTTGCACTAGGGTTCGCCTTGGGTACTTGGGTAGCATCAGGTAGCGGTCTCATTTCTGACTTCTTTAAGAGCGAACACTATATTACGGCCCAACAGTCCGATAAATATGCGATGGGAGTCGTAATCGGTTATGGAGTTATTTATGCAGTACTACTAGCTGGCCTCTTATTGTTAAAATCTAAATCTGCAATACGCTTTTCATACATAGCTACTCTCGTTATCGGTGGACTTGTTGCTATATGGTGGAGAGGATTCAGTAGTCTGAGTAATCTTGATTGTGGGTACAATTGCGTTGATACGGTCGTGCCACTTAGCACAACCGAAACTGCTACCATTGGGGTTAAGGCGGTCATAGCTGGGGTTGGGCTATTGTTTGTAGTGATTTACTTGGTTATCCAAAAAGTTAGATCTAAATAGTTTCGAAGTACGTCCACTAACTTGTATCGGTAGTTACTTCCTCAAAATCTTTTCCATTGCCTTGCCACGCGCTAACTCATCAATCAGCTTATCGAGGTACCGAATCTCTTGCATGGTTTTTTCCTGGATATCTTCGACTCTTACTCCACATATAACACCTTTGATGAGTTTTCGGGAAGGGTTTAACCCAGGTGCTTGATCGAAAAAAGCTTTGAGACCTGTTTTGTCGTGTAGCTTTTCGGCGAGCAAAACCTCATCATATCCGGTCAGCCAAGTGATGATCTGATCTACCTCGGCTTTGGTCCGGCCCTTATTCATAGCCTTCGAGACATACAAAGGATAAATGCTCGCGAAACTAATCTGATAAATTCTATGTTCTGACATAAAACTATTGTACAAAACTACATTCGATATGATGTTTGAGTAAAATGGATTGTATGAACGATGCAAGAGCTCTAAACAAAATGGCTGTCAGTGCCACGCTGCACTGCCTGACAGGCTGCGCGATTGGTGAAGTGCTCGGTATGATCATCGGTACGGCGCTTGGATGGGATAGCATGGCGACGGTGGCGCTGGCAGTGGCGTTGGCGTTTGTTTTTGGCTTTGGGCTGTCGACTTTACCATTACTTCGAGTCGGCATGGGTTTTTTCGCGGCACTTTCGGTCGTTGCCGCAGCGGACACGCTTTCGGTCGCAACCATGGAGGTCGTAGACAATCTGGTGATGCTGGCAATACCTGGCGCGATGGAGGCGGGACTATTAAACCCACTCTTTTGGTTCAGTATGGCGCTCGCGCTGACCGCGGCATTTTTTGCAGCGCTACCGGTAAATCGATACTTACTCAAGCGCGGCAAGGGCCATGCCCTCACGATGAAGCATCTCGGTCATGACCACAGTCATCATTGATGCTCATGGTTAGTTGCCAAATGAGTAGTAAAATGCTCTCATATGGTAAATACAGAGCAGACCAACACAACTCCTAACCCTTTCACAGTAGTCACGTGGAATATTCTGCTTGATAACACAAGAACGAACCAAGGATTGATGAAATCGCAATCTGAAAGACTCGCTTCACAGATCGCGACACTTGAAAAATTACGGGAAAAAATCGGTGGTGAGCTTGACGTGGTCGCCATGCAAGAGGTCCACAGGACTGATTTGCAGCATAACGGAGAGGAGCTGGCCAGAGCGCTTGGGTATGGTGCTGGTTACTGGATTGAGCATAATCAGAAGCCATTTCCCGATTCACCAACAGGGCGCAAAGGTGAATACGTTGGTTTATTTGGTGGATCTATCGATCACATAGAACCAATTGAGCTTGGGGATAACCGTAGAGCGGTACTGTCTCAAGTTGGAAAAACGGCTATCGCCAACATCCATCCTCGCGCGAGAGTATCAAACTGGAAGCTTCAAGAAGAGCAGGTGAAGATAGTTCTTGAGCAAACCAAAGACTATGAGTCGATGGCATTTGTGGGTGACTTTAATAACCGATTAGGCGGAAAAGCGCGGCAGGCGATAGAAGCCGAAGGATTTGAGTCGGTTTTTTCAGTCATGGGCAAGCGACACCCGAAAACATGGCCGACGCCAGCATATCGTAGGCTCATGTACGGTCGCAGAGCGCGATTCTTTGCCCCTGCTGTTACGCTTGATGATATATATGTTCGCGGCTTAACGGTCCATGATGCAGGTACATTCGTAGGTGATAGTGATCACGTTGGATTGTGGGCGAAACTGAGCAAAGATGACGGTTAACATTGACAAAACATGAGTATTTTGATATAATAAAATTTTAGAGCATGTACAACTTCTTTCTTATCCCTGTTAAACCGTGCTAAAATAGCAAAGTTCTATGAGTCATGGCGAACGTAGCTCAGTTGGTTAGAGCGTCGGGTTGTGGTTCCGAAGGTCGTGGGTTCAATCCCCATCGTTCGCCCCATATGTAAATGAGCCGGAGTATAGCTTCGGCTCATTTACATATCGACCCATATACCGACTCGAACAGGGGGCCGGTATTTGTTATACTTATGCTAAATGCGCTACGTTCACGGGAGAGGGATAATAAAACAAAAAGACTGGAAAATACTAGTCGTTCCGGTGTTGCTGCTCAGTGCTGCTGCGTACCTTGCTGTCACCTATTATGCTCCTGCACTCCTCTATGCAATCGAGCCAGCTGATGCGACCGCAAAGAAGCTGGTCGCTGCTCGTCCTGGCAACCGCGAAAATCGTCTCTACATCCCAAAGATCAACAGCGATATCCCGATTTCGGTGTCGCAACGTGATGAATCCGAAGCCCTACAAGTCGGAGCCGTAAACCGCAAGCCAGACAACGGTACGCCGTCCACCGGTGGCAATTTCATACTCGCGGCAAATCAGTTCAGCCTTGGCATAACACCGCTCCAGACAAAGTCGCAATCACCGCTCTACCATATCACCAAGCTGCAAAAGGATGATGATATCTACATCGATTTCAGCGGTGTACGGTTTGCGTACAAAGTTCAGGAGCTACGGTTAGTTTTCGGTAACGATGTGTCCGATCTCGAAAGTAGAACTGCAGACAAACGACTCACGCTTCTCGTCGCCGAGTCAAGTGGAAAAGCTGGCAAGCGACAAGCTGTCATCGCGAAGCAAGTGGGTAGGATCGTCTGGTCAAACAATCAGCCGCGCCTCCAGGCATCTAACTAAATCTCACGAAACGTTTCGATATCAGCGCCGATCGTATTGAGTCGGGCTGCCAGTTGTTCGTAGCCGCGGTCCATCTGATAAACTTTGCGTAGTATTGACGTACCGGGCGCGGCCAGCATCGCAAGCAGAACTACGACTGTTGGACGCAGTGCCGGCGGTGCAACGACATCGGCTGGCTTCCATTTTGTCGGTCCGGTGATGTAGACGCGGTGTGGGTCGAGCATTTCGACAGTGGCATTTAACTTTTCGAGTTCGAGGAAATAGATTGCGCGGTTTTCGTAGCTCCAGTCGTGGACGAGTGTACGACCCTTTGCGACCGTGGCGATCAACCCGAGGAATGGTAGGTTATCCATATTGATACCAGGGAAGGGAAGGGCATGAAGCTTATCTTTTGGTGCGATTAACCGTGACGGTTTGATCGTGACATCGACAAGACGGGTATGGCCATTGTTAGCCATGTATTCATCAGTGAGGTCGTACTCGAGTCCCATTTCTGCGAGGGTTGCGAGCTCAAGCTCGAGGAATTCGATCGGTGAGCGAGCAATAGTCAGCGTCGAGTCAGTGACGATAGCGGCTGCTATAAAGCTCATCGCTTCGATCGGATCCTCAGACGGGTAGTATTCGACATTTTTCTTTATCGACTTCAGGCCAGTGATGCGTAGTGTTGTCGTACCGATACCTTCGACTTTAACCCCCAGTTTTTGCAAGAAGAAACAGACGTCCTGAACCATGTAGTTCGGGCTGGCGTTTCGGATTACGGTTGTACCTGGGTGCAATGCAGCGGCCATAATCACGTTCTCAGTTACGGTGTCACCACGTTCAGTGAGAACGATATCACGCCCTGGTGCACGCCTTTTGACAGTTGCCTGGTAGTAGTCGGTGTTCGGCTTGGCTTCAACGTCAAGACCAAAGTAACGTAGCCCTGCCAAATGTGGCTCAACAGTTCGGGTACCGAGACTACAGCCACCAGCGTAGGGAAGTCGGAACGAGGTGTACTGGTGGAGAAGCGGACCAAGGAACATGATGACGGTACGCGTCTTTTTGGCCGCCTCGATATCCATCTGCTCAAGTTTTAGTTTTGCTGGCGGCGTGATAACGAGGTCATTTGTGCCATCAATCCAGCGAGTCTTTACGCCGATGCTCGTGAGGACTTCCAGGATGCGGTTAACTTCTTCGATGCGTGCAACGCGACGAAGCGTGGTCGTGCCACGATTGAGCAGGGCGGCGCAGAGCAGGGCGACTGCCGCGTTCTTGCTGGTTTTTACCTCGATGGTTCCAGATAGTTTTTTACCACCTTTGACGCGTAGGTTTGATCCAAGCGTGTTAAGTGAGACGATCTCGCTCGACAATACCTCACCGATACGAGCCAGCATCTCGAGACTGACGTTTTGCCCACCTTTTTCAATACGGTTGACAGCGCTCTGGCTGGTGCCGAGCGCTTCTGCGAGCTGAGCCTGGGTCATACCTTTGCTGACACGTGTCTCCTGAACGAGTGAACCGATGCGTCGCTTGTAGTTGTGCATAGCGAGAATTATATCATGAATGATATATAAAACAGTTAATTTCTTTAGAATTTGCCCAGAAAACGAACTTCGGGAGTAATGGTGATATCAAGCTTATCTTTGACAGTAGTGATAATCTCTTGCGCCACCGCATGAACTTCATGAGCCGTCGCGCCATCGAGCGTCTGTATCTTCAGAACATGCTCAGGATGGAGCCGCACCTTGTCCCAAGTCTGTCCACGACTAAAGCCGGCAGCAAGTAGGACATGAGCAGCCGAGGCACGACGCGTACTACCGCCATGTACCTTGTTTTGTTGGTTGATACGCTCGAGCGTCTTACCCGATTCGTCAAAACGTGCGAGTTCCATGGCTTGCTCAGTTGTTACCATCGGGTTTTTAAAAAATGAACCGGCAGTATGTTCGGCGTTTTGATCGTCTGGGTCGTAGAGCGAACCGGCGCGTCGCCTGGTCTCGACGATAATGTGACGCAGACCTTCGAGTGTAGCAGTTGGCTCACCGAGCTCACTTGCAACTCGTAGGGCTGTCTCGTAGGTTAGTGTGTGAAGAGGTGTGTCAGATAGCTCGAACGCTGCTTGCAAAATGTAGAGGTGTCGCTGGGTCTGAAGGGAACTTTCACGGTAGGCAAAATCTATCTCATCCTTGTCTAGCCGTTTTGTCTCACCGCTCGTACGGTCAAAGACTTCTACCCAAATCAATGTATCGGAGATTTGCTGTCCATAGGCGGCAATATTGCCGAACACGGCACCACCGACGCTACTAGGAATCTCGCTCATGAGCTCAAAACCCCAGAGTTTATGATCAATCGCGTATTTAACCAAATCATCCCACCAGACACCACTATCGGCGACGATCTGCTTACCATCTTGCCAGATATCACCTCCGCGCCAAACAACTGTCGTTCCCGGCAAACCTTCGTCACTGATCAGAGCGTTTGAGCCGTATCCTAGTAACCATAGCGGCTGGTCAGCAGGTGTTTTCGCAAGTATCTCGATTACGTCCTCACGGCTCTTAGTCGTGACAAGCAACTCGGCCTCACCACCGCAGCGAAGTGATGTAAAGGGTGCAAGCACAGCGTGTGATGAGGTCTGCATTACTCCCTATTGTATGATTTCACCCAACATACATCAATCACATGCAAAATCATACACGTGGGAAAGTTTGTTGAGATAGTATGATCAGGAAGTTATGAGGGGGTCTAATCTGTTATAATAGCTTAGCTTACGCGCACCCGTAGCTCAGTGGATAGAGCACTGGTCTTCGGAACCAGGTGTCGCACGTTCGAATCGTGCCGGGTGTACCAAGAAAAAAGAGTTAGCTCGACTAGCTCTTTTTTCTTGGTTATCTTCGAGCGTAAGGTGGAAACAATCTCGTGCCTGTATATAGTTAGGTATCAATTTGCGCTAGTAGCTGCGTGGCTTTCTTTCGAACTGATTTTGAGTGGTGTCGTTGTTGGATATTGAGTAGCGTATGTACCTCGTCTCGTGACATAGCGCCCTTATTTACAAAATAAACAGTCGCCTTCATGGCATTGGCCGAAACAATCCAGTCAATGTCTGTACTGGACAGCATTGTTCTGAGCCATGCTATAACTCGGTTCTGTTGCAGTGGTGACAACTGAACTTTAATAAATATCTCAGCTAAGTGCCATAGGATCGATGGCTGTGAAGCGCTGGTTAAATCAAGGAGCTTATCCACGTAGGGTTCAATCCAGCCTGGATGAATGCGACAGATCTTTTCGAAGCCGTCGATGGCACGCATACGCACCCATGCATCCTGATGCGCTACGCACATGAATAGCTCATCGAGTTTCGTGCGATCCCTCAAGACGATCTCGACTACCTCGCTTGTCCTGCCGAGTGAATTCGCCTTGCCGCCAGCCGATAGCATATCTGAGAAAGGTTCCATGGTTTCACTATAGCTGACTGCCACCCACCATACACAGCGACTAGTTTCATTTACAACAACCAGGAGTATACTGAGAGATATACAAGGAGGATGGTATGCGAGGACCGATTGACTATATAGTTGTTGGCTTTCCGGGTAACAACTTCAGGGGTGCGATCTTAAAAGAGCTCGAGAAAGTGAGCAAAAATGGCACGATAAAAGTGCTCGATGTGGCACTTGTCACGAAAGACAGATATGGCAATGTCGCACTGGTCGAGCTGACCGAACCTGATCTAGCTAAGGCACTCGATAGCCTGGAGGTGCAAGATGGCTTGATTGATGAGGATGACGTTCGCGAAATTGGGGAGCTGTTAGAGAACGGTACATCGGCAGGCTTACTCATCATCGAACAGTTGTGGGCTAAAGGACTCAAAAAGGCGATCCTGGACAGCGACGGTGTATTGATCAGCGAAGGTAGAATTCACCCTGATGCGAGCAGAGAACTTGATCGAAAAGGAGGAAAGTGATGCCAGGATTATTACGGGGCGTCGCCCGAACAGCAGTAATCTCTGGAACTGCAACTGCGGTTTCAAATCGTGTCAGTCGACGACAAGCCGAGAGGTGGTCAAATGAAGACAAAGTACAACCAGGTTACATGGAGCCAGTGCAGAGTACACCGCAGGTTGATACTATGACAGTGCAGCTGCAACAGCTTGCTCAGCTCAAAGATCAAGGCATTCTAACGCAAGAAGAGTTTGATGCCAAAAAACGACAACTCTTAGGAATATAGCACCATAAGGTTTGCTATGAAAAAATGGTCCGTTATCATCATCCTCGCTGTCTCACAGTTCGTTATGATTCTTGACAGTACGGTTATGAATGTATCGATTTCATCGGTTGCAGCCGACCTCGGCACCTCGATTTCCGGTATGCAGGCAGCAATTACCCTTTATGCACTTACGATGGCCGCGTTCATGTTGACCGGTGGCAAGCTCGGTGACAGGTGGGGTCGTAAACGCGCATTTCTGATCGGTTCAATCGTCTATGGTATCGGTTCGCTGATAACCGCGCTTAGTCCAAATCTCACGACATTGCTGTTTGGTTGGTCGCTCGTCGAGGGCCTTGGTGCGGTGCTGGTCATACCTGCGATCGCGGCATTAACAGCTGCAAACTACAAAGGTAAAGATCGCATCGTTGCCTTTTCGATTATCGGTGCTGCAACAGGTATTGCTGCGGCGGCCGGTCCATTGATTGGTGGACTCGTGACGACCTACTTTTCATGGCGGTACGTGTTTGCGGCTGAAACATTAATAATGATTGCAGTACTGTTGTTGTCTGGAAGTATTCGTGATGAGCGCACGTCAAAGAAGGTATCAATCGATTTGCAAAGTTCAGCGTTGTCGGCCGGTGGAATGGCACTCCTTGTATTTGGTGTGCTGCAGAGCAAGACATGGGGCTGGATCAGTCCGGTAACCGTACCGGTCATAAATGGCTGGGAGGTTGCACCGTTTGGTATATCACTTGTCTTTTACCTGATCATCGCTGGCGTTTTTCTACTCTGGCTGTTTGTGCGCCGTCAGAAGTCTCTCGAAACTCAGGGCAAGACACCTCTGCTTCGGATATCTATCTTTACGATTGCGCCGCTCCGTAGTGCACTCAGTGTCTTGATGAGTCAATATTTCACGATCGCAGCCCTCTTTTTCGTCATCCCGGTTTACTTGCAAACAATCCTTGGCTACGATGCATTACAAACCGGTATCAAGCTTGTCCCACTCTCCATAGGTCTGGTTATATTTTCGGCGCTTGGTTCAAAACTCTCGAGCACGATACCAGCGAGACGTATTACCCGGTTTGGTCAGATTGCAATGACGCTCGGCGTGTTCTTTGTGTTTGCATCGATACAACCTGAGTTACATAGCTCCTTCTTTTGGGTCGGCATGTTCGTTATCGGTGCTGGGTTCGGGCTACTCGCCTCGCAGCTTGGTAATATCCTGATGTCATCGGTAGACAAAAAGGATACGGCCGTTGTCGGTGGTGTCCAGGGAACATTCCAGAACTTGGGGACATCACTCGGAACTGCAGTCGTTGGTTCGGTGTTCATGCTCACACTAGCTTCAGGTTTTGGTGCGGCAGTCCAGGCAAATACCGACTTATCCAACGAGACAAAGACCCAAGTTGCCGCAAAGGCGAGCACGGGCATAGAAATCGTTTCCGAGGAGCAGGCCAAGCAGATCGTGCAGGATAACGGTGGCAGTGCAGCAACAGCCGAAACAGTCAGTACTGTTTATGAGGCATCACAGCTCCAGGCACTACGTGAGGCAATGGCTATCGTCCTTGGTATCTCTATCATCTCACTGCTACTGTCTCGAAACTTGCCTGCAAAACTGACATAGGTAGTTTAGAAAATGGATTTTTGCACCATAAAACCCCGGCCGAGGTAGCCGGGGTTACAGAGTGGAGGTGCGACCACATTGCCTCAAGTAGAGGGTGAGGGTAGGGATTCTCTACGGCAGGCGTGGCATGATGCAGAACGCTTGAGGTAACGTTCTGACTATTACCTATACTAACGAAGCCACACTGAGGAATCAGTGAGAAATATCACAATTTCAACCCGAAAAAGACCCGTGGTAGGGTGATATACTGGATTCACCTACTTATGGATACTCTCAGTGTTATCGGCGAGCAATTCCGCGCCGCGCTCGCTTCGGCGCGGACTTTTCGTGATCGTAGCCGTGCGCAGCAGTCAAAGCAGGAAAAGGTTCATGTTGTTGGCGCTGGCGCAACGCTTACATCTGCCTATGAGCAGCTCAGAAACGCTGCTGAAAACACCGAAGAACACTTGTTGCTCCAGAACGCTATCCGTCGCTTCTATCGACAACTACTCTTGACCCGTGATCGCAAGGATTTGGCGCGCAGTGGAGATGAGCTAGCGATCGAACTCACTCTGGCTGGGTATTTGCAAAACGACAGCCTTACCGTAAAACAAATAAAGACCATCAACGCGCTAGCTGTCCGCTATGGAGAGTTGCATGACGAGCTGAGGGCGCGCAAGATTCAAGCTGAAGTTGTGATGCGTTGGGTGCTTGATATGCTATCGGTGAGTATTGAGCGTGAGCTGAGTGACCGTACCAATGACGACGTTTTTATGCAGTTTTGCTACGAATATTTCCGAGCAACTATTGATCCGAAAAAGTTATTCAAGAGCAAGGTGCCAAAAGACTACGAGATCGCACTCTTTATGGCCATCCATCGTGGGTTGCTGCGCTCAGACGGAGCTGTTATTCGTGCTGATCTCATGCGCCGCTATCAAGTGGGCCCGACCGAAGCAAAGCAGTTCATCGCACTTGCAAAGCATATTGATACGGTTGCGAGCTCAAAACTGGTTGATAAACTCTATCGTTTGATCGACCGCCAAGCCGCACCTGAACGTATCGTACGGCGCATGCTCAACGAAGGGGTTGACGTCAGCCGGCTCCTCGAGAGTAAGACACAGTTTTTAGGCGCATACGAAACTCAAGTTGAGCGTGAATACAAGCAAACCGGCGCACGTATTCAGCGGGCGATCGTGAAAAGTATCATATTCCTGTTCATAACCAAAGTACTCATCGGTTTTGCGGTAGAAGTACCGTACGATCTCATCGTTCATGGCTATATTGTCTGGGTGCCGCTTATCATCAACCTGCTATTTCCGCCAATCTATATGGCACTACTTAGCTTGACATTGACTCTGCCTGGACCAGCGAATACACGAGCATTGGTCGATCGAATTTCAAGCGTACTTTACTCGGGAGATGCCAGATTGCAGTTACAATCAGCACAGGTCTTGTTTGGGAAAAAGAGTCGAACGTTCTCTTTCTTCTATACGCTATTCGGCATCATTCTGATCGGCATGATCTCGTGGGGGTTGATCTCGATCGGCTTCTCACTCGTCCATCTCGTTATCTTCTTTGTGTTCCTGTCAACTGCCAGCTTCCTCGGTTTTCGTATCAGTCGGATGGTTCGTGAGCTCGAAGTGGTCAACTCCGAGCAGTCAGTTTTGACGTTCATGCGCGATCTCTTCTACTTGCCATTCGTTGTGATAGGTCAATGGCTGAGCGATCGGTATGCTCAGGTCAATATCGTAACACTAGTCCTTGATATGGTCATTGAACTCCCGCTCAAGACTATTTTGCGACTTGTTCGGCAATGGGCAGTGTTCATAAACGCCAAAAAAGACGAGATCTAGTGACTTGCCAAAACAGGGGTAATTTGCTATAGTTTTTCGAGTTGCGGGCCAGTAGCTCAGCTGCCTGTCCGAGGCATTTACTGCCGAGTAGAGTTATCAAGCACCAGGTGCTCTAACCTATCTCGTTGATAGTGCCTCATGAACTATAATGAGCGTGCACCTTTTATTATCGACGTGGGCCAGTAGCTCAGCTGGTTAGAGCACCTGCCTCTTAAGCAGGGTGTCGAGAGTTCAAGTCTCTCCTGGCCCTCCAAGTAAAAACGCTAGTTTTCGTGACTGGCGTTTTTACTTGGAGGCTGAGGCCAATAAGGTCACGGTAAACGTTGAGCCTTTGGTTTTGGTGCTTCGCACGGTTATTGAACCGCCATGCAGCTCAACGATGCGCTTCGCCCAGTAGAGCCCGAGTCCGGTACCTCCAACTGAGATGGATAGCGCATTGGGGAGTCGTGAAAATTTGCGAAATAGTTTCGGCAAATCCTTTTTCTCGATTCCGACCCCTTCGTCTTTCACGCTAATACTGACGGCGTTTTTCTTCTTTTCAACGATGATGAGGATGTGTGTGCCGTGGGGTGAGTACTTACTTGCGTTATCAACCAAGTTCTCGATAACCATCTTGATACGTGAAGGGTCAATCACGGCGCTGATACCTGGCTTCGTGTAGGTTATGGTTGTGGTCTGTTCACGTTCCTCAAATATGGAGAGATGTTCGTTGAGCACTTCGTTTACAAGAGGTACGATATTGGTGCGTTTTCGGGCCAGCTTTACTTTGCCAGCGTCGAGTCGAGCTACGCGTAGCAGATCGTCAACGATCTCAATCTGACGCTCATTACTCGTGTTAGCCCGGCGCACCATCTCCTCGAGCGCAGGACTGAGCGTGCCGACGTAGCCATCAAGAATGAGATGAAGGTACTGCTTCACGACGGTTGCCGGGGTTCTGAGTTGGTGTGAGGCGAGTGAGATAAATTCGTCTTTGAACGCATTACGCTCGAGTAACTCCTCGCGCTGCTTCGTCAGTGTCAAGGCTCTCACACTCATCTGATGAGCACGCTGCAATGCCATCTTTGAATCATGGATGTCGGTACTCGAACCGAACCATTTGATGATATGACCCTGGATATCACGCATCGCCCGTGCTCGGGTGATATGCCATCTGTATTCGCCATCATGACGGCGCAAGCGGTGTTCGATCGAAAAAGTTTTACCAGTTTTAAGAACCCGCTTCCAATGTCGAAGTGTCTCCTTTGAGTCATCTGGGTGAATAATTTGGCTGCGTCCAGCGTCACGTAACTGATCGAGCGTGATGCCCGAAAATTCTGCCCATTGTTGGTTCATGTAATCGGTTCGGCCGTCTGCCAGTGATGTAAAAATCATCTGAGGCATGCTTTCGGCCAGAAAACGGAGCTGCTCATCTCCCGATGTCGGCAGACCCACTCTGTCAGAGGCAGGTGTCGGCCTGCGAGTCCCAGGTCGTTTACTTTCCATGGGCCTCCTTCGACTCGTATGAGCCTCGGGTTACAGTTGACGCCGCTGGTTGGATAGAGGGCGAACAAGACGATAGCGATAACGGAGTCGCGGCTGTCATTAGTATATCACCAGATAAGTTTTAGCAACTACGAGGGTACAAGTGACCCATAGACAACAATGTTGTGACTGTAACGACCGCTCAACACATCATATGTACCACCGCAGGTAATAAGACGTATGCCTGCGTGGTCAATGTTGCCATATACTGCTTCAGTCGGAAAGTTGTTTTGATCGAGCGTTTCAACTTTATCGACCGAAAAGGTGGCGGTGCGGCCGTCATCTCGGGCGATTCGTATCAGCTGTCCCTGCTGGAGTTCTTTGAGACGAAAAAACACTGCTGGACCAAGATAGTTGTCGACGTGACCGACGATGATCGACGGTCCAATTTCTCCGGGAGTGGGAGAATGTTTATACCAACCAGCGATCGCAAAGTCGTCGGGTGTCTGCATGGTACCATCATCGTTCTTACCTAGCTCAATGAGATTAGTCGATACCCCAATATCGGCAATCGTAAGGTGGGTGGGCAGGGAGCGGGGCAGGGAATCGACTACAACTTGCTCAGTATCTTTCGCGATTAAAGAGTACTGAGGGGTTGAGACGGTCGTCGGGTTACTGGACAAACTAAGTACTAAGCTGACAAGACCTACGCTCAACAGCGTCAGAGCGCTTAAATATGAAACACCTTCTCTAAATGCAACCGGATCATAGTGCCATGAAGGCATAGGTAATCGAATGACGATCTGATCTCGTTTCCCAGAGCGTTCTAGACTAAATAACCTATTCTGCTTGCGCATAGCTCAGTTTCCGAAGTCGCTGAAAACCGAGTGCGATACTCACTATACTTGTGCCAAGAAGAGGAACGGTCATTCCACCGACGCCTGCACCTACACCACCGACAGGTGCAGAGACCTGATCGGCTTCTGTGGATGTGCTCACACCACTAACCGTACCTCCTTCTGGGGTCGTACTGCCTGGGGGCGTAGATGTTGTGCTCGGAGCACATCCCCCGTTAGTAATGCTGACATTCGTATTTGTTGAGTTGCTATTGCTCGCGCTGCCCGAGGTAGCGCCACCGCCACTTGTATTGCCGCTGTTATTTGTGCTGCCACTACTTGATGTTTGGGAGTTGGTATTGCTGGTATTGACGGTGTTGGTATTTGTCACTGTACATGTCGTGCTGTGGTTGTTTACGCACTGATTGTTAGAGTTTGGGCCAGTCGGTCCACTGATAGTACAGGAACTCTGTGCTTGTGCGACGCCAGCAAAAAGTAGCGTAGCGAATAGTGTTGCCGTTATGACGGACGAAATCTTCTTCATCGCATCCCTCCTTGTTAATAGTTGCCATTGCGCGGATTCGCATAGCGTCCAAGGGGGGAAATACTGAGTTGCTTCCTCTATCGGGCGTTCGGTCACCGCAGATTTATAAGAGAATGCTTTGTATTTGTACTACCAGAATAATCCTGCTATCAAAAAATGTAAATATTTACCTCTGTTATTGAAGCGTGAATAGCTCGCGTCGTATATCGTGCGCTCCCACACCCAAAGTCGATAGTTCAGACGCTATGCCATCGACGAATTGTTTTGAACCACAGACATAGATAATCGGTTTGAGGCCTATATGCGCCTTGAGCATTGACGCATCTATCCGGGGCCTTTCCTCGGTTTTGACGATTGTAGCATGGTGCGTTGTAAGCAGGTCCGGGAAACATACCTGTTCGTCTGACTTGACACTGTAAAGTAGGGAGCGTGACCGGGGCGCTGACTCACGAAGCATACTAACGAATGGTGCGACGCCAACACGGCCAGCGACCAATAATACAGGGCGTTCGGTATCTTCGAGGACGAAACCACCAAACGGTTGGGAAATTTCGATCACATCACCGACCTGAGCGGTCTTACAGAACCAGCTCGAAACGACCCCGTCCGGCTGGTGTTGGATAAGCAGTTCGAGCTGGCTGTCGTTTGGCGCTGAGCTGAACGAATACTGACGCATCAGGGGCTGTCCACCGATCGTCACCCGCGCCACTGCGTACTGGCCAGCCCGAAAATCGTAACCAGTCGGTTTATCGACCCTGACTGCAACTGTGTCAGACGAAGCGAACGAAACCGATCGGATCGGAAGCCGGTGCCAGGTGTACGGATCGATAATCATACGCATCAGTATATCTGTTAGACTAGAGATGATGAAACTTCTCGATGGCTCGGAGTTAGCCGCATACATAAAGGAGCGTCAAGCAAAGCAAGTCCGTGGGCTGCGTCAGGCGTGGCAGGTATTTCCTAAACTTGCTATCGTCCAAACAAGCGATAGCCCGGTCATTGCCACCTATGTCCGCCTTAAACGAGTGTATGGTGAGGATGTTTTGATTGATGTGGAGCTTCATACTGTGAGCGAAGACGAGGCATTAGTGCGGATTGATGAGCTGAACCATGACGAAACCGTACATGGCATCATCATCCAGTTACCGTTGGCGGACGAATCACGCACTGACGAGCTTCTCCGCGCAGTTTCGCCTGAAAAGGATGTCGATGCACTGGCTTCTAGAAAGTATTTCGATGCCGCGACCCCAATGGCCATCAACTGGCTGCTTGCCGGCTACAACGTCGATCTTCAGGGTAAAAAAATAGTTTTGGTTGGTGAAGGTCGGTTGGTTGGTGCCCCGCTGGCTCAAATGTGGCAGAACTCAGGTTATGATGTCACGGTCGTGAGTGAGCCTACTGAAAATCTAAAAACGGTCATCCAAGCCGCTGATGTTGTCGTGACCGCGACTGGTGTCCCGGGTTTGATTACGAGCGAGATGTTACGGCCTGAAACAGTCGTCGTTGATGCTGGTACGGCCAGTGAAGGTGGCAAAATCGTTGGCGACGTCGCGCCAGATGTTCGTGAGCGTCACGATCTCGTGATAACACCCGAAAAAGGCGGTGTTGGCCCGCTCACTATCTGTGCGTTGTTCGATAACGTGATTCGCTCAGCGAGGCGCGTGGCTACGCAGCAAGACCAAGCGTCGACTTGACCCGTTCGACGACCTGACGAGGGGTGAGGTCGGCTTTGACGATGTAACTATCAATACCCAGGCTTCGGATATCTTTTGGTGCTTCTTCTTCGCCGAGATTGGTCAGGATCATGACTGGAACAGTTTTACCCCACTCGGCTTTGCGAATCTCACGGAGAGCATCATTACCGTTCATAACGGGCATCTGCATATCAAGAAGTACTATATCTGGGCTAAACGCACGCACGAGCTCGATACCGTCACGACCATTATTTGCTACCTGCACGTCAAACCCATCTGCCTCGAATTTCATTCGGTACATCTGCGAAATTACACTGTCGTCCTCGATGATAGCAATCTTGGTCATAGCTTGCTTGCATTTTAACATACGGACAGAGACAGAAACTGTCAAAATAGAAGTCCATAGCGGGGAGAATATGCTATGATACAGATAATGTCTTAGGTCAAGACACCGATGAATATAAAAAAAATCATAACTGCAAAAAAAGCCGCGCTACGGCCGAATATAAATCAGGCTCTTCTTAGGCATGTATCAAAGCAAGAGCCGTCAGATGTTCCGTATATGTTGTTTGATCTCGATGTAGCGATACAGAACTGCAAAAAGTTTAAAAAAGCCTTGCCGAATGTCCAGTTATTTTATGCAGTAAAAGCTTTTTATTCTCGCGAGCTCGTTGAATCGCTCCATGAACATGTTGATGGATTTGACGTAGCCTCACTGAAGGAAATCGAAGACCTCGTTGAATACGGTGTGAAGGCTGAGACTATCAACTTCAGTAACCCAGTGAAGTCCGAGCTACACATTAAGCGTGCGTACCAGCTAGGGGTACGTAAGTTCGCATTCCAGTCTCTGGCGGAACTCACAAAGATAAAAAAGAATGCGCCAGACGCTGCAGTCATCGCGAGGGTTAGGACCGAGGAACTATGGAGTTTCGTATCTCTTTCGGATAAATTTGGCTGTACGAAATCTGAGGCGGTTAAGTTGCTAAAATATGCTCGCTCACTTGGCCTCAAGCTTGGCGGCGTAACGTTCCACGTTGGGTCGCAATTAATTGACGACGATGGCTGGCGCCGTTCGATACGCTTGGCCCATGAGATACGGGAAGAACTTAGGATGCAAAATCACGAGATCGAAATTATTAATATCGGCGGCGGCTTTCCGACTCGCTATTTCGAAGACGATCCTACGATTACGTCGGTTGCCAGTCATATCAACAAATATCTAAAGAACGAACCGGGTTTACAATACGAGGCTGAGCCGGGAAGGTTTATAGTCGCCGATGCGGCTGTCATCGTGTCGCGAGTTATTGGCGTGGAGAAACGAAAAGAGAAAAACTGGCTCTTTATTGATACAGGTCTTTTTCAATCATTCCTCGGAGCGATGCGCTATGAGGTTTTTCCATATCACCCCATCTCCCTTTTTCATCAGCGAAAAGACGTGGGCCTGAACAGGAAGAGTACGTCGTACATACTCACCGGTCCAAGTTGCGATTCGCAGGACATCATCTCCAGAGACACTGTGTTACCTAACGACCTCGCGCTAGGTGATGTTTTGGTCTTTCCAAACACTGGTGCCTATACCTTAGCGTACGGAAGTGATTTCAATGGTTTCAAAGTACCGGAAGTCCGGTATATAAAGGACGGTAAACTGCTATGACTGAGCTCCTTAACAGCTCAGAAGCATCCCAAATTAGTCCTGAGCGATATAATCTGGCGAGTTTTGAGGAGTATCGCAGACTGTCTGATCTGACTGAGCAAGAGTTTCGCAAGGTTGGCTTGCAGGATCAGGAGGCGTTCGAAAAAGCGCTCAGCGATCCGAGAACCGTATATGTCATAGCCCCTGATGGCAAGCAGTATCCGTTTCTAGCGCCACTTGAGTATGAAAAGATGTACGAGTTCGAGCGGTGCCAAGATATGACAGGTCAAAAAAACGTTATGTTGCTGAGCATACCCCTTAATACTCCAAACCTTGAGGATTTTCGTATCGATCGATCGAGTCTTGGGGACGCTGACGAGTTTGCGGTCATCGTCGAGGCATTTCGTCACGACCCGAATGAAGAGAAGAACCTCGAGTACATTGCAAAGACTTTCGGTCTAGCCGAGATGAATTTCCCGCATCCCGATCTCAGGGATGTGCCTGGCCATGAGTATGCCTGGATGGCGAGCTATGGACTCACATTTGGCCCAAAGGATAACAAAGAGATAGTGAACGATAGCGAAGTTGATATTCAGCAGGAACTTAGCCATGCGTGGATAGAACTATCGGCACGTCGAAACCAGCCGGAGCTACCGGACGATACGAGCAACGGTACATACGTGTTATCCGCAGAACAATTGGCCGAGCTTCCTGAAGTCATTGACGAGCTTTGGGCAATTTCGGAAAGCGGCTTCGGCAAGATATTGGGTGCTCACCACCCCGTCTCGATGGAGTTCAATAAACAATTTTTTGAAAAACAAATCTCCGCACCAGATACCCGAACAGCAATTCATTTCGTAGAAGGTCGGCCGGTCTGTTTTGGTTTTATCGGGCTGACGATGGACAATAACGAATGGTTGAATACCGAGTCGCCAGCCATAAGAGCTGACATCAAGGGCGCAGAGCAACGCGGTGAGACATATGCGCATTTTTACGAGCTCATCAGTAACGGCCTGGCGGGTATGGGCTACTCCAAACATATTCTGGAAACGTTCTTTGAGCTTGCAAACATTACAGGCCGGAAATATAGGGTCTTCTTTGAGTCGACTAACCTATCGGCTACGTATATACCGGCCATCATTCGCCAAGAGATTGACTCATCTAGCTCCGTAGAAATGATAAAAGACGTTGAGGAGCTAGGCAGGCTATATTACGCCGCGCTTGTTCCAGTACAAGCAGAGCAACGGCTAGAGGACACGAGATAAAGGAAAATCAAAGATGCTTGAGAATCCACTACTGGCACTCTACTTCCTTGAGATACTAGGATTTTTTGGAATAGGTGCTCTCGCTATTACGCGTCAGAAGAGCGATAAGCACAAGGCGTTTTTCTTTTTTGCCGCCAGTCTTGGTTTTTGGCAGCTCCTACAGGCATTGGCACTTCTTTTCTATGCTCAGACTGAGCTGGCGACAATATTACTAACATTGTCCGTGATGTTCTCGACAATGATGGCGGCCAGCGTGTACATCTTTGCTCGCGTCTATGCTGGTAAACCTGCCAGGCTCTGGGTGGTTGTACCTGCCCTTGCTGCAGGCACGGTTGCCTTGTCTTCTGAAAATTTGCAGAACACTATCATCACAAGTCAAAGCATCGGAATTCCTCAACTCGATGCATCGTATTTTGTCGTGATCCTCGTCGATGTCATTTTGTTGGCGCTCTCCGTCATCACATTCACTCGCTATTACATGAAAACCAAAAGTATACGCGAAAGGGCGCAAACGAGGATTATTCTGGTCTGCGTTGCCATAGCGGGTGCGGTCTTAGCGTTCTCAAGCTTTAGTACATCGGATTTCTCAAGTACATTACTCGCGCAACAAATAATACCGGCGACCTGTTTTGTGACGCTATGCGTTTTCCTTTACGCCATGACGTACCGCAACCTGTTCGATATCCACTTCTTCGTCTTGCGGGCGGTATCGTATGCAACAACCTATGTGATCACTCTTTTTGTACTGACTATCCCGCTTGTCTATGGTGTTGCCCATCTCGTGGGTATCCAGCTATCTCCAATTGTGGCAGGCCTCGCTTCGTTTGGGCTGCTGGGAGTCGTGTACGCCTTGCAAGCAGTTCGCAGGCAACTCGATAAGCTGACTGCACCGATATTCTTTAAAAATATTTATGATGTACAGACGTTTCTGGATGAACATAACCACCAGATAATAAATAATGGCCAGATCCGGCCCCTCCTTGAGGCAAGTAACACAGTGCTCAATAAATACATTCAGTCTGATCTCAGCGCTATTTTGGTCAGTGACACGTCAAAGGGCATCACCCATTTTGTGACATCAAAAAATGCAATGAACAGGCATAAAGCCGATGAGATACTAGGTAAAGTAGACGGTTTGAAAGACCAGGTGATTCTCACGGATGAGCTTGGTAGCCCGCTGCAAGCAGTCAAAGAGTCGCTGATTGATTACGGTATTGCGGCAATCGTGAGGCTTGAATACACGGAAAACAAGTCTATTTCACACATTGGAGCGATTTTCTTAGGTGTCAAGAAAAGTGGTGACACCTACGGTATGCGTGACCGGACGACATTGCAGATCATCAGTAACGAGCTAAGCGTTGCGCTGCAAAACGCCCTACGATTTGAAGAAATCCAACAACTGAACGAATCGCTGCGCGAACGGATTGCTGATGCCACCGCAGAACTTAGGCAGTCGAATAGTAAATTAAAACGACTCGACAAATCAAAAGACGAGTTCATCTCGATGGCGTCACACCAGCTACGAACGCCGCTGACGTCCGTCAAAGGCTATATCAGCATGGTGCTCGATGGTGATGTCGGCAAGATCACGAAACAGCAACGTCAAGTACTCGAACAAGCCTATGACAGTTCGCAGCGAATGGTGTTTTTGATCGGTGACTTTCTGAATGTGTCACGGCTTCAAACTGGCAAGTTCGTGCTTGAGCCGGGCATGGTTGATTTTACGAAACTGGTCAGGGAAGAAATCCAGCAGCTGAGTGATACGGCGCGAATACGTAATATCACTCTCAAGTACGATAAACCGTCAGGACCGCATGAGTCAGTTGGCGACGAAAACAAGTTGCGTCAGGTTATGATGAACTTTCTTGATAATGCTATCTTTTATTCACCAACTGGTTCAACTGTGACCATCTTGCTCTACAAGCAGTCCGGTGACTTGGTGTTTAAGGTGAATGACCAAGGTATCGGCGTGCCAAAGGACTCCAGATCAAAGCTGTTCACGAAGTTTTTCCGGGCCGAGAATGCCCGTCAACAACGACCTGACGGGACTGGTATCGGCCTCTATATGGCCAAGAAAGTCGTGTTGGCACATGGGGGCAGCGTGTTGTTCGAAAGTGAAGAAGGTCTCGGTAGTTCCTTTGGCTTCAGGTTGCCGCTAAAAGACGATCTGAAACAGTTCGACCAGCAACCAGATAATGCCAGCGGATAGAGCCGCGATAACGGCACTGATTTTTACCATGCGTTTTCGTTCGTGCCACCATTCGCCGAGGCGTGAACGCTCGACAGCTTCATAGCGATGGACGACAGGCTCTGACGAGCCAGCCTGCTGCACTTTGGCGTCTTCGCCACTGTAACGTTTCGTGCGTTTCTTTTTCTTACTCATAGGTTCAGTATACGGTACTTGCTAGTCTAGCGACCGAGTAGTTTGTCGAGAAGGTTACGGCGAGACTGGAAGTAGCTAAAGGCGCCGTAGCCGAGCGCGCTTGAACCAAACAGGCTCGCGGCGAGAGCGCCGGGACCACCCTTGGCAATTTCGGCCGGCAAGACTTCCGGAACTTCTTCGCAATCGTTCAGGTCCTTCGAATGCTTAGTCTCATCGAACTCATTATCCTTGATCTCTATCACCTGTCTTGAGTCCAAATCACAGACCTTGATAGTGGCAGGGTTTGGTGTTTCTTTACAGTCATTGAGATCGCGAGAGTGCTTGGTTGAATCAAACTCTGAGGGGTTGATGCGGATGACCGTTTTGGTGGCAAGCTCACAAACTTTGATCTTGTCCTCTTTGATCGTGATGGTCTTTTCACAAGCTGGGCTCGTGATCTTTTTTACCTTGCCGTCAACCTTGACGTGAACAACGACATTCGTCTTAAAAGTACCGGTCTTTTTATACTCGTAGGTATATGATTTTTCGCTGACGGTAATACCGTATCCGTCACCAAAGCCAAACTCATACTTCTCGATCGTCGCGCCGCCAGATGCGGTTGCGTTGGCAATAAATCGATACTTATACCTACTGTTGCCAACCGGTTCTGCCTTGAGATTAACACACTTGTATTCTGGTTTTGGCTCCGGTTGCTTCGGCGTGCCGGTTACTGGATTACCGCAAGCCTTGATGATGGCGAACGAAAACTTACCGTCAACCATGCGCACGAAGGCGGTTTGACCCTCCGTGACAAACTTACTGGTTGGATATTTGCCCGCGTTCGTACCAGCGATAGGCGTACCGCCAAAGTTGCGACCAGCGGTCATCGCGCCCGTTGCGACAACTTTGTCACCAACAGTGACGCGCCCGTCACGCCAGACGATGCCGTTGACGTATTCACCCTTGAGGTCGTTCTGGCTGATACCAAACGCGTTGTAGATCTTTGGAACGTCCCCTTGCGATGCTTTGCTACGCATTGTGTTTGCATCGAAAGCTCCGCATCGGATGATGGCAACGTTGTCACAATCAGGATCGTTATCGACCACAGCTGAGACCGAACTAGAGAGGGCGGTGAGGCTGAGGGCGGCACTAAGCACGATTCCCACGCCTGCGAAATATGTTGCAAATCGTTTTATCATGAGTCACTTCTCCCTTCGGTTAGATACCACTATTGTACCCATTTAGTATACCATATACCCGTAGGGAAGTTTTGTCAATATAAGCTTAGGCTTGTTCTCGAGCGAGGCGTCGGCGAGCTTGGATAAAGTAGGTGGCGCCATATGCAAGCAGTGCTGCGATGAGGATAGAGAGCGGGTTAGCCTCACCACCAGTAGCAGGAAGTGCTTCTGGAAGCTCGGTTGAGATTGAGAGAGTCTGGCCCCCATCAGTCGTCGAGTCACCGAGTACTTCACCGTCATCTTTTGGCGGGCAGGTGAATTCCCAGCTAGCAGTGTTGCTTGTGCCAGTGAAGTTACCGAACTGGAAAGTTGGGGTCTGATTAACAGCGTCAACTGCGACCAGGGCTTGCTGGTTGTGGTTGATGTTGAAACCGGCAACAAAGCTTGCGCTGTTGGTAACTTTACAGACAGTCATGTCCTGGGCAGTAAGTGTTGTGGTTGCGGTAAACGAGTGGCTGCCCTGAGGCATGAGACCGCTGATGTAGTCTTGGTCAAGGACGGCACCCGGGTCAGAGACACTTACATCAATGCCGGTGTATGGGTTGACGCCAAGGTTCGTCACGGTGATCTTCCAGGTGACTTGGTCGCCAGCGCTGATGCGACCATCTTTGTTAGTGTCGAGCCACCCGACGAGTTCTTTCTCGATGTCGACACACTTTTCGTCAGTGAAGTCGTATGTCCATGGTCCGGTGTAGTTGACCAGCGCGTAATCAGCCTTTGCTTCGGCTGAAATGGTGACGACGTCACCGCCGCTTACTTTGTGCCAGCCTGGGCTGACGACGTTTCCATCAGCTTTGTATGTCACACCCTTTGTGTATGAGATCTTGAACCAGTCCCAACCAGTGCCACAGAGGTCCTTGAAGTATGGTTCTTTTGGAGTGACGTTACATGTTTCAAGCTCTGCAGTAGTGAGTGTTCGTTGCTGAGTCTCAGTGGTACTAGTACTCGAAGCGTTTGCAGTATCAAGCACCCATGTCTTTGTCTGAGCGTCGTACTTGTAAGGAGTGGTCGTTGTTGTCTTGGTTCGTGTCTGTGTGACAGTTGTATCACCACACTTCCAGTCACCGTCTTGCCACTGCGTGTACGTGACTTCTACTTTGTTTCCTGGCTGAGGCTTACAGTCGGTGAGCAGCAGGCTTTGATCGCCGCGTGCAGCCCATGAATACGTCTGTCCTTGTTTGACGATCGAACCTGCGGGGTATACGTCACCGGTGTGAGCTGAATCGTTAAGGTTTGTGTGGCCTGCGTTATAGAAGGCGTTCTTGCTTGTAGTAATAAGATGGAGATTGTTGTCGTTGTGGCAGAAAGAGATCTTGTCACTATCAGGTGTATCGCAGGGAACGTTCGTGTACGTCTTACTCCACTCGGTTTGCTTGTTCCAGCTGACGATTTCTTTCTTAACAAAGCGCCAGACTTCCCATACCCAGTCATACGTCACGTTCTTTTCATAGAGTTCGATGGTGACATTGCCGTTGTCATCGTAGTCCCAAGCATTGTACGTAGCGTGATCGGCAATAGGTGCATCAACGTTGTTGACCTCATATTTGTAGTTGTAGTCGCTGTTAACGTTTGGTAGCGTAAACGTGTCATTGACGGTTCCACAGACATCGTTCCATGTCGGCTTCTTTGAGTCGTAGTTCGTTGCGTAAGCGGGCGTTAATGGTGCTGCGCTCACGACCAGCGACATTACGAGTGTCACGGTAACTTTAAGTCCTGAAAATAACTTTCCTCGCATGAGAATCTCCTTTGTGCCTGATTTGTATCTGATGATGAACCTCTTATTGACAAATGTCAAATATATTTTATAAACATAAACACTTTGAGACACTCACGGTACAATAGATTTATGAAGAAGGGAAGCGTTGCTGACGGGTTAGTGTTTCATGCCGGATTTCCAAATGCCGGCGAGGATCAAGCTGAGATGAGGATGAGCCTCGATGCTATGGTGTTTCGTCATCGGCTCAGCACGTACCTATGGAAACTCGAGCAGGCTATACCGGAGCTGGGCTGGCAACCAGGCAGTGTCGTGGCAGTCGACAGGGCGCTGGAGCCAAAGCAAGGTGATCTAGTGGTAGCGGTGGCGGACGAGGATTTCGTCCTTCGCAAACTTCATAAAGGAAAGCTGTACGATATGTCCGGGGATAACGATCAGTCCGAAACCGTTTCCATCTGGGGTGTCATCACCCATGTTCTGATGGAGTACCGCAGCGCATGAGTTGCTATGCGCTGATCGATTGCAATAATTTTTTTGTCAGCTGTGAGCGTCTGTTTCGACCCGACTTAGCAGACAAACCGGTTGCCGTTCTCAGTAATAACGATGGTTGCATCGTGGCTCGCAGTAACGAGATAAAAGCCCTTGGTATTCCAATGGGCGTGCCGCTGTTCAAGGTGCGCGATATCGTGAAAGCTAACCGTGCTGTGTTGTTTTCGGCTAACTTTGAACTGTACGGCGATATTTCGCAGCGTATCGTCCAGCTACTTCGCGAGGAAACGCCACTCATCGAGGTGTATTCGATCGACGAGAACTTTATCGATCTGTCTGAGCTGCCGATTAGGGATCGAAATGCATGGGCAGAGCGCGTTCGTGACCGCATCCTCAAGGAAATAGGCGTCCCTACATCCGTCGGAGTTGCGCCGACGAAGACGCTTGCCAAAGTTGCGAGCACGTTCGCAAAAACGCACGGTGATGGCACATGGGTGGTTGAGTCGGACGAGGAACGTCAGGCGATGCTGCGCGAACTACCCATCGAGGATATCTGGGGCGTTGGCTGGCGTTTGGCCCCTCGGCTCAGAGATCGTGGTGTCTCATGGGCAGCGCAACTGACGGATGCGAGCGATGCGTGGCTACGGACGCAGTTCAACGTGACCGGTATGAGAATGGTTGACGAACTGCGCGGTATCCCGAGGTTGCCATTCGGTGACAAGGCCGAGCAGCGCAAGACCATCATGCGCTCGCGGAGTTTTGGTCACACGGTGCGTGACTATTTTCAGCTCGAGAGCGCCGTGGCTGCTTTTGTGACCCAGGCTGCTGCCAGGCTGCGCGCACAAGATTCGGTTTGTGATGGTCTCACTATCATGCTCCAACTTGCGAGCCGGGATAGAGGGCGAAAACGTTACATCTCTCGTCACGTCAAATTGCCAGAACCGACCGCTCATACCGGCCAACTGATCGCGAGTTCCCTCGAAGGACTTGCGGCGTTGTACGACGTTGAAGGTGCTTATAAAAAAGCTGGTGTGACACTGACAGGTATTGTCGATCGTAGCGAATGGCAATTGTCACTGCTTCACCAAGAGCATGACGAGCGCGAACGTGGCGTGGTTCTAATGCAGAGTGTTGATACTCTCAACCGACGGTTTGGACGTGGTACCGTCTGGCACGCGACAGAAGCAAAACGTCACGCGCAGTGGCAGAGTAAGCGTGAGCGCCAGAGTCCACGCTATACGACGAGTCTTACCGACCTTCCGAGACTCCATAGGTAGCGTTTTAACGGGTAATCAGACGCACGTACACTACAGGTAGCGTATAGTTAATAACACAACAAAATAATCAAACTACTCATTGACACCTGTTGACAAGGGGCGTATACCGGTAAGTAACATAGTTTGGCCGCAGACCGAGCGGCTTTTCTGTTTTTTGCAGGACTATGTGCACATCTCACACCTGGAAGGAAGTACGCATGTCAGTGACCCAGCAGAAGCGTGGCACGTTGTCCGGACCGGACCTGGTCCACGCATTCCTGGAAGAGCTGCGAACCTTCGTTCGTCGCACACCCGACGGCGCCGTTTCAGGGCCGCCGAGCGAGATCGTGAACGATGTCGTTCGCAGCACAACCCGGTTCGCGGAGTGCGGCGACGAGTGCATCGACAACCTGTCACGGCAGCTCGCCATGTCTGTCAACGCCCACGGACGCAGGTATAACCTGCGTTACGAGAGGCTCTCAGGCGGCCGTATCAAGGTGAAGTTCGCCTGATGTCAGGCAAGGACAACGACGGACGTTTTCACGGCTATCCGACCGGAAGTCGCAAGCAGCAACCCATCAGTCGCCCAGTGATGGCCAGCTCACAGGACAAGAGGCCAACAGCTAAATCCGTTCGGTCCTCTCGGCGTACGTGATCTTCCGCTGGACGGGGGAGTCTAAAACTCCCCCGTCCAGCACACAATCTATCTACTCAGAAACACTTCCCACATCTGTTAATTTGTGTTATTATCATTCAGCTATCAGGCTGATTTTTTTATGCCAGATTATACATATGGTCCCGTCGTCTAACGGTTAGGACACCAGGTTTTCATCCTGGCAACAGGGGTTCGATTCCCCTCGGGATCACCAAAATAAGGACACTACTTCACGTAGTGTTTTTATTTTGGTTTAGCGTTGGCGAATCGAACGGGTCTGCAAGTCTGCAGACCCCGGCACTTCCGGAGATTAATCGACGGAAGCGATTCCCCTCGGGATCACCAAAGAAAGGACGTCACCTATGGTGGCGCTTTTTCTTTGACTACTGTTACACTAGACGTATATGTCCATGATTTTTAAACGTGCCAAAATCCTTGCTACCCTCGGGCCGGCCACCAATTCCTACGAGGCGATAGAAAAAATGATCCAAGCCGGAGTGAACGGGTTCCGACTGAACTTTTCGCATGGTACGTATGAAGAGCGTGACCAGCAAATAGTCTGGATCCGTACAGCGTCAGAAAATGTCGGTAAGCCAGTGGCGATTCTGCAGGACATCCAAGGTCCAAAGATTCGGCTCGGGGAGATCGAAAATAACTCATACGACGTTCAGAAAGGTGATGAGCTTACCCTCACCTACGGTGTTAAACATGACGGCAACGTGATCCCTGTTCAGTACGACTTGTCCGAGAAGGTCAAAGTTGATGAACGTCTCTATATCTTTGATGGCAAGATCCGAACGACGGTGATTGCAACCGGCGATGCGTCAGTTGTGGTGCGCGTCGAAAATGGTGGCACGCTCATGAGTCGCAAGGGCATTAATCTACCCGACACTGATTTTGGTGGCGATATCCTGACCGAGAAGGACTACCGTGACCTTGAATACGGTGCCAAAACTGATATCGACTATGTAGCGCTCAGTTTTATCCAAAGTGCCAGCGACGTTGAAGCGGCACGAGGATTTCTAGCCGAAAAGGGTTCGACGGCACATATCATTGCCAAGGTTGAGACAAAGGCTGCAATTGAGCCAGAAGAACTAACGCACATTGTCGAGGCGAGCGATGGCGTCATGGTGGCGCGTGGTGATCTAGCAGTTGAAGTCGGAGCCGAAATAGTGCCGATCGTCCAGCGCAAGATCATCGCACTCTGCCAAAAACATTCAAAGATCAGCATCGTTGCCACGCAGATGATGGCTAGCATGGTTGATAGTCCTGAACCAACGCGCGCAGAGGTAAGTGACATTAGTAATGCGACAATCATTGGCGCCGACTGTCTGATGCTTAGCGACGAGACCGCCAATGGTAGCTATCCGCTCGAAGCGATCGCGACCATGAAGCGGGCGATCCTCTATACCCAGGAACATGCACCAGTTCGACCACTTGATGTGCCGGAGCGTACTCAATCACAAGCAGCTGCTATCTGCGCTGCCGCCAAGGCGCTTGCAAGCCAGCTTGATGCCACTGCAATCATCGCTGAGACTAAGTCAGGCTCCACTGCCGCGCAGTTGGCTGCACACCGGCCAAGTCGGCCGATTATCTCCGTGACCAGCGAGCCGCGAGTCGCACAACAGCTCGCACTGCTCTACGCCAATAAAAGCTTTTGTCGTCCAGAAGGTGAGCGGGCCGGACTCGAACTTGCCAAAGAACTCGCCGAGCAGGGTTTCATCGAGACACCAGCCACGGTTGTGCTGGTTAGTGGTCGTCAGCCTGGCCTGATGGGTGCGACCGACACGATTCGCGTTCGTACTCTCTAGCGCAAACTATTCAGACTTGCTATCATAAGCGTAATTATGACAAATGGTGGGTTTAAAAAACGTACGGTTCGCGATGTACCGCTGCGCGGTAAGACTGTTCTGGTACGTGCCGATTATAATGTGCCGTTGACTGAGAAGGGAGACATTGCTGATGATTTTAGGGTTGTCTCGAGTCTTCCTACGCTGGAATATTTGATAAAACAAGAGTGCAAAATTGTCATTTGTTCACATCTGGGGCGACCTGACGGCAAAGTCGATGAACGTTTCACGCTCGAACCAGTCGCGGAGCGCCTCTCAAAACTTCTCAAAACTCCGGTTGGTTTCGTAGCCGAATGCGTTGGAGACAAGGTCAAACAAGCGACGAAGCGACTTCGTGGCGGCGAAGTGCTGTTGCTCGAGAATTTACGTTATCACGCTGGCGAAGAGGCAAATGATGCGGACTTCGCCAAACTACTTGCTGCTGATAGCGCGGCCGAATATTTCGTTCAGGATGGGTTCGGGGTCGTGCACCGTGCGCATGCGAGCACGAGTGCGATAACGCAGTGCCTGCCAAGCGTCGCTGGACTATTGCTCGAAAAAGAATACGTCGCAATCCGTACCTCGATGGACCACCCGAAACCACCACTCGTGGCCGTACTTGGTGGTGCAAAGATTTCCGATAAGATCGCAGTGATTGAAAAGTTCGTGTCGATCGCAGATACTATCGTCATCGGTGGTGCGATGGCGAACACCTTCCTAAAGGCCAAAGGCAAACCGGTCGGTAAAAGCGTCCATGAAGACGGTCTCGGGGGCGTAATCGACAAGATATATGCCGCAGCGGAAAAGAAGGTTGGCGAGGATAATATCGATGACTTTATCGTCTTGCCACGCGATGTCGCGGTTGCGACCACTATGACCGGCGCGGCTCGTCGTATGTCTGTCATGGTCGAAGATGTCGCAGACGACGAACTGATCCTCGATATCGGCCCGGAGAGTATTGCTCGCGCCGTATCGATCATCGAAGATGCTAAGACGGTCGTCTGGAATGGCACCCTCGGTTATGCTGAAGCGCCACAGTTCTCGCACGGCTCAGCACGTCTCGCCCTCGCTCTCGCCTCACATCCCGAAGTCATGAGTGTGATCGGTGGCGGCGACACGGCTGATTTCGTTCTGAAATGGGATGCTGAGAGTGGTGGTAGTTTTTCACACGTTTCTACAGGCGGCGGTGCCAGCCTTGACTTGATGGCGAGTGCACCGATGCCGGGTATCGATGCCTTGCTGGACGCATAAGATGAGCTCGAGTACACTGAAGGGAAAGTATAAGCAGTATGAATAAGGCAGTACGCAAATCACTGATTGTCGCAAACTGGAAGATGAATCTCAACACGCATCAGGCCAGTCTGTTATTACATAAACTCTCTGAGAAGGTTATCAGTCACACCGACACGCAGGTTGTGCTCTGTCCTAACATTATGACGCTGCAACCACTCAGTCTCCAAGTCAACCATCGTCAATTTAAACTCGGCGCACAAAACTTTTACTGGCGCGACGAAGGTGCTTATACAGGTGAGGTTTCTGCAACGATGCTCCGCGGCTTGGTCGACTACGTCCTTGTCGGTCATTCCGAGCGGCGTAACGTCTTTGGTGAGCATGATCGTGACATCCGTCACAAAGTTCAGGCAGCGTACCGTAATGGCTTGAAACCTATCCTTTGCGTAGGAGAGACTGCGCACGAAAAAGCCGAGAACGAAACTCATCATGTTCTTCACGACCAGGTAGTCAGCGGACTACTGAACATCACGTCAGGCGAAGTTGAGGATCTGACAATCGCCTACGAACCAGTCTGGGCAATTGGCAGCGGTGAAGCGGTACAGCCAGCCGATCTACGCGACGCTGTAAAATCAATTCGAAAACAGATCCATGCCCTATACGGTGAAAAGGCCTCAAAAAAGGTCAGAGTACTCTATGGTGGCAGCGTTAATTCACAAAACTGCGAAAGTTTCCTCGCTGTCGAGGGCGTGGATGGACTATTAGTCGGCGGCGCAAGCCTCAAAGTTGACGAGTTTGCATCCATCGTTGAAAAAGCTCATAATAGCCGTAAGCAAAAAGGGTAGGGAGTGACGTGAAAGACATTGATTTTGATGAACTCGATCGAGCAGTGAGCTCCGTACTCGGTCAGAAAACACCGGATGACACCGCTACGGCTATGGATTCGACGGCTCAGGACAAGCCTGAGTCGCATAGAAGCTCATCTGACACCTCTGGAGACTCAGTGATCGAATCGGGAAAAACTGTTGATACCTCCGAGCAGTCGCCGTCACAAACCACCCCAAAAGTCCCACTTGCCATAAAGCGACGTGGCAAATTCATGGATATGGTGCACCCGTCTGCAGCGATGACGACCAAATCAAATACGACACGACCACTCTCACCACATGCCGCTCCTGTTGTTCAGCCGCTTGATTTAAAGCTTGAACCAGATATGTCGGAAGCAAAAACCGAGGACGCCGAGCCACTCACGATTGAATCGACTGTCGAGCATAAAGCCGAACCAACCGCTGCGGTCGACGAAAGCCAGTCACTGATCGGCGCTGAGCCAGCTCCGCTCGAGGATGGGTCGCACACGTTGCCTGAAACGACACCGGACAGCCTTGCCGAGACACCGCCCGCCACTGAGCCTAGTAACGCTGCGCTCTCCGGTGAAGATAATGAAAAAGATGTATTACCACCTGAGGTTGAAAAAACCGACGCCACGGAGGATTCCGAGGTAGTTGCTGGGACAACATCGCTCGCTTCGACCGTACCGCAGACGACACCATTTCTGACCGATACAAAGGTTGAAAAACGCCCACTTGGCGGCTTTGTCGAAGGCGATGTCGCAGAAACAGCCAATTCAGACGACTCTACAGAGACCGAGGACAACCAGAATCCACCGGTCGTACCGCTACCTCGAGAGCTTCAACCCGATGTTATGGAGGTAGAGTCAGATCAGGTGACGGCATCAGCTGAATCTGCGGCTACGCAACCGGATTCACCGGCATTTGCAACCTCTGTCGAGGCGGCGCCAGAACCGGGTGAAGACGGTAGGGTTGAAGGGCATCCGTTATTCGACACGTCGACATATCATGAACCGATCGCACCGGTAACGCGAAAGTCCATGCCAGCCTGGCTCAAGTGGCTACTCGGTTTGTTGGTATGCCTAGTGATTGGCGCTGGCGTTGGCTACTTCCTCTTTACTGCCGGTCTATAACAAAGGCAGCATCGAAAGCATTTTTCTCGTACAATAGAAGCTTATGAGCAGCCATCTTTTGACTGGACTTAATGACGCGCAGCGTAGTGCCGTTGAACACAGCGACGGCCCGTTGCTGTTGTTGGCGGGAGCTGGCTCGGGTAAAACCAAGACACTAACGCACCGCATCGCCCACCTGGTTGCCGAAAAGCATATTTCCACCGGCTCGATACTCGCCGTGACCTTTACGAACAAAGCAGCCCGTGAAATGCGTGAGCGTCTCGCACATCTACTCGGTGAAAACGCGGACAATCGCAGTTTCATGCCGTGGATGGGGACGTTCCACTCGATTTGTGTCCGCCTGCTCCGCATGGAAGGTGAGCAGATCGGGGTGCCACGCAATTTCGTTATTCTCGATGATGCTGACAAGCTAAGTTTCGTAAAACAGGCTATGAAGCAGCTCGGTATATCTGAAAAGAGCTACCCGCCCCGTAGTATCAGCTCACAAATCAGCAGTGCTAAAAACGATGGTGTTACTGCCGAGGAATACGCTGCGACTGCACGTCTACCACTGCAACGTGTCGTGGCTGATGTCTTCCCGCGGTATGAAACGCTTAGGCGAACTGCCTCTGCACTTGATTTTGACGACCTGCTCTTCGAGGCCGTTCGACTTTTTTCGACTGTTCCCGAGCTGCGCAAACGCTGGCAGGCACGGTTCAGCCACATCCTCATCGATGAGTACCAAGATACGAATGCCGTCCAATATCGTCTTATAAAGCTTCTAGTGAGTGAGACTCAAAATATCTGTGTCGTCGGTGACGACTGGCAGAGTATTTATAGCTGGCGAGGCGCTGATTTTACGAATATCCTCAACTTTGAGCGTGATTTTCCGGGTGCGGTCGTGGTGAAGTTGGAGCAGAACTACCGTTCGACCGAAGCGATTCTCGAAGCGGCTAACAACGTCATTACAAAGAATCGCCAACGATCAGACAAAAGGTTATGGACAGACCGCGGCGCAGGATTACCGGTTCAGGTGATGCATGTCAGCTCGGAAATTCACGAGGCGGAGAGCGTTATGACACGTATTAAGACGGCAGTCGATATGCGTCTCAGGGGTTACGACGATTTCGCTGTGCTTTACCGAACCAATGCCCAGAGTCGAGCGGTCGAAGAGGCGCTGATTCGTTACGGGGTGCCATATCGGCTGGTTGGTGGGACACGTTTCTATGACCGCAAGGAGATTAAGGATATTTTGGCATATCTACGCTTACTATACCAACCAGCCGATCGCGCGAGTTTCATGCGGATCGTCAACGTGCCGACGCGGGGACTTGGTGCGACCAGTATCGCCAAGTTCCTGAACTGGCACGATGCCCAGTCGGTCACGCTTGTCGAGGCCTTGCAAAATGCTGGGTTGTGTAGCGCCGTCACGCCAAAGGCAAGGAAGGCGTTCGAGCAGCTCGGCGAAGCGCTTGCTCGGCTCATGGAAGTTCGTGATACGACGGCACTACCGGACTTCATCGAGCTTGTCATCAAAAGGTTTCGGTATCTCGAATATTTGGACGATGGCACCGCTCAGGCTGAAGATCGTCAAGAAAACGTCCGAGAGCTCGTATCAGACGCCAAAGAGCGAGGCGATATTGATTTAGCCAGCTATCTCGAAGAAGTAGCACTCATCTCTGACCTCGATAGCGTACAGGCTGGCGAACAAGCCGTTACACTGATGACCCTGCATGCCGCGAAAGGTCTCGAATTTCCGGTCGTTTTCATGATCGGTATGGAAGAGACAATTTTCCCGCATTCGCGAGCGCTGTATGAGCCAGACGAGATGGAAGAGGAACGCCGCCTCTGTTATGTTGGTATGACGAGGGCTCGTGAAGAACTTTATCTGAGTTCGGCTAGCTCTCGGCTTATCTTTGGTAGCCGTCAGTTCAATCCGCCGTCACGGTTTCTTGCTGATATGGGGGCGAGCGAGGTTGCACCGACCATCGCCGGTTTCACCCTAAGCAAACAGGTTGGAAACCTTGTGGATACTGAGATAATCTACGACGATGATGGTCTCGAGATTGGTGACAAAGTCTCTCACCAACTATTTGGCACTGGTACCATCGTGGCAATCGATGGTACTACACTATCTATCGCGTTTAATGATCGTGGTGTAAAAAAGCTCAATGGGGCTTTCGCACCTCTGAAGAAAATTGGCTGAATAGCCTGGGTATTCATTGCGGGTGGCGGTGCATTTGGTATAATAAAAAGCACGTTATTTATGTGTGAAATCAATAAAACAACGTTCTGATGCATATATCCCATTTCGCTAACACCATAAAGACGGTGTGGGTTACGCTGGCCGCCGTACTTGTACTGGCGACTGTTGGTATGGTTGGTCGTGTGATGGCTGACGATGGAACGGCAAATAATTCGCAACATCTCATCACGATTTATGATGGCGGTACTGAACAAACTATTATTACCCGTGCTGAAACCGTTGGTGACGCTCTCGAACAAGCTGGTATCACCGTAGGGCAGACAGATCAAGTCGAACCTGCTGTCACCGAGCAGCTGGTTGCCGAACACTACAACATCAACGTCTATCGTGCCCGTCCAGTGATCGTTGAAGATGGTTCGACTCGTATTCGCACGGTAACTGCTGCCCAAAGTCCAGCAAAAATTGCAGAGTCGGCCGATATCACACTCTATCAGGAGGATGACACTGAACTGAAACGTGTCGATGATGTCGTCAGCGAAGGTGGCGCAGGGCTAAAATTATCGATTGACCGAGCGACTCCGGTCAACTTTGTTTTATACGGCAAGAAGCTGCCTGAGACGAGGACGCAAGCAACGACAGTCGGTGACATGCTAAAGGAGAAGAACGTCAAACTTGGTCCAGATGATGGTACTTCGACATCTCTTAAAACAGGTATCGTGGCCGGTATGACTATCGAAGTCTGGCGCAATGGCGTCCAAACGGTTACACAAGAAGAAGCAGTTCCAATGCCGATCGAGCAAGTGAAGGATCAGGACCGTGAGATTGGCTTTAAGGAGGTGCGCACCGTCGGCAAGCCAGGCAAGAAGCAGGTCACCTACGAGATTGAAGTCAAGAATGGCAAAGAAGTTGGACGCAAGGTTATCCAACAAGTCGAGACGCTTGCACCTGTGAAGCAGGTTGAAGTGGTTGGCGCCAAGATGACGAACACGTTTAGCGGTAGCTTTGCCGAGGCGCTAGCCCGTCTCCGCTCTTGTGAGTCTGGCGGTCGCTACGATCGTAACTCAGGGAACGGCTACTATGGCGCGTATCAGTACGATATCAGTACGTGGGCTAACTGGGGTGGCTTTGCCCGAGCTGATCTGGCACCTCCGAGCGTCCAGGACGAAAAAGTCTGGGAGACCTACAAACGCCGTGGCTGGCAGCCGTGGCCAAGCTGTAAGGTTAAGATGGGCCTCCAGGATATTTATCGCTAATGCAGAACAAATCCCTAGGCCAGCACTGGCTCAAAGATCGCCTCATTCTCGAGGCGATTGCTGATTGTGCCGATTTGCAGTCAACCGATACCGTGCTTGAAATTGGTCCGGGTCTCGGGACGCTCACGAGCGTTTTGCTGGGCAGAGCCGAGCGGGTAATAGCAGTCGAATTTGACGAAACACTCGCATCAAAGTTATCAGGACAGTTCCCAGGCAAACAACTTACCGTTTACAACCAAGACATCCTCACTTTCAACACTGACAAACTTCCCCACGTGTACAAAGTTGTTGCAAATGTTCCTTATTACATTACGAGCAAGATTGTGCAAAGATTCAGCACGTGTACAAATATGCCAGAGTCGATGACACTACTCGTTCAGAAAGAAGTTGCTGAGCGCATTGTCGCCGAACCTGGCGACATGAGTATCCTCGCAGTTTCAGCGCAATTGTATTGGGAGGTCTCTCTTGGGCCGATCGTTGGTGCTGAATGGTTTACGCCGCCACCAAAGGTTGACAGTCGGGTTGTTATGTTAAAGCGACGCGAACAACCACTTGTAGATCCGGCCAAACAAAAGGTGTTCTTTCGCGTGGTAAAAGCCGGGTTTTCTGAGCGTCGCAAGAAACTTCGTAGCGCACTGGCTGGGGGTCTTGCGATGGAGAAAACAGATATCGATACACTGCTTGCCCGTGCAAAGGTTTCGCCGGAGGCACGAGCTCAAGAGCTATCCATTGAGCAGTGGCAACGGTTAGCAGAGGCACTGGCATGATCGCCGCTGATCAGTTTACGAACATACCCGACGATTTGCTATTTCGTTTTTCGTCACGGTCGGATGGTACCGTACTCGATCGATCTCAACCCACACATGCACCGTCATTTATTGCGACACGCCAGGCAATATGTGACGCTGCAGGTATCAGGTATGACGATGTCGTGTATCAGCGTGTCATTTACAATGACAATTCAACCTACGACGTTATCAAGGAAGTGACGAGCAGTGACACAACACAATACATCGCCGATATTGCAGCAGATGGTTTGTTCACGAGACAACCGGGTGTCGGCTTATTTTTGCCGGTTGCTGACTGTATCGTGACAGTTATCTATGATCCAAAATGTCGTTTCCTCGCCCAACTTCATATGGGGCGCCACTCAACACTAACCTCGATACTCGAAGCAGCAGTCAACCTATTTACGGCAAATGGTAGTACACCGGGAGATCTGCAGGTTTGGATGGCTCCGTCTGTTACAAAAGCGCATTATCGGCTCGAATATTTTGACCAGGCTGCTGATCCGGCGTGGAAGGGTTTCGTTGAACATCGTGATGACGGTTATTATCTCGACATGCAGGGATTTAACAAAGCGAAACTCATGTCGATGGGGGTCGAATCATCGAACATCACCATCTCGTCGATTGATACGTTCGAAAATCAAGATTACTTCTCGCATTTCCGTGGTGATACCGGCGGCAGGTTTGCTGGCCTCTCGATGATGCGTTCTCTTGAGTGACATCTGTTACACTAGAGATAAGTTATGACAAAGAAACTCTACATTACGACCGCTATTCCGTATGTCAACGCAAAGCCGCATATTGGCAATGCACTCGATTATTTACTGGCTGATATCTGGGCTCGCTATCAAAAACAACAAGGCAATGAGGTTAGATTCCAGGTAGGTACTGATGAGCACGGCAACAAAATTGCCGCCAAAGCCAAAGAAGCCGGTCAGAGCCCACAAGAATATGTCGATAGCATGTACGGCAACTTCAAGACCGTTATGGAAGCGGTTGGCGCTGAGTACACGGACTTTATCCGAACGACCGATATTCATCACCGCGCAGCAGTCCAGTTTATTTGGCAAAAACTTGGACCATATCTCTACAAAAACCAGTACGAAGGCTGGTACTGTATCGGTCACGAGGCTTTCTTTACCGACAAGGAAGCTAAAGAGACAAATGGTGTTTGCCCTGATCACCAAACACCATACGAGAAAATCTCAGAAGAGAACTATTACTTTAAGCTATCTGAGTTTGCCCCGCGCATTCGCGGAGCGATTGACAAAGGCGAGTTTGAAATCGTACCTGAGTTTCGTAAGAAGGAGTTCTTGAACATCCTCGATAAGCTACCCGACGTCAGTGTTTCACGACCACGCAAAAGCCTAAGTTGGGGCGTGCCGGTGCCAGGCGACGATAGCCAAGTTATGTACGTTTGGATCGACGCCTTGAGCAACTATCTCACCGTGCTTGGCTATCCAGACCAATCTGGTTGGCAGGACTATTGGCCGGCTGATGTACAGGTTATCGGTAAAGATATCGTTCGGTTCCACGCTGCTATCTGGCCAGCAATGTTGATGGCGCTCGAGTTACCACTACCAAAAAAGCTACTCGTGCATGGTTTCGTGAATGCCGGTGGTGCAAAGATGAGCAAAACGGTCGGTAACATCGTTGACCCAATGGACGTCATCGGTGGGTATGGGGTTGATGCCTTTCGCTACTATTTCTCACGTCATATTCCAACACTTGATGATGGTGATTTTACTTGGGAAAAGTTTGAGAATGCATACAATAACGAGTTAGCCAATGAGCTTGGCAACCTGGCGTCACGTATCGCGAACATGGTGACTCGCTATCAGTCCGGTGTTGCCGCTGCCGCACCCTCAGAACACGACGAAGAGCTGTATTATCAGGCAATGGAGACGTCGGAGTTTCACAGAGCCATAGATCAGGTTTGGTTGATGGTTCGCTCGCTCAACCAGTACCTCGAAGAAGTTAAGCCCTGGGCTGTCGCCAAAGAACGCGAAACGAACCCCGAAGCCGAGACGCACTTGTCTGAAATCTTGACCTACGCTGTCGGTACGTTGCAGCAGATTGCCCGCCTTCTCGAGCCATTCTTGCCAACGACAGCTGCCAGTCTACATGAACTATTTAAAGATGGGGTTGTGGCAGAATCCGTTCCGGTTCTGTTCCCGAAGATCTACAACCACACCGAAAATCCTCAAGCAGCACGCTCGACCAAAAGCTGATAGGCGGTCGCAGCAGATGCAATTTGGTGCAACCTGACTGATTCATTGCCTGGCCTAGTTGGCCAGATACTATGTCCAAGCCAAAAGCCAATGAGCGTCATGGCATGATCCGGATTAAAATACTCGTCCAAGTAGTCGTTTACGTCGACACCGCTTTTCGCGAGATCTATTAGAAAACTTGTTGAGTCGGATTTCGGGAGTCCAGCGCCGGCCCAGCTCCAATCAACAATTCTTGTACCGTGTTCTGGATGCCACGCGATATTAGTCTGTCGGGCGTCATGGTGTGCAAACGCAGTGAAACACGAGGTGTGTGGCTGCGTAAAATGCATAGCAAGTACCTCTATCTGTTTCCCTAGTTCGTCAACTGCTTCGGCAGTTTTAGTGTGGAGCTGGTGGCGGATTTCACGTATTTTTTGACGCACATGGTCACCATTGTCCATAAAGCGCAGTGTACTCCAGCCTTCCTCGTTAAAGCTTAGGTATGTCGGAGTGATAGGGTAGCAATTTTCTGGTTGGCCTATAGTCTCGAGGGTAGCTAGTGACGCAAGTACATCCTGGATATAATCGTGGGTTGAATTGCCTGTTGGTGCACGCCAGTACCAACCTTGCTCAGGGGGAAGACCTTCTAAAAGAAGTGTCGTATCACCTAGTAGCTCATGGTGGCGGGGGATGGAAACAAATCCTTGCTCGTGCAGATGGTCGTAGGTAGCCGATTCTTTCGATAAATACAGTCGGGAGTGCGTTTCACGTTCTGGGTCGGTAAATGTTGCAGAATCGTGGTGTTTGATAAAGTACGGCTCACCCTCATGTTCAAGCAGTGCATAGTCATACGCCATATGACCACCTGGTGTGTCGCGAAGTGCAAACTCTTTCTCAAAGCGTTGCGCAAGGAGTTCTTTGTCAATCATCGCCGACCGAGCGCCTTATCTTTGGCATGAGCCACAGCCATCCTCACCAGCATGCCATGAGAACCATGAAGCTCATCCAGATTCAAGTCATCGATTAGATACCAGTCCGCACTGTCCTCGATTGCATCATCTGCGCCCGTCAGCGGGTATTCTTTATCAGTCTCCATATAGACGGCTGTCGGCTCCGGCCAGCCCGTAATCGGTCTTGTTCCGCCACGGGTGAACGCACTTCTGACCCGTCACGTACAATAGGAGGAATGACATTCACCGATACACACTGCCATATCCATGAAAAGAACTACCAAGCTCCCGATGAGGCGCTTACGCGTGCACATAATGCAGGGGTTGAGCGAATGATCTGCGTCGGGACAGATGAGGTTACTTCGGAGGAGGCGGTGGTGTTCGCGCGACAACACGACAATATCTGGTCCTCGGTTGGCCTCCATCCTCACGATGCTAAAACCGGTGTTTCCGCCATCCAGCAACTCGAGTCTCTTTTAAAAACAGACAAAAATCCCCACGTGGGGAAAATTGTAGCCGTAGGGGAGAGTGGGTTGGATTATTTCTATAGTCACTCGCCGAAAGAGACACAGATTGCAATGCTTGAGGCGCAGCTGGAGCTTGCTACCCGCTACGATCTGCCGGTTATTTTCCATGTCCGGGATGCATTTGACGATTTTTGGCCAATATTTGACCAGTTCAAGAACCTGAGAGGTGTGCTCCATAGCTTTACGGACACGTCAATCAATCTGGAAAAAGCGCTCTCGCACGGTCTCTATATCGGCGTCAACGGCATATCGACGTTCACTCGTGACGCAAAACAACGCGCTATGTTCGCGTCGATACCTCTAGAAAACCTATTACTTGAAACTGATTCTCCCTTCTTGACGCCTGTACCGCACCGTGGTATGGTTAACGAGCCAGCATTTGTAACGCACGTTGCGCAACATATCGCGAATCTCCAGGCTATCAATCTCGAGGAGCTCTCGCGCGCAACTGAGCGGAATGCGACAACACTCTTTTTCAAAACCAATACTTAACCGCTAACAACTATCAACGTGAGGGTTGAAAGGTTACATGCCTATGTCGGAAACGCCGACACTGCCTATTAGTGATGAAAAAACCAACCGGTACGAGGTTCCGACCGGACAAGCTTTCGAAGCGCGCCGTATCGGCGAGTTTCAGGTGCCGCGCTTTGAGCTAGCCGAGACGTTTGACCTTGATAGCGACGAGTTGCCGAACGGTGAACTTTGGACGCAAGAAGAGCTGGACACGCCAGTACAAGCGATTGAGCGCATCGAGGAGGCCCGTCGTCCACAGACTCGTGCCCAAGAAGTTGAAGAGAGTCTCTTTTATCTCGACGACAAGCAGCTACTTGCTTACGCAATTGCTAACACGAAAGCGGTCTGGGCGCTCAAGCACCTAGCCTAAGAGACGTCGCGATGAGCGATTTACTGAAAAAAACCCTCACGCTTCTGACCGGTAGCCCGGCGAGTTCAAAGCGTCCGCTCAAAAAGCTGACCGAACGTGAACTTATCGAGCTCGAAGCTGAGATTGGCGGACAGCTATTTGGGCCGATTCCGGCCGGACACCGCCGCGAATTCTTTTGTCTCGACGAACACACCTGGATCTGGCACGAAGAAGGCATCGACCCGAGTGGTCAACGTCGAGTCACGAGCACCCGCTACGAGATTCATGACAATGGCATCTTGAAGGCGCAGGACGGGAAAGTCTACAAGTTTCTCGAAGGTGATGAACTTCGGAACCTCGTACTTGCGATGAGATTGTACTACGAAGGAGTGGCGCGTGGTATCTATAAGCGTGATCCGTTGACTGGCCATCCACTCTCAGATACGACTGCTACAATGTAAGGAACGATGAGCACGCCGATTTATCTCGACTATGCCGCTGCGACCCCGCTCGACGAGCGGGTCTTTGCTGTTATGCAACCGTATTTGGCAGAGAAATTCTACAATCCTTCGGCGGCGTATACGGCGGCACGCGAAGTCAGGCGTGATCTCGATACAGCACGTCACGAGCTGGCTGTGTGTATCGGTGGCAAGCGTGACGAAGTTATCTTGACCGCTGGCGCGACCGAGTCGGTGAATCTGGCCTTCCGTGGTCTGCTTGAACCAGGCGACCACGTCGTGATCGGCGCGACCGAGCACGACGCAGTACGCGGTATTGCTGGCGAGTATGACGTGACGTTTGCGGCGAGCGATAACAAAGGAACTATTACACCGTCGGCTGTGTTGACGGCGATTTCTGATAAAACAAAACTTGTCAGTATTACGGCTGCCGACAGTGAGCTTGGCACGATCCAGCCGCTCGTAAAAATCGCTGCCGTGATCGCTGATGTGCGGCGTGATCGCGTGAAGCGTGGGGTCAAAACACCACTCTATTTTCATAGCGATGCATCGCAAGCTGCCGGCGTGATCGATCTTCACGTCGCCCGACTTGGCGTGGATCTACTGACGCTCAACGCCGCAAAATGCTACGGACCAAAGCAGGTGGGCTTGCTCTGGGTTGCGTCGCATCTTTCACTAAAACCGTTGATTCCGGGCGGTGGTCAAGAGCGTGGACTCCGTTCGGGTACCGAAAACGTCGCCGGTGCGGTTGGATTCGCGCGAGCACTTCAGATCGCAATAAGAAATCGTCACACGGATAGCGAGCAAATACGTGGACTACGTGACACGCTGCAAAAGGCGTTAACGACCGCTCTGCCAGAACTGGTCGTCAACGGTTCGCAGAAAAAACGCTTACCGGGTCATCTGAACGTGAGTGTTGATGGTC
This sequence comes from Candidatus Saccharibacteria bacterium UBA6572, assembly GCA_002434045.1. Classification (GTDB taxonomy): domain Bacteria; phylum Patescibacteriota; class Saccharimonadia; order Saccharimonadales; family Saccharimonadaceae; genus UBA5946. The sequence goes on from DJJI01000001.1 coordinate 238,652, forward strand.
TCGATGCTGAACGGGTCGTCTTTCGGCTCGATAGTCAAGGTGTGCAGGTTGCGACAGGTGCTGCCTGTGCCGCGAATAAAGGTACGCGCTCGAATGTGCTCATCGCCATCGGTGCGAGCGACAGCATGGCTGACGGGAGCCTCCGGTTTAGTCTCGGACGCCAAACGACAGCCGTTGATATTGAGCAGGCCAGCACGTTGATTGTCGAAGCAATTCGTCATGAGGCTTCGCTATGAGGTATATACTGCTTGGTATCGTACTTTTTATCGCAATCGTCATATCATCGATTTCGATTTATCTAACACCGAACGATCTTGATGCTTGCGAGATTCCAGAGCAGATCGGTTCGTGTGCTCGTGCAGACGCTATCGTCACGGTAAGTGGTGGTGATACCAATGCCCGCGTTGACGAAGCGGTCCGACTCTACAAGGCTGGCTGGGCGCCAAAACTGATCTTTTCAGGTGCAGCAGCTGACACATCCGGTCCGTCCAACGCCGAAGCAATGGCGCGTCGAGCTCAGGATGCTGGCGTGAGCAAGTCAGCTATCATCACTGAAGAATTTTCACGTACAACCGCCGAGAACGCGCTCAACACTAGTAAATTTATCGCTGATCAATCGATCGAACGAATCATCCTAGTTACTTCGGCATATCACCAGCGTCGTGCTTCACTTGAATTCAGTGCAATACTTGGTCCGAGCGTGACGATAATCAACAAACCACTAGAGAGTGATCGTCAGTGGGCTGGTTCATGGTGGTGGACGACATTTAGTGGCTGGTGGTTGGCTGGTGGAGAATTGGTCAAGATTGGCGCGTTTTACAGTATGCAAGGCGACACCAAGCTATGAGCCGAGTCTACGTTGGTATGAGTGGTGGTGTCGACAGTTCATTGACTGCAGCACTGCTCAAAGAACAGGGTCATGACGTGACAGGCGTCTATATGAAGAACTGGACACAGGATCTACCTGGTATGCGTTGTCCGTGGGCTGATGATCTGGCGGATGCCAAACGGGTTGCCGTTCAGCTTGAGATTCCGTTCAAGGTATATGACTTCGAGAAAGAGTACAAGCAAAAAGTCGTTGACTACATGATCGATGAATACAAAGCCGGTCGAACACCAAACCCCGATATCATGTGTAACCAAGAGGTGAAGTTCAAACTATTTTTGGACGCGGCACTCGAAGATGGCGCTGACATGATCGCGACAGGACACTACGCGGCAACAAGAGACGGAAGATTACTCCAGGCGGCTGATACCAACAAGGACCAAACCTATTTTCTCTACCGAGTCGACCGAACAGCACTTGAAAAAACCCTCTTTCCACTTGGAAATTACAAAAAACCCCACGTGAGGAAACTTGCAGAGGAGCGGGGGTTGGTGACGGCTGGGAAGAAAGATTCGCAAGGGATATGTTTTGTGGGCTCAGTCGGTATCAAGGAATTCTTATCGCAGTACGTCACTGCTGAGATTGGTGATATCGTCGAAAAAGAAAGTGGCCATGTTGTTGGCGAGCACGATGGAGCTATCTACTACACGCTCGGTCAACGTCACGGCCTGAGCCTAGGCGGAGGGCTGCCATACTACGTGGTTGGTAAGGATATGGGCAAAAACATCATCTATGTCAGCCGAAATCTTTCCGACGAATCGATGTGGCGAAAAACACTCTCGCTCGACCATCTGCATTGGATCGACGGACCACCTCAGGAGGGTGAGAAGCTGCACGTCCGATTGCGTCATCGTGGTTTGTTGCTACCTGGTGTGTTCTCGGGTTCATCACTCGAACTTGAGGAGTCCGAACGAGCCGTGGCAACGGGTCAATCGGCGGTTATCTACCGAGGCAAGGAATGTCTCGGCGGCGGGATTGTTGCTTGAACATGACGATCCCCTCGAAGCACGAGGCTGCGAGGGGATAAGTCAGTCGTTCGAGTTCCTGCTGTGTCGCCAGAGCGCCATCATGGTGATGACGACGGCGACAACGAGACAGATTGCGGCCGGAACAGCCCCGATTAACCATGCATATCGGCCAGCCGTGTCTCGATGCTCATGTGCATCAACGCCAATCATCGACAAGATGAACGCGAAGAAGTAGAACATGAACGCAAGGATTCCAGCTGTAAACGTGTCACCGAACTCTGACTCAGATTCTGTCTTCAGATCGTCATCGAGGGGTTGCCAAGCGGCAGAAGCTCCTTCGGGTGTCCACGGGGTTGGGTCTTCAGTCATGTTTCTCACCTCATCTCGAGCGACTGATAGGCTAAGTTTATCACAGAAGCCATGATTTTAAATATATGTCAATAATCCATGGATCTTCTGAGGTGTCAAATGGAACCAAATGGTATACTGTATCAGATATGAACGCCCAGGAAATCCGTAGCGCGTACCTGCGTTATTTTGAAGAACGTGGTCACGCGGTCATAACTCGTGCACCGCTCGTTTTAAAAGATGACCCAACGACGTTGTTTACCGGTTCAGGCATGCAGCCGATCATACCGTATCTGCTCGGTGAAGTGCACGAAAAAGGCAACCGCCTCGTTGACTCCCAGACCTGTTTGCGCGCACAGGACATCGATGATATCGGCGACAACCGTCACACGACTTTCTTTGAGATGCTCGGTAACTGGAGCTTGGGCGACTACTTTAAGGAGCAGCAAATCCAGTGGATGTGGGAGTTTCTGAGTGACATTGTCGAGCTCGATATGAGCAAACTCTACATCACATGCTATAGCGGTAACGAGCAGTTTGGTATTCCAAAAGATACTGAAGCTGCAGACGTCTGGGCGAAGCTATTTGAAGCCAAAGGTCTCTCGAATATACAGGCAGATATCGGCTCCGAAGAGGCTGGGTATGCACGTGGCATCAAAGACGGCGAGCGAATTTTCTACTATGACGGCAGCAAGAACTGGTGGAGCCGTAACGGCGATGAAGCTAACACACCCGTTGGTGATCCGTGCGGTCCAGATAGCGAGATGTTCTATGACTTTGGTACTCCTCACGACACCGCATGGGGTGAGCACTGTCATCCGAACTGTGACTGCGGCCGCTTTATGGAGATCGGAAACAACGTCTTTATGGCCTATAAAAAGGTCGCGGAAGGTCAATTTGAAAAGCTTGAGAAGCCGAATGTTGACCACGGCTCTGGTCTCGAACGCATCGCCGCAGCCAAACTAAATGACCCTGATGTATTCAAGATCAGCCTGATGTGGCCGATCATCGAAAAGCTTCGTAGCCTGAGCGGCAAAGACTACGAGTCGCACACTGAAAGTATGCGCGTGATAGCCGACCATCTGCGAGCAGCGACCTTTATGGCGGTTGACGGTTGCGTACCGAGTAACAAACATCAGGGTTACGTGATGCGCCGTCTCGTGCGTCGTGCGATCCTCAAGGCCTTTGACCTTGGCATAGAACAAAACTTCATGGAAGAAATTGTTCCTGTGATTGCGGATCTCTATCACGATGACTTTCCGGAAGTTGCTGGAAAACGAGACGAAGTCATCGCGATTCTAGCCAAAGAGGAAAAAGCATTCAAACAGACCCTTCGTAAGGGCTTGAAAGAGTTCCACAAACTAGCTCTCAAAAACCCAACCGCAGTGACAGCAGAAATCGTGCCCGAGCGGGTTACGGTCCACCGAGAAAGGCAAGGATTTCACATCAACGGTGAGGATTTGTTCACGCTGTATGACACCTATGGCTTCCCGGTGGAGCTATCGGTTGAAGAAGCGAAAAAGCAGGGGATCGGCTGCTCGGAAAACTGGCAGGAAGAATTTGAGGCAAAAATGGCCGAGCAACGTGCTCGCTCTCAAACTGCCGCCAAAGGCAGTTTCAAGGGCGGTCTCGGCGGTCAGGACCTCATCCACAAGAAATACCACACTGCGACACACCTCATGTACCAAGCACTGCGCGATGTACTCGGCGACCACGTCGTCCAACATGGCAGTAACATTACCGAGGAACGTCTCAGGTTTGATTTCAGTCACCCTGAAAAAGTCACGCGTGAGCAGCTCGACCAAGTCGAAAAGATCGTTAACGAACAGATTGCCAAAGACCTCAAAGTCAGCTTTGCCGAATATCCAACAACAGAAGCAACCGGTCCACTCGGCGCACTCGGACAGTTTGGCGACCGCTACGGTGATACGGTCAAAGTTTACAAGATGATTGCCGATGGCGACGAAAAACCATTTAGTTTCGAAATCTGTGGTGGCCCACATGTCGACCACACCCTACAACTCTTTGAAGACGGTAAACGCTTCAAGATTATCAAAGAAGAATCCTCGAGCGCCGGTATCCGCCGCATCAAAGCAGTGTTAGTCTAAAGCATTAACATCTCGTCGCAAGCCGTAACGCTAGTGGTATAATCAAATCAGGTTATGCTACTCAACAAAATCAAAGAAAAATTACCTTCAAAAGGTGATGCCAAGGATGACCTGCTGGTCGGGCTTGATATTGGTACAGAGTTCGTCAAGGCGCTGATCGCCCGGGTTGAGGGTGACAATCTCGAAATCATCGGCGTCGGCCGCGCACGACAAGACCTCAGTGACATGCATGGCGGTGCTATCGCTGATATTGGCGGTGTGGTCCGTAACTGCGAAGATGCACTCAGCCAAGCTGAACAACAGGCTGGCGCCCAAGGGCGACGAGCCGTCATCGGTATCGCTGGTGAGCTCGTTAAAGGCTTTACGAGCACTATTCGCTACAAGCGTCCGCAGCCAGATCGCGCACTCGATATCAACGAGATGGAATTTATCATCGAAAAAGTCCAGGAGCGCGCCCAGGTCAAAGCACAATCACAGATCGCGATCGAAACCGGTAATACTGATGTCGAAGTAAAGCTCGTCAACTCTGCGATCGTCAGTATTCATATTGATGGCTACAAAGTCAGCAACCCGATCGGTTTCCAGGGCAAGGATGTCGCCATTCAAATCTATACCGCCTTTGCACCGATGGTTCATATCGGGGCGCTCGAACGCGCTGCCGGGGAGCTCGATCTCGATCTTGTAGCGGTTGCTGCCGAGCCATTTGCAGTCAGTCGCAGCGTGCTCGGAACTGACGCGAGCAGCAACTTTACCGCCATCTTGACTGACGTCGGCGGAGGTACGACCGATATCGCAGTCGTGAATGACGGTGGTGTCGAAGGTACCAAGATGTTTGGTATCGGAGGACGCAGTTTTACCCGAACCATTGCTGGTGACATGGAGCTGAGCTACGACGATGCCGAGAAACTCAAGGTCAACGTTGATGATGCAAATCTCAAGAGCTCCGTCGCGACTCAGGTCAATGCGTCAATCGACAAGACTCTTGAAGTTTGGCTCGGTGGGGTTGAGTTAGCGCTCAGCGAATTTGACTCTGTTGATCACCTTCCGAACCGTATATTGCTTTGTGGTGGTGGTTCGAGCCTGGTAAAGCTGGTTGATGCGCTCAAAGAGCAAGACTGGTACAAAGATCTGCCATTCACCAAGCGCCCATCTATCCAACACATCAGCCCGAAAGATGTCGTTGGCATCGAAGACAAGACTAACTCCAGTCTCGACCATACATTCATTACCGCCATGGGATTGCTCAGAGTTGGCTATGATACGATAGTGGGAAGTACTGAAACTGATTCCGTAAAAGAAAAATTAAATCGTATCCTACGCGTATGACCACTGATCCAAAGAAAGACGTTATCTACGTTGATATCGAAGACGATATCACCTCTGTTATTGATAAAGTAAAAAACGCCAAAGCACCGATCGTAGCACTCGTGCCACCAAAGCGTATCGGTGTGTTGCAGAGTGTCGTCAACCTCAAACTGCTCAAACGTGCGGCAGCCTCGTCAAAAAAGCGGGTCGTTCTCATCACGAGTGATGCGGCGCTGGTTGGGCTGGCGGCTGGGCTTTCGTTGCCTGTCGCCAAGAACCTCCAATCACGACCCGAAGTACCAGCCGCTGCGGTTGCCGCACAACCCGAAGACGATGTCATCAATGGAGATGAGCTGCCAGTCGGTGAACTGCAAAAGACTGAGGATAAACCACTTGAACTGACTGGTTTTCCTGTAACGAATGAGCCGGGTGCCGCCGCCGTGTCAGTGCCATTTGCCAGCAAAGCCGCTGCAAAAGCACCAAAGAAGGGCTCGAAGATACCGAACTTTGATACCTTCCGTAAAAAGATGTTCCTGTTCGGCGGCCTCGGCGTGCTGTTACTAGGTTTTCTCGTCTGGGCAATTTTCTTCGCTGGTCACGCAACAGTCGCCATTACTGCAAAGACCAACATCGTAAACATCAACCTCCCACTGCAACTACGAGAGAATGCAAGTGTTGACGCAGCACAGGGTGTGCTGCCAGCTGTCGTGAAGACCAAGAAGGAAACAGCAACCGTTGACTTCACTGCGACTGGTAAGAAGAATCTGGGCGATAAAGCGAGCGGATCGGTTAGGTTTACCAATGCCCAAGATGAAACGTCCGCTTCGATTCCAGCAGGTACTCAGGTCGTCACAAGCTCAGGACTGGCGTTCGTGACCGGAGCGGCAGTCACGGTTCCTGCCCCAACCTATGGCCCGCCTTCTTCGTGTGGAAGTGACTTTAAGTGTGAAGGTAGCGCGACCGTTGACGTTGTCGCTGCCAATGCCGGCGAGAGGTATAACGGAGCGAGTGGACCGGTAAACGGTAGTTTTGACGGCGCATCAGGAAGTTTTACGGGCTCGACATCTGGGGGAACAGACAGAAACGTAACAGTTGTTTCTCAGTCGGATATCGACAAAGCAGTTGAAAAGCTTGAAGCCGAAGATAGCAAAAAGTACAAAACCGAGCTCCAAAAAGAGTTCGATGACAACATGGTCGTGATAGCTGAAAGTTTCCTTGTTGAACCTGGTGACCCGACAAGCACCCCTGCGGTCGGCCAGGAAGCATCAAATGCAAAACTAACCGCAGAGACAACCTACACGCTGGTCGGCGTCTACCGTAATGATCTCCGAGCCGTCTATGATGCTTACACCAAGACTCAGATCGAAGGTGATGAGAACCAAAAGATCTACGTCAGCGGCGATGAAGACACCGCCTTTACCGAGTTCCAAAAGACCGACAAAGGCTACACAGTGCGTGCCCAAGCAACCTCCCAGGTTGGTCCAAACATCGATGAGAAAACACTCGCGGCACAACTAACAGGCAAACGAGCAGGCGAGATACAACAGCAAATAGAGGGCATCCAGGGTGTTGAAGACGTAGCTGTCTCCTTCTCGCCATTCTGGGTAACAAAAGCTCCAAACAACGCCGACAAGATTACTATCAAGTTCGTCGTCAAGAATGACTAAGCAAAAACATACATTTCTTGGTCTTGATATCGGGGGTAAACGCATCGGAGTCGCCCAAGCCGATAGCGAGGTACGGATCGCCTTTCCGCTATGCACCGTTGAGGTGGATGGGCTTGAGATAAACAGGTTACGTGAGCTCGTTGCGGAGGCACAGCCGAGTGCATTAGTTGTCGGCTATCCTCGTAATCAGCAGGGCGAGATAACTGCACAAACCAAGGAAGTAGAACGAGTCGCAGCGGAGTTAGAGACGCTCAAGGTTCCGATCATGTTTCAGGATGAATCACTGACGTCAGTGCTTGCTGAACAATACCTAAAGCGTCACAATAAGACCTATACGAAAGCCGATATTGATGCCCATGCTGCCGCGATAATACTAGGAGATTATCTGGAGGTAACCTATGGACATTAGACCGCCACGTCCGAATGCGGCGCGCGAAAAGATGCCAGAGCCACCTATTAAGCCCGTGCCTCTCGAGAACAAGCCAGTACTCAGTACTTCAAAGCGTCGCAAGACGCTGACTCTCACGCTCGCGGGTCTTGCTGTTGTACTGCTGGGCGCTACTACCTCAACGGCACTCTGGTACAGCTGGGCAATCGGCGCGCCAAGCGACGAAGAGCGACAAGTTCGTGTCGTGGTTGAGCCTGGTGACACTGCTACCGGTATAGCCGAGACGTTGCACGAGCATGATCTCATCCGGAGCAAGCTTGCATTCAATGTCTACACGCAACTGACTGGAACGCGTAGCAAATTACAGGCCGGTGGGTATGTGCTTTCGCCAAATCAGGACGTCTCCAGTATCGTAGATCATATGGTGAGTGGCGAAACCGACGAAATAGATTTGACAATCCCTCCGGGCCTCACGCTTGATGAACTTCGAAAATCATTCTTTGCCGATGGCTTTAGCGAGGCTGAAATAGACCAAGCGTTTACCGCATCATACGATCACCCGTTATTAGCTTCGCGACCAGCTGGAGCTGATCTCGAGGGGTACATCTATCCAGAGACCTACCGTATGAACGCTAATCAGACGTTAGGGGAACTACTTGAGCGCTCCTTTGACGAATTTTACCGAGTCCTGGAGGAGAAAAAATACCTCGAGGAATATCAAAAGCGTGGTCTCAGTATCCACCAGGCTGTTACGTTGGCGTCGATCGTCCAAAAAGAGGTCACTAACCCTACCGATCAAAAACAGGTCGCACAGGTCTTCTTAAAGCGTCTAAACGATGGAATGATGCTGGGATCTGACGTGACATTCATCTATGCGGCGGAGCAGATGGGAGCCGAGGCGACGCCAGGTCTTGATTCACCATATAATACCCGTAAAGTCAGCGGTCTGCCCCCAGGACCGATCGCCAACATGAACCCAAGTGCTCTTGAGGCAGTTGCGTTCCCAGCTGGTGGCGACTATCTGTACTTTGTGGCCGGAGATGGGCCAGACGCAGGCAAGACCTTCTTTGCCCGAACGGAGGCTGAACACGAGGCGAACATCACTGCGCACTGCCGAACCCTTTGTAACTGATACCACGAAATAAATTGACATATAAATCAATACCACGTATACTTAGATTGCATACGGCTGAGAGCCTTACGTGACCACTGTTATTACGAGCTGTGGTCGGGTTGGGACAGGTGATCAGTAGCATGCCTACCGTGGACTGTCGTACGAGTGCTTTCCAACTTGAATTTAATAGCACTTAAATACGCGAGCAAGGTCGACGCGCACTCTGTTTTTTGTTTATTTAGAGACAAAAAAGAAAGACAAAGTAACGGTAGTCGTGCCCTAGTGATAGCGCACACGGAGAACCACCATTCGTAACACCACCCCGGTTACTGCCAGCGCTTCGATATCAAAGAAGCGCGCGAAGAAGCTCAACCGAGCAAGTTCGGCAATGACCTATGTTGCAATTCTCACCCTCATCGCGAGCGTGGTATCCGTCGGGTACCAATCTCCTGTCGAAAAGCAGGTTGCTGCTCAGTCGACTGAGGGGAACGTGTTGAAAGTTGAAGATCCCTCCGTTGACCAGCGTGTTGCGGCCGATTTGGCTGCCTCTACCGCTGAAACGGCTGGTCTTGCTGTGGCTTCGAACGTGTCAAACCTATCCATCTCTTTGAGCGCCAAGGCTGAGCTAGCCCAGGCAGACAACAGTGTTCTGACCAAACCTCAAATCGTTCAGGTATCTGACCTCCGCGGTATTTCGACCTACGTCACCGTTGCTGGTGATACGGCATCATCTGTCGCCAAGAAGTTTGGCGTTACCGCTGATACGGTCAAGTGGGCAAATAACCTCGCTGGCGATGCGATTTCAGTCGGTCAGACGCTTCGTATCCCGAACGTCAACGGTGTTCTCTACACCGTACGAGCCGGTGATACGATCGACAGTATTGCCCAACGTTATAGTACGAACCGTGAGCGTCTTGTGAGCTACAATGACCTCGAGATTGGTGGCATCACCCCTGGCCAACAGCTCGTATTGCCTGGCGGTATTTTGCCTGCCAACGAACGACCTGGCTTCGTCAATACCTCTCGGGGCCGTAGCTCAGCAAGCATCATCTCCCACACTGGCAACTCTGCCGTAGCCGGAAACCGCTACGACTATGGTTACTGTACCTGGTACGCCTACAATCGCCGCGCTGAACTAGGTCGTCCAGTCGGTAGCTTCTGGGGTAACGCAAGTACCTGGGCGAGCTACGCCCGTGGCAGTGGCTACCAGGTTAACAACACACCTCGAGTCGGCGCTGTCATGCAGGATAGCTACAGTGCTGGTGGTTACGGTCACGTCGCCGTCGTCGAGAGTGTTAACGCCGATGGAAGCATCTATATCTCTGAAATGAACTACGCTGGCTGGAACGTCAAGTCATACCGTACGCTCTCAGCTGGTGAGGCAGCCCGCTACAACTTTATTCACTAGAGGCGTTGATCATGTTGTTGACACACCACCTCCAGGGGTGGTGTGTTTGGTTTATAGGGGTGAATACGTTAGACTGGGAGAGATATGTTTGTGGATAGCGCTACTGTTTTTGTCACTGCGGGGCGCGGCGGTGATGGCCGTGTCAGTTTTCGTACTGAAAAATACGTCGAGAAGGGTGGCCCTGACGGCGGCGATGGCGGTAAAGGTGGCGATGTGATTTTTGTGGCTGACGAGAATACTTCGACACTGGTTGATTTTCGTATAAAACAGGAGTTAAAAGCCGAAAACGGTGAACCAGGCGGTATACGTCGACGACATGGCAAGAACGGCGCTGATCGTACCGTCAAGGTGCCGGTCGGGACGATGATAATACGTGACGGGGACCTTATTGCCGATATGACTGCTCCTGGCCAACGAGTTGTGGTCGCAAAAGGCGGCGATGGTGGTTTCGGCAACGCCCATTTCAAGAGCTCGACTCGCCAAGCACCACGGGTCGCCGAACTTGGGGAAAAGGGAGAGGCTTTCGAGGCTTCCCTTGAACTCAAGCTGGTTGCGGACGTTGGGTTGGTCGGCTTTCCAAATGCCGGTAAGTCCACCTTTCTCAGCGTTGTTAGCAACGCGCGTCCCGAGATAGCTGACTACGCCTTTACGACGCTTACGCCTAACCTCGGTGTTGCCGATATCGATGATACCAGCCTCTTGATTGCCGATATCCCAGGATTAATCGAAGGCGCAAGCGAAGGTAAGGGTCTCGGTGATGCTTTCTTGAGGCATATTGAACGTACTGCAGTCATCCTCCACCTGATCGATGCCTATAGCGATGATCCCGGCCAGGCCTACCTGACAATCAGAAAAGAGCTCGAAAACTACAGTGACACCCTCGCAAAACTGCCAGAGGTCGTCGTACTCAGCAAAACAGATGGACTCGACACGGAAATCGTTGACCATCAGAAGGCGGCTATCGTTGCCGTCGCGGCAAAGGGTTCAACAGTGCTCGCAATGTCCTCAACGGCAAAACAGGGAACGACAGAGGTATTGAGGGCACTTGCTGCTACGGTCCGTACCGTCAGGGCAAAACAAGCTGAGACACTAGCTCAGACCGAGGACGAGACTGACGAAACGATCATCAGCCTCAGCACAAGACAGCTCGATGATGGCTGGCGCGTGAGGGAAGAGGAGGGTGCCTATATCGTGACCGGGCCCAAGATAGAGCGCTTTGCGGCGCGTACCGACTACGGCAACGTCCATAGCATCAACCGATTGCGTGACATTATGAAAAAGATGGGTATTACCCATGAACTGCTCCGTAAAGGCGCAAGCGGGGAAGATTTAATACGGTTTGGTGAAGAGGGTGCCTCCCAGATGACACTGGAAGAGATTTCCTAAGAAACTATTGACACAAAAACTAAAAAGTGATATAATGCGATTGTAACGTCAGATAACCTCTGTTCGTACGCACGTTGATAGGTAGTGTATCCGGTTTTGGAGCGAGTATGCCATGTAAGGTGGTGTATTTACTCCAAAACCAGATATAGAGGATAGGAGATAGGAGGCAGCCTGTGCGCAACCACGACCCGACCGTCTTGGTCACAGTCCCCGGAATGATCTGACCGTCGCCGGCTCGAGTACATTGCCCCACTTCGTGGGCATGAGTACTCTGAAAGGAGGTGGTGAGCGTGATTCGCGCTCCCAACTAGCTTTACTGTCGCTCTCGCGACCTTGAGCCTTTCATGCTCAAGTCTCGTCCGTCGAATAGGCCCAAAGTTGACGCGTCTGGACCGTCCGAGCCAGAAACATACGCGGTCAAGCTTCCGCATCATGCGGGGCCAAAGAGGTTGGACTACCACTGGCTCAATGCCACAGGTCCACGCTCGTGTTGTTCGAGAAGGCGGCATCGCCGCGCGCTCGCAACACACGACGGAATGTCGACGCTCCGTGCGTCCATCCGCAATACGACACGTCCTGAACGTGTCGTGTTCCCGCACCCACGAGAGGTAGCGGGCCACTCCATCCTTCCACCCACGGCCATAGGAGAACCCTTGCGGTACGTGATACACACGAAGAGGTAAGGGTCGCCTGAGGAATCTGCGACCCAAAGGTTGACGCGCTACGTTGCCGAAATCAATGTAGTGACCCTGACCATCCTCATCAAAACTTTGGCCAGGTGGCCGCTCAGTAGCGAAATAGCAGGCTATGCCTCCGCTATCTTCCAGAGCGGCCACCTGGGGTCACACAACCTATCAGCAATCCATGACCCCCACACGGGGTCTTTTCTTTTCCCTAAAATATTCTCGTTTGCAAATTTCCCCACGTATATAAAGACAACAAAAAAGAAGCACTACCGGTTAAGAGCGGGGTAGGCTTTGTAGAGGCGGCGTAGCGAGTTTTCGTCGAGTCGGGCTATCTCGGCTACCATAACGTAATCTGTGAGGCTGCAGTACGCAACTAGTTCCGAGATGACATCAAAGCAAGGGTAGGGGTGAAACCATGTACTGTCTTTGACGAGCGTAAAACCAAGCCTATGGAGCTCGGCGGTGAAGAGGCGACGCTGTTTTGAGTAGCGAGCTGGGATATCATAACTCACCATGCGCCACGTGCCATCCCATCGCTGCTGTGGGTGAACAAATAAGGCTCCAAGCTGAGCTCGCTGAAGGCGATGGACACCTTTGACCGATGGTTGTATGACAAGCTCACCACCTTGCTTGCTGACTTCGATCAAGCCTTGACGCTTGAGGTTGGCAACCAAGCCGCGTCGTTCAGCGACTGAAACATCATCTGGAAAGGCACTGAGCACCTCAAGGGCTTCAAAAACAGTTGAAGCTGGCACTACTACTCCGGAAAGGCCTCGAGCACCGACTGTCTCGAGAACAGCGTTGAGAGCTTGCGTAGTCTCATGCCGTGTCATGACAACATCATACCACGTGTACAAAAATGTACATAACCTTTTTACAACAAATAACCACTATAATTTCAACAAAATGGTACACGTGGGAGAAAATGTCAAATATAGTCTGTCTGGTATAGTGAGGCGTGATGAAGAGTTTCTTTTTCTATGACCTAGAAACCAGCGGCCTGAACCCCCATTTTAGCCGTATCATGCAGTTTGCTGGGATTAGGACTGACCTCGAGCTTAACCCAATTGGCGAGCCAATAAACGTTCTCATCAAGCTGAGTGACGACGTGTTGCCTGATCCGGGCGCTGTCCTAGTCACGGGTATAACTCCGCAGTCCACGCTGGCAGATGGGCTGAGTGAGCCTGAATTTTGCAAACTACTGATGGATGAGGTGTTCACGCCAGACACCATCACAGTCGGGTTCAACAGTGTCCGGTTTGATGATGAATTCATCCGCCATACCTTGTGGCGTAACTTTTACGATCCGTATGAATGGGCTTGGTCGGAGGGGCGAAGCCGTTGGGACATGCTCGATGTAGTGCGTATGACCCGAGCCTTGCGACCAAAGGGCATTAGATGGCCGGTTGATGAAAACGGCAAAGCCGTCAACAAGCTTGAGTTAATCGCTAAGGAGAACGACCTCGTTCACACCAAAGCGCATGATGCACTGAGTGACGTTGAGGCACTTATCGGTGTGGCTAAGCTTATCAAGTCAAATAATGCTAAATTGTTCGATTATTTACTTACAATGCGGGATAAAAAAGAGGTTGCCAAGTTGGTGAATCTTGAACAGCCGCAACCGTTCGTATACTCATCAGGTCGCTATGAGGCTGAGTTCGAGAAGACGACTGTGGCGCTACCGATTGCACCAGGCACAAGGCCTGGCTCGGTGTTGGTGTATGATCTGCGCTATGACCCGACGCCGTTTTTAAACGCGACGCCGAGAGCACTGGCAAGTATCATCTTTGCCGATCGCCAAACCAGAGAACAGGCCGACTATCATCGTTTGCCTGTCAAGGAGCTTGCCTACAATAAATGCCCTGCTGTTGCGCCACTTGGTGTGCTCGATGAGACCTCTCGGAAACGACTATCGCTCGATCTCGATGTCATCAAGCAGCATCTGGATATATTGTCAGCAAACACTGCTTTTTCGGGAGCAGTCCGTGAAGCCTTCGAAATGCGCGAACCATACGAGCCGAGTAGCGATGTCGAAGGACAGCTCTATGACGGTTTCGTGAACGATAAGGACAAGGTACGCATATCAGCCGTTCGTGCTGCAGATGCCAATGCGTTGGCCGATTTTCATCCGATTTTCATCGATGAGCGCCTTACAGAGCTACTGTTTCGATACAAGGCACGCTCGTTTCCAGCGAGCCTGAGTGAAGATGAGATGCGTCGTTGGGAGTCGTATCGTCATGACAAGCTGAGATCACAGCTACCTACCTACCTCGAGCAGCTCAAAAAGCTCGCGAGTTATTCACGTGACACATACCTCCTCGAAGAGCTACAGCTATGGGCTGAGAGTATCATCCCGTCCGATATCTAGGTCGCGGTTCGGGTGCGCCGCTTTGGTGCGGCTCGCTTACGGGCCACAGATGTCCTTGATTTCTTCTTAGCAGGCTTCGTCTTCATCACTGGACGAGCCGGTTGTTCCATTTCACCGATGAAAAATCTTTGATTACTAATCCAGTAAAGTGTAGTGACAAAGAGTAGCGGGTAGAGGATGAGCATCACCCAAAACGGGACTGCCAGATCGGTGCCTGGAATCATGCCCATAATAAAAAAAGAAAAAAGCGTGGCGACGAGTGGTGTCTGGGTGAGTACCACAATGACGAAAATGGCGAGCCCGCCAACCATATAAACACGCTTATCCATACATCTAGTATATCACAAAAATAGATATAATGCAAATCAGATGATGTAAGTATAAAAGAGGTAGGCAACGTAGAGGGCGATCAAGAAACCAGCGCTTAACAGCAACAGACTCCAAAGTGGATAGCGTCGGATGAGCACGGCGATATCTTTCAGTAGTTTTAGAATAAAGTCACGAACTCGTTCAGCCCACGAGAACTCGGTGGCGAGAACCGCAATTCCGAGTAAAAAGATGATCGTACCACCTGGCCCCGGCACCCATCCAATCAATCCGGCGGTGACAATGAGAAGAGCACCTAGGATAAATGTCAGTATGCGACGAGGTTTGTCAGGGAGGCGCTTCCAAGTAGTTTTGATGCGTTGCACTACTTTCAGTATACCCCGGGTCGTGACAGGGAGGCACAAGTGAGCGTATAATGGACGGGTTATGTCTGAGGTTATCCGTGTTACTGGTGCGCGTGAGCACAATCTAAAGAATGTTTCCGTCGAGATACCGCGCGACAAGCTAGTGGTCATCACTGGCCTGAGTGGTTCTGGTAAATCATCGCTTGCTTTCGATACTATCTACGCCGAAGGCCAGCGCCGCTATGTCGAGAGTCTCAGCAGCTATGCGCGACAATTCCTTGGCTTGATGGAGAAGCCGGATGTCGATCAGATTGATGGTCTCAGCCCTGCTATCTCTATCGACCAGAAATCAACCAGTCGAAACCCGCGTTCGACTGTGGCTACGGTTACGGAAATCTACGACTACCTTCGCCTTTTTTATGCACGTGTTGGTGTACCGCACTGTCCTGTTGACGGTAACCCAGTCACGCGCCGAACACCACAAGCGATCGTTGATGAGGTGATGCGGCTCGGAGACGGTAAACGACTCGTGTTACTCGCGCCGATTGTCATCGACAAAAAAGGTGAGTTTGCACATGTGCCAGAACAATATACTCGACTCGGCTTTGCCCGTGTTCGCGTCGACGGCGTTATCTATGCGCTCGATGAGTTCCCTGTGCTTGATAAAAAGTACAAACACTCGATCGATGTCGTCGTTGACCGTGTTGTACTCGAAGAAGCGAGCCGTGGCCGCGTCGCGCAGTCGGTTGAGCAAGCACTCGAAGTCGCTGGCGGGACAATCACTGTGCTTGATGCCGATACCGAGGAGAATCATCTTTACTCGCAGCGCTACGCATGTCTCGACCACCCAGATATCGTGATTCCGGAGCTCGAGCCACGACTCTTTTCATTCAACTCACCATTTGGCGCCTGCCCGGTCTGTACTGGGCTGGGGAGTCGGCTGGAAGTCGATCCAGAGCTCGTGTTCAACCCGAACTTGACGATTGCCGAAGGTGCGATCCGACCATATAACCGCGTAAACTCTGACGCTTGGTATATGAAGAAACTCTCGGCCGTCGGAGAAGCTAATGGCTTTTCAGTTCATACCCGCGTCGGTGAGTTGTCGGATGAGGATCTCGAAAAAGTTCTCTATGGTACGGGTAATCAGAAATACCGCGTGCAACTCGGTACCGGTAGGTTCTTCGATTCAACCTATGAGGGCGTTGTCCCCAATCTCGAGCGACGTCACAAAGAAACCGATAGCGAATTTATGCGTCGTGATATCGAACGTTTCATGCGTGAACGTAGTTGTCACGCCTGCAAAGGTAAACGTCTCAAGCCGGAAGTACTCGCTGTTACGGTTCATGGCATGAACATTATGGATATTTGTGATCTCAGCGTTATCGATGCGCTCGATTTATTCCGAAACACGCTCAAGCTTGATGACAAAGAAAAGCAGATTGCCACCCAGATTTTCAAAGAGATAACCTCGCGACTTGGCTTTATGGCCGATGTTGGGCTGACGTATCTCGAGCTTGGTCGTGCGGCCAATACCCTATCCGGTGGTGAGGCTCAGCGTATCAGGTTGGCGACGCAGATCGGCTCGGGACTCCAAGGTGTCTTGTATGTACTCGACGAGCCGTCGATTGGTCTTCATCAACGTGATAACGACCGTCTTATCGCGACACTCAAACACCTTCGTGACTTAGGTAACACGGTACTGGTGGTTGAGCACGATGAAGATACGATTCGTGAGGCTGATTACTTGCTCGATATCGGTCCAGGTGCTGGTATCCATGGTGGTGAAATCTGCGCGGTGGGCACGCCTGAACAAGTTGCGAGTAACAAAAACAGCATCACCGGTCAGTACCTCAGTGGCGCATTGCAGATCGAAACACCAAAAAAGCGACGCAAAGGTAACGGCAAACTACTGTCTATCAAAAATGCTCGTGAGCACAACCTCAGAGGCATCGATGTTGATATCCCGCTTGGCCTGATGACGGTCGTGAGCGGGGTGAGCGGGTCAGGCAAGTCAACCCTTATCAATGATATTCTCGCCAAAGAACTCGCAGCAAGGCTGCACCGTGCGCATGAGGTTGCCGGTAGTCACGATAACATCGAAGGCATCGACCAGCTCGATAAAGTCATCGTCATCGACCAGAGCCCAATCGGAAGGACACCACGCTCCAACCCAGCGACCTATACGGGTGTCTTTACGGCTGTACGTGAGCTTTTCGCCAGCACTCCAGAGGCCGAAGTTCGTGGTTACAAAGCCGGACGCTTTAGTTTTAACGTCAAAGGTGGACGCTGCGAAAACTGCCAGGGTGATGGCGTGATCAAGATCGAGATGCATTTTTTGCCCGATGTCTATGTTGAATGTGAAGTCTGTCATGGCAAGCGATACAACCGTGAAGCCCTCGAGATTACGTACAAGGACAAAACAATTTCCGATGTCCTCGAAATGACAGTTGAGCAGGCTGCGGAGTTCTTTGAAAACCTCCCAGCTATCAAGCGTAAGATGGACACTCTCGTCGAAGTCGGTCTCGGCTATATCAAGCTTGGTCAGCCGGCAACGACGTTTTCTGGCGGTGAAGCACAGCGCATCAAGCTAGCGACTGAACTCAGCCGCCGTGCGACCGGCAAAACGCTCTACATTCTCGACGAGCCAACCACCGGACTGCACAGTGCGGATGTTAAGAAACTTCTCCATGTCCTGCAGGCCCTCGTCGACACCGGTAACAGTATGGTTATCATCGAGCACAATCTCGACGTCATCAAATCAGCCGATCATCTCATCGACATGGGACCAGAGGGTGGAGCGGCCGGCGGTCATGTCATCGCAGAAGGTACTCCTGAAGTGGTCGCAAAAGTCAAAGACAGCGCCACCGGCTCATACCTCAAGCATCTGCTCTGACTATTTCCTTCGTAAAAACTTCGCCATTGCCCCACGAGCTTCTGGCTCGCGCAGGATGTGAATAATCGGTGGTAGCACTGACAAGAAAATAATACCGAGGATAACGTACTCGATGTTGATACCGGAGCGTTCGATAGCGCCACCAGCGAAGTAGCCCAGGTAAGTCAGGCCGACCGCCCAAACGAATGCACCGACCAAGTTGTAGGCGACAAACGTTCGATAGTTCATATGACTGATACCGGCGACGATCGGCGCAAAGGTGCGAACGACTGGTACGAAGCGCGCTAGGACGATTGTCTTGGAACCATTTTTCTCATAAAACTCCTCGGCACGTCGCAAGTTTTCTTTATGAAAGAACAAAGAATCCTTTTTATGAAACAGCCTACGTCCGACTTTTTGTCCAAAAGCGTAGCCAACACTGTCGCCGACAGCTGCAGCGATAAACAACAACAGAGCAAGCAAATGGATATTCACATCGAGAATATTCTGTTGAACCAGGAATCCGGCTGTGAACAACAAACTATCTCCCGGTAAAAAGAAGCCGATCAGTAGGCCGGACTCCGCAAAGACGATACCGGCAATACCTGCGACACCGACCAGGTTAATCAACGCTTCGATACCGTAGTGGTCGATCGCGAGGTAGGCAAGGCCGCCGAGGAACAGCACCAGTATGGCAATAAACAGTGGGAGGTAACGTTTCATTTCCGGACATTGTAGCACGTCACCCCTGTTATGGTATACTGTTTATACAGAACACTAAGACTCCGGAAAAGTATCCGAAAGGAGAGATATGGGAGACAAAGTAACTCTAAAATTAGATGAGCGCGACGTTCACGGCAAAAAAGTCGCCAAACTTCGACGTGATGGACTCGTTCCCGCAGTCGTTTATGGACCAGGTGTCGACCCGATCAGCGTTCAAGTACCGGTCAATATCATGGAAAAAGCCTACGCAGTCGCAGGCAAGCACGCGCCGGTCCACCTGACTATCGGTGCCAAGAAGAAAATCGCTATGATCAAGGACGTCGACCATGATCCAGTTAAACGAACCATCACGCACGTGTCATTCCACGCCGTCAAGGCGAGTGACCCGGTTGTTGCTGAGGTGCCAATCGTACTAGTTGGTGAAGGTGAGAGTGAGGCCGAAAAAGCTGGACTTATCGTCTTGCAGGCACTCGATAAAATCGAGGTTAAGGCACTGCCGATGGACCTACCTGATTCCGTTCAAGTTTCGATCGCAGACCTCAAAGAAGCTGGCGAGAAAGTCACTCTCGGCGATGCAACGTTGCCTGAAGGGGTCGAGTTCGTTGAGCACGACAGTGGTCACGGCGATGAAGAGGAAGAGGAAAAACAGCGCGTTACCGACCTGATGGTTGCGAGCGTATGGGAACCAGCCGCGCTCCAGGCCCAGAACGAAGCAGCAGCTGGTGATGCTGAAAGTCCGGCTGATGTCGAATCTGAACACGGTGAGGACACCGACCAAGAGTCTCAGGCCGAAGAAAAGATGCCTGGTGGTCACGCTCAGGATGAGCCAAAGCAAGCCAACGTCGACGCCAACAAATAGTCGCGTCGCGAACCTGGTACGCTGAGCCTCACATTCCACGTCCCGTCTATTCACGACTATAATCCTAGGAGATACAAAATCCCCCACGTGGGGGATTTTGTAGAGATCCGGGGGAGGGAGTATGTGGTGGTATAATATACCTCTGTCAATGCAAAAGATTCTGCTCTACTACAAATTCACGCCCATCAAAGACCCTGAGGCTCTGATGCTCTGGCAAAAAGTACTTTGTTCAGGCTTGAATCTGCGCGGCCGTATCATAGTCAGCCCGCATGGTATCAACGGTACGGTAGGTGGCGAAATGGCTGATCTTAAAAGGTACATCAAAGAGACCAAAACGTTTGCTGGCTTCAAAGACACCGTTTTTAAGTGGTCGGACGGCACTCGCGAAGACTTTCCTCGTATGAGCGTCAAGGTTCGCCCAGAACTCGTCGGTTTCAAAGCGGCAGCCGAGACGGTCGTTGATGAAAACGGTGTGGTTGATGGTGGTACGCATCTCAAACCACGACAAGTACATGAGCTGGTTGAGAAATATGGCGATGACGTGGTGTTTTTCGATGGTCGTAATGCGCACGAGGCAAAAATCGGCCGCTTTAAGAACGCAGTCGTTCCTGACACAAACACCAGTCGCGACTTCATCCCGGAGCTAGAGAGCGGAAAGTACGATGATCTCAAAGATAAAAAGGTGGTCACTTATTGCACAGGTGGTATTCGCTGCGAACTACTGTCGAGTATGATGAAAAAACGTGGTTTTCAAGATGTGTACCAAATTGATGGCGGCATCGTAAAGTACGGTGAAGCCTATGGTGACGATGGCCTATGGGAGGGAAGCTTACGAGTCTTTGACGATCGCATGACGGTGAATTTTTCCGATAACACAGTCGTCATTGGTGAGTGCACCCATTGTCAGGGTAAAACGAGCAACTTTGAGAACTGTGCGTTCGCCAACTGCAACGACCTCGTACTCATCTGCGAAATCTGCAAGAAAAATCCTGATCTCCTGTTTCATACCGACGTATGCCGGGAAAGCGCCCTGGTTCTTACTACCTAATCAAGCGTATACTAGGAGTAGAAAACAAGGAGGTCTTAATGTTTGAGAACGCAACAACATTTAGCGGTTGCTCGGTGAGTGATCTCACACTGGCGCGCGATTTCTATGAAGGAAAGTTGGGCTGTTCGGTCGAAGACGACAGCATGGGACTACAGTTGCGACTTCCCGGGGGACAGTCGCATTTTTTATACCAAAAGGATGATCACCAGCCTGCCGCGTATACGACCCTTAACTTTGTTGTCAATGACATAGACCAGGTGATTGACGAACTGGTAGCATCAGGTGTTTCGATGGAACGCTACGACACGTTGCCGGCTACGCAGGATGAGCGGGGTGTTCTACGAGGCAAAGCAGCAGGTATGGGCCCAGATATTGCATGGTTCCAGGACCCATTCGGTAATATCATCGCGGTTCTTGAAGCTTGACGAGGATTGCGTGTCGGAGTAATATTTAACCAAATGGTTGAATATACTCTAGACAACATCTTTTACTCGCTTTCCGATCCGATCCGACGCGATATATTGCAGCGTGTGTCACAGATAGAACATTCCGTCGGTGAGTTGGTTGCACGGTACGATGTCAGTTTTGCAGCTATCTCTAAGCATCTCAAGGTGCTCGAGGAAGCGCATTTGATCGTAAAGCGGAAAGAGGGGCGAAAACAAATGGTAAGGATTGCACCCGATGCACTACGTTTAGCGGACGACTATCTCGAACAATACCGCGAGACATGGCAGGGTCGACATGACAAACTTCAGACATTACTAAACTATGAAGGAGGTGGCTATGGACAAGACTAAGGTGACCAAGGATCTCGAAGCTAAAACTCTCGTCATCGAGCGTAGCTTTGATGCAACAAAAGAGAATCTTTGGTCGTATTTTGCTGAAGCTGAGAAATTCACAGCTTGGTGGGGGCCAGAGGGTTGGACGACGACTGTCAAGCAGTTTAACTTCGAGAGCGGAGGTCGTGTCCACTACGGAATGAAATGTGTCGACGAGGCACAGGGTGAATGGTTCGGCCAGGAGTCATGGGGTGTAATGGAGATAGAGTCCGTCGACGCACCGAACAGTTTTACGTATAAAGATTATTTCTCAGATGCCGATGGCGTGTTGAACCATGAGATGCCGACGTTGACCGTCACGAATGAGTTTATCGAAGAAGACGGCCGAGCGAAACTAATCAGCCGAAGTGTCGCCGATAGTGCCGAGCAGATCGAAGAACTGCTAAAAATGGGTATGGTGGAGGGCTTTGCGAGTCAGCTTACCAAGCTGGACTCAATTTTCGCCGGAGAGCAATAAAGTCTTCCTATGCCAAAACCTACCCCGACACAACTCGACTTCAAGATGTCATCCATGCGCGCCTTCTTACATCTACTGCTAAACACGCTGTTCGTGTCAGTCATAAACTTTACTGTTTGGTTCGCGATAACATTTTATACTTACCTTCAGACAAAGTCGGTGTTCGCGACAGGTATCATTGCCGGGATCTTTTTAGTGTTCACCGCAGCGAGTGGTATCTGGTTTGGTAGCCTTGTCGATCACCACAAGAAAAAGACTATGATGCAGGTCTCGAGTTTGTCCAGTCTAGTCGCCTATCTGTGCGCGCTGGCGATTTATCTTGCAGTGGACAAGGCGGTCTTTACGGATCCTACGAGTCCTATCCTGTGGGCGTTTATCGTTTTGCTCATGATAGGTGTGATTATCGGCAATATCCGAACTATCGCTATGCCTACATTGGTAACTATTTTGATACCGGAAGCGGTTCGGGATAAGGCAAATGGCCTGGTCGGTTCGGCGAGCGGTGTCAGTTTTCTCGTAACAAGCGCTCTGAGTGGTTTGCTTGTTGCATGGAACGGAATGCTCGGCGTATTGTGGCTTGCCGTCGGTATCTTGGTGTTCAGTATCATACATCTTTGGTTCGTTCGTGTCCCGGAGAAAGGCATCGTCCACGTTGAAGGCCAGGAGTCACCAAGTAAAAAAGTCGACCTAAAGGGTACTTTCCGTATCGTCAGGCAGGTGCCAGGGCTATGGGCCTTGATACTTTTTAGTACCTTTAATAATTTTCTGGGCGGCGTCTTTATGGCCTTGATGGATGCGTATGGTCTTGAGCTCATGAGCGTGCAAGCGTGGGGCTTGTTGTGGGCGGTGCTCTCGACAGGGTTTATTTTCGGTGGTCTTATCATCGCAAAAACCGGCCTGGGAAAAAATCCGCTCCGTACGCTATTACTCGTCAACGTTGCGATGTGGAGCATTACGATACTGTTCCCGTTGCAGGCTAGCGTTATCATGCTGGCGGTCGGCATGCTCGTATATATGTACCTGATCCCGTATGCAGAGGCTGCTGAGCAAACCATATTACAGCGTGTCGTGCCGCTTGAACGACAGGGTAGGGTGTTTGGTTTTGCGCAGAGCGTCGAACAGGCGGCGAGTCCGTTGACAGCTTTTGCGATTAGCCCGATCGCTCAGTTCATCTTCATACCATTTATGACAACCGGCGCAGGGGTTGGTATGATCGGTAGCTGGTTTGGAACGGGTGTCAATCGTGGTATTGCATTGCTATTCATTCTAGCCGCCGTTATAGGTCTGACTGCAAGCTTGCTCGCACTAAGCTCGAAATATTACCGAGCTCTATCTGCAAAATATCAGGAGAGTAAACAAACAGGCGAGGCCGATGCGCCAGGTATTAATCGAGCCGCCCAGGAAGGACTGGTAACGTGAAGCACGTAGAATCAATCGACAAGTATATCGAGAGCTTTGAACCACCCATTCAGTCAATGCTCAAAAGTATGCGAAAAACCATCCATCTGGCGGTGCCGGATAGTGTCGAGGCGATCAGCTACGGCATGCCGACATTTCGGATCGGCGGTAAGAACATGGTGCATTTTGCAGCCTTTGCGCACCACATTGGATTTTACGCTACACCTGATGGTCATGCTGAGTTCGAGGAGGAGCTAAACAAATATAAGCGCGGCAAAGGTTCGGTGCAGTTTCCACTCGATCAACCGTTGCCACTCGATCTTGTGAGACGGATAGCACTATTTCGTGCAAAGCAATTAAGGAACTAAGGAGGTTATATATGGCAAATGTACAAAAAGTTACTCCATGCTTGTGGTTCGACACCCAAGCCGAAGAAGCGGCAAATTTTTACTGCGAGGTGTTTGGTGACGATAGCAAGATTCTACGAGTCACACACTATCCTGAGGAAGGTTTGGCTGATTTCCAGAAAGATTTTGCAGGAAAAGTTTTGACGGTCGAGTTTGAGCTGGCCGGCCAGAAGTTCGTGGCGCTCAACGGCGGGCCGGTCTTTACGTTTTCTGAAGCAATATCGCTCATGATCGACTGTGCTGACCAGGCAGAGATCGATTATTACTGGGAAAAACTTTCTCATGTTCCGGAAAGCGAGCAGTGCGGTTGGTGCAAAGACAAATACGGCCTCAGCTGGCAAATCACACCTGAACAACGCCTGGCTGAACTGAATCCGGCGCAATTCGCAGCTTTTATGCAGATGAAAAAGATTGATATTGCCGCGCTAGAAGCGGTCGCATGATGCGAGTCACTGGGGCGTATACTAGAAGGTATGAACCAGAACAAGACCAAAGCAACTAGACAGGATGTTCTCGATTTTCTCGCTGGGGTTCCTGACGAACAAAAGCGTCTCGATAGTATGACACTCATCGAGATGATGGAGTCGGCTAGTGGCCAGCCAGCCACGATGTGGGGTCCAAGCATCATCGGATTTGATACCTACCACTATGTCTATGAGTCTGGCCGTGAAGGCGACATGTGCGCCATCGGTTTTTCGCCACGTAAGAGCTCACTCGTGCTATATCTCCTCGAGGCGTTGGGCGAAAATGAGCCAGAGCGTGTCAAAAAGCTTGGTAAATGCACGACAAGTAAGGGGTGCCTGTACATCAAACGCCTCAGCGACGTTGATCTCGACGTGCTAAAGGAACTCATCGAGGTATCTTATAGGCGGACGAAACAGCGATGGCCATAGGAAAAAGCGACCGTGACCCGGACGAATATCTAGCAAGCCTAACGGGTGACGTTCGGTATGATATGCAGTCACTAGACAAAGCGATCCGTCAGACTATGGAGAGTGATGACCGCGTCATTTTCGAAGGGACGTTTTGGGGTGGTTCAGACCAAATCCTCATCGGCTACGGCCCGATGACATATAGAAGCAAGGCCGGCAAAACAGGCGATTGGTTCGCGGTTGGGCTGGGGCTGCAAAAAAACTATACCAGCATCTATATCATGGCTGTCGAGGGTAAGGAATATGTCGTTGAAAAATATGGGAAACGGGTCGGCAAGGTAAGAGTCGGTAAGAGCAATATCAGTTTTACGAGCCTCGCAGATATCAACATCGATGAACTCATGAAACTGGTCGCCATGGCGAAAGCCCAACGTGATGAAAAGGATGGAGTCTTGTGACGAAACCGAGCAACCTGGCTTCTATCGAACAAGCGACCGGTCGCAGTTGGGATGACTGGGTTAGATTGCTGGATGCGGCAAATGCGCGCAACCTTGTGCACCGAGCCATCGCTGACATTGTTCATGCAGAGCTGGATGGGAAAACGGACAATGCTGGTTGGTGGGCCCAAGGCGTGACTGTTGCCTATGAACAGCACATCGGACGGCGCGTGCCAGGTCAGGTAGCTGACGGCACGTTCGAAGTAGCGAGCAGTCGGACGTTGGCTGGAAGTAAAGAGGATGTGATGGCTTTATTTGAGGAAGCGCATAGTGCCCTTTCTGAACTGAATGGTACACCTATCGAGTCGAGCAGATTGTCCGGTACTGACAAGCGGCTGTATTGGAAAGCAGAGCTTGGCGACGGCAGTCGTAGCGTCGTGGCCTGTGAAGATAAACCAGGTCACAAAGCGATGGTGGTCGCGACACAGGTTAAAGTTGCTTCTCGGGAGCAAGCCGAAAGTTGGCGTGCGTTCTGGAAAACGCGACTCGCAAAACTCTGATATAACGAAAAAACCCTGCAGTGATGCAGGGTTTTTTCTGTGTCTGATCGAACTCCACTAATGTTGTTAGCGAGTTCCTCATGACGAGGGCAGAGCGGTCAGACTCGATTAGCCAAGAATGTTGCGACGGCGCTGGACGGCGTAACCGATACCAGCAGTCAGGGCGCTGAGGCCGAACATGCTAGCGATTGTGCCAGCAGGACCGGTAGCAGCGATAACCTGAGGGGTCTCAACAGGAGCTTCCTCACAGTCGTTCAGATCTTTCGAGTGCTTCTTTGCATCGAAGTCACCTTCGTTGATCGTGACGACAGTCTTAGTAGCGAGCTCACAAACAGTGATCTTGCCAGGAACTTCCTTCTTACAGTCGTTTAGGTTCTTTGAGTGTTTAGCACTGTCGAACTCGTTTTCTTTGATGGTGATAACCTGCTTTGTTGCAAGCTCACAAACTTTGATATTCTTTGGTGCTTCTTCACATGTAACCTTTGCTTTGAATTGAACAAAGCGCTTTTGCTGCAGTGACACACCGACGTTGCCGATGTTCACACCACTGCTAGTGATGGTGTCACCAAGACCATTAACGCGTGCGCCATTGTGGTCAAGCAATTCAGTTGAACCAGCGACATAGCTAAGTTTACCTGCCTTGTCTAGGTTGACAGTTGCAGTGTCACTTGTGCTTGCTGGGTCAGCGTTAGGTGAGCTGACAGTAACCTTTGAGACATGCGTAGTTGCAACGCCACCAGGAAGGGTGGCGGTGACAGTTACGTTGCCGAGGCTGTCAGGACCTGGGTTGTGAATACGAACTTTGTATTGAACAGTGTCGCCACAAGTGGCGCTTGCTGGGTCGGTAAAGTCGCCGCCTTTGGTGACGTTCTTTACACGGTAGATGTCGCCAGCTTCAACTTGGCCAGCACCAACGGCTGCTACAGTTGAAACGACGAGCGCTGATGCCATGACAGCACCAGTTATGATCGAAAGTAGTTTTTTCACTAGGGTAATCTCCTTTTCGAAAATACTTTACTCGAATTTGGTATAAAGCAAACTAGATAGTCATTGAGATTTTAAGGAAGATGTGCGGGGCGCACGACCCAGACCGAAGCCTAAATCGTGCGCCACCGCGACACCCTACTGCATCAGAACTCGTCCTCCACGACCGGGAAAGTCTTGGAGTCCTCGCACTTGGCACCCTTGGAGTCGAAGACCTCCATGCTCAGCGTCGCGTTGCCGGTCTGCTGCTTGGTCTCGATCCAGAAGGTGTAGACCACCTGGTTGCCCTCGGTGTCCCACCGCTCCGGGAACATGTCATTGCCCTTGACGATGAACGCCTGGCCCGTCACAGTGACGGTCGCGTCGTCCTTCGTCAGCTGCTCGTCGGGATCACTCCAGACGGCCTTGGCACGGTACCGCGAGGGCTCCTTGCCTTCCAGGCTGACGTACATGTGCTCCGGGTGCTGCACGAGCTCGCACGTCGGCGGCTTGTTCACCTCCGGCGGGTTGCACTCGTACCCCGGCGGCTGGTTGCCCGGGATGTTCGGGCACTCGTCGTGCTCCGGCGGGTTGTCTCGGCACTCGGCCAAGGCGTGCGCCTCGGACGATGCCTTGGCGAACGCGTCCGCCCTCACCTTGGCCTTGACCTGGATGACGGACTTGCCGTCGAGCTGCAGGGCGAGGTCGCCCGCCGCCTGGGCCTCGGCCTGGGCGAACAGCTTGACGAGCACGCTGCCACGCGCCGAACCACGTCCAACAGCGTAGGCAGCGGCCATGCCGCGGCCCTCGCCGTAGGCGTAGCCCGAGTTGGAGTTGCACCACGCCTTGGCGTGAGTGGTCACCTTCTCGTCGGCCTTGGCGACAGCTTCGACGTGCCACTTGAGCTTCTTGACGAACTTCACCTTGCCGCGAATGGCGTTCTTCGGAGGCTTGCTCTTCGGAACACCGATCTTGACCTGGTTGTGGCAGATCGGGTCACGGACGGCGCCGTTGATCCGGCAGAAGCGCTTCCCCTTGGGGTAGCTCTTCCAGTGCCAGCCGGTGGTGCCCTCCGCGTTGTAGCTCGTCCAGAGCGACATCGGCCGGTTGGTCTGGAAGCAGTTGTCCTGCTGGCTCTTCGGCGTACCGTTTGCCCTGATGCGGGCGAGGACGGTCACCTTGGAGCTCAGCTTGACGCCGTTGACGGACGTGGCGCGGGAGCTGCTCGAAGACTTCGAGTGGCTCTCGCTGCTGACGACGTCGGCGCACTCGCCAGTGCCGGTACCGACCTCCACGTCGTCACAGGACGGCGGCTCCTCGTCGGAGCTGCTGACACTGCTGGACGCTGCTGAAGCTGGCGAAGCCAGCAACGACACGCCGGCCAGGCCACCGAAGAGCAGGAAAAGCACAGCGGTGAACATCATCCGGATGGACATGCCCTTCACTGCGGTTTCGCGCTCGACGGGCGTGCTCATGGCACGGCGGAAGGTCCGTACGACCTTCCTGGTCTGTCTCTTGTTCATGATTCTCCATTCCCCCCTTCGTGCGGGGTGGTAGTCGGTTGTTTGACCGCCACACCCACCCCGCAGGGAAGTGTGACGATCGCCTGGGCAAGTGAATTGTCCGTGCGATCGTCACACCTCATTAGGGAAGAAGAATATAGATTGCAGTAGTTGGTGTCTTGGGTTTAAAAACCCAATGACTATCTAGTTTGCGAAAAGTAACAATAACTAACTTGCTAAGTGTCGCAAACACTTCTTGGCTAAATTGTTAAACGACGCCTCGCAAGTGCTATGGGACCCTCTCAAGTAGATTGCTATACCTGTGATAACAGATCAGCCACACTTCTTGATCATGTCCCACCTCACAGAGGTTAAGCTCATATTATCATAAATAGTTTGCAATGTCAATACTTTTAACCATAAAAATGACATTAGCACAAGCATTTTCAGCGCCGTTTGCCGTATACTAGTACAAATGACCGATGTGCTAGAAAACAAGCTCAAATCGCTTCCTGGGGAGCCAGGGGTGTATTTTCATAAGGCTGCGAGTGGTGAGGTCATCTATGTTGGCAAGGCAGCGAGTCTCAAGAACAGGGTACGTCAGTATTTTCAAAAGTCACGTCTGCGGGATGCGAAAACCGACGCACTCGTAGCGGAAATCGTTGATACGGAATGGATTGTCGTTGAGACGGAGCTCGATGCACTCTTTCTGGAATCAGAGATGATCAAGCGCTACCAGCCCCGATATAACGTTCTGCTGCGTGATGACAAAAGCCAACTCTTCGTGCGTATCCCAATGCAGGATGCGTACCCAAGCGTGACGTTCACACGTGGTCCGCTCGATGACGGGGCCACCTATTTCGGGCCGTACTATAACGGTTGGGCAGTCAAAAAAGCACTCCGGTATCTGAGGCGGGTATTCCCGTACAGTACCCATGAAACGATGCCTCGTCGTCTCTGTTTACAGTACCATATCGGCCTCTGTCCCGGAGTCGAATCCCAGATGATCAGTAGTAGCGACTACAAAGAAATCCTGAAGAAACTCATTCGGTATCTGAAGGGCGAACGAAAAGCTCTGATGAAGGAGATTGAACGAGATATGCAACGCGCCGCAAATCGGCACGACTTTGAGCACGCAGCACGGCTTCGTAACCGTCTAAGAGACCTCAAAGAGCTCCAACGTCAGATCGTCTTTGGTGACCGCGAATTTATGGATATCAGTAAAGACCAGGGCCTGACCGGTCTCGTGACGCTCCTTGGGCTAACCGGGGTACCGCGACGTATCGAGGCGTACGATATCTCACATATGAGCGGCACAAACAATGTCGCCAGCATGGTCGTGGCTACCAATGGGCTCGCCGATAAGAGCCAATACCGCAAGTTCAAGATGCAGTTACCTGGCAATAACGACACAGCACATATGCGCGAAGCATTGTCACGTCGACTCAAACACCTTCATGACTGGGGTCGGCCCGATCTGGTCATCATTGACGGTGGCATACCGCAACTCGGTGCGGTAGCTGATCTGCTACGTGCCGAAAATATCGCGTATATTGGGCGTAACAAGAGTGGTGATCATAGCCATAGTGCCCGCGTACGGTTAGTGATTCCAGATGAGAGTGGATATAAGACCGTAGAGCTCGAAAACAGTAGTCATATTGCCAAGCTGATTGCCCGTCTCGACAACGAGTCCCACCGCTTCGCGATCAGCTACCACAGTACACTCAAGCGAAAAGCTGCTACAAAGAGTATCCTCGACGATATACCCGGTGTCGGACCAGCGACGCGTAAGAAGTTAATAGCAAGTTTCGGCAGTGGTGTCGGCGTCAAAGAGGCGACGCGTGAACAGTTGGTGGCGGTGCTCGGCGAAAAGAAGGCAATAGTCATCTACGATTGGTTTCATCCGAAGGCTGAGAGCACTGTAGACTAGGGGTATGAATCCGGACTTTTATCAAAAAAATAGACGAGCGCTTCTCGACAAAATAGGTGGCGGGGCACTCGTGGTTATCACCGGCTATGGTGAAGTACAGCGGACGCATGACGCGGCATGCTGGTTCGAGCAAGAGGCTAATTTTTGGTATCTCACCGGTGTTGATTTACCTGACTGGTGGTTGGTACTTGACGGTACACATGGGACGGAGTGGCTGGTATCGCCTGAGATTAGTGATACCCAAGCGGTTTTCGACGGTAGTTTCTCGCCAGAAACCATCAAGTCCGGAAGTGGCATAAAAACCATCATTGAGCGTGACGAAGCCGTACGCCGCCTCCGCCAACTTGTTAAACACCACAGCATCGTTTATACGACCGAACAACCTTCGTATCTGCGTGAACATGGACATTTTCAGCTCAATAGCGCGCAGGCAGAGCTCAAAAAAACGCTCGAACGGACATTTCAGACGGTTCAGTTGTGTAATCGTGAGCTAGCCGAACTCCGTACGATCAAGCAACCAGAAGAGACGACGGCCATCCAAGCAGCGATCGATGTCACGATCGGGGCTATAGAGGCGATGAAACAAAGTCTTTCAGGTGCGAAATATGAATATGAACTCGACGCCATACTAACCCAGGCTATCCGGAGCAAAGGGGCGCGTCATGCCTACGACCCGATAGTGGCTAGCGGCATTAATGCCTGCACGCTGCACTACGTCAAGAACCAAGGACGTCTTAGTAAAAAAGAGCTGGTACTACTCGATGTCGGAGCTCGGGTCAACGGTTATGCAGCAGATATCAGCCGAACCTATAGCCTTGGTACACCCACTAAACGCCAACACGCGGTCCATGATGCGGTTCGTGAAGCCCAGGAACGATGTATTAATCTATTGAAACCGGGTTTGTCGCTCCAGGAATACCAAGCAGAATGTGAGCACATCATGAAAACAGCATTGACGAGTCTCAAACTGTCGACCGAACGCTATCGAGAATATTTTCCGCATGCGATGGGGCATGGACTTGGTGTCGATGTACATGACAATCTAGTCGGTCACAGCAGTCTGCGACCTGGCATGGTGTTGACGGTTGAGCCCGGTATCTATATTCGTGATGAGCAGATCGGCGTGCGCATCGAAGATGACATCTTGATCACAGAAAACGGGTTCAAAAACCTATCAGCCCGTCTCTCGACGGAGATTCGCTAAATAAGGTATAATACCTGGGATATGCGAAAACAACTTGCGGTCTTTTTGCTGAGGTGGCTACTCAACACGTTCGGGCTCTGGATCGCCAGTCGGCTGTTGGGTGGAGGATTCAACGACACAGAGGCAACAACCACGACCTTTTTGCTGGCTGGTCTTGTACTATCGCTAGCTAACTCACTACTCCGACCGATTGTTATCGTCCTATCGTTACCTGCAATCCTGATCACGCTTGGACTGTTCATGCTCGTCGTTAACGGTCTCATGGTTTATCTGGCGCTCAACCTGGTGCCAAACCTCGAGATCAGCTTCTTCTCAGCAATCGTCACAGGTATCATCATCAGCCTCATCAACTACATCATCAGTGGCTTTTTGGAACTTAATCAAAACAAGAAGGAGATCGCCGTATGAGCGTTTCAGACATTTTACCGATCATAACTATGGTTTCAGCCGTACTCATGGTTGTTTGTATCCTGTTGCAGGCACGAGGCGCCAGTCTCGGAGCAGGCTTCGGTAGCTCAGGCGAACTATTCACGACACGTCGTGGCATCGATAAGAGCCTTTACGAGGCAACCATCGTCCTGGCAGTCATCTTCGTCTTCTCTATCTTGGCAAGTCTTGTGCTTGCAAATTTTAGCTAAACGAGGAATTGATGTCTCCCGAATCATCTGACCCGCAATGGAAGAAGTTCGTTCGCATCAAGCGACCGAACGTCAAACATGTCCGTGTCCGTGCTCGAAAAATCGAAGGCGCGACGATGCGCCATGCTCACCGGTTCATCATCTCGCGCTGGGCGAACCTTCGTGATGTACGTCGTCACGCGCTCGGCTGGCTGATACTGGCCGGGCTTCTCGTGGTGGCGACGGGACTACAGCTGTACTGGGTCCAAAACGCACACTCGGCGCGACAGCCAGCCGAGGGTGGCACCTATGCTGAAGGTGTGATCGGGCGGCTCGACACGCTCAACCCGATTTACGCCTCAACTCAATCGGAACGTTCGGCAAGCTACCTGATATTTTCGAGTTTATTCCGTTACGATAGTGCAAATAACCTCGAGTCTGATCTCGGTAGGACCTGGACAGCCTCTGCGGATGGGAAAGTTTATACCGTAAAACTACGTGAGGACGCGAAATGGCACGATGGTGAGCCAGTGACGGCAGATGACGTCGTTTTTACGCTCGGTCTTATCAAAAATCCGCAAACTCGGTCGTATCTATACCGCACGTGGCAGGATATCCAAGTGAAGGCACTTAGTCGCTACGAGGTGCAGTTCACATTGCCTGGTGCCTACGCGCCATTCCCGCACGCACTGACTTTCGGTATCCTGCCGAAACATGTCATCGAGAAAGCGTCGCCAGCACGCCTCCGTGAGAACGCTTTCAACCGCGAACCGATTGGTAGTGGTCCGTTTGCTTTCAAGAGTATCCAGGTTATCAATCCGGACGCTGATAGAGTTGTGCTCCAGCTTGAACGCAACGACGAGTATCACCGAGGCCCCGTCAAACTAGAGCGCTTCCAGTTGCACACGTTCCAGGACCACGATGCACTCAGACAAGGCTTTTTAAGTCGTGAAGTAAATGCCGCAGCCGAGGTGACAAGTAGTGATATCAAAACGATCAAGGAGCAGATACCATCCACTATCGTCGCGGATGCACCGCTCAATAACGGGGTGTATGCCTTTTTCCAAACCGAACGCCCAGGGCTCAATGACGCCGCTGTTCGCCGTGCACTAGTGAAGGCGACCGATCGTAACTCGCTCCGAAAGACTGTTTCAGATGCTTCGCCACTCGATGGCCCACTCCTCAACGATCAGACAGGCAGTGTGGGCGACTTGAGACAAGCTACCTTTGATTCTAAAGCAGCGGCGAGTGAGCTTGACGCGGCTGGTTGGAAATTAAATGGCCAAATCCGTCAGAAAGACGGTCAACCACTCCAACTGAGCGTTGTCGCGCCGCGTAGCGGTGACTTCCCGGCGATTCTCGAATCTCTCGCTAAACAATGGCGAAGTGTCGGTGTTGATGTAAAGACCCAGGTAGTTGATACCGATACCTTTGAACAGAATATCTTGTCATCTCGAGCCTATGACGTACTACTCTACGAGCTAGCGCTCGGTGCTGACCCCGACGTCTTTGCCTACTGGCATTCCTCGCAAGCAAGCATCCGCGGCTTTAACCTCTCCAACTACAAGTCAGGTATCTCAGATGATGCGCTACTTAGTGCACGTGGCAGGAGCGAGGGTAACCTCCGTAACGCGAAATACCGTGGTTTTTATGAGCAGTGGCTCAAGGACGCACCAGCGGTCGCGCTCTATCGACCACACCTTCGCTACGTGATGACAGAGAATACCGTATCAGTCGACCGTGCCAAACCAGTCGTCGATACGCTTAACCGCTACCATACGCTCGATACCTGGACAGTTCAGCAGTCGACGCAGTTCAAAACGCCATAGCTACCTCTTGAGAAAAACGCGGTTTTCGCGTACAATACATCGGTACGGTTTGCCGTTATGGTGTGCGTCTGCGCAAGTATGCGCGAGTGGCGGAATTGGTAGACGCGCTAGCTTGAGGGGCTAGTGATCATTGCGATCGTGGAGGTTCAAGTCCTCTCTCGCGCACCAGAGTAAGAAAGTGATCTAATGATCGCTTTTTTATTTTGCACCTTACCACCTTTAACCACATAGAATACTGAGATGACTAGCAAAATCATACACGTGGGGAAATATGCAAAGCAGAAATGATAACTGAGGGGTGGCGGGGGATAATGCTCATGGTATGATAGGGGAAAGGAACAAAAGAGACGAAATGAACAAGGTTGCAAGCTATCTACAGAGCCATATTTCCGGTGAGGTACTTGTCAGTGAACACATCAGGCAGCGATTTTCGACCGACGCGAGTATTCTGAGCGTCAAACCGAGTCTCGTCGTGCATCCACGCACGACTAACGATGTCCGCAAGGTCGCCAGGTTCTCGTGGCAGCTCGCTGAGCGTGGCCATATCCTGCCAATGACAGCTCGTGGAAACGGTACTGACCTGACTGGTGCAGCGATCGGCAAGGGTGTTATCGTCTCGTTTCCGACTCATCTGAACAATATCCTCGAAATCGACACAAAACAGCGACTAGTTCGCGTTCAACCAGGGGCGAATTTCAAATCTCTCCAGGAGACACTGCACACCCATGGCCTCTTTTTGCCACCCGCACCGCTCTCATATGAGTATTCAACCGTTGGTGGCGCCATCGCAAACAACTCGTCTGGCCTGCGTTCATATACCTATGGGGATATGAGCTCATGGGTCGATAAACTTGAAGTGGTGTTGGCGAACGGTGAAGTCATCCAGACCGGTCCGCTCAGCAAACGTGAAGTCAGTAAAAAGCTCGGCTTGCCGACGCTCGAGGGAGAATTGTACCGCGCCGTTAATGCGATTCTATCCGATGGGGTGGAAGCCATCGAAGCTTATGACAAAGCACTCGGTGCAACCTCTGATAATGTCGGCTACACGCTGAGGAGTCTCAAAACCAAAAGTGGTGGCCTCGATCTAACGCAGCTATTCGTCGGTTCTCAAGGTACGCTTGGTATCGTCACGGAGGCGATTTTGAAAGTTGCCGAGTACACACCAGCCTCCACGCTGGTTGTCGCTGCCTTTCCAAATCTCGACACAGCACTTGAAACGGCCGATCAACTCAGCAGTCTCAACCCCAGCGCCTTGGAGCTTGTTGATACTGACCTCCTCGAATTTGTACAAAAACATAACAGTGTCGAGTTGCCACGCGAACTACTCGTCGATGGAAAAATCGGCACGCTGTTGTTTGTCGAAGCCCATAACAAATCCGCCCGTGCGTTGGCGCGCTTTACGAAACAGGCCATAAAGGCTATTTCACGCCAGACCGAATCATACCTGAGCGCGACCGATAATGACGACCGAGAGCGGTTATGGTCATTTCGGTTCGTGACAGCAGCTTTCATGAGTTTTGACACCGGCGGTAAAGCGGCGCTACCGATATTGCAGGGGGTCTCAGTGCCACCAGCAGCGCTCCATCAGTTCATCGAAGAAGCCAAGCGTATGAGTAAAAAGCATCATCTCGAAACAGCGTTCTGGGCACACCTCCAAAGCGGCGAAGTGATGGCGATACCATTAGGTGATCTCGGCAAGCTCGGTGACCGGCAGCAAGTATTCAAACTCATGGATGAGTATTTCCGCCAAGTCGTCCGACTCGGTGGCAGTGTCGCGACGACTGGTCCCGAGGGTCGTTTGCGCGTACCGTTTGCCCAGCTTCAGGTTGGTGGCGATATGACAGCGCTCTTTGAGCAGCTCAAAACCGCAGCCGACCCACATCAGACGATGAATCCTGGCGTCAAGACGGGAACGACAAGCAGAGACCTTGTCGATATGCTGCGCAAAGATTACACGCTTGATGCCTTTGGCGATTATCTGCCGCGGTTGTAGCTTGTCACCTCTGTCAAAATCAAGTATAGTGGTGCATGTTGCCGTCATGCGCGAGTGGCGGAATTGGTAGACGCGCTAGCTTCAGGTGCTAGTGTCCGTTCGGACGTGGAGGTTCAAGTCCTCTCTCGCGCACCATGGGCGCTTAGCTCAGTTGGCTAGAGCATCTCGTTTACACCGAGAGGGTCGGGGGTTCGAGCCCCTCAGCGCCCACCATATAAAATATCTCACCCTTCAGCGGTGGGATATTTTATATTTATGCGTTAAGTGGGCTCGAACGGGTCTGCAAGTCTGCAGACAGCGGCACTTTGTGAGATTAATCGAGCAAAGCGAGCCCCTGTCAACAGATGCTATGATCTGCTATAATACAGATTGAGGAAGCCCACTAGGGCTCATTTTTATGGTAAAAGCAGAGAACATACGTAACATCGCGATTATCGCCCACGTTGACCATGGCAAGACGACGTTGGTCGATGGGCTTTTGAAACAATCAAATACTTTTCGTAACAACCAGGCTGAAATGAGCCAGGAACTAATCATGGACTCGGGTGATCAGGAGCGTGAGCGAGGTATTACGATTACTGCAAAGCAGACAACGGTGTACTGGAATGAGCTCAAGATCAACATCATTGATACCCCAGGTCACGCTGATTTTTCTGGAGAGGTTGAACGAACACTTAATATGGCTGACGGTGTATTGTTGATTGTCGACGCTCAGGAAGGTCCGATGCCGCAAACCAAGTTTGTACTCGGTAAGGCACTGAGTCTCGGCCTCAAGCCGGTTGTTGTCATGAACAAGATTGATAAGCCAGCTCGCCGTGTCGACGAAGTGAAGGATGAGCTTGACGACCTGTTTCTCGAGCTCGCGGTTGATGATAACCAACTACATTATCCCATGTACTACGCGATTGGTCGTGACGGAAAGTCTTGGAAAGAAGTTCCGGCCGATCCGACTGCGGCAGCTGATCTGACACCAATCTTTGAAGCGATCCGTGACGATATTCCGGCGCCTACTGTCGAGGCAGATAAACCATTCCAGCTTCTCGTGACTGCACTTCAGTACGATAACTTTCTTGGTAAGTACGCGATTGGTCGCGTGCACCGCGGGGTTGCGAAGCGCGGTATGGCCGTGACACTTATCAAAGCGGACGGTATGCAGGTTCCCGGAAGAGTTGAAAAACTATTCGTGAACCGAGGACTCAACCGCGAAGAAGTAGACAATGCTGTTGCTGGTGACATCGTATCGATCGTAGGTGTTGCTGACGCGCACATCGGGGAGACTATCGCCGACAAGGAAGCGCCCGAGGCGTTGCCAGTTATGGAAGTTGAAGCACCTACAATCAGTATGTACCTCGGCCCTAACACGAGCCCGATGAAGGGTAAAGAGGGTGAATTTAATACTGGTCGTCAGATTGGTGATCGACTAAAGAAAGAACTCGAAACAAACGTTGCACTTCGTGTACGTGATGAAGGCGTCGGCTTTATTATTTCTGGCCGTGGTGAACTTCACTTATCTGTACTGATCGAGGCGATGCGCCGTGAAGGCTTCGAATTTGAAGTTGGTCGTCCGCAAGTTGTCACGATTCAGGAAGATGGCGTTGAAAAAGAACCAGTAGAGGAGCTTCTAATCGAAGTTGGTTCCGAGTTCGTTGGCGTTGTTAGCCAAGAGATGGGCCTGCGCCGCGCAGAGCTTGTGAGGCAGGATCAGACTAGTAGTGGCACAACACGTTTTAGCTACCTCATTCCAACCCGTGCGATCATCGGTCTTCGCAACCTTATGCTGACATCGACTAAAGGAACGGTCATCATGCATAGCCTGCCACACGGCTACCAACCACTTGGTCCGAAGCTTAGCAGTACTCGTAACGGGGCATTGATCGCATTTGAAGCTGGCACAACAACTCCGTATGCCCTTCAAGCCGCTGAGGCTCGCGGCGAACTCTACATTGGTCCGGGTACGATTGTCTACCCTGGTATGGTGATTGGCTTGAACCGTCGAAACGAGGACATGGAAATCAATGTCTGTAAGGCAAAGCAGCTGACAAATATGCGTTCGAGCTCGAGTGATGGTGTTGTGCAGCTCACGCCACATACACAGCTCAGCCTCGAGCAGTCGATCGACTTTCTGAACGATGACGAGCTTCTCGAAGTCACACCAAAGAACTTGCGTCTTCGAAAACGTTACCTCGACGCAAACGAACGAAAGCGCCACAACAAATCTTAGTCAAACAATAGCTGAGTATCGATCATTTGCTTCGTGCTAGCCTGACGCATTGCAATACTCAGGCTATTGCAAATAAAAGGTTGATCCCTGGTGAATACACCACGCTGCCAAGTGAAGTGAGGGTTAAAACGCTCACCGGCATACGTCATATCTATGGATGCACATCCAATCGAACCCAGATCCCATAAGAAACGATTATGCAGGGCATGAAGCTGATTGCTCCTATCCTCTACTCTGGTAGCCGGCCTATTGTTGTTTGGGCCAAACATCACGTCTTCTTTCGGCTGCACCAAAACTGGCCGAAAGTCGTCCGCAACTTCGCGCAATATGCAGCGTAGTTTTTGCACGTCATCAAGGCCATTCTCTAGCTCGAAAGGCGGCACGATCGTTATATGTAACGGCCAACGCATCAACTCGACGTTATGGCGTATGTGACTTTCGATATTATGAAATATGAGGAAATCTGTTTTATTTTTTTGCTCAAATTTAATACCATGCGCACTAATTTGTTCGCTCACGTGCATGACCTTTCTACTTAATCATCTCTTTACATTTCGATAATAATCAGTGAATCTAGTAACGAATAGTTAGTCTAATTTGAGTCAAATAATATTGTGCAACCAACAAAACTCCATTTTATCCAGAAAGAAATACTTCGTACGTTAACCATGCAAAAATGGGCAAGGTTCCGCGATATGCGACCTGCGCGTGTTGACAGCAATCTTTATAACTACCATTTACGACTACTGCAAAGGAACGGTTTGGTCGAAAAAGTCGAGAACAAAGGCTACAGGCTGAGTCCTGAAGGACTGCGATATGTGGACTATGTTAGTCTCGAGCAGTTTGAACCTCGACAGCAACCAAAACTCATTACAAAGCTGGTACTAGTCGACGAGAACGGTCGAATATTGATGTGGCCTAAATATAAACAGCCGTTTATTGGCACGTGGTCACTACCGAGCGGCAAGGTGCATTTTGATGACGAGTCAGTGACAGCTGCCGCTCATCGTGAGATTGCATACATAACTAACTCACCTGTAAAACTTACTCATGCTGGACTGATGGAAGTTGAGGCGAGGATACACGGGGTCGTGATCACGCATATTCTCGAACATGTCTTTCATGGCACGATAAAGGCGCAAGCTGTCACGCATGAATTAACCCAGTGGCAAATAAGTGGTGATCTCGATAATCTCGAATGCTCACCAGGAACACGCGAGGCAGTCGCGTTTGGTATTGATGGTGGGCCGTTTCGCTATGAGCACGTGATCGTTGACTGGTGATTAGTTCGGTATTGTCTGGTCAGGACAGGAAGACAAGATGTCCACCATGGCGTCGTACTCACTCCGGGTTACCCAGAGTGAGTATTTTTTCTTGACTGCAATCTGTCTCGCGACGTAGTCGCAGCGGTAGGATTTGTTCGGTGGGAGCCAGGTGGCGGCATCACCATCACCTTTTTGCTGGTTGAGGTCTCCGTTGACAGCCAGTAGCTCGAGCGGATCGTTTGCGAGAGCGACCCGTTGCTCGTAGGTGAGTTGTTGAGCACCTTTTTGCCACGCGTCGCTGAGTGCGACGACATGATCGATCTGAACGTCATCGCTGGTTGCGGTGCCTCGCAAAAAGTATATCGTCGTGCCGCTGTAAGGATCATTCAATGTACCAGTTGCGACGGTGCAGGTTAGGTCGACGAATGTTTCGTTCGACATGTCACGGGCGAGTACAAAATTGCGCATATCGCAGTCACCTGTCCGTTGCCAGCCAGGCCCAAACGCATCGCGCGTATAACCGGTTTTCGGTGCCCGGCCTTTGATGGTAAGCTGAGCCAGCGCTTCGCCGGCCGGCGAAGTGACCGTCTCGACGGCAAGTACCGAATTGTCCTGCTTTGCTTGCTCGAGCTGGATGGTCTTGTACGACCCGATAGCAACGATTGCCGCGATGATGGCGAACCGAATGATTTTTTTCAAGTGAGCGTTCACCTTATCATTTCAACAGAAAATGCTTGAGTCTACAATCTGTCGGGTAGCGTGGCCAGGATTGCTTCCTCGAGTCGAACAGCACGGGCGTCGTAGGCCTGATCCGGGACACGTCCACTGTAGTAATCGCGGGCTATCTCTGCGGCTACCGACCAGGCTTGGACTTCTTGAGGAGGCTGCTCGACGCGGTTAACACGTTCATGGAGTTCGTCCCAGACATCAATCACTCTCGTGTTCAGCAGCGGCGTATCAGAGTCGTCGCCTCGAACATATTCAGGGAATTTTTGTGTGACATTAATGACGTCGTGGATTTTGTTCGCGAGGTAGGAAGCAAGACCATAATAGCCGTGCGTCCTGAGGCCCTCGGCTATATGATACGTGTCCCAAAGCCAGACGCTCCCATTTTGGTAAGAGCCCGGTCGATACCTAACCTCATCGCTTGCCAATGTTCGGATGCCGCTGACATTGAGCATTTCCTTCGAGAAGAGTTGGTAAATAACCGCCTCACGGTAGGGCCGGTATCTTTCCTCCCTTAGCAAGCGCGATCGAAGGAGGTGACCCATGTTTGACGTTCGTATTTTTAGCTGACGCAGATTATCCTGCTCATCTCGATCGGTTCCGAGGGCGAAGTAACCGCCTTTTTCATCGACCCAAAAAATATCAAGGATCGTTTCACGAAGTCTTTCCGCTCTTGTGCGTAGCTCTGCAGCTTTTTCCGTATCGAGGAAGAACGTTTCGTAGATACGAGCGGCATCCATGATCGCGTCGTATGACAGTTGCTGGACATCCGTTGAGGCGACGCCTTTTTTGCGATTTGCAAGCGTGCCGTCCGCATGCGAGTACGAATCCCATGAATCCCGCCATACCTCATTTTCCATGCCTTTGGGCAGAGGAGAGCAGTACTCCACAACACCTTCTTTGTTTGCATCAAGCCGTCGCTCAAGCCACCCGAGTGCAGATCGAAAGGCTTCCGCAATCGTATGCTGTTCGCCGTCGCGCCCTGTGAAGGTTTCATTCAGGATGGTCTCGCCGCTACTTACGGTTGAGCTGTAAAGGTAAACTGCATGCATGAACATCGGTGTTGCGTCCACGGTTGCATAGTAGGGCCATTGCCAGCCCCGCTTCTCGGTCAACTCTCGAGCTATAGGGTCACTTGGGTTTCTTGCCTCGTGAAGGATACGGCCTGGCTCTTCTTCGCGGCCAACATGAGTCGTAATGCCTTGCAGCTCGGCGAGGGCGTGGATAGTGGCATGTGCGAGAAGTGGGTAGATCGGCATTAGATCGATGGCAACACGCAGGGAGTCCCTGCCAAACAGTACCTCGTATTTCTTCAATTCAGGCGAGACTGTTTCATTTTCAAACCTTTCGAGCGCCAATGAAGCCATAGTCGGGCCGAATTGACCTACTTCGCCTCCGGCTTTGACACGAGCCAAACGCTCTAGCTCGCGTAAACTCGACGGAGGCCGCGAGGGACTAAAAGGAGGTACTTCTTTTACTTCCAGCAAAATCTCGCCTGGTAAGAGCCTCGGCAGATGGTGACGGTCACTGAAGTTTGGTGCGCTCTCAAGCATCTCATATATTATTATGCTCCAAGTCCATTCTTGGTGTAATTTATTTCACATGGCAGGCGCGGTTCTCTGGGTATACTGAGCATATACCATGACAAAGGCTGCAGCGACCGAGCGACGCAAGAAGAAACTGAGGGTGGCGATCATTGCTACTCCATGGTTGAGCATACCGCCGAAGGGCTATGGTGGTATTGAAGCTGTGCTTGACGCGCTCGTGAAAGGGTTAATGAGTGCCGGCGAAGAAGTCGAAGTTTTTGGCGTGGGCAGACGGAAACTTCACGGTGCAAAAGTACACAATCTTGCCGGTGAAGAGCAGTTCAGGCACATCCACGGTCCATGGTACAAAGTATTGCCGCTCGTTGGGGGGCATGTCCAGCAAGCCCTTAAACTCATTGAAGCCGATGGCGGATTTGATGTCATTCATGATCATAACGGCCATATTGGGCCGCAGGTGTTGTCATGGGCGACGCGGCTCCCGCACATGCCGCCCTCGATCCACACGCTGCATGGCCCGCCATTTACGAGCGACGAAGACGTCAAAAACGGCGAGCCGGACAATCGTCCGTTTTGGGCTCGTGTCAACGGCGGTCATCATTCGTACTTGGTCGGCATATCAGATGCCCTCATGAAGGCTGCGCCCCGTGAAGTCAAAAAGAACACCTTGGCGCCGGTATACAATGCCGTGGATGTCAGGGAATTCCCTTACGTCGAGCAAAAAAAGAATTACTTCATCACCCTCGCCCGTTTCAATGAAGATAAAGCGCAGCATATCGCCGTCAAATATTGCAACAAGTTCAAGTACCGCCTGCGTATGGCAGGGACGATCGGTGATATCGAGACGCCACGACGGCTGCTTCTCGAACTCGCCAATCCGCTGAGTAAGTACCGCCAACATCCTGAATTTCGTTACTACAGTGACCAGATTCTGCCGTACGTGGTGCGCAACCCTCGCATCGTTTATTCGGGCAACCTGGCCGGACCGTCAAAGATGCGCTTTATCTCGCAGGCAAAAGCATTGTTATTCCCTATCCAGTGGGAAGAGCCGTTCGGTATGGCGGTCATTGAGGCGCTGGCATGTGGCAC
This sequence comes from Candidatus Saccharibacteria bacterium UBA6572, assembly GCA_002434045.1. Taxonomy (GTDB): domain Bacteria; phylum Patescibacteriota; class Saccharimonadia; order Saccharimonadales; family Saccharimonadaceae; genus UBA5946. Next base: position 281,310 of record DJJI01000001.1, read on the forward strand.
TCCCGTCGTCGCGATGCGCCGCGGTGCGATGCCGGAGATCATCGAACACGGCATCAATGGCTTCTTGGCTGATACGGAGGAAGAATTTGCCGAGTACATGCAGCGCGTCGATGAGATCGATCCGGCAGATTGTCGTATGTCGGTCAAGCGACAGTTTTCCGCGGAGGTTATGACAGCAAACTATATCGATCGATATCATGAGGCTATCGCGCGGAAGCAAGCTACGAGTTGATCTCGTCAGGCATGAAGCCTTTGCCAGGTTTGAAATCAGCTTGCCATTTGTAGTCCTTGCCGTACCCTAGGTCTTTCATCAGCTTGGTCGGCGCGTTTCTGATATGGAGCGGTACCTTGGCGTCCGGATATGTTTTTGCCAGCGCGAGCGCGTTATACATGAGATCAGAAGTCTCGCGGGATTTTTCTGAACGTGCCAGCGCGGTTGCGCAGTGAAAGAGGTTGTATTGGGCTTCCGGCATACCGATCCGCTCGACTGCCTGAAAAGTCGCCACAGCGAGGGACAAGGCACCGTTACCGGCGAGACCGATGTCTTCCGAGGCAAAGATGACCATACGACGGGCGACGAACTTCGGGTCTTCACCGGCCTGTAGCATGCGGGCGAGGTAGTAGAGCGAAGCCTGCACATCGCTACCACGCATACTTTTTATAAATGCTGAGATGACATCGTAGTGCATGTCGCCCTTTTTGTCATAACCAGGTATGCGTTTTTGAGCGGCCGTGCGTACGGTATCGACAGTAATCTTTTTTGCCAGACCGAGTGCGACCTCTAAGTTGCCGAGCGCAAGCCGTGCGTCGCCGCCTGAGAGTTCAGCGAGGTAGTCTAAGGCATCCTGGCTGACGCGTTTTGTGGCCTTTTCATGTTTGAGCGCCCGCTCCAAGATGGCAATGACATCTGCCTTCGAGAGCGGTTCGAGGACGAGCACACGTGACCGGCTGATGAGCGGTGTGATGATCTCGAAGCTAGGGTTCTCAGTCGTGGCACCGATCAGTGTAATGAGGCCAGACTCGACATGTGGTAAAAAAGCATCCTGCTGAGCTTTGTTGAACCGGTGGATTTCATCAACAAAGAGGATAGTTCGTTGTTTGAGATTCAAGTTTGTTTTGGCGCGATCGACGACAGCAAGTACGTCCTTTTTACCTGCCGTCACAGCGCTGAGCTCGATAAAGTCAGCGTCGAGTTCGCTAGCGACGATCCGTGCGAGCGTTGTCTTGCCGCTACCTGGTGGTCCCCAGAGTATCAGACTCGTGAGCTGTTTTTGCTCAATTATTTTTCTCAACAAACCTTTGCCACCGACAATATGAACCTGGCCAGCAACATCATCGAGTGATGTCGGGCGCATCCGTTCGGCGAGCGGTGATTGGTCCATAGCTATAGTATACTGGGCTTATATATGTCAAACGTACACGTTCTGCTACTTTACGGCGGACAATCGTCTGAACACGATGTTTCGATCGCAAGCGCACGCAACGTCTTTGCTGCTCTCGATAATACAAAATACGATATCTCGACCTGTTTAATCGACCGTGAGGGTCGGTGGTGGTTGACGGACACGGTAGGTGAGCTACATACCGGTAGCCCGCAGCTATTGCCGGTGCTCGGCCAGCAAAAATTTGTCACGCTGCCCGATCACAAGATCGTACAGCCGGACGTCATCTTGCCGATACTACATGGCAAGAACGGTGAGGATGGCACGGTCCAGGGCCTTGCTGAGCTGCTTGGTATTCCATGCGTAGGTCCAAGCCTGCTGTCGGCCGCCGTGACGATGGACAAAGACATGACGAAACGTCTGCTCGAGTACGCCGGTGTGCCGGTCGTGCCGTGGAAGACGTGGCTCGTCCAAGATAGGCAGCCCACCTACGAGACGATCGTTGCTGAATTGGGCGCTGACGTGTTCGTAAAGCCAGCCAGTGCGGGGTCGTCGATCGGCGTAAGTCACGTGACGTCGGGTGAATCATGGGAGGAAGTTCTGAACGTTGCCGCTGAAAACTCTCAGGTCGTTTTGATCGAAAAGACTATAAAAGGGCGAGAACTCGAGGTCGCCGTCCTCGGCAACCACACGCCGCGTGCAACGGTGCCGGGTGAGGTGATCGCAGGCGGAGACTTTTATACCTATGACGACAAATATGCCGTCGATAGCGCATCGCAGGTCGTGGTACCAGCCGATATTCCTGAGACGGTCACTCAACAGATCAAAGATTACGCACTCAATGCCTACAAAGTGACCGAGTCACGCGGAATGGCACGGGTCGACTTTTTCCTAACCGACGATGGTTCGATCTACCTCAATGAGGTGAACAGCATCCCAGGCTTTACGAACATCAGTATGTATCCGAAACTCTGGCGACATGAGGGCGTCACTTACCCGGCACTGATAAGCCAGCTCATCGATCTCGCCCTCGAGTGATATACTCGTAAGTACTAACTATATGGAGGCCAAAATGGAAAGTTTGCTGTTCTTTCTGCTTGTCGCCGTCGCCGTAATCATCCTGGCCGGTATCAAGATCATCAACCAGTACGAGCGAGGTGTCGTCCTGACACTTGGTCGATATACAGGTATCCGCGAGCCGGGCCTACGTATCGTTATTCCGGTCATCCAGCGACTCATCCGAGTGGATATTCGCTCCACGCCGATTGACGTGCCAAAGCAGGAAATCATCACCAAAGACAACGTGACGGTCGGTGTCGATGCGGTTGTGTATCTGCGCGTTATCGAAGCAAGTAAAGCAGTCCTCGAGACGACGAACTATGTATACGCGACGAGTCAGTTTGCTCAAGCGGCACTCCGCGATGTTGCAGGTAATGCTGATCTCGACGAGCTACTTAGCAAGCGCGAGGAGATATCTCAGCAGATCAAAACCATCGTTGATGCCGAAACCGACAAATGGGGTATCGACGTCGAAAACGTCAAGATTCAAAACATAGAGCTACCACAGGATATGAAGCGAGCCATGGCCAAGCAGGCCGAGGCTGAACGTGAGCGCCGTGCGGTCGTTATCTCGGCTGATGGTGAAAAACAGGCCGCCCAGTCCGTCGCTGATGCTGCCGCGATGCTTAGCAAGATTCCCGGTGGTATCAATATCCGTACGCTCCAAACCCTGGAAAAGATTGCCGTTGAGCCAAGTCAGAAGACGCTCGTCGTCCTCCCAAGCGAGCTGACTAACCTCAAAGACATCCTGACTAAAGTCAAATAGCTTCCGCTGTGCCCCTGTTTTTGGTACAATGATTCCTGTTGTTCAATCTGTGATTTTACCGATTCAAAGTGAGGATTCTTTGAATCGAAAGGAGAAACAACGGAGATATGAAACTTTTGTCGTCAGACAAAATGAAATATCGTGAGTGCGTTTCGACGCCGCGGCTCTTTAGCTCAGTTGGTAGAGCAGAGGCCTGAAGAGCCTTGTGTCCCCAGTTCAAGTCTGGGAGGAGCCACCAAGAAAATACCCGATCTTTGTGATCGGGTATTTTCTTTTGGAAATGAAGATGGGGCGGAGGCACACATCGTGTGCCTCCGCCCCATTGTGGCAGCAGCTAGTTTCAGCTGCCGCCGGTGTCAGACGTGAGAGCGATGAGCTGGACCGGGCCGAACTCCTCCTTCTCTTCGTTGCCGCCGTTCGTCACAACGAACTGGGTCAGTCCGTTGACCGTGATAGCAGCGACGTCGTTGGAGGCACCGACCGCCGAGGGTACTGGCAGAGCCATGAAGCTTGCAGCGGTTGCGTTGGCACCGTTGTTGAGGTACAGCACGTCGTCGGGATTGCCTGTCGTGCCGCTGGTCTGTCCGTAGACATCGACATCGCCGTCACCGTCAACGTCACCGAGTGCGACATGCTTGCCGTCGGCGTTGCTCGCCAGGGTGCTGATCCGGACGACGACGGTGCTGATGCCCGATGCAGTGCCGGCGCGGTAGTAGAGCCCAGCGTTGTCGGTGTAGACCAGGTCGTCACGACCGTCACCGGTGACATCACCGATGGCAGCGTAGTTCATCCTAGGCAGCTTGATGCCGGTGGTCTGGCTGACCTCCGTGAAGCTGCTGTAGGCGTTATTACGGAACAGCAAAGGCTTCGTGTCGGAGAAGCTCAGTGAGAGCAGGTCGGGGCGACCGTCACGGTTCTGGTCCCACTCGATTGCCATGGCCGAGCCAACGTTCTTGGCGGACACGTTGAACTCAGGTGCCTGACGGAAGCCGTCCCACACCCCATCGCCGCTGTCACCCTTGTTCAGGTAGACATGTGATTGCTCAAGGTACGGGTAGCCAGGCATCGTGTTGCAGACATCAGCCGTGTCGGCCCGTTCCACTTGTGCGCCGACGAACAGGTCGGTCCAGCCGTCACCGTTCCAGTCGGTAGTCACGGTGTACCGGCTGCGGTGACACGGCTCGTTGACACCTGCCGCGATGGCCATGTCGACGACCGTGCCGTCCGTCTGCTGCATCCAGAGCTCGTTGTCGATCTCAGCGTGCTTCAGGCGGTTCGACGCGTAACGGCCAGCGGTCGTGTACAGATCCATCCGTCCGTTGCGGTCGAAGTCGGCCATGACACACGCGTGTCTGTCGACGCCGGTGTGCTTGGGAGCGGTCTTGCGAACCACCTTCGGCATGATGGTGCCGGTCAGGGTTCTGTTGAAGGCACCGGTGCTGTTCTGCGTGAACAGTGCACCCTCGTACAGCATGTGGCGAGTGATCGCCACATCGTCCGAGCTGTCACCGTTCCAGTCACCCTTGCAGATGTCCCAGGTCGGTGTGGGGCCGAGGTTGATCCCGGCTTCGGTCGCCCGATCGACTACCAGCGGACTCTCCAGCGCGTTGGCGTTGGTGGTCGCGGTGGCACAGAGCATGACGGCAGCGCAAACGAGCGCTGCAGCAGCGTTGAGTACGCGATTTCTCACTTCTCATCTCTCTTTCTGGGAATGTACAAGCTAGGGCTTTGTCATAATATTATAGAATAATAATAGAAAATAATCAATTATATGATATAAATCATGAAGAAGAAGCGATAGGAAACATTATCTAACAGGGGATAACACCTTGAAAATAACTGCTTGATTAGATACAATTAGACACTGTTAAATCCTATGCGGGTTTAGCTCAGTTGTTAGAGCGCTTCCTTGCCATGGAAGAGGCCAGGAGTTAGAGTCTCCTAACCCGCACCAAGAACGAAATTACCGTTTACTAAGAACCCCTCCCAGGGTTCTTTTAGTTTGTAGGAGACTGTTGACCCCTTGGCAAAGCTCTTTTCGCCTGGAGTGATAGTGAAGTTAGAGAAGAAAATCCGTAGCAAGGTATCCATAGTCTTCATGTCACGGATTTTGCTCAGAATAACAGAGGTAGACTCGAAAAGTTTAAGGTATTGTTCGTACGTTGGTAACGAGTCCTTTACTCCATTCTTAGCTTTTGATGTTCTTCTGTATTCCGTCTTGAGACTCTCTATCTCTTTCACATACTTATCGAGATCGTAATGTTCGGAGAGGGAAGGGTTGCTCAGTACGATGTCTTTGGCCTTCTCGTAGGCCTTCTCTTTGTTCGCAATCATTATTTTGAGCCTGGATAAAGTACTCTCGAATTCAGCTGACATTCGCTTGGACTCATTTTTAGAGGCCTCCACGTAGTGGGCGTAGTTACTTTCGGTAACAAATAGGTAGCGGTTCGCTTGCCTGGGCGTTTGAGTCGGGCGGTTTTCCTAAGTTAATTAACCGGCTTGCGGCATTAAGAGCGCAACAGGATGAGTAGCAAATTTTGCCTATCTTTCGGACGAGTTAGGTAGTTCATTCAACGGTTTAACGCAGAAAACACCTAGGTAGTTAACGCTGCTAAGTACTGATGAATACTGTCTTAGTTCAGGTTTAATGGAGTTTTCACAAGTTGTCGCTGAAAAGAGGTAGAATCATATAAGGAATATATGGCAAAGGTAAATAAATCACGACTACTAGACCTAATCGTAGGCAGGACTACGATTTACTTGCCTATTGTTGAAGCTGTGGTTAACGCCATTGATGCTATCGAAGAGAGAGAAGCATCAGACGGAAAAGTTGAAATACGTTTAATGCGAAATCCTGCACTTGTCACAACCGAAGATGATGAATCACCACCAGTGAGCAGTGTCACGATCACAGATAACGGTGTGGGTTTTACGGATAAAAACCGAGAGTCCTTTGATACTTTATTTAGCGAGAATAAAGTCCATTTTGGAGGTAAGGGGTTCGGGCGATTAACCTACTTGAAGTACTTTGATGTTACAAATATCGAAAGTAATTATCAGGACTCAAAAGGTGACTGGAAGAAACGTACATTCGGATTTATTGATGGAGAAGAGTTCCTCAGTAACGAAACCGTGGCGGAGGTCGAAGAGGGTGAATACCGTACCGTGGTAAGCCTAAAGAATATAAGAAAAGCTCACGCTAATAAACTGAACAAAAAATTATCTACCATAGCTCGTAGGGTATATGAAATACTACTGCCATATTTTGTTATGGATGGTTATACTCCTCCTCTTATCACCATAATTGACGACTCTACAAACGAAGAGATAATTCTGAACAACTATATGAAGTCTCAAGACAAAATTTCTTTACTTTATAGTGAAGATCTAGAGATAGAAGGCTTTGGCGAATCCAAGTCATTCAAAGTGAAGGTTGTAAAGATTTTTCACTCGACTTCCAAAAGCTCTGTTGCATTAGCTGCAAACCACAGGCAAGTAGTAACAACTCCTCTCTATAATTATGTACCTGAGTTTTTTGAGGATTTCAAAGACCAATCCCCTGATGATAAAGGTAACTATGTTCTAAAGGCATATGTCATGGGTGACTATCTGGATGAGAACGTTTCGGTCGAGAGAAGTAAGTTTAATTTTGCAGATGACGACGAAACTAAACTCTATCCTGTATCAAAGAATCATATCGGTAGTGACGTAGCTAAAATGCTGCGAACAAAAATGAAATCTGAACTTAAACCGAGGTCAGATAAAAAAATCGAAAAAGTGAAACAATATGTCGATGTTAATGCGCCCTGGAATCGACACCTACTTAGCGATTTAGACTTAGACACCCTTCCTTTCAACGCAAGTGATAGAGAAATAGACACAGCGCTTAACAAGATAGCATTTGATAAGGAACAAACAGTTAAGGTCGAAGTAGCAGAACTGCTTAAAGACAATAATGCCAGTGAAATCGATACAAATATTGCAGCAATCGCAGGGAAGGTTACTGCACTGGGTCAGGGTAATCTTGCCCACTACGTCGAACTTCGACGTGTAATTTTAGATATATTCAAAAAGAGCCTTCAGCTCAAATCAACTAATCGATACGAACTTGAGAACATCGTTCATAGTATTGTTTTCCCATTACGAAAGGATTCTGACAGCGTTAATTACGACGAACACAATTTATGGCTACTCGACGAAAGGCTTAGCTTCAGTGAATACCTTGCTTCGGACAAACCTCTGAATGTAGGTGATGAACGACCAGACTTACTGTCCTTCGATAGACCTATTGCTGTGCGAGAAGGTGACGAACTGAGTAATCCGATAACCATATTCGAGTTTAAGCGACCTGGCAGGAATGATTACAGTGATGCAGAAAACCCACTTACGCAAGTAACTAAGTATGTGCAGAAGATACGTTCAGGTAATTTCAAAAACCCTCACGGTCGACCAGTAAGAGCAAATGAAAACACACCTGCGTATTGTTTTATAGTTTGTGATGTTACTGAAAAAATCAAAGAGTTCTGTAAACTATATCAGCTTACGATGAGTCCAGATGGTGATGCTTATTACGGATTCCATTCGACGTATCAAATATATTTTGAAGTCCTAAGCTTCGACAAGGTTGTACGAGACTCAGAACAAAGGAATAAAGTTTTCTTTAGGAAGCTCGGTATCGAGTAAATGATATGGCTGGTATAGATACAAAAGCGAATATGAACAAACATAGTCGTGAAATACTTGAATACCTCTACAGGCAGCGTACAGATAATCACATAAATAGTGCCACACTCATTGAACTGCCGAATATAACCGGCGTGAATAGTTTGTATCGTAAAGGCTACATAACTGCGGTTTTTACTAAGGATAAATCTATTAAGAATATATCTATTAACGGTAAGGGTATAGATTGGATTCATGACAACAGCGTGAGTGAATCAATTCAAGTATCGACCGCTGATATAGATAAGGACATTATTTCTCTCAAGATAAGGTCTGAGTTATATGTTCATATTGAGGAATACTTAAAAAACGAAGACTATTTCCATGCTGTTGAAGAATCATATAAGTATGTCCGTGAACGACTCAAAGAACTTACAGGTTCAGAAAAGGCGACACAAGCGTTTGGGTATGAAGCCAACACCATTGTTGATAATGAAAAGATTTTTGGTCATGAGCCTGTTGATGATATAGAGTACGATTTTTATAAGGGAATACGTTTTTTGCATCTTGCCGTTCAGTTCCTTAGAAACGAAAAGTCGCATTCATTAGCAACAACATTAGATAAAAATCTTGCGTTACACTATATATCGATTGCCTCGTTAGCTTACGATTTGATTTCTCGTCAAAGCAGTAGCCCCGAGCAAATTTGAGAATAGAACATCCATTAATTCGAGTAAATCAGTCTCATCTAGTAGGACTATGGAAACATATGAGTAATAAATCTATCGGAAAAATATTTTTACGAAGAGAGAAGGATATTATTTATCTGCTCAATGTTTTCGTGGAAACTAAAGACGGTAGTATATATTTCTCGATGCCTCTTAGTGATGAGCAAAAAAGACTAGGTATGAGCAGCGTAAAAACCTCATATCATCCCAATGGGCAAACGCACTTAACCTCTCAGATAACGCAACTAGGAAAAATTGCAGATGAAACAAAAAGACAGACTACTAATGGCTTAGGTTTCAAGGGTGATAAGGTCTACAGCGCGTCTATGAAAAACGTGCCTTTATCAGAAATTGAAGACGTAGTAAAAGTCGGACAAGGCGCATCCTTTAACGATATAAATTCCATAAGTCACAGTACCCTGAAAATAGTTGAGTTTGAAGATATAAAATGGGGTTCTCACATTATAGATAGCAAAAAGTATTTTCATTTATCTTTGAACTACTTCCTTGTGCCGAAAAGTTTAGCAGCGCAGGGGCGGGGTTTCTTTGATAACGAATACTGCATGCTCTCCCATCCAACATTAGATATCTTCATTGTTGTTAGGATATTCGATCATTGGTCTAGCTCCTAGGGTAGATTCTGTTCCGTTGCACCACTGTAAAATGCCAGGTTTTGCCCGGCATTCTACATTCTAAACATTGACACAATTATCAGTATTCATATACCCTATGGGGGTATATGAATGAACACAATCACTCACACGGAAATGTCAACCAAATGGCTGTCAGCGCAACTCTGCACTGCCTTACAGGCTGTGCTATTGGTGAAGTTCTGGGTCTGATAATCGGAACTGCCTTCGGTCTTAGTAACGGCATCACAACTCTAATCGCTATTGCACTTGCGTTTGTATTTGGTTTTGGTCTTTCGACATTACCTCTTATAAAAACGGGTATGAGGTTTGGTGCAGCGCTTTCAATTGTCGTAGCTGCAGACACACTTTCAATCACAACAATGGAGATCGTAGATAACGCTGTGATGTATGCGATACCTGGTGCAATGCACGCCACACTTATTGACCCACTCTTTTGGATCAGTATGCCGATTGCTTTAATTGTCGCATTCTTCGCTGCTCTACCAGTTAATAAATACTTGCTAAGCAAAAATAAGGGTCACGCGCTGACGATGGAAGCGCTTGGCGGTCATAACCACCATCATTAGGGAGATGAGTATGCAGCACTATGGATATGCAGAAAACAAACCAGCACTACTCAAACGACTTAGTCGTGTTGAGGGACAGGTGCGAGGTGTATCAAAGATGGTTGAGGAGGATAAGTATTGTATAGATATTTTGACGCAAGTAAGTGCTGCGAAAGCCGCCCTAGATAAGGTTGCGCTTGAACTACTTCGTGACCACGCGCGACATTGCTTATCAAACGATCACGTTCATTCTCGTGGTGAAGGTGATAAAGCGGATGAGCTAGTAATTGCCATCGGTAGAATGTTATAAAACCAAGGAGGTACAATGATGGAAACTAAACCACTACTATACGGACTTGTCGGATTTTTCATTGGAGGATTATTAGTAGCTATTGCGGCTACGACTTTCAACAAACCTGAGCAAAAAGAAGCAGCAAATACTAACTCTTCAATGAGCAGTATGTCTATGGATGATATGACCGCTGAGCTTAATAATAAGTCTGGTGATGATTTTGATAAAGCCTTTATCGCAAGCATGATTGCTCACCACGAAGGTGCAGTTGAGATGGCTAAGCTATCAGCCAAGAACGCTAAGCACGACGAGATCAAGACTTTGTCTACAAACATCATTTCGGCACAGGAAAATGAAATTAGCGAAATGAAACAGTGGCAGATTGATTGGGGTTACGCAACTACGACGTCAGACCATAGCTCGATGGGTCACTAATAGATTATCTTTTCTCTACTATTGCTCACATTTGAGATGGCTGGGATACGTGAAAGACCTCCACCCACTAGTGACCTAAAAAGTTTAAGTAGATTCTGTTCGGTTGCACCAACGTAAAAGCCACCCATCGCGGTGGTTTTTACGTGGGTATGATTTGTGATTTCCTAACTCCTGACCTCTTAAAATTAATCAACAGCCAGCAGTCCTACCGCGCCAGCCTCTCAGGCTTAACCAAGACCTACTTGCTCTGTGGGCATGATTGCCCACGAAACATCAAACAAAAACTCCCCATAGTGCGGGGAGTTTTTGTTGTGCGAACTTTTTTACTGACCTTGGGTGAGGGCGGGGATGTTTGGAACGGTAACGGTTGTCGTGTAGACATTGTTGGTTTCATTTGCCTCAGTAATGTAGTTTTGTTTGTCTACCTCAACCTTGAGATTGTAGGTACCGTTGGTAGCGGTCCAAGTCGTGACACCGTTGTTACCTGTATTGCCGACCAATTGGCGGGTTGCACCTGGTGCGAGAGCGGTTGTGTTCCAGCTCGTCCAGACACTGAAGCTGCCAATAGTGAGGAGCATACCGTGGTGTTTGCCGACTGGTGTTGGCTGGTCACCGATGTTCTTGATAGTCACAGTAAAGCTAACTTTATCACCACTGACTGGTGACGCAGGGCTCATCGTCACGCTCTCAACGATGAGGTCAGGACCAGGAGTGGTTGGGACTGGATCTGGATCAGGCGTCGGATCTGGGTCTGGTGTTGGGTCAGGATCTGGGTCTGGTGTTGGGTCCGGCGTCGTCGTGACGATTGGCTGCCAATCACCGTCGGCGTCACGACCGTTAGCGCCGAAAACCTTGGTTCGTGTGCCGGTTGCGCGGTCGAGTACCCAGATGTCTTCCTGGTTGTCGGCGCCGCCCGAGTAGACGACCTTTTTGCTGTCAGGTGAAGCCGCTGGTTGCTTGGCGTTGGCTTTGTTCGTGACCTTGGTTGAAGCACCAGTCGTTGGATCGATCTCGTAGATGTCACTCGTATAACTGTTGTCAGCGCGTAGCGAGCGGTAGAGAATCTTGCCGTCAGATGACCAGGTTGGAGTACCATCGTAGCCATGGAATGGTGTACCGGTCGTCGATGGACGGTTGCTGAGGTTCACAGCAGTGTGTGTCGGGTCCGTCAAGCTCATCGTGTAGAGCTCGAAGTCGCCACTCGCCAGGCTGGCGAATACGAAACGTGTTCCATCTGGGCTGACGCTAGAGCAACAGTCTTCGATACCAGCTGTAAAAGTAAGCCGTTCAGCGGTGCTGTCAGGGTTGGCTGCGGTCAGGTCTATCTTGTAGAGCTCAAAGTTACCGTTGTTGGCACGCTGCGACATGATGATCATAGTCTTGCCATCTGGCGTCCAGGTAGGGAAGCGGTCAGGCGTCGTGTTTTTTGTCAGTTGTACGAGGTTCGAGAGTGAACGGGTCGCGCTGTTGTAGTCACCGACGAAGATTTCGTAGTCACCATCACGCTTGCTGGTGAAGGCGAGTTTTGTGCCATCTGGAGACCAAGCAGGCAAGATGTCGTCACCAGAGTTGTTAGTAAGGTTGGTGAGACCGGTACCATCTTCGTTGATGACGTAGATGTCAGCCGGTGTACTCGTCGTTGGGTTGGTGACGCCTCGCTGTGATGCGAAAGCGATAACACCGTTACTGACAGCGGCATTAGCATTGGTAGAGAAGTACGGAGTGAGTGTAGTAACTCCTGAGAGAACTACAACCCATGCGGTGGCGAGAAGCCGAAGCGAACGGGAGCGTTTCATGCGCAAAAACCCTTTCATACGGTAATATTAGTATCATTTTATCACTTTACTGACAAAAAAGCAAATAGTTTTTATACATGAGCACTCTCATAACGGGGATAATTTGCTATACTAGCGGGGTTATGGCGCGTTGACGGAGCGGTTACGTAGAGGTCTGCAAAACCTTTTAGACGGGTTCGACTCCCGTACGTGCCTCCAGGGCGAGTGGCGGAATCGGTATACGCGGTGGACTTAAAATCCGCTGGTCTAAACAACCTTGAGGGTTCAAGTCCCTCCTCGCCCACCATTTCGAAAGCCGGTCCTTAGGGGCCGGTTTTCGAAATGGTGGATAAAGCAAGTCCCTCCCCGCGATTTCTTAAAATGAAATTCCCTCCAAGCTCGCACACTTGGAGGGAATCGGACGTAGTTCTAGTTCATCGTGCGAGGAACTCCTCGAAGCTCCGGAACATGTTCTCGTAGACGGGTCCGGTCTGGTTCTGGGCGATCGTGACGCCGCGGTCGGAACCGCCGAGCTCGAGATTGAGGTTGTCTGCGAAGAACGTGAGCGCGACCCCGATCATGACGATCGCAACCGTCACGATCAGGATGGCTTTGGTGTTCAGCGAAGGCACTTGGTCACGGAAGTTGCCACCTCCGCCACCCCGTGCTTGGAGTTCCTTGCGGCTCGAAATCAGATTGATACCGATCAGAAGCACACCCACCATCGCTGCAGTGATGCCCCACGGCGTGTCGAGTACCGGCACGCTTGAGCCGCGGAATGCCACGAGGTGTGCGAGTGCACCGAGTGCACCAACGTAGAGAACGCCTCCGATGATGTATCCGGTGACGCCCTTGGTCATGACGAACACTGCCACTGCCCCCATGAAGAGCAAAAGGACAATGAACGCCCAGGTGTTGGGGCCAATGCTTGAAACCCAGTCGAACATGGATATGTGCACCTACCTTCTACTCAGAGTGGAAGTCCGATATTCTAATTTAAACAATGATTGATAAGAAATACAAATATTGTTGACAAATAACACTGTTATTTATGGGGTGAAAGCGCTATACTAAAATCAGAATAACTAGAGGGAGAATTCATGGATATTGCACTTATCATCATTGTGGCTGTCGTTGTCATCGTCGGTATTTTTCTCTGGGCGACTTACAACGGCCTCGTCAAACTTAACGTTCGCGTTCAGGAAGCCTGGAGCGATATCACCGTACAGCTCAAGCGGCGCGCCGATCTGATCCCGAATCTGATCGAGGCGGTCAAGGGCTACGCGGCGCACGAAAAGCAGGTCTTTCAAGATGTCACTGAAGCTCGTGCTAACGTTCTAAACGCCACACAACAGGGCCCAGAGGCAACCGCCAAGGCCGAAAACCAGTTCGAACAAGCGCTCAAGAGCCTGTTCGCCGTCTCTGAGGCTTATCCGCAACTACGTGCCAGTGAGAACTTCCAGCAGCTGCAGGCCGAGCTGGTCGACACCGAAGACAAGATCCAGGCTTCACGCCGCTTCTATAACGGTGGGGTCCGCGATCTGAACACCAAGATTCAGCAGTTCCCGAGCAACGTTGTTGCCGGTATGTTCGGCTTCAAGAACAAAGAGTTCTTTGAAGTCGAAGACATGGCAAGCATCGAAAAGCCTGTCGACGTCAAGTTTTAGGAGTTAACCAATGTATAGCGCCATCGCTGCGAATAAGCGGAATACCGTTTTCATCATATTGCTGTTCATCGCCCTAATTGCGGGCCTGGGCTGGGCGTTTAGTGCCATTTACGGTAGCACAGGAATCTTTTGGTGGACACTGGTCGGTGCGACTATCTATGCGCTGATCCAGTACTTTGCCGCTGCAAAGCTAGCTCTATCGCTCAACGGCGCAAAAGAGATCCAGAAAAGAGACAACCCACGGCTCTATCGCATCGTTGAGAACCTCGCGATTACCAACGGTATGCCGATGCCAAAGGTATATATCGTAAACGACCCAGCGCCGAACGCGTTCGCGACTGGACGCGACCCGAAACATGCTCATGTGGCGGCAACGTCCGGGATACTCGATCTCATGGACGACCGTGAACTGGAAGCTGTGATGGCGCACGAGATGGGTCACGTTCAGAACTACGATATCCGTGTCATGATGATCGTCTTTGGGCTGGTCAGCGCTATCGGCCTGCTCGCGGACGTACTGAGTAGAATGTTCTTGTTCAGCGGCGATGACAATCGCCCGAGCAACCCGATCTTTATCGTCATCGGCATCGTTGCCGCACTACTCGCACCAGTGGTCGCAGTGTTGATCCAAGCCGCCGTTTCACGTCAGCGTGAATATCTCGCCGATGCGACCGGCGCGATGACGACACGTGATCCAGAAGCACTGGCAACCGCGCTGGAAAAACTTGGCGCTGCAGGCTCGGCACTGAAAAAGCAAAACCCCTCGACCGCACACCTGTTCTTTGCAAATCCCCTCAAAGGTTCGACATTTTTGAATGCGTTCAGTACCCACCCACCAATCGCGCAGCGCGTCGAGCGTCTACGCAGCATGGGAATGAAGTTTTAAGGTACGGACCGCATATAGTATGTCAAAGCAGCCGAAAAACACAGCGTCCAAAAAGACATCTAAAAGCAAGCGGGATACAGCGCGACACGCAGTAAATTTACCTGGCTACATCGCATTTAGCCGATCAGTGCTCGGGCAGTTACTGACACACCGGGGTATATTTGGGCGTCTGTTGCTACTTGCAGTTGGCGTTCTGGTATTCATCGCCGGTGTTAACAGCTACGGCGTCTACTCCGATTTATCGCAAACGACAGAAGATGTGAGCGGGCAGCTCAGTGGCGGATTCTTCAAAACCCTCGTTGAAGTTATTGCACTGTATCTTTCGGTCATAACCGGAAGCCTTAACGGTTCAGTATCAGAGGCACAGCAGATATACATCGGACTGACATACCTCATGCTGTGGCTAGTCGTCGTCTGGTTACTGAGGCAACAACTCGTCGGTTCGAGCGTGAAGCTGAGAGACGCACTCTATAGTTCGGCTGCGCCACTACTGACAACTGTCCTCGTCTTGCTCTTCGGCGTGCTGCAGTTACTGCCGTTTGCGTTATTGGTCGCTCTCATCGCCGCACTGAGCGGGGCGAGCATTCTGACTGGGATATTTGCAATCATCGGTGCCCTGATCTCCATAGCGGTGTTCGTTCTGACACTGTACTGGCTGTCGGCGACGCTGTTCGCACTCAATGTCGCGACCATACCAGGTACGTATCCGGTGGTTGCACTCCGGACGGCAAAAGAGCTGATAGCTGGCTATCGCATGCTCGTCCTGCGTCGAGTACTCTGGCTCGGACTCGTAGTTCTCGTTGCCTCACTCGTTCTCGTGCCGTTTATCCTGTTTGATGCGCTGCTCGGGTATGCGCTGACGTTACCGGTCGTGCTACTCATCACGGTCTGGGCCGTCGCGATGTTCATATATTCGTCGAGCTATCTCTATCTGCTCTACCGGGGGATTATCGATGAGCGTACCGACTAAAAAACGTTACGACGAGTTGCTAAAACTCCTCGAAACCTACGCGTATGAATACTACGTGCTCGATGAGCCGAGCGTTGATGACGCGGTCTATGACAGTCTTATGGCCGAGGTGAAGACATTTGAGAACGCCAATCCAGGCTCGATCAATCCCAACAGCCCCACGCAACGCGTTGCTGCCAAGCCGCTCGAAAAGTTCAAAAAGGTAGCACATCAAAAACCGATGATATCGCTCAACGACGTGTTCTCACGTGATGAAGTCGAGGCGTGGGTACGGCGCATGGACAAGCTTCTGCCTGGAACGACCCATGAGTTTTTTTGCGATATCAAAAAAGACGGTCTCGCATGCGCGCTCATATACCAAGACGGCGTACTTACGCAGGCAGTGACCCGAGGCGATAGTCGCGTCGGTGAAGATGTGACAGCAAACGTGAGGACGATAAAGAGCGTACCGCTGCAGCTACGTCGCGACAGTGATACAGCCGGTTTTTTGAGTGGGCGAACCGAGATTCGTGGCGAGATCGTCATGCTAAAGGATGACTTCGATCGCCTCAACAAACAGCGTGTGGCGGCAAACCTCCCACCGTTTAAAAACCCGAGGAATCTAGCGGCTGGTACGATTCGACAGCTTGATCCTAAACTGGTTGCCGAGCGGCCACTGACATTTATCGGTTATGATCTACTGCGCGATGACGCATCCGAGGTACCAACGAACATGTATGCCTATCAGACGCTACGAAAACTCGGTATTTACGCTTCATCTGAAGCAACAGTCTTTACTTCGCTCGATGATGTCATGCATTTCGTTGATCATTGGGATAAAGCCCGGCACGACTTGCCGTATAACACAGATGGACTCGTCGTGAAGGTGAATGATCGTGGTGCCTATGAAAAACTTGGTGTCGTTGGTAAAAATCCTCGCGCAGCGGTGGCCTACAAGTATGCCGCCGAACAGGCGACAACTATTGTGAAGGATATTGTTATTAGCATTGGACGTACAGGAGCAGCTACACCGGTTGCGGTCTTTGATCCGGTTGACGTGGCTGGCACTACCGTTCAGCATGCTAGTCTTCACAACGCTGATGAGATCGAGCGCAAAGATGTTCGAGTTGGCGATACGGTCGTCATCTTCAAGGCCGGTGACATCATCCCGCAAGTTGAAAAGGTACTCACGGAGCTGCGGCCAAAGGGCACGCAACCATTTGATTATCCATCAGAACTGGCTCGGCAATATCCAGAACTTGAATTTGTAAGGGCGACCGGTGAAGCAGTCTACAGAGTGAAAGGTGCTACCGGGCCGCTACTGCTAAAACGAGCCTTACAGCATTTTGCGAGCAAAGGTGCGCTCGATATCGATACGCTTGGTGAAAAGAATGTCGTTGCTCTTGTTGATGCTGGATACGTGAAAGATTTGGCTGATATCTATGCGCTCACAAAAGAAGATTTGCTCAAGCTCGATAGATTTGCCGAAATATCTGCCAGGAAACTCATCGACGCAATCAGCGGAAAACGGCAACCGCCGCTCGAGCGATTTGTCTACGGACTTGGTATCCGTCATGTCGGTGTCCAGACAGCGATCGATCTCGTGAACCACTTTGGATCACTCGATGCGTTGGCGTCAGCCACGCTGGAGGAGCTCGAGGGTGTCGAAGGCGTAGGCAAGGTTGTCGCTGAGAGCATCACGGCCTGGTTCGCCGATCAGGATAACCAGCGGCTACTTGAGAAATTCACTGAACTTGGCGTCAGGCCTCAGTTTGAGAAGAAGTCGGGCAAACTGACCGGTCAGAGCTTTGTCGTGACCGGCACACTCGAGTCGATGGGTCGCGATGAAGCGGCGGAAAAGATACGCGCACTCGGGGGCATATTCCAGTCTTCAGTCGCAAAAGACACGACTTACCTGGTCGCGGGCGGCAAAGTCGGCGCTAGCAAGCTGAAGAAGGCTGAGAGTTATGGCACAAAGATTATCGACGAACGAGCATTACTTGATCTTCTGAAATGAAAAAGAACCGCTCTAAGCGGTCCTTTTTCTGAGTGGTAAACGATTTACTCGCGTGGGCGAGCTTCGCTGACCGTGATGGTGCGACCGTCAAGCTCTGAGTTGTTGAGCGTGTCGATGGCCTTCTGACCTTCGGCGTCATCTTCAAACTCGACGAAACCAAAACCGCGGCTGCGGCCTGATTCACGATCGGTGATAACCTTTGCAGATGCAACGGTACCAGCGCTCGCGAAGTGAGCGTTGAGTGTGTCGTCAGTCGTAGCCCAAGCGAGGCTACCTACAAACAATTTCTTCACGTATTCTATCCTTCGTTACTTACTTTCAGTTCGACCTGCGAAGGCATTACGTGTGGTGAGACATCTGTCCTATCGCTAAAACCCTGAACAACACTAGTTAAACATATAAAGCTGAGAAAGGCGAGAGGTGCTTGCAAAAAAACTTATGCTATGACATGATAGCTACGTTAGCTGGTGCGCACGGGCCTTTGCGTATCAACCGAAACAAACACGACCTCAAAGAAACAAAAAGACCCGGGTGGGCGCGCAGCAGCTCACACCAATTTCCGCCTCTTTAACAGAGGCGGTTTTTGTGATACGATGGTCGGGTTCGCGGGGCATTGGCGCAGTTGGCTAGCGCGCTTCCATGGCATGGAAGAGGTCATCGGTTCGAATCCGATATGCTCCACCATTACGCTTATGCTTATCAATATTGTATAGTATGCGTTCCACCCCTTAGAAGGGGTGGTTTTGTTTTGACATCTTTTGGCTATTGCGTCTAGACACCTAACGCGATTCGAACCTCTTTCCGCCTCTGTTGCAGGGGCTTCGAAGCACCGCTTATGCACGGCCTTGACATAGTGTCTATTAGCTCACCTCTGACATGACTGCACGAAAAAACCGCTCCCAGGCTCCAAATCCGTTGTTGAAATGACCAAAACTGTGAAAATTATAACTGGGGGGGGGTAACGTATAAAGCAGGTATGAACACCTATAACCATCCACAACGACGAGGTAGACCAAAGGGCCGGCACCGCAAGCGCGGCCGCGTCATCATCCGCGGCGTCCGTCAGCAAGAGCCGGACATCGACCGACTGGCACGGGCCATCATTGAAATTGGACGTCAAGAGATCGAGCAAGAGAAAAAATCCCAAAAGGAATAGGACCTGCTCACGTACAACGCGCTTGACTACTCCGAAGCCGCAAAGCTAGCCAAGAGCAAGATGGCCCCCGCCGCAAACATGACATAGCCCGCGACGTCCCAAACGAGCAAGTACACGACAATAGCAAGGCACATAAGTAGGACGCCAGCACTTCTTGCCTGGGACTTGGCGGGCCCGCCCTGTTGAAGTTTGAAAGAATTACCCATAGCACTCCTTGCATATTATCTTGGTATGTCACAATAATAATCGAAATGCAGGATTCGACACTAAATCAAGACACTGCGGCAGCGATCCAGTCGGTTGCTACTGACTATAGTGAGCTTCTGGATTATTCAAAGGATCTAGTTGGGTCTATGCGAATAAGGACGTACGTAAAGTCACGAACAATTTATCGCTTGAATGTTTTCAGTGCTCTGTATCAAAGGTCTCGCGGCCTGATAGTCCTCACGAAGGCCGATCAGGCGAGCGTTGCCGGGCTAGTACTTCGCTCGATGTGGGAGCTGCTAGCCAATCACGACTTCATGGCTATAGATCGGGGGAATTTTCATATCGAACTCCTAAGGGCGCTTGAAGCGTCGCAACAGGAAAAGAATTGGACTGGAATCCAACAACTGCGAGCACAATATCCGCTTGCTGAAACGTGGCGCGCAACACTGAGCGACTCGACAATCTCGGCGAAGATAGCGCTATATCGCTCCAGCAAGGCCAAATTTGAGGCTAAGAACGCCAACACTCAGCTCAATCAATTCAGGACGCTCTATCAACGTCTGAAGGTAGTCGACGATCACCTGGTAGGTATCAATCCCAACCACAAGGCGATTAACCAGTTTGACTACCGCACAGTCTATTCGCTGCTGTCAGATGATGTGCACGCTACTATCTACGGCACAATCAACAATACAAGAATCTCATCGAGCGGAAGTATATATGTGAGGCTGGACGAAGGGGGACTCAAAGGACTCAGGAACCTCTCGACCGGATACCTCATCATGTACAACTTCTTGCGAGCCATGAATCACACGTTCAGGCTGGGGCAGGCGAACGGGCTGAAACAGTTCAAGACAAAGCTGCCAGAGCATGACAAGCTCTACAGCGATCTCGAGGCGAGGCATAGCGTTTGATCTGCATGTCAAGAGGATAGTCGGATCTAGTTAGAAGGCTGCGCGGTGCTTTGAAACTACTCATGCTTTGAAAAGCATGAGTGCTGTGAGATTATTGACGTGTCTATGAGATACCGAGCATTTCACATATCCAACTTCAAAGCCATCAAGAACGCTGAGATCGACCTAACCAGAGACCAGCTGATACTTCTTCTCGGAGTTAATGAGTCGGGAAAAACGAGTCTTCTTAAGGCTGTCGCTGCTTTTGACTATAGCAATGACCCCAAGAACGCTAAGGAAACATTCGCGTCGATCAGGAATAAGCGAGAACTGAATAGTAGCGCTCGGGTGAGCTCGAAAATCATGCTTGAAAACGGCGACGTCGAAGCGATGGCCACTATCGTGGAGGGTATCACTGGTTCAGACGAGGCTAGTTCAGTTCAGATCGATTTGAAGCGGGATGATGAAATAACCGTGACTCGCACGTTCAACTTCACCAACGCAGTTTTCGTAGATGAGAAGTATAGCCTGGACCCAGAATCCCTGGCCAAGATATCACCTCAACTAAACGACGATCAGGTGGATAAGCTTGCAAGAGACATGCTGAGCAAGTGCCCGCTCATTATCTACTTCGAGGACTTCAAGGATCATATCCCGGACTTTATATCGACTAGCGAGGAGAGCCAGTACTACAACGAAGACTGGGTGAGTACGCTAGAAGGATTGTTCTACCACGCCGACAAGTCCGTCTCGGTCGAACAATTTGAATCGATCGCTGAGCCGAATGCCCGCAACTCTGCGCTCAACAGGGTCAATAATGCGCTCAACAAGCAATTTACGTCGCGGTGGAACCGCAAACTAAAGGGTACGAAGACCATCGACAGAGTGGAATTGCTCTATAACTCAGAGAGCAAACTCTTCAAGTTCACTGCTGTTGGAAAAGACAAGGAGACAGTGTTTGATATCGATGAGCGTAGCAAGGGCGCATCGTGGTACTTGACCTTCCTGCTTAAGACCGAGTTCAGGAAGAAGCATTTGAATGTCGAGCACGGACAGACCGTCTACCTGATCGACGAGCCTGGCTCAAACCTGCACTCTACTGCTCAGTCCAACATGGTGAACGACTTTAGGACGCTTTCAACGGATTCAATTGTTCTCTACACAACTCACAGTCAGCATTTGATCGACAAAGCCAACCTCTCGAATGTGTACATCGTGAAGTTTGCGGGTAAGAGCGTGGAGGCTCAGCGATTCCAAGAGTATGTCATCGGCAAGAAGATCAACACAACGTTTTATCAGCCTATTATCGATGCGCTCGAGATCCAGCCGTTTTCTTTGGACTTCAACTGGAAGAAGGCAGTCATCGTTGAGGGTATTTCCGACTATGCCGCCTTGCGACTAATGTTTGAGCACGTTCTGGGTGAGGAACTTGACTTCGTGGTCATGCCGGGGACTAGTGCCACGAACTTGGATACGTTGATCTCTCTTCATATTGGATGGGGCGCGAAACTGATGACCCTTCTTGACTATGATGACACTGGGCGGGAACAGCAGGCGAGGTACCAAGATGCATTTCCGTCCATAGCAAGTTGCATAAACACGCTTAACGATCCTCTACCTACTGGTGGTAAAGATTTGAAGTTGGAGGGGCTCTTCTCCGAGGCTGATAAACTTGCTTTGCTCAAGAGTGCTCGAATGACACCTTCCGGGCCTACGGTGAAGAAGAAGGAATTGCAGAACGCGCTGTACATCGTGGGGAACGATCCTAGTGCCGCAGCCAACTTCAAGAGACAAGCATCGGCTGGGTTGAAGAAGAACTTCGAGCAGATCCTGGCGCACATCCGAAAGAACCTGCAGTAGCAGAGGCGGCAGATCTAAGAAGACCGAGGGTCTTAACTACGCGTTCGCCCCTGCGTGTCGCGCATTCTCACTCCATGTTTCAGCAGTTGGTTGCGTACTGTCCCAGCATCGACTCCTAGCGCCTTACCGACTTTGGCGAGCGACTCACCGGCTGCGTAGCGACGGATCGCCTCCTCGACTCCAGCCTTATCGAGTCCACGTCGTCGTCGGTCCTTCGAACGTCTGATGATGTTGCCGACGGTCTGTCTGGTGATGCCATACAGCTCAGCTAGCTCTCGTTGGCTTGCTCCTGAGTTGTAGCGCACCACCAGGTCTCCTCGCTGCTTGGGTGTCAGTCGTCGCTGTGGCTTCCGGAGAGCCGGGAGTGGCACAGGATCTATCTCAGCCAGATCTTGCAGTGGGAGGGCCTCCAGCGCTGTTATGAGGTGCAGATTTTTCGAGAGTTGTCCGGTTAGGTCCACCAAGAGGAATTTAAAAACGCCTAGATCTAGGCGTTTTTCTTCTTGCGACGGAGCAGGCTGAACGCGCTTGCCGCGAGGACGATTACGGCGAGCCCGCCGATAACGACGAGGTCCCAGCTGACGCCCATCAGGCCGTTCTGAGCATAACCTGTGTCTGGCGTACCGACACCGGTACACGAGTTTTCATCAAAGTTGCCAGCACCGTAGGCACCACAACTGTAGGTATCTGCAAACAGGAGGGATGGGTTGATGTGATATTTTTCCATATGTTTGTAAATTACTTATGTCTACCTTTAGAATATACTCAAAATGAAAACATGCAATAGGTAGGCCGCCAGAAAGTGGTAAAAAAGACATACAAAAACACGAAGAAAGCAGTGATGTTGACAGCTGCCATTGTTATCCTTGCGCTTTGTATCGCATATTTATTACCTGCATCGCAGACAAGCGAACCAGGTATTTCGCAGCTCAACGTCACGGCTCCTGTCGTTGACGAGGCGGTCGAGACTCCTGTGAGCGCCAGTCAGCGTACGGCACACAAGGTCGCACCAGATCAGCCTCGGTACCTCACGATCGACAAGGTTGATGTCCGCGCTAGGGTACTGAGTGTCGGAGCTTCAGCCGATCGCACCATAGGCGCTCCGAAGTCAATCCATGATGTCGGATGGTACAGGGGCAGTGCTAAACCTGGACAAGCAGGGGTGATGTTTCTTGACGGTCATGTCTCCGGTCCAACACAGCCTGGGGTTTTCAAGCAGATCGGTTCATTGAAAAATGGTGACAAGATCGGTATCGAGCGGGGAGATGGAACAAAGTTTCGCTACGTCGTAACCTCGGTCAAGCTCGTCCCCGAGAACAAAGTAGATATGAATAGTCTCCTGGTCAGCCCAGATGCGTACGGAGAGCACCTCGTGCTTATGACTTGTGGAGGATCATTTAACCGTGCCGAAAATCAGTACGAAGGTCGTGTCATCGTTCAGGCAAAGGGAACCGACACACCATAGCAGTGTATGGTATCCGGTGATTCTCGCGTATACTAAGCCATAACCATGATGAAATCATTTATCCGAGCGGCGCTCGAGCGTAAAGTCCGCAAGTACCTAAAAAAACACAAACCATTACTCGTTCTCATAACCGGTAGCGTCGGCAAGACAAGCACCAAGCAAGCGATTGCCACGGTCCTGAACGAAAAGTATCGCGTACGCGCGCATGATGGCAACCATAACACGCATTTTAGTGTGCCGACGGCCATCATGGGTGTTGAGTATCCGAGCAATCCACGTTCGTTCAGTGAGTGGCGCGCAGTCCTCAAGGCAATGAGCCTACGTATCAAAGAGGAAAAAGACGTTGACGTCATCATCCAGGAACTCGGTACGGACACGCCAGGTGATATCGCGCAGTTTGGTAGATATCTGACGGCGGATGTCGCGGTCGTGACAGCGGTGAGTGAAGAGCACATGGAGTTTTTTGAGACGATGGACGCTGTCGCCCAGGAAGAGCTGAGCATCGCAAAGTTCGCAAAACTGACCATCGTGAACCGTGATGACATCGATGAGAACTATGCTAAGTATGCTGATACGCACGCGATCGATACCTATGGCCTAGGTGAAAAGGCCGAGTACCGACTAATACCTGAGCCAGCCAGCCCGATCGACGGACGCATCGGTCGTCTCGTAACACCAGAGTGGGGAGAACTCACGGTCACGCTACAGTTGGTTGGTGACCATAGTCTGAAAGCGGCAGTTGCCGCTGCGTGCGTCGGTGCAAAACTTGGCTTGACATCGCAACACATAGCGAACGGTATCAGCAAGATAAAGCCTGTTCCAGGTCGTATGCAGGTGCTGCGTGGGCAAATGCAATCAACCATCATCGATGACACATATAATGCCAGTCCGCTCGCGGTCACAGCAGCGCTCCAAACCCTCATGAACATAGAGGCGCCACAGCGGATCGCGATACTTGGTTCGATGAATGAGCTCGGCAAGACTTCAGCACAGGCGCACGAAATGATCGGGTTGTTATGTGACCCTACCAAGATAGAGTGGGTTGTGACGATCGGTGACGAGGCAGAGCGATATCTCGCACCAGCTGCAACGAAGAAAGGCTGTCAGGTCAAATCATTCAAGAGTCCATATGAGGCGGGTGGTTTTGTACATAAAGTCATGAAAACAGGCGCGGTCGTTCTCGCGAAAGGTTCACAAAACGGTGTCTTTGCCGAAGAAGCGGTCAAGGTGTTGTTGCATAGCACCGAAGATGAGGAAAAGCTGGTACGCCAATCAGAGTATTGGCTACAGAAAAAGGACGATCAGTTCGATCGTCCCGTTCCTGAAGACTAGAGACTGTCACGGCATTGAGAAAACCGAGGTAGGGCGATGCCAGTACCGTACACCCAGCTGAACGAGTTAACGTGGCGGATGCCATAGGAGCCGAGCTCGACACCACGAGTATCGACCAGATCGATGCTACCATCTGATAATGGCTCGACCTGCGCATCAACACCAAGTCGTGAGAAGAGTTGTTTGGCGAGGCTGATCATGGCGAACATGGCGGTGGAATCGGCAGTGGCATCGTAGAGCTCCAGTTTGTAAAAGAACGGTAGATGGTAGGTATCGAACTCGGCCTCCCAGCGGAAACATGGTGTCGTACTCTGAGCTTTTTCGGAAAACGCTGTTCCGTCTTGGAGCAACTGAATAAAACCTTGCTCCGCCGATGCCACGTGATAACCTCCCGGCGGTGCATGCCACTCGTGTGCCGAGGCGGCAACTTCTGGAGGGCAGGTAGCGGCGTAGGCCTCCGGACCGACGAGCCATGGTGTCGGCGTGTCGACGAAACCGTGTGACGCGTAGAAGGCTTGAGCCTTCGCTAACAAATTCGCGTCGATAGATAGCCGTGTTTCACTCATTGTCGGTGTCCGTTCTCAAATGCGCGTGTGGTTATATCTGACATCGTTATAAGGTCTTTGATGGTAACGTCCGGGTGGTGTTTGTCGAGGTAGAGACGAATTGCTCCGACCAAATCGGATAGCTCAACCAGCGCCATGATGATGCACTCTTGTTCCTCGGCGTCACGAAGCTCTGCGACTTCTTCTTCGATCTTTGATATTTCGCCTAGTTCTCCTTTGGCGATCGGCTGTAGGTGGTAGCCGGGTCCACGCTGTCCTTGTTCCATAAGGCTCCTCCGTTTACACACTCAGCGTAGTTCTCGGCCAGGAGTGATTCTAGTCAATATCTTTTGACTCAAACCATACTCACTGACGGATCGTTCATCGGTTTCCATACTTTGAGGTATGAGAGAACATACATCATCCCCCGAACACCAAGCGCAGCGAGAAATTGTTGCTGAACTGCTAAAACCACGCCCAACAATCATCGCGATAGAGGGTGGTCCATGTAGCGGCAAGACGACGCTCATCGAACAGCTGCAGCGCAGCGCGGGCAACCGACAGGTCGTGTGTCTACCTGAGGCTGCGACACAACACATTCTTCGGCTGCAGGGTAAAGGTGTCGATATAGCGGATATCGAACAGAATGATCGTGGCGCGTGGCTTGCGTTTGAGAAAGATGTGCTCGGTAGTATCGTTAAAAATCTTGAGACTGCGCGCGAAGTGTACGCAGGAACTGACGCTGTCATCGTGACCGACCGTGCCGATATCGGTGCTTACGTGACTGCGGACGAATATGGTGGGTTGCTCAGAGAACTTGGCCTAGACGTTCCGCCGATTCTCACGCACGTGGACCAAGTGTACTATTTGCCGTCACTGGCCCGCATTGATGCGCCGCTATACGAGCAAATCAGTACCAATAACCCAGCACGGTTGGAGTCGGTCGAAAAGGCGGCTACTGTTTGCGAGCGAACACTTGCGGTCGTCGGTAACCATCCTGAGCTGCATGTCGCGTGGGGTGGGGAGTTCGACACGACGATCGCCCAGCTGACGGAAAGCATCCTCTATCCAGAGAACGAAAGTGAGGTAAAGTTAAAACCTCGCCTAGAGCGTCCTGACGCGGTTGAGCGTTATTTTGGAGCCGCCGACACCGTGTCGGTCGCACTTATTGAGCAAACGTATTACGAGCTGGACGGTACCGTTTTTCGTTTGCGCCGAACCACGACCAAGCTAGGTGGCGTACTGCATACATTTACGGTCAAGCACGGTGAAGGCATCCATCGACGTGAGATCCAGCGATCCATCGACATGGCGACGTTCCAGCAGCTTTCCCAGTGCCAGCGGGTAGGAGAGACGCTCGTAAAAGAGCGCAGTACTGTCCTTCTGCCTGACGGTGGTTCGAAAAAGCGTGCCTGGGCACTCGATCGCTACTTTGACCGTCGTTTGCCGGAATGGAATGTCGAGACTGACGTTGAGAGCGAGCAGGAAGCCAGAGGGGTGCATGAGAGGATGACTGACTTTGAGTTCGCAACGCTCGGCGCTGAGAAACTAGCGCGCAGCCTCGGCGCTCGCAGTCTACAAGTGAGGTGATATCATGAACTTTGTGATAGACCACCACATTCAGAAAGATATTTTGCGGCGTCTGATGCAAGCGAAGACGCTGAGGTTCTCCGAGTTAAAACCCAATGGGCTCGAGAGCAATAGTTTTATGTATCATCTGAGACAGGTCATGTCAGCGGGATATGTGCTGCAGAGTCACGACAAGTCATATACGCTCACGCCGCTCGGGCTAACGTACGTCGATGGGCTGTCGTTGGAAAATGCTTTGCCACGCAAACAACCCAAGTTGATAGCTATTTTCTTTCTCAAAAATTCCAAAGGGCAATACTTGCTTGCACGACGGCTGATGCAGCCGACGATAGACACGCTCATGTTACCGAGTGGCAAGCAGCACTTTGGTGAATCAACGCTCGAGCACGCGAAACGTGAAACAGCCGAGCTGCTCGGATTGACCACGAATCTTAGCTACCGAGGCATGGCCGAAGTTCGGCTGACGCATGGTGATGTTCTCGTGACACATCTGGTCGCGCGGCTCTACAGCGGCGAACATGATGACGATGCGACTCCAAAAGATACGGAAAAATTTCAGTTTGAATGGCATGACACGACGGATAGTTTGAATCTCACGCCCGGCACGGGCGAGATCATTGCTGCGCTTGAAGCTGCCGGTAATGCGGAGCTAAACTTGTCGCTTGATGTTCAGAACGAGTAAAGATCACCACCCGAGTTAGGCGAACAAAACCTAAACCTGGTACTATAAGCACAAGTATCATTAAAAAATCACATCAAAGGCAACATATCACTCATGGACCCGTTCTCTCGGCAAGATCCTCAGAATGTTCCGTCTGAGCCCACTCAACCTGCTCTAGATAACGAGCCAGAAGTACCGTTTAATCCACTAGGACAAGGCGCATCCCCAGCGCCGACTTCTTCGGCTGACTCAGTAGTAAAATCTGACGAAACATCGCCGCCAGTTAGTGCGCCGGCTACCCTCGGGGCTACTGACGTGCCCGACCCCACACATACTCCGTTCACGACCACACCTGCACCCATCAGCCCTAGTCATACAACTACGCCGGCTCCTTTTGAACCGATGCGCACCCCGCCGCCTGATGCGATTGGCTTAGGTCCGACCCCGTCTTCTGTTAGTGGCTCAGACTCTACCCCGGAGACTCCGTTCAATCCGTTTGGTGCAGCACCAGCTCCAAACGGTTCACCAGCAACAGTAGCTGGTGGTAGTATGATGCCTCCTGCTCCCGATGCACCAACTGGTCGTAAAAAGAAGAAACTGATCGCGATCATCGTAGGCGTCGGTGTGACTCTAGTGTTGGGTGGTTCGGTGGCAGCATACACCGTTATAAACAACACTCCAGAAAAAATCTTGCAAGACGCCTTTTTCAACACAGTGAAGAAAGAAGAGGGTAGCTACAAGGCGACTGTTGAGGGAAGTGAGGACACTGGAAAGATCACACTCGCTGGTGGTTGGACGAAAGATATGGCTAGTGCCGACGTGAATCTGGATGTTCCGGCGAGCGCGGTGACTAGTGAGCTCCATCTCTCGGCGCATGTCGTAACCACGAGTGACAAATTCTACCTAAAAGCTGATGGCATCAAGGAAATCGCGAGTGGGTACCTGGGTGGTGAAACGTCACCATACGACAACCTCATCACAAAGATTGATGGGAAATGGATCGTAATAACTGAAAGTGATCTCGAGGAATACTTTGGCATCGAGAAAGATGCCGATGACGAAAAGCGTGCCCAGTGCCTCGAGACGGTTATGACGAACTTCCAGAACGACAAGAACCAGCAGCGTGAAGTCTACGATACGTACAAAAAGAACACATTCATAGTCGTTACCAAGCAAAAAGACGAAGTGATTGATTCGCGAAATGCATATCACCTGAGCGTTGCGTTCGATGATGCAAAAGCAAAGTCATTCGCCAAGGCGTTAGAGAGCACTTCGGTATACAAAGCGGCACATGATTGCGTCAAAGAAGATGTGGGTGATGCGTCAGCGGAAGATATCGTTGAGGATATTGACGAAGAGACGGCCGACGCGAGCGAGCAACCAAGTATCGATCTCTGGGTCGATAAATCATCGCGTACCCTGCGAAAGATTCAGGTCAAGTCTAATGAGTCCGAACCTAAGGATAGCCGTGTGACAGCGCAAGTAACGTTCGACTTCACGAAAGCGGTGAAAATCGCTGAACCTGAAGCGACAGTGACCATACAAGACCTAAAGACTGAGATCGAGAAGTTGCAACAGCAACTCTATCCTGGATACTCTGACAGCTTTGAGTATGACGATGATATGCCTCAAGAACTTGGGGTTAGCACGCAGCGCATACAGTTACTAGACGCTCTACGCGACACGTTCCGATTTTAGGTGAATAAAATAAACCAGAAAGTAAATGGCGGCCGTCCAAAAGTGGAACGGCCGCCGTACTCGGATCATTGGTGGCATGCCAATGCAATTTCCATCTCCAGAAGCATGCTGAGTTGGCTGAGGCTGAGTTGGTGATCGATCGGTCGCACAAGGCAGATACGCCCCTCGGCAGGAAAGTTCATTGCCGCGGGCCAGAGCGAAAGCTCCAGGCGGACACCTCGTGGCATCACGATACTGTCGACGATACCTTCCCAGTCGATGGTGCGTGAGCCGAACTTCAGCCCATAACGCCGCTCTCGCTTCCCGAAGTCGTATTCGAAAACCATAGGCGGTTCGTGGAGCGGTCGAATCTCGGCGGCGATCTGATGAACTGTGCCCATCAATGCATCCATGGTTGCCTCGGAGCTGACGACGACGCAGTTGTTCCGCACCTCAACACCGTAGCCACGGTGCGCGGGAGCCTGCTCGAGTAGTAGCTTTCGCAGCCACATGATCCAAAAGCGATTGAGAGCTCGTTTGCCGAGTTCAGTCCGCTGGACACGGACGCGGTCACGTTCAGGAACGATCTCGAGATACGACCGGTGTCGACCGTGCACGCAGTGCACGGCACGGATTGTAGCAGTTTGTGCGGGTGCAGTACTCATGCTGCCTCCAGTTGTCTCGGTACTCTTCGGTTGAAGATGGAGCCAGTATACCAGAGTGCTTTCTGCTATAATACCCCTGATATGAAACGCTTCAGTCCGAAAGATATTGAGCCCAAATGGCAAAAAATTTGGGATGAGCAGCAGGTGTACCAAGCTGACCTAGCTAGCGACAAGCCCAAATACATCGCCATGAGCATGTTCAACTATCCTAGCGGTGCTGGTATACACATTGGGCATGCCATGAACTACACGATAAGTGATGTGAAGGCTCGTTTCAAACGTCAGCAGGGTTACGAGAGCTACCATCCAGTCGGTTGGGACGCATTCGGACTGCCCGCCGAAAACTTCGCGATCAAGTCGGGTATTTCTCCGCAGGCTAGCATGGCGAAAATCATCCCGAGTTATCATACGCAGTACAAAGCGATGGGCTGGAGCAACGATTGGTCAAAAGAGATCGCTACGCATGAACCCGAGTATTACAAGTGGACACAGTGGATATTCTCTGAAATGTTCCGCCAGGGCCTGGCGTACCAAGACGCCCGCATGCAGTGGTGGTGCGATATTGACAAGACAGTACTCTCAAACGAGCAGGTTATCGATGGTAAATGTTGGCGTCATGATGGCGTGGACGACCCGCTCGTTGAGCAGCGCGAGGTCAAACAGTGGTTCTTTAAGATAACGGAGTACGCCGACGAATTGCTCGAGGCGACCGATGAGCTCGACTGGACTGAGAGCGTCAAGCTGGCGCAAAAGAACTGGATCGGTAAAAGTGTCGGTGCTGAGATCGTCTTTGAGCTCGACGGTCACGACGAATCGGTCACGGTCTTTACGACCCGTCCAGATACACTGTATGGCGCATCCTTTTTGGTGCTCGCTCCTGAGCACAATCTCGTGCAAAGTATTACGACCGACGAGCAGCGTGTGGCTGTTGACGAGTACGTCAAAGCAACACAGAAAAAGACCGAGCTCGAACGCCAAGCCAGCAAGGAAAAGACAGGCGTCTTTACTGGCGCGTACGCGACCAACCCGATCAATGGCGAGAAAATTCCCGTCTGGATCGCCGACTATGTGCTGACTGGCTACGGTACTGGCGCCATAATGGCAGTTCCGGCACACGACGAGCGCGACAACGAATTCGCGAAAAAATACGAGCTACCAATAGTCCGCGTCATCAGGAACGATGCCGGAGATGACGAATGCACGAGCGACGAAGGTGAGTTGATAAACTCAGGTGCCTTTGATGGTGTTTCATCCGCAGAAGCACGCGAGGCCATCGTCACGCACCTCGAACGTGAAGGCAAAGCGATCGAAAAGGTGAACTACAAGATGCGTGACTGGAGCGTTAGTCGCCAACGTTACTGGGGTGCACCAATTCCGATCGTACATTGTGAACGTGACGGAGCCGTCCTCGTTCCAGACGAACAGCTGCCGGTTATATTGCCGGAACTGACAGATTTCCAGCCATCCGGTGATGGCCGCAGCGCTTTGGCTCGTGCGACTGATTGGCTCAACGTTGAGTGTCCGACTTGTGGTGGCCCAGCTGAGCGTGAAACCGATACACTTGATACCTATATCTGTAGCAGTTGGTACATGTTCCGCTATTTTGACCCGAAAAACTCGGACAAGATCTTTGACAGTACGATTGCGAACAAATGGGCCCCGATTGACTTTTATAACGGTGGTGACCACGCCACGGCACACATGCTCTACGCCCGATTCGTCACCCGTTTCTTTCACAAGATAGGTTTGCTCGACAACCCTGAACCGTTCAAGCATTTCTTGTTCAATGGCAAGGTAACCGCGAGTGATGGCACCATGTTCAGTAAGAGCAAAGGCAACGGTGTTGATCCGCTTGAGATCATCAACCAAGGTTACGGTGCCGATGCGCTCCGTACCTACCTGATGTTCGCTGCGCCACTTGAACTCTGGGCGAAATGGGATCCGCAAGGCGTACCTGGTACGCACCGGTTCCTCAACCGACTCTGGAACCTGGTTCAGGAGTACATCGAGGCGCCAGCTGGTGAGCTCGACGACGCAACGAAACGCAAAATCCGCATCGGTACGCACCAAACTATCAAGAAAATGACTATTGATATCGAAGAAAACCGCTATAACACTGCGATCGCTACAGCTATGGGGCGTGTGAACGAACTGTACAAACTAAAGGTGGACCACCTCGTACTTGACCCGGTATGGTTCGAGGCGCTTGAAACACTAGTCGCCTGCATCGCACCGTTTGCACCACACGCAGCCGATGAACTGTGGCATAACCTGGGTAACGAAACGTCCATACAACGTGATAGCTGGCCAAAGTGGGATGACGCATTGACCGTAGACGATATGATTACGATTGCCGTACAGGTAAACGGCAAGGTAAGGGCCGAAGTATCCGTCAGCAAGGATGCGTCCAAAGAAGATTTGGAAGCAGCCGCACTGGCCGAGTCTAGAATTGTTGGATTGCTCGCTGGTAACGCGCCAAAACGTGTCGTCGTCGTGCCTGGCCGCTTGGTTAGTATAGTCGTCTAAATAGGAGAAGGCCCCGTCCTTTACAGACGGGGCCGACCCTTCCTAGTAGACCTAGCTGTGCCGCATTCGCACGCGACTGACGACGAACGCCGTCGAGAACACGCTGCCGACGATCAGGTTCACGACCGCGAACCAGTACACGCCAGGCGTGATGTCGAAGAGGTTGGGCTGGTTCATGAGTGTCCAGCTGTGGGCGTAGATCATGGCCAGCACGGCCATACCGAAGCTGAGTGCGATCAGGTTCTTCGTCCGGTCGATGGGGTACTCCGAGTTGTGGCACGAGTAGAACCACAACGAGTACTCCATGATCAGGATGGCGGTGACAATGGCGAGGCTCATACTCCTCATCCTCTCAAGCTAGTGGGGAAGGGTGCACTGATACCGAAGTGTCAGTCTTTTCATATTACCATAAGTACAATAATCTGTCAAGTATCACCCCTGAAAGCACTTGTGTATCACCGCTGTTACTGGTACAATAAGCCTCAAGTTTAACATCAACCGAAAAGGAGTACTTTTGACATGGGTAAACCTAAGAAGCAAACCAGCCCTCGTAAAACCGGGTTGCGTCGTTCACACCTCGTGCTGAAACTAGCACGTACCGTCAACGGCAAATCACCGGTCAAAGTTCGCACCACCAAGCGCGAAACTGGCAAAGCCAAATAACTAGTGTATAGTTTTTAGTAATTTAACGTTAAAAAAGAACCGATATGGCATCAAATCGACACCTCGGCCGAATCATTGCATTACAGAGCTTGTATGAGTGTGAGTTTCGCACGCAGTGTGAAGACCCAACCGTGTCGATAGACGACATCCTTGCTCGCAATATCGAGCGCTACAAGGACACTGTCGAAGACACAGAGTTCATCGAACGTCTCGTCCATGGTGTGATGAAGAACACCAAGGATATTGACGCGTTGCTCCAGCCTATCGCACCTGAGTGGCCAATCGAGCAAATCGCTCGTGTTGACCGCACCATCCTCCGTATGGCCGTTTTTGAACTCAAGGAGTCTGGTGACGTTGTGCCACCAAAGGTCGCGATCAACGAAGCTGTCGAGCTCGCCAAAGCATTCGGTTCTGATAACTCCAGCAAGTTCGTCAACGGTGTTCTCGGCACCGCTTACCGGACGCTGGTAGGAGACAAAGATGCCGATGCAAAAGCCAAAGTTTGACGGACAAATCGACAAGTTCAAGAAGTATTTTTCCCGTAAGAAACAATCTATCGACGAAGTCGTACGTGAGCCGACCGCCGGTGGTATCGTATTTCGCCGCAATAAAAAGGGCGACGTCGAAATATTGCTGATCCAAGACGCCAAAGACCGCTGGACGATACCGAAGGGCCACATCGAAGAAGGTGAGACCGCACAGGAGACGGCGCTCCGTGAGATCGGCGAAGAAGCCGGTATCACTGAAGCCGAAGCCGTCTGTTGGCTTGGTAAGATCCACTTCCGTTACCGTCGTGTGAGTACGCTCGTGCTCATGACCACGCAGATTTATCTCGTGAAGGCACTTGGTGACACCGATAACATCAAGAAAGAGGAATGGATGAATGGCATCAAGTGGTTCAAGTTCCACGATGCGCTCGAAGCTATCGAGTACGAAGACATCGGCAAGCTGATGTTGCTCGCCATGAAGAAAATCCGTCAACAAGGACTATAAAATCATGATTCATCACGTCGATACCGTTCCGTATCAAGAGTTCGCCAAAGAAAAGCTCGGCTTTGAGTTTGACGATATCTCACTGCTCATCGATGCGTTCACGCACCGCAGCTACATGAACGAACATAAAAAGAGCGCCCGGGTTCATAACGAGCGACTCGAGTTTCTCGGTGACGCCGTACTCGAGCTGGTCGTTACGGACCACCTTTATCGCGAACACGATGAACCAGAAGGCATCCTGACGAGCTGGCGATCAGCACTCGTTCGTACCGAAAGTATCGGTGCAGCCGGTGCCGCGCTCGGTTATGAACCACTCCTACGTCTCAGCCGTGGTGAAAAACGAGGTAGCGATAGGGCGCGCCAACAGATACTTGCCAACGCTTTTGAGGCGCTCATAGGTGCTATCTACCTAGAAAAGGGTTACGAAGTTGCTGAAAAATTCATCGTTGATAACATCTTGAGCAAGCTTGACGGCATTCTCGAAACCGAAAGCTGGCGCGACCCAAAGAGTCATCTACAAGAGGTTTCACAGAGCGTCGATGGCATGACGCCGCAATATCGCGTTATCGAAGAGATCGGGCCTGATCACGAAAAGGTCTTTACCCTCGGTGTCTATGTCGGCAACGAGCTGATGGGTACCGGCACTGGCCACAGTAAGCAGATAGCACAGCAGCAGGCCGCCACTGCTGCCTTGGAAGCGTATAAAAAGCGCAGCAAATCAAAATAGACAATACTAGATATTTAGTTTATAATAATAAGCATCCTGCACGATACTTCCATTGGAAAGGGTGTGCTCATACAAGAGGTACAAGAGGTTCAGGAGACGACCTGGGAACAGGTTTCGCAGCTCGACCTTCGTGGTCGACCTTTTCACCGCGAAGAAGCTGGTGATGAGATTTACGGCACGATGGGCGAGGTGGTTGTCGATCAACGAGACGGCTTCGAGATCTTCGACTACACCGGACACAAGGTTGCGGGCGGCTCGATGAGCATGGGAAGCTGTCGTATCAAGACTGACGGCACGGTCCACATCAGCATCTACATGATCGGATCGTTTTACATCTTCACTTATGGCACCACGCTGAAGCCGGCGTAGTGCCCTCACGTGGCAGGCGCCATCGGAAAGAGCTACTCGCTTGTAGCCGAGCCGGTGGCTCTTTTCGTTAGCGATGTATACTGGTACGAGTGAGTTTTAACTATGAATGATGATGCGATCCAAACACTGATACACCAAGAAGAAGCTCGCCAACGTGACGGGCTCGAACTGATTCCGAGCGAAAACTATGTGAGCGCTGACGTTTTAACTGCGCTTGGCAGTGTGTTTACCAACAAATACTCCGAGGGCTATCCAGGCAAGCGTTACTACGGAGGTCAAGAGTTTACCGACCAACTGGAACGACTTGCCATCGACCGCGCCAAACAGCTGTTTGGCGCTGATCACGCCAATGTCCAGCCACACAGTGGAGCGCCGGCAAACGAAGCTGTCTATAGTGCCTGGTTAGAACCAGGTGACACGGTACTCGCGATGGATCTTAGCCACGGCGGTCACCTGACCCACGGTGCACCAGTGACACGAAGCGCCAAGCTTTACAACTTTGTTCGTTACAAGATGAAGGATGTGACGACTGGTGAGATCGACTATGACGAACTCCGTGCGCTTGCACTCGAGCACAAGCCGAAAATCATCCTGGCTGGTTTCTCTGGCTATCCGCGTGAGCTCAACTATGCCAAGTTTGCGAGCATCGGCAATGAAGTCGGTGCGCTGCTCATGGCTGATATGGCGCATATCGCTGGGTTGATCGTCGCAGGTGTCAGCCGTAATCCGTTCGATGATGGCTTTCACGTCATCACCACGACGACTCACAAGACTCTTCGCGGACCGCGCGGTGGACTGATACTGAGCCGTGGGACGGTTAGTAATCCACTGAAAGCGCCTGAAAAAAACATTGAAAATATCCCGACACTGATTGACCGCGCTGTTTTCCCCGGCATGCAGGGCGGGCCGCATATGCATGTGATCGCTGCCAAAGCCGTCGCGTTCGGTGAGGCGCTCAAACCTGAGTTCAGAACGTATGCCGAGCAAGTGGTCAATAATGCCGCCGCACTGGCTGAAGCGCTCAAAGGCGAAGGCTTTACACTCATCACGGGCGGGACGAGCAACCATCTTATTCTCGTTGATGTCCAGAGTAGTTTCGGGATCGATGGTAACGTTGCTGAAGTTGCCTGTGACGCTGTCGGGCTGACACTAAACAAGAACGCGATTCCTGATGATCCATTGCCACCGTTTCGTCCGAGTGGCATTCGCCTCGGTACGCCGGCGCTGACGACTCGTGGATTGACTGAAGAACATATGCCGCAAATTGCACGCTGGATGAAACAAGCTGTCAATGCTCGTGACGACGCGGGACGTCTGGCTGAGTTACGCCAAGAAGTTACCGATTTCGCTCGCCAGTTCCCATTGCCGAGCGATAGTGCGCACTAACAGATTGACACAAAGGCGTTTTTCAGGTATATTTGTTCACTGATTGTGATACCGATCGTAATCCGTCGGTATTGTTATAAAAATCGTTAAGTTCAGAGAGGACATTAGGAAAGTACATGCTCGCAATTCGTTTGCAACGCCTCGGCCGTAAAGCGCTGCCAATCTACCGCCTGGCAGTCCAGGAGTCACAACGTCACCCGTCAAGTGGTCGCGTTGTTGCCTACGTCGGTAGCTACAACCCACACACCAAGGAAACTCGGATCGACACCGAAAAGGTCGCGTTCTACCTCGGTAATGGCGCACAGCCAACTCCACGTGTCGTCCGTATCCTGAGCGAGCAAAAAGTCGACCTACCTGCATGGGTCAAGCAGCCAGCTAGCAAGGAAGGCAAGCTGCGTAACCCTGAAAAGCTGCGCAAGAACCGTCCAGCCGACGAAGCCCCAGCCGAGGAGCCAGCAGAAGAAGCTATCGAGGCCGAGGCACCGGCTGAGACTGAAGCTGAAGCACCGGCTGAAGAAGCTACGAACGAATAGAGATTTCCCTACAAAAAGACCGCTTCTCCACGAGCGGTCTTTTCTGATGCGTGATACAATATTTAGTGACAGATACGTAACTTGGAGAGGCTGAAATGTCGAGTATTGACCAACAATTTATTGAGTATATCGTCAAATCATTGGTTGGAAATCCTGACGCCGTAAAAGTTGAACGTACCATCGACGAAAAGGGTGTGCTGCTTGAGTTGACCGTGGATCCAGAGGATCTAGGACGTGTTATCGGCAAGCGTGGTTCTACCGCGCAGAGCTTGCGCTCACTCCTCAGAGCTCTTGGTACCAAGAACGACGCGCGCTACAACCTGAAAATCGTTGATGTTGATCGACCTGAAGGCGAACGAGGTGCACCAGCACCCAGCAAAAGCCCTTCTGATGACGATGATGAAGACACCACAGCGAGCCCATCAAGCACCTCGAAAGACGAGGCTGTGGATAATTCTGACACTGAAACTGTGGATAACAGCTCGGACCGCGTGAAAAACACCCGAAAAGAGCTTGCCGAACTCGACGACCTCGATATATAATTACCTCAGTTCAAACATACAAAACTGAACTGCGAGAATAACGAGCAGTCGCCCAAAGGGCCACTCCTCGGAATCAAAAAATCAAAAAGCTCTACGCGAGCAAACCATAAGGTTTGAGAGCCTTGTATGTGTCTAAAATCCCTGCGAAATTCGTGGGGATTTTAGGTATTAAATGAAGAAAGCCCCCTGAAGAGCTACAAGCTGGAGTCTTATAACTCAACAGCGAGCTTTCTTCAAGGGGCGTCAGCGTCCGTATTCACGGTAGTGTTGCCAGTCGCGGAGCTTCTCGGAAGCCCACTTGTACAGCTCGACCAGGAGACCGAGCACTAGCAGCACAATGATGCCAACGACAATCCCGACCACAACGCCCAGGGCGGGGTTACTGCCTCCAGCGTTTACGCCGACGCTCACGCCAAAGTAAATTCCGGTTAACCACTGCGCGATTCTCAACAACAAGACCACGGCTACTCCTAGAGGTTCAAATCATATTCAGTGTATGACTAACTAATATATTATATCAAATATAGACAAAAATGTCAATAGCTGCTAGGCTAAAACAGATGAAAAAGTTCCAAGTAATCACGTTATTCCCCGATATGTTCACCGGAGTGTTCGGCTCGTCCATGATGTGGAAGGCGCAGAAAGAGTCAAAAGTCGAGTTGTCGACGATTGATCTGCGCGAATTCGGCCTGGGTCCACGTCGAACCGTCGATGACACGCCATACGGTGGTGGTGACGGCATGTTGCTGATGATCGAGCCCCTTTGGAAAGCGGTACAACAGGCCAAAGCAAACGACCCAACAGCCAAAGTTTTACTCATGACACCTCGTGGCCAGCGTTGGAAGCAGGTTATAGCAAAGGAATACGCCGATACTGCCCACGGCTATATCTTTATCTGTGGACGCTACGAAGGATATGACGAGCGAATCCTCAAGCAGGTTGATCAAGAGATTAGCGTCGGCGACTATGTCCTGACGGGCGGAGAGTTACCTGCCATGACGATCATTGATAGTATCGTCCGTCTCATGCCTGGTGTCCTTGGTGGGGAAGCAAGTGCTGAGATAGAGAGTTTCTCTGATGGCGTGACCCTTGAATTCCCGCAGTACACACGTCCTGTCGAGTTCAAAGGTATGAGAGTACCGGATATTTTGCTGAGCGGTAACCACGGCGAGATCGAAAAGTGGCGCACTGAACAATCCCAAAAAACCACCGACTAAAGAATCCTTAACAGGCGTTAGTAGGTCACCTTTAATAGCAAAATCGTATACGTGTACGATCTTGCTATTACTATAGGTAAATCAATTATGAGTGCGGACTAGTGAGCCTATTGGTGAAGAAAAATCAGGACAAACCGTTAATGCCCGAACAGGGGTTCGGGCATTGAGCGTTGTGGTGGAGACAAACAGGCGATAGCCGAATTTTTGGATTTCGTTTTTTGAAATGTTTTTGTTTTCGTTATCGCTTACATGCATTCTACCGCCTCCGTGTGAAAAGCACAAGTGGTTTATGCAAAAATACAACAAGTTTGTCAAATTGCTACAATAAATGGTGAGTAAATGGAGGAAAGACACATGAAACTACTAAAGACCGCCTACGCCCACTGCGACATCCCGTGTGGCATCTACGAGACTGACTCAATGCTTCACGACACTGATACGTGTATTAAAATGATCGAGAAGATCGAAGGGCTTGGAGAGCTTGATAATGTTGAGAAGCACAATACCTTTGTCCGCTGCGTCGTGAATAAGGAAAAACACGCTGACAAAGTGAAGCACCAAGTGTACGTTCTCTGGAGCGACTATTTTAAACCGGAGCATCTAGAGAAGTATCCTGACCTCCACGACAAGCTTTGGAAGACCGCCAAACAGGCTAGTCAGGTAAAACAAACAGTAAGTATGGAAGAGGCAAAAAAGCTAGCCGACATGGTCCATGATGTCGCGCATCTGTTCGCCGACAGTAAACAGTGATATTTTTTCGACGAGTTTCGGGTAAAAGTATGCTGCCGACGCTGGTACCGAACGACGTTGTCATGGTCAGTCGTCGGTTACCGAGAGCCGGTCAGATGGCGCTCGCTGACATCGAAGGGCGACAGGTGGTAAAGCGCGTCGAAAAGATTGAGCGTGGCAGGTACTATCTGGTCGGTGATAACCCTGATGAGAGTACCGACAGCCGACATTATGGCGCCGTCAAGAAAAGCGCTATACTCGGCACTATCATGATAGGATTTCCGACAGCAGTCGAACCTCCCAAGCTTGTAAAGCCGTATGGCGTTTGGCTGGGTCGTATCGCAGCAGTCGTGCTGGCAGGTATGGCGCTCATCCATCTGTTTCGGATCGATACCTTCATTCCTATCATTGACGCGGCACTGCCTAGCGGTAGTGGCTTTGCAACGTTTGTGGCGCTCGTCGTCATCTTTAGTGAAGTGTTCGCGATACCGTTTGCACTGCGCATGAGGCTGAGCCCGCTTGCAAATATCATGAGCGGTGCGCTACTTGTTTTTGCGCCACTTTGGTGGGTTGTTATCGATATCATGGCGATTGGTCTGGCAGAAAACACAGGACAACTCGGTGAATTCATCGTTGTCCCAGCGTCGTGGGCTGTGGTAGGAGCAAATGTGGCGTGGGTGATGTTCAGTTACTACACACTCTACACGCTTGGCTATGACCAAACGCGGCCATCGAATTTCTTGAGAAAATAGCCGACCTCTGGTACAATCTACATCTGTTCTGGCGAACCTAATGGGGATTGGCCAAGTGGTAAGGCAACGGGTTCTGGTCCCGTGATCGGGGGTTCGAATCCCTCATCCCCAGCCATGAAAATACTCTGAGACTGTCGTGGTCTCGGAGTATTTTCATAGCTGTAATCGGGAATGTGAACAGGGGCGTTCTAGCAAAAATCACAAACTTGATGTAAATATGTGAAAAACAGTATACAATAGCATTTAAGCTTACTATCTTAAGGGTAGAGGTGAGGGTGATAAACAAAATATGCCGACTCTCGTAAAGAGGGGCAACCGGGGAATGCTAGGTATACGATGAGGGTGAAAACGAAAATCCGAAACCTATTCAAGAATAATCACATGAGCAAAACCACAAAGATTTCCTTGGCGGGCGGTATCGCAACCGCGCTGATAATTGTTTCCGTTGGCATTTATATGCAGCTTGATAGTCGTGCTGCGGTTCCGGTAACATCTTTTGAAGCAGAAAATAGCACAAGGTCAGGCGGGACTACCACCGTAAACGACGCAGCCGCATCGGCAGGGGTAGCCATCAAGTTCGGCTCAGCAGTGCAGCCACCGACCACATCGGAGATGTTGATGTGTTCATCGGCTTCAGATTTTGACCATGGAGGCACCGAGGAATGGGATGCATGGCGTGTTTATCGTGAAAACAAACTGCTTGAATATGCCAACCGAACGGGAAGCCAGCGACCAAAAGCGCTTGCATACTCTGAGGCAGGCGAGAACCTTGGTGGTGCGAACCCGAACTACAATACCGTCTACAGCCATGTACTCAGCAAGCTGAACTCGTTCTACTACACGTCAGCGAGCGGACAGACTCATTCTTCCAGATGGGGTATAAAGCTGTACTGGTCAAACGGTAACGAGAACTTTGACAAGGGTGCACTAACAGAGCCTCACACCACAGCAAAGATCGCTGCGTATACTACGAGCCAAAAGGCGTTGTATGATGCGGTGCACTACGTTGATCCAAGTACCGGCCAACCTCGCTTCCCTGACGCTTTCGCCGGTTCGAACCCAACCCACTTTGCTGAAAAACAAGGTCTCGTTGAAGATTGGCTACACGCTTCGGCTCAGTACCATGACTTCGTCATGTGGTCCATGTACCCACCGGGGCGCGACTCGACAGCGACTGACCCAACGTTCAACTGGCCAACCTATAACGAGTCTCAAATGGGCTCAACCGAAGGCTTCATGATTCGTACGTTCTATCGCACGAAACAAGCTGAGGCGCACGCGGGTCACCCACTTATGATTGCGACCGGTGAAATTGGTATTGCAGCCGATCCTGACGATGGCACGACACGACCGTACTACGCTGTCTATGGCTTCGCACATGCAATCGCACGACTCGCCAAGCAATATGATCTCGAAGTGCCATATGCTTGTTGGTGGGACTCCGAGGTCAATGAAGCTGGTGCGGTCAAGTATCAGCTGAGTGAAGAGCCAACCGGCCTCAATCCGTCGACACGTCAGGCATGGCAAAACTGGAAGCAATATGACCGCTTTAACGGAGGAACACTACCGTCTTCATGGCAGAACAATCCAAAATCAGGTTGGAAGACTTCAGGCACGCACCCTACTCAGTAGTATGGAGACGAGGTGAATATAAAAACTAAACTCAGTAAGTTGTACGGTCCGTTGAAGCGAGGTAATACAAACCAAGTGCCCGTACTGGCTGGGGTTGCGTCTGCGCTGATTGTAGTAAGCGTAGGTATTTACCTGCAACTCGACAGTCGTGCCGCGGTGCCCGTGACGTCGTTTGAAGCAGAGAATAGTACAAAGAGCGGCAGCGTTATACAAGTTAATGACGCTTCCGCTTCCAATGGAGCTGCAATCCGGTTTGGTTTGGTCACTCCGCCAACTTCTACGCAAGAGATGATGATGTGTGTCTCAGATTCACCGAATAATCACGGTGGTACCGAAGACTGGGATGCGTGGCGTGTCTATCGCGAAGGTCCTATGCTCGCACTCGCGGATCGTACGGGCG
Organism: Candidatus Saccharibacteria bacterium UBA6572; assembly: GCA_002434045.1. Classification (GTDB taxonomy): domain Bacteria; phylum Patescibacteriota; class Saccharimonadia; order Saccharimonadales; family Saccharimonadaceae; genus UBA5946. Next base: position 323,646 of record DJJI01000001.1, read on the forward strand.
CTACACGTCCAAAAGCGCTGGCGTACTCCGAAGAAGGGGCTAACCTTGGTGGTGCGAACCCAAACTACAATACGGTCTACAACCACGTTCTTGGTAAGCTCAACTCGTTTTATTACACGAATGCGACTGGACAAACTCACACAGCTCGCTGGGGTATTCAGCTTTATTGGTCGAATGGAAACGAAAATCACGATAAGGGTGCATTGACTGAGCCACATACCACTGCAAAGATAGCGGCATACACGACTAGCCAGCGGGCCCTTTATGACGCCGTGCATTATATCGATCCAAACACTGGGCAACGTCGCTTTCCTGATGCCTTTGCAGGCTCAAACCCAACACACTTTGCAGAGAAAAATGGCCTCGTTGAGGATTGGTTGCATGCCTCGGCTGAGTATCACGACTTTGTAATGTGGTCGATGTATCCTCCAGGGCGCGACAAGACTACGGACGATCCAACATTTAACTGGCCGACGTACAACGAGTCGCAAATGGATTCGACAGAAGGGTTTCTCCTGAGGACCTTCTATCGAACCAAGCAAGCAGAGGCACATGCTGGGCATCCGCTTCTGATCTCCATGGGTGAAATAGGTATTGGCAACGATCCAAGTGACGGGACAACGCGTCCGTACTACGCCGTCTATGGATTAGCGCACGCAGTCTCTCGTCTAGCAGTGCAATACGACTTAGAGATGCCATTTGCATGCTGGTGGGATCAGCAGGTTGATGCCTCTTCGCCCCAGAACATCCTCAGCGATGAGCAAACAGGTCTCAATCCAACGACCCGAGAGGCGTGGCAAAACTGGAAACAATATGATCGATTCAATGGTGGTACGCTTCCTGCATCATGGCAGAACAATCCAAAGTCTGGCTGGAAGACGTCAGGTACACACCCTACCCAGTAAAATATCACGTAAAGGAGAATCTATATGTTAGAAGTTGAGGGCATAAACTACTTTGCAGTAGCCGTCGCGTGGCTTGTGAATGTTGTCTTCGGTGCCTACTGGTATTCACCGGCTGGTTTTGGGAAGCAATGGGCTAGGCTCTCCGGTGTCGATCATATGAAGATACCGGAACAAGAGGCAACGAAGATAATCGGCTACGTGGCGCTATCTGCAGTGTTCCAAGCACTCACACTCGCTGTGATCTTGAATTCTCTCGGCGTTGCACAACTCACGGATGGTCTCATGGTGGGTCTCGTCCTTTGGCTAGGACTAACAGCAGCAACAACCGTTGGCGTGACGCTATATCAGCGGCTCGGCTGGAAGTTCTGGTGGATTAATAGCAGTTACTTCTTCGTCGTCATGACTATCAATTCTGCCGTTCTAACGCTCTGGCGGTAACACTACCTAACGACCGAAATATGAGACCGAAAGTTCGCAAGCCACGACACTACAAACCTTGGTTATTTGTAATAGGCGGTCTGCTAGCTTTGGGTCTCGGTGGATTTTTGGCATTTTGGGGCTATGGTGCGCTCATCAGACCGGTGAGTAGCCAGCAAGTTGTTTGGGAGTACGATCAGGGTAGTTTAAATTGGTCCGTGAAAAGCGGTGTTGCGCCGGCTTGCAATGAACCGCTAAGACTAGAAATAAGCCCTGTGAACATGTCAGAGGTCGTGGCTGTTGGCCTCCCTGGTGCTTACCGTGGCTTTAACTATAAGGCTCATGGTGGGTTCCGTATGGCCGACAAGACTGCAGGTAAGGTCGATGTCCGATTGCCGATGGACGCGAACCTTCGTAGCGTCAGTAGGTATTATGAATCTACGCCCGGCAATCCCTATGAGCTACAATACCTTGCCGACTTCGAGAATGATTGCGGTATAGCGTTTCGATTCGATCACCTCTTTACTTTGTCACCCGAGCTACAGGCTGTCGCTGAAAAGTCACCCCCGCCAAAGAAAAACGACACCCGACGTGACTCAGAATCCGAATACATCAGTATCCCGATCAAAGCAGGAACAGTGATCGCGACGGCTGTCGGTTTCCCGAGTGCCCAGAACTACGGTTTTGACTTTGGTATGTATGATCGACGTCAGCGTAACGAAATCAGCAATAACCCCACTTGGGCTCAACTCCATAAGACCTTCTCAGCCCAGGATTATCACGGTATCTGCTGGGTGACGCTCCTACCGGCCTCGGACGCTGCGGCGGCAGAAGCGATGGCAAAGGATCGCGACAACTCCAATACGAACAAACCATTTCATCTGACGAGTGACTACTGTTCATTCGCGCCGTATCGCACACTAGATTTTAATGATGGTCAGCCGACCGAAGGATAGGTAAATTACGTTACCGCCTCAGTCACTTGCTATTGTTTCCATTGACTGCCATCCCATTGTCGGGCAGGGATAGTTTCCCAGTCGGTACCATTCCAGCGTCTGAATGGATATTGTTGCCAGCTCGTTCCGTTCCACGCCTTGAGACGTGATGAAAGCTGTGAACCCACCAGAACGCCATTACCGTTAAGAGCAACATAAAGCGTGCCGTCTGGGCCGGTGGTGAGCTTAAAGGGGTAGGCAGCAACACCACGGTAGGTTGCGTCGGATACGTCTTGCCAGTTCGCGCCGCTGTCTTGGCTGACGAACAAGCCAGCATCTTCACCGAGTGCTAGGCCGGTGCCAATCTTGCTGACGCAAAAGACGGTACTCCCGTCATGGCTGACCGCGACGCTACCGGTACGGGGGACCGCGGTTATCTGTGTCGATGTAATACCTGATCCGACCGATGTGCCCGTGTCAGCATTGTCGAGACGATAGAGCACGTTCTGGCTAGAGACCCATAGTGTGCTCGTGTCACCAGGTACTGCTGCGACGAAGCCGGTCATCTCACTGTCACTTGTCTGTGCCCAAATGAGCGACCATGTCGAGCCATAATCACTTGAGCGGTAGATACCCGTGCTACGATCGTATAGGAAGACATAGGGCGATCCCGCTACCCAACTGAATGGTGCGGCTTTCGTGCTTTGGGTTCCGTTCATGTATGGTGAGCCGACCTGTGTCCACGTTCCAGAGTGTTTTCGCCAAATCCCTGACGCTTCCACTGCGGCTAGGATAACGAGCTCGTTGCTCCCATCACGCCCAACAGCGATGCCGATAGGGCGCTTACCGCCGGTTGCGCTGGTACCGAGCTGCATGAACTCAGCGGCGTAGTATGAGTACGTCGCATTGGAGGTGTAGCTTGCGTCTGAGATACCACGCACCGATACATTTCCCGAAGTTTGTAGCGAAACCTCGCTATCTGTGGTGTCGAGGTCCCAGTTCTCAGGCTCTTCCTCGCCATCTCTCCAGGCGCGCGCCTGGAGTACGGTAGGACTGACCCCTGCGCAGTTAAAGCGTAAGTAGATGCGCTCGCCGGGTATATATCCCTCGATCAGAGCGACCTTGTTAGCGATCGTCGTCGAAGTACCGCTGACATTTTTTCGGATCACAAGCGTGACGTTGCCATCCGTCGTATTGCGGAGACGACAGCCATAGAATGTGTTCGAGGCGGTCTGTCGGATCGTCAGTTCTGCCTGGGAGGCGCCACCAGCTGCCAGTGCACTCCATGAAACATCGCAAAAGGCTGTAACATCTTGAAGACCAAGGACGGCGTCGGCTCGATAATTGCGGTTAGCGCCATCGAGTGCGATATTGCCGCTGATCGTATCAACCGAAAACTGTGCAGCTTGACTGACCGTATAGCTTGGGCCGTAGTCCGGTGTGCCCCAACCGCCGCTGACGGTACGATCAAAATTGTCACTGAGGATCGGAACTCCAGGCGGTGCGTCGATGAGCTCATCATCCCATTTATTTGCATTATAGAGTTTCGAATATATTTTGCCGTTTTGGTTGAGGTCGCGATGGCCAAATGCGGCATAAATCCGCGATGATACGCTATCAACCATCAGGTCGTAGCCGGTATTTGGCCCTGGTTTGTCTTGGATAACGTCTGTACCTCTGTTTTGTGACTTCACGACGACCCAGTCGGTGTTTCCGACCCATAGTTTCGCGGGGTCATTTGGATCGGCCGCAACGGCACGGTTTATTGTCGCAGCTAATCCCTGAACTAATGGATACCAGTTGGTACCACCGTCGTCTGTTCGCCAGGCGCCAGAGCGACCCGCTACGTAGATTCGCTGGGTGTTCGCGGGATCAATGACAATACTCGAGGCGATAAAAGTGTTGCGATGTATTAGAATTGATGTGTTTGTTTGAGGGAGCCACCACTGTTTGGTGCCAGGACTACCATTCGCCCCGATGTAGTTGGTATGAACGCCCGATGAGTCAAAGCTAATCGCCGTCCACGTCGCGCCACTGTCAGTGGAGCGAAGCAGTGCTTTCGCGTATGCAATACCTCCCCCTTGAGGAAATTTCTCCGGAAAAGCGCAACCAACGACCAAAACATCCTGTCCACCGTTTTGGTAACCATCGATACTCATCCATTTCGACGTCACGAGATCGACGCCATTGTTGAGGGCGGTCCAGGTTGCACCATTGCTACTGACATGAAAGATACCGCTCGCGCCACAGACAGCGTATAGGTTTGAGCCGATGAACTTAAATTCTTCCACAATAGTCGGTGCGTTCGTGAGCTGCGTGGCGCTTGGGCTGCCGCTACCCGCGTTGGTGATGAGCCAAGCGCGGTCACCGGCGGTCGCGACGAATAGTCTTGACGGGTCGGCTGGATCGAGAGCGATTGACCGAACGTATTTCGTACCGACGCCCAGGCTGATCGTCACCGGCCAGGTTGCACCGTCATCGTCTGAGCGCATGATGCCTTGGGAGAATGTCCCAGCGTAGAGGTGATCGTTTGCCGTATCAAGAGCGAGTAAGTTACCGGTCGAACGCGGGTGTGGAGATGGGAGTGGATAGCCGGAACCAGTGTTGCCACCAGAGAACTGCGGACTAGTGGATCGAACCTCCCAAGACATACCGCCGTCGATTGACACGACAAGGCCGCCGTTTGCACCCTTGTTACCCACGCCAGCATAAATCTTATTTTGAACCGTCGGCGAGTAGAGAATCGTTGCTACTTTGCAAAGCGGGAGGGTACTGAGACCACGGTTGCCCGTCCGCCACGCGCCGCCACGCGCCCTTGAGAAGTGAAATCCTGCGACATCGCAACCGATAAGCAGGTTATTAGCATTGAACGGATCGAGTGCGATGACGTTTTGAAATCCTGCCCCATCAATACCTGAGTTTTTGAAGCTGTACACGAAGTGCGCCTCTTCCCCTTAGGTTCCGCTCGTGTCGAGCCAAATATCACCAATCGCTGGAGTAGAGGGGGCGGTCGATGAGACAGTGATGTCGTTTATGCCGTACCCGTTGACTTTACTGTCGAGAGCAGTTTGGGTTGCAGCGGATATCGGCTTTGCGCTGTCTGCGGTGTTATCAACGCTACCGAGTCCAACTGCGGCCTTGTCAAGCGATTGCCATGTCTTATCCCCCCGTAAGTATTGGGCTGAGGTGCCAGGGCTGATGGCGTTTTCTTTGCTGGCAAGTCCGGGAACGGTCGGGTTGGTCGCAGTGCCACCAAGATCACCCGCGAGCTGCACGATACCCTTTGAGGTAGTTGTTGCGTCTGGGGTCGGCCCCCCTGACGGCGTTATCCATACGAGCGATGTCCCGTCGTAGCTAAGGACTTGGCCGTTTGTCGGCGCAGTGCCGGTAGCAATCTGTTGTGTTGTGACACTATCTGCTGCCAGGTGACTCGTACTGACGGCACCGGCTTTGATAGAGCCATCGGGGTTGAGAGACACGCTGAGATAACTATTCAGGACATCACCCCATACACCGTTATCAGCGCCTGGTGTTGGCAACCGTGCCATTAGTCTCGTGTCCTTTTTTTACTCACCCGAGTCATATAGCTCGAGCTTATCAAAAGCAACCGTGAAGGGCAACGTTTGACAAGGGTCATAAAAACCCCACGGCTCCAACAGCCGTGGGGTTTTGAAATACTAGTTATATAACCTACTAGCGAATACCGAGTTTGGCGGTACAGGCAGGCCATGCGCCCCATCCCTGTCGGGCTTGGAGCATTTGAGCTCGCATGATTTGTTCATCACGGCTCGCGTTGCTTGGGAGGCCGCTACCCCCCACGGCTTGCCAACTAGAAAGGCTGAACTGCAACCCTCCGTAGTAGCCATTGCCGTTGTTGATAGCCCAGTTACCACCTGACTCACATTGAGCAAGACGGTCCCAAACGCTACCGCTTGCAGCTGGTGTAGCCGACGCTGTCCGGCCTGTTGCCCGGCTTGCGTTAGTAGGAGTGCTTGCCGCAGCCGAATATGTTACAGAGCTACTGGGCATAGGTCGTGTGGTCAACTGTTCGTCTGCTGACGGAATCTTAAGGTCGTGGCCAGGAAAAATCAGATCAGGGTTTTCAATAGCTGGGTTTGCGTCGAACAGCCGTTGGATTGTCGAGTCATGTTCGGTGGCGATTTTGCTCAAGCTGTCTCCAGGTTGGATCTTGATTATGGTCGCCTTTTTAGTGGTTTCTTTTTCAGGTGTAGCTGATGCTACGTTGCTGCCGGCGCCAACAAGCGAAATGCTCAAAGCGGCGGCAAACAATAGTGCGACGAGTCGCATTATAGTTGTATCCTCCTTGCATGCTCCCCGGCGTTATCCATGCGATTTACTTAGTTGATAAAGGGTGGATAACAGAGGTAAATGACGGCCTTTGTGGTGCCTGCCGTCCAAAAACACGCAAGATCAAGCATAACCAAGATAGCGGCTTATGTCAAGCCTCAGCGTCCAGCGTGCCGGAAACGAGACGAAGCATCTCAGACGGTGTCATGGATGATTTCAGCACAGAGCGGAAGGCGCCAAGTGTGTCGGCTTGCTTCTGGATATCTGGCTCGACCATGTTACTAAAGACGATGATTTTCGTCGTTGGCGGTTTTTTGGTTTGGAATTTTTCGAGGAATTCCCAACCATTCATAATCGGCATATGGATATCAAGCAAAATGATATCAAACACGGTCTTTTTTGCCTGCTCAAGCCCTTCTTTGCCGTTATAGGCTGACACGACTTCGTAACCAGCAGTCTTCAGGATAAAGCTGTAAGCTTCTTGTAGAGGGGCATCGTCTTCGATAATGAGTATGGTAGCCACCTGGAACTCCTTCGCTGGTCTTTATAGCTATTTTACCGCTTTTCGATGCAAAAGCGGCAGCTTTATCGTAAAGGTAGTGCCAGTACCGTGTTTTGAACGCACCATAATGCGGCCATCATGAAGTTCGACGATATACTTTGCCATATAAAGGCCGACACCGCTGCCCCCTACCGTTTTACTGGCTGGATCGCTCAGTCTGGTGAATTTTTGAAAAAGTTGCGGCATATCGGCGCGGTTAATACCGATACCGGTATCAGTAACGTCAATGTACGCATTGGTTTTGCTGGTACGGATCTGGACGGTTATCCGTCCGGTCTCTGGGGTATATTTCGATGCATTGGACACAAGGTTGTCGAGTGCCATCAGGAGGGCTCCTGAGTCAGCATTCACTAGGATCTTGCCACGAGGTTGTTTGAACGTGAAGCGTTGTTGTCGGGCTTTAGCATGGGCCTTATAAGTTGGGAGGTTCTGTTTGACGAGCATTTTGAGGTCGAGCGACTCTTGACGCACGGTCAATTTGCCCGACTCGATGGCTGCGAGACTGAGCAGGTTATCGATAATCTCAAGCTGCCGGTTGTTGGCGTCGTATGCCTGACGGATAAAGTTGCGTTGTGACCGGTCGAGTGTGCCGCCGTGTCCATCAAGTAGCAGTGAAAGGAATGCTTTTACGCCGCTCGCAGGTGTCCGCAACTGGTGGGAAGCGAGCGAGACGAACTCACGCTTTGCGACGTCGAGGTGGTAGATATCCGTGACGTCCTGTGCTGTCCCAATCATCTTAATCACTCTACCGCCCTTATCCTTGACAGGTCGCCCCTCGCCGTGCAGGTAGCGGATGGTGCCGTCAGACAGCGTTATCTCGTGATCGACCTTGAAAGCGGTCTTTTGTTTCATCGCGTTTAAAATGACCGTTTTGTGTGAATCGACATCGTCGCTGTTTTGCATCTTTAGGTAGCGTGCAAAGGTCAGTTTCGTGTTGCTCGGCTCGATGTCGTAGATTCGGTACAGCTCGCGCGACCACGTGATTTCATCTCGCTTGATGTCCCATTCCCAGCTACCAAGTTTGGCTGTCTCCTGGGCATTCTCGAGAGCACGGATCGTGTCGGTGAGCTGCGTTTGTTTTTCTGCCAACAGCGTGGTGATGAAATCAACCGCCAGCGCAACGACCAGAATGATGGCGGGTACGAAGCTGACGGTGTTGATGACATATTGCAAATTTGTCTGGAGCGATGGATCGTACCCTCCCATTGCAGTCACGATACCAAAATACCCACCAGTAATCAGCGTCGCATACAGAGTGGCGCTGAAAATAGCCGTGATATAGAGACCACGCCGTCCGAAAAGCGCAGCGGATATCAGGATTGGGACAGTGAAGAGGATTGAGCTACGGCTCTCGATACCGCCGTTGAGCAGGATAAAAAGTGCGATCAGCATAATGTCGACGCTGATCCAGCCTGCAGCGAGCAACTTCAAATAGCGTTCGTTACTACCGATGTTGGTTAGACCATAAAATAACAAGTTACTCGCGACCGCCATGACAACCACGGCAACGTCAGCCCGCACGCTGACACTCCAGCCCTCGAATACATAAAGCGTGATGAGTCCCGGTACCGCGATCGTCAACAGAAACAATAGCCGTATATATGCATACCACTGAATCCGCTGTTTGACGCCCACCGGTCCGAGTCTATCGAATCCCCATGTCATCACCCGTTATTATACGGTGTGACAGCCAAGAACGCGCTAGTATAATCTATCGACGCTTGCGGAAGTAGGTGTAGAAGTTTCTCTGACTTCCTCGCCTGTAGAAAATCTGCTCTTTGTCGTCTTGGAGATCCAAGTCTGCGTGTGTGTCGGTTGGAATCGTGTACACCGTGCCTGGTACCGGCAGAGCGTGATCGTTACTACTTGAACTACTTAGATTTGTGCTCATAATTACCCCTCCTCATTGACTATCTAAGGGTATCGTAAGCGCTTACGTAAGGTTTGTATGTGATATTTCTAACACATTATTCTTTTTGATTGAGGAAATCTAAGACCTGGTGTGTTGCTATCTGTGTCGCGAAGCCGCCCCGTTGATTCTCAAACGAGTGTCCGGTCAAAGGGATGAACACGGTTCGGTTATTTACGCCATGAGAGTCCAAGGCTTTACCGAGTCGACGTGTATTCTCATGGTGTACGAGGTCATCGCTCTTACCCTGGATCAGGAGTGAGCGTGGTGATTTATTATCGACATATGCTATCGGTGAAACTGCGCGGTAGCGTGCCGAAAACTCAGCTGGCGTGCCGCCGATGAAGTCTAGTTCAGCCGATTTGTCCCGACTCGTCTCGTAATCAAGCGTGAGATCGATAGGGGCATAGAGCGCCGTAACCGATCTGACGGTATGGAACCGATACGCCTCGAGCAATGCGAGGTGGCCGCCGGCCGATTGACCGAACAGGTGGATAGCGTCTGCATCGACCGATAGCTCTTCGGCGTGAGCTCGAAGATAGGAGATTGCGTCATGGACGTCAGCCGGGGCGTCCTGCCAAGTATGATACTCGTCGTTCGAGAGTCGGTACTCAACACTCGCGACGTCGTATCCAGCATCCGTGAGTACCGTTGGCCACTGACCTGTCTCATGGTGATTCCCATAGCGCCACGCACCACCATGAAGAAGTACGACGAGCGGACGATTGCCTGGCGTCTCAGATTCGTAAAAGGCAAGCATCAACGATCGGTCAGGAAGACTTTTATAGACGTATTCTCTTGTAGCTGGCAGATCGGTCGAACCTGAAAATTCGACGTAGTCAATCATATTGAAGCTGAGCCGCGCACCTGTGTGCATGGCGGTTCGGATATACGCAGCTTGGGGCACGATAAGACCGAGAGCTCCAGCACAGAGAGCAGCAACCAATATCGGCCGGAGAGGCTTGTTAGCTTGCGAGAGTATGACAACGAGCAATATGAGGGCTATTACAAATATGACCACGCTGAGTCCGGCAAGTCCTGCGGTTAATGCGGTCCACACTGGTACGATCGTAAAAAATGCACCCAGGATAGTCAGGAGTGATAGACATGCCGCGATGTAGTCGACACGAGTTGGTTTGAACTTTTTTCTTTTCCTGCCCATGTAGCTATCATACCGTTGCTGCCATGTTGCCAAAAGCACTTTCTTTTCACGATTTTCATGGGTTTATACTGAAAGTACCACCATCTCCGATAAAACATAACACGTAAACAAGGGGGATAGTCCTATGAAAAAAATCGCAACCAACACGCTTGCAACGCTGGTACTGGTGGGCATGATGAGTCTCGCGTCACTCAACGTTGCCGCACTTGCGGATCACAAGACCGATGACAAGCAACGACTCAAACGCCTGGAGCGGGTTTATCAACACCACGATCGCAAACACGAGCTTCGGGCCAGCGTCCTCGGCATCAGCGCTGACGAGCTTCGTGAGCAGTTGAAAGTGAAATCACTGAGTACGGTCGTGAAAAAGCATGGCTTTAGGGATAAACTATCATTCTATACAGCGGTGACCGGCAAACTCAAAGAGGAATTACGACGTCGAGGCTGGAGTGAGCGCAAGATCGACGAGCACTTTCAGAAGCGTCTCGCACGCCTGACAAATGCCGTGTCTCGTCCGCTCGTACTTAGCGTATAATAGCCTGCATGCGTAGCATGCTCCAGGCACATCACCCCGTTCGTATCTTCGCCGTCTCGGGCATACTGACACTACTCTCACTGATTGCTGTTTTTTACTACCTTGGTCCACAGGCAGCCTTCGTGACACTTGTACTCATCATCGTCGAGGTGACGTTCAGTTTTGATAACGCCATCGTCAATGCAAGGGTGCTGATGACGATGAGTCGGTTCTGGCAGCAGATGTTCTTGACGATAGGTGTTCTTATCGCGGTGTTCGGTATGCGCCTCGTCTTTCCGATATTGGTCGTCATGCTGACTGCTGGTTTGCCATGGGGTGAGGTCGTCAATCTCGCTCTGAATGATCCTGAGCGATATGCTGCCGAGCTAGGCGATGCGCACGTCAGTATTGCAGCATTCGGTGGCATGTTCCTGCTGATGTTATGCCTCCATTTCTTTTTCGATGCATCTAGAAAAGTCCGCTGGATCGATATCATCGAGAAGCCGCTGCAGCGAATCGGTCGTTGGTGGGCATATGGACTCACAAGTTTTGCGGTGCTCGTCATCCTCTCTGTCTTGCCGATGAATGACCACAAACTCGAAACCTTCGTCGCTGGTCTTTGCGGTATCGTGACGTACTTGTTTGTTCATGGGCTGGCTGAATTGTTCAGCCGAAAAGAGGACGCCACAAGCACGGCAACAGCAGCGGCACGGACGGGTCTGGCTGGTTTTACGGCGTTCTTGTATCTCGAAGTGCTCGATGCAAGCTTTAGCCTCGACAGTGTCATCGGTGCGTTTGCGGTCACGAAGGACGTGGTGTTGATTGCTATTGGTCTGGGGGTTGGCGCGATTTGGGTTCGGTCATTGACGATATTTATGGTGCGACGACACGTGTTAGGAGCGTATCGCTATATCGAGCACGGTGCACACTATACGATCGGTATGCTCGCGGCTGTTCTGCTACTTGGTATCTTTTGGCACGTTTCTGAATTTGTCGCCGGCATCCTGGGGGTTATTATCATCGCGGCTGCAATTTCGAGCTCGGTCTTGAAACAGCGCCAGGAGCAGTCTCGTGGATCTCATCGTTAGGCTGGCTGCCGATGGTCTACTGATCATCATAGTATCCATCTCCGTAGTCACGGTCCTGCTCTCGATACGAAGTGCGTTCTGGAAGATGGCCGCCGTTATCGTTATGGCTGCGTTGACGTCACTGCTTGCTGGCAAGATTTTGAGTCTTATGTATCAGCCCGAAGTAGCGAGACCATTTTTGGAACAAGGCATGGCTCCAGGTGCTGCCTATATTGACAACCCGGGTTTTCCGTCTGACCACGCACTGCTTGCGACGGTCATGGTTGTGGCCGTCTATGCTGTGACGAAAAAGAAGTGGCTGACAGTACTTCTCGCGGTCCTCCTCGTTATCATGTGCGTCGCACGAGTCGTCGCACTCGTGCATACGCCGTTCGATGTGATCGGTGGCATATTTGCTGGACTCATCGGAGCAGTTTGGTACAGAAAATTGACAAATTAGCACGAAATAATCATCATATATCTATGAGTGAAGTGGCTAAACAGACCGCACCCGCCTACGACCCGTATCCATTAGACGTCCTAGCTGTCGTCAGACTTGTATTGATCGGCGTTATCACAGGAGCTGTCGGTTGGCTACTGTATCTTGGTATAGCTAACTTCTTTATTGATCCCGTGTTTTGTCGTTCAGCCGAAACTTATAGCGTGTGCCGGAGCGGTGGTACGATCGCTTGGATTGGCGCTCATGTTATCGTGCTCGCTGCAGCTACGGCCGTTCTAGCACGCCTCGCGGTGTACCGACCCCTGCTCGTGGTGCTCGCGACACTTGTGACACTCTGGGGTGCACATGGTTGGCTTGGGGGTATGGAGTGGTACGTTGGTTTGGTATGGCAGGCAGTCTTGTTCGGTGCTGCGTTCGCCGTCTTTGGGTGGATCGCACGATTGCCTAGCTTTTTACTCGCGCTCATTCTCACGCTGATCGTCGCAGTCCTCTCGAGGATTGTGCTGATGCTTTCCTGAGCCGCAAGGTATACTAAATAGGCATATGGATATCGTCTTACTTACTCTCGTTGTCATCGTGGTGCTTGGTTTTGGTTTGATGTTGTGGCTACTCAATTCAAAGTTAAGTAGGTTTAAAACCGATGACGGCGCAAACTCATTGCTCAAGCAGGATATGATCGAGCTCAACCGAAACGTCACTGCGCTCAAAGACAATCTACAACAGACCGTCGGTGATCGGCTTGATAAAAATCAGGCGATGATGCGTGACACGCTCACAAAGCAGCTGAGCGAGAGCGCGAAAATGATTGCAGATGTGACGACACGGCTGACGAAGCTGGATGAAACGAATCGACGGGTGGTTGACGTTGCTGATGAGTTAAAGACCCTGCAGAACATTCTGCAAAACCCAAAGCAGCGTGGAGGTCTCGGGGAATATTATCTCGATACCGTACTCGCCAATGTCTTGCCACCACACATCTACGAGACACAGTACTCGTTCAAAGATGGCAAGATCGTTGACGCAATCATCAAGCTGGATAAAAAACGTATCTTACCAATCGATAGCAAATTTTCGCTCGAGAACTACAACCGGCTCATAGAGGAAAAGAACAAAACTGCGCGTGAGGCGTTGGTCCGGATATTCAAATCAGACCTCAAAACCAGGATTGATGAAACCAGCAAATATATCCGTCCTGATGAAAACACACTCGATTATGCGTTCATGTTCATACCAAGCGAGGCGATTTACTATGACTTGCTCGTCAACAATGTAGGAGCATCTGGAACGAGTTCACGTGATTTGATTGAGTATGCCTTTGTTGATAAAAAGGTCATCATCGTGAGTCCCACAACGCTTCTCGCGTACCTGCAGACGGTTATGCAAGGGCTTAAGAGCCTTCAAATCGAAGACCAGGCCAAAGAGATTCAAAAGCGGGTTGGTGACCTGGGACGGCATCTCAGTGCTCATGAAACGTATATGCAGAAGCTCGGCGCTAGCCTCGGGACAACGGTTAATCATTTCAACACAGCACACAAAGAGCTTGGCAAGGTGGATAAAGACATCGTAAAGATTGCCGATGCAAGTCCAGGCGTCGAACCGTTACTGGTCGATAAGCCACAGGCTGACTGACCGGAAATAAAAACTCCGCGGACCTGCGGAGCTTTTATTTTATTGAAACAGTGCTCTAGAGAGTACGGCTCTTCCAAGAAAGACCAGTGAGGAGCAGGTAAAGGTTTGTGCCTAGTGCTGCACCAACGAGCGTTCCAAGTATGACTGAGACTGTGAAGTGGCTTGGTGTTTTTTGCTCGGTCGTACCTGCGCTATTGCCGCTAATACTTTGGTTGATTGCGTCAACGTCACGCTCGGTTTGTGCGAGGGCGACTGCAGGGTTTAGCGCTGCACCCTGCGCACCGAAGGTCTGTGAAACGGTCGTTGCTTCACCGCCCTGGACAGCAGTTTGCTCGCGGGTTGCGTTCAGAGTCAGTAGTCCACCTGCAACTACTAGACCGACTGTGAGCGATACGCCGATACCGGCAGCACGGCCGATGACGCTGCCGACGTTCTTGAGCGTTGCGACCAGGCCGAAGAGGAGAAGAGCGGTACCGAGCAACTCGACCCAGAAGATACGCCAGTCCCATACACCGAAGCTGCTGAGATCAAGATTCGAGCCGTTGCCGTTGTAGACACCAACAACCATGAAGGCACCGAGGGCACCAATAAACTGAGCAAGCCAGTAAAACGGCACCTTGACTGCTTCGAGTTTATTCATAGCCCAGAGACCGAAGGTGACAGCCGGGTTGAAGTGACCACCTGAAATGCTGATCATACCGATCAACAGCACGACGAGTGCGAGACCAACCAGCAAGGGCTGGTCAGTTGGTGCGGTCAGCGCAGCCAGTGCAAGACCGAAGGTACCGATCGCTTCAGCGACCAGTGATTGCGGCGTGACCGTTCCAAAGCGACGGACCGGCGTTTCTGACGCTTTTGCTTTTGTAACTACTTTGCTCGCTGCTGCCCGCTTTGATGCGGTTTTTGTCGCGGCGGTACGCGTCGTTTTAGTTTTCGTTGATGTTTTGGCCTTCTGAGCCATGACTACTCCTCCTGAAAGTTAGGTATAATGCGAAGTATAGCACGAACAGAATAAAGGTAGAAATTTGCAAATGAGACGAGGGGCATCTAAAAAATGAACGAATGGCTGTTATTGATCGCGGCGAGCTTGATAGGTAGCTTGTTCTCGCTCGTGGGTGGTATTTTGTTACTCTCGAAACGTATATCGGTCCGCAAAGTACAGTTACTTGCCGTTCCGTTCGCAGCTGGAGCGCTGCTTGCCGCCGCGTTTTTAGATTTGTTACCAGAAGCCTTAGAACATGGCGGTGAGCCTCAAGGAGTGGCGGCGCTGCTACTGACAGGCTTTATTATCTTTTTTGTGCTCGAACGGTTCCTCGGGTGGTTCCATCATCACCATCAGCATGGAGAAAGTGAGCAGGTGGGGCGACAACGTGCAACCGTGCCGTTGATCGTGATCGGCGATACCTTCCACAATGCACTCGACGGTATGGTTATTGGTGCAGCGTTTCTCGCCGACCCACTGGTGGGAATCGTGACGACGATCGCTATTGCCGCTCACGAGATTCCACAGGAGATAGGTGACTTTGGAGTGCTACTTGCTCGCGGCATGAGCCGAAAGAAAGTACTGCTCGTAAACGTGCTGTCTGCGATCGTCACCGTTCTAGCAGCCGTCACTGTATTTGGGCTTGGTTCGTCTCTCGATGGTCTGGAGCCAGTCCTCCTATCTATCGCGGCCGGCATGTTCGTCTATATCGCCGCATCTGACCTGGTACCGACCATTCACGAGGAGCCAAGTGTGCGGGTCGCAAATTACCAGACGATCATCCTATTACTCGGCGTGCTGTTCGTTGGGCTCACGACGACATTCGCACATAACTTTATGCATGCCCAAGAGGCAGCGTATTCGCAGCATGAGCACGAACACTAGGCTGGTATCATAGAGATATGGGACTTTTTCTTAGACAGGACGAGCAGCGCTCTGAAGTTCAGAAACGCGTCGCAACCGAACTACAGGAGCGCATGCGGCAATCTTCTATCGATCAGCCTGAGGTTGATCCGGCATTTCTCGAAAACCAGCATCAGACCCGACCAGCTGGCGTCATCATCGCGGCACTCATAGTACTGCTATGTATCGCGATCGTCGTATTCGCGCTCCAGCTTTCCTAAACCCCTTTGAAACAGGTATACTTGTCGTAACGTTATGACGAAACTTGCTGATATTGCCACGGTCCGAGACACACTACTCGCCCGCCTCGAAAAACTTGATACAAAGAGTGATATATTGAAGGCGCCCGAGCTCAAGCAATTGTATGGTGCGATTCGCGACGTCGAACCAAGTCAGCGGGCGGCGTTCGGTCAAGCGGTAAACGAGCTAGGAAACGAAATTCGTGAGAAGGTCGCATCGTATAGCGAGCAAGAGGTGTCCCTTGCGCCGATCGATGTGACGGCACCGTTTGACGTCAACAGTGAGCTTCCGGGCTTGCTACCGAGCGAGAATGGCAGTATGCATCCGCTGCGACAAGAGATCGACAAACTTTCTAACATCTTTGAGCGTATAGGTTTTCGGATAGAAGAGTCGCGTGAGATTGACGACCAAGAGCATATGTTTGAGACGCTGAACTTTCCTAAAGGCCATCCAGCACGTGACGACTACGACACGTTCATGACTATCGAGACCGATAGGGATGGCGATCAGTTTATAGCGCCAGCACACACCAGCACGATGCAGAACCGTATGCTAAAAAAATACCGTGCCGGCCTAAAGAACGACGAAGCAATCGCCGTTGTCGTACCTGACAGAGTGTTTCGTAACGAAGATCTCGATGCGCGGCATGAGCATACATTTTATCAATTTGAAGGCATTTATGTCAGTAAAGGCGTGCATGCCGGTATGCTCGTCGCGACCTTGCAACAGTTCCTGCAGGAGTATTACCAGAAAGAACTCGAAGTGCGTGTGAACCCCTTCTATTTCCCGTTTACAGAGCCAAGTTTCGAGTTTGCGCTGTCGTGTCCGTTTTGCGATAAAAAGGGTTGTCGGGTCTGCAGCCACGAGGGCTGGATTGAGTTGCTCGGTTGCGGCATGATCCACCCCAACGTCCTCAAAGCTGCCGGCATTGATCCAGCGGTCTATACCGGCTTTGCTTGGGGTGGTGGTGTCGATCGACTTGTCATGATGAAATACGGCATCGAAGATGTACGTCATTTTCATTCCGCCAAATTAGATTTCTTGAGGCAGTTTTGAATATGAAAGTCAGTCTGAACACCGTCAAGCAATTTACCAAGGTTGACCTACCTATCGATGAGCTTGTAGCCAAAATCAATGGACAACTGGGTGGTGTCGAAGAGATAACAAATCTTGGTGAGCGCTATGAGGGTGCAGTCATTGCCAAGGTTCTGACATGCAAGAAACACCCGAACGCTGACAAACTATCTGTTTGTGAAATTGACGCCGGAGAGGCGAAACCGGTTCAGGTCGTGTGTGGTGCACCGAACGTAAGGGCAGGGATTTATGTCGTATGGCTAAGGCCGGGTAGTACCGTGCCGGCGAGTTTTGGGGACGCTGAACCGTTTGTGCTCGGAAGTCGTGAGCTGCGCGGTGTCATGAGTAACGGAATGTTGGCGAGTCCGAAAGAACTTGGACTTGGTGATAGTCACGAAGGTATCCTCGAGCTCGACCCGGATGAACAAACACAAGTTAATAGTGTGATCAAACCGGGTGCACAGTTTGCGACGACTTATTATCTAGATGACACTATCATCACTATCGAAAACAAGATGTTCACGCACCGTCCGGATTGTTTTGGTGTGCTTGGCGTGGCCAGGGAGATCGCCGGTATTCAACATCAAGCATTCCGATCACCTGACTGGTATAGAAACCTTCCGAGTTTCGAGAGCGGAGATGGTCTGGAGCTGACGGTCAAGAACGAAGCCCCTAAGGTCGTACCACGTTTTATGGCCGCGGTTATAAAAGACGTCGTCGTGAAACCTAGTCCGGTGTGGCTGCAAGCTGAGCTGGTGCGGCTTGGCGGCAAGCCGATCAATAACGTCGTTGATGTTACGAACTACGTCATGCTGCTAACGGGACAGCCACTACATGCCTATGACTATGACCAGCTGCGCGGTAAAAAGCTTGGCGCTCGTATTGCTAAGGAAGGCGAAACGGTCGACCTACTAAACGGCAAATCCTATACACTCACAACCGACGATATCGTTATCGTTGATGGCGACGGACCGGTCGGTCTCGGCGGCGTCATGGGCGGTGCAGCCAGCGAGGTAAGTGTTCTCACCAAAAATGTCGTTTTGGAGTGTGCTAATTTCGACATGTATGCGATCCGCAAGATGAGTATGCGCCATGGTCTGTTTACTGATGCGGTCACCCGTTTTAATAAGGGCCAGTCTCCCCTGCAAAATGACTATGTCCTCGCATTAGCGATGCAATTAATCGGTGATGTTGCTGGTGGTGAACTCGCTTCACAGGTATTTGATGCGCATGGTGCAAAATCAATCCAGGCACCACGGTCAGTCACGGTCAATACGTCGTTTATTAACGATCGTCTGGGTCTCGGCCTTTCAACGAAAGAAGTACGCACACTATTGGAAAACGTTGAGTTCGTCGTTGACGTTTCAAAGCAAACCAATCTAACTGTTTCGGCACCGTTTTGGCGAACTGACATAGAACTTCCTGAGGACGTCGTCGAGGAGATAGGTCGTCTTTACGGCTATGACCGATTGCCTCGCGAACTACCAAAGCGGACGATGTCGCCAATGTCGCGATCTGCCCGCATACGGCTAAAAGACAAGATCAGGCGATCCCTTTCGGTGAGTGGTGCCAACGAAGTTCTGACCTATAGCTTTGTGCATGAACGTGTCCTAAAGGGTGCTGGGCAGAACCCAGCTGATGCGTTTAGGATCGCGAATGCTCTCAGTCCTGACCTGCAGTACTACCGACTCAGCCTACTTCCGAGCCTACTCGACAAAGTACACGCCAACGTCAAGAACGGCTTTGACGAATTCGCGTTGTTTGAAATCGGCAAAGGCCATCACAAGCAAAACATGGATAAATATAATCTTCCGGTTGAAACTGAGCTGGTCGAAATGATCTACTCTGCCAAACGACCACAGCCTGGCGCAGCATACTATAAAGCGCAGCGCGTACTCCAAAAGCTGCTCGATGATCTGTCAATCGATGCCAGTCTCGTACCGATCGAAAAGCGGTTCGACTATGCTGGTATCACACCGTTTGAGCTGTCACGTTCAGCATTCATTAAAACGACTGATGGCATAGTGCTCGGTGTTGTAGGTGAGCTGAGAACGAGCGTTAGGAAGCACTTCAAGCTGCCGGACTACTCCGCTGCAGTGACACTGGATATCGAAGCACTTGAGACGGTTTCGGCAACAACCATCTCTTCGTACCAACCTCTCTCGCGATACCCAAGCGTCAGCCAAGATCTGTCACTGAAAGTGAGCGCTGCGGTGTGGTTCAGTGACCTGCGCGCCACGCTCGACAAGGCGCTGCAAGAGACGAGTGACATTAAGGTTAGCTATTTGCCGCTATCTATCTATGCTGGCGACGACGCACATAGAACGTTCACGTTCCGACTCTCAGCCACGAGTAATACGAGTACTCTCACTGATGCCGAGATGAGTGGCATACTCGAGAGTGTCACGAGAGCGGCGACAAAGGCCCACGGTGCCGTAAAAGTCTAGATGCCCCATCGACATATCATCTATATCTCAGGGCTGGGCGACAGGTACGACCGAGTACGTCGGTTTGGTTTGAGATTTTGGCGACGACGTGGCGTCAAGGTGACCCATATGCCGATGCGTTGGTCGGATCCGAGTGAGACTTTTGAACAGAAACTCAGGCGCCTCAAGGAAGAACTCATGAGATATCCGGACATGCAAACTATCCTCGTTGGCGAAAGCGCTGGAGGAGCGGTCGCACTTTGTGCGCTGAGACGATTTGCGACGGATATTGATCAGGTTGTTACAGTATGTGGAATGAACCAAGGTGCAGCAAACGTTAGTGGCCGGCTCTATGATAAAAATCCGGCATTTCGCGACGCGATGCGTGAAGTGGATGATGTCGTTGCAACACTAAGTGAACAGGAGAGATCTAAAATTCTAACCCTCTACTCATCTTTCGATCGAACAGTTCGCCCACAGCATACGCTACTCAAAAGTGTCACATCGCGTGATCTCAAGATGCCTGGACATGCCGTGACGATACTGTACGTACTCTTTCTAAGATATCGCCTCGTAACCGGTAGTTGATAGGCGAAGAGAATGCCCGGCTAGTTGTAGCCGGGCTTCATTTACCTCCTCAATTAGAGTCATCTCGTGCGTAGATTGTTCAGAAGGTCAGCGACCAAGTCGTGGTATCGAATGAATCGCATCTTGTTCATCCACTCATCGCCCACATCCGCTGCGGTATCTGATTCGACATTTCCGAAGCTCCACTCACCAAGCCAGTTAACTACCCAGCTCTCGTCTCGTGCGGTGAATCCGGATGTCACATCTCGCAGAAGTACTGGCTTGACGTATCCTGGTAGCAGCAATGGTGGCTTGTACTGGAGCGTAAGTCGCTCGTTCGTGATGAGGTAGAAGTAGGGTGCCCAGCGGAGCCAGGCGTGTAGTCCTCCGATTACCGACAACACAATGACGAAGACCAGCGTGAGCTGTATGGATAGCAGGACAGCAGGGTCGACGACGTAGAGCCAATAGAAGACGAGGCCTACGAGCCAAGCCACCAAACCGGCAACTGGGGCAGCCAAGAAACTCCACATACTTTTGCGGTACAGGCCGTGGATTTCTGTCTCCGTGTCTCCAGGGCTGAACTCACTGATTCGTAACGCAAGCTTGGGATTGACGAGCTCGTTCTCGACCAGCAGAAGACTTTTCTCCACAACCCGATAATGGCGTCGCAGTGTTTGCTTGTCGGTATCGCGTGATCGTCGCAGAAGCTTGTTGTTAGCGTCAACGTAAAACCGCCTTCGCTCAAGAGAACGAATGACAAGGTAGCTTTGCCCATCTTTCCCAACGACTAGCTCTTGCTTCTTGAACACGGGCTTTTTTCGAACCCACGAATTGTCGTCGTCCGTAGTGATGGAGTCGTCGCCTGCTATGATCGGCTCTTGCTCCATCGTATCTTCGAGCTCGGCGCAACCATTGTTGTCGCTCATGGTGAACTCCTGATTGAGGGTGCGGAAGCCGTCGCGTGTGCGACAACTTATGCCTGCCGTTATACCTTTTTCAGAGGTAAAAGGCAAGCATGAGCATGAAAACCTTACGCTGTTTTTGGGTAGCTGTTCATGACCGCGGCGGTGATTGGGAACTGTCTGAGTGCGAGTTCATGTGACAAATCAAAGACGTTCGCCGTCAGCTCAGAACCGCTGTTGATGAATTGCTGAGCGGTCTTATTACGCGCCAGTACATAGCGAAGCGTCTCGAGGTCAGCTATCGTCATGTGGCCACCGGGCAGAGGCGTCGTGCGAACGAGCGGGTTATCCATGTAGCGTGTCTCCCACCAACTTCGATTGCTGGCAAAATCGTTATCAAAGACGGTCAGATGTTTCAGGGTTGTCCCAGGTGTTCTAAGAGAGAGGTGGCCAGTCTCACCGCTAAATAGTGCTCCGCCTATGGCCGCTTGATGCTTGAGACAATCGAGGCGAATGTCGATGGTGTGTGGATAGTATCTGAGACGAGACAGTGTCAAGCTTCCGAGCAATTTTGCCATCTCCCCAGGCTCCTTGGCAATTTGTTCCGTGAGGCGAACGATGTCGGTAATTGATTGCAGTCGTTCTGGCAAGCAAGGCGCCACTTGGTCTGAAAACAGCACGTCTTGTGCAAATTCTTCGGCGAGCGCGTCGATACCCTCGCCGACCATACCACCACGAGACTCACCGACCACAAATCGTTTTTCTTCGTCAACATCATGACCAGCTGAGCGAAGTTCCGCGATCATATGATAGGAGAAGTTGAGTACAGTTGCCGCTGAGTTCGCGAGTGATATCGGCGAAGCTGCTTTGACTTCTTGGTCAGCGACATAACTTCCCTCCGAGCCAACAAATAACACGTAGTTTCCGGCTCGGACGAGATTGCGCACGACGTGCTCGTTGTGGCCGCGGAGACTCGTCGTCCAAGCGCTTGTTCCGATGACAGGAATGGCGCATTCCGGTTGTTCTGGAATGCCGACGAGCGTGTCATAGGTATAACCTTGGGCTGTGCGGATACCGATGCGACGGAGCGTCCCAACACCAGGGGCGACTTTGGGTTTCGCGTACTCATCCCAAAGTACGATTTCACTTTCACGTTTGAGCTCAGCGATATGTTCTGCGGTCAGAAACTCGGCGCCGTCGTTTTCAAGCCGTGGGTTGTTGTACGACTCATATGCCTGGTAGAGCGGATTTTGGCTCAAATCTGGAAGGATGCGCATGTATTTGTTTACTCCGAGGTGTACTCGTATCATATGCTCGTCCGCCAGCCTTTGCAAGCTTGAAATAACCGGTAATTATAACAGGGGTAGTGTATACTAATGACCATATGAAATTATGGCCAAAGCTGCGACGGAAAAGCGCCCGGGTAATCATTATTCGTGAGAATAAGCTCCTAGTGTTCCATCGGAAACGACTCGACGCGTCAACGAATAGTTGGGTTGAGTATTACAGTATTCCAGGTGGAGGCATCGATCGAGGCGAGACGCCAGAGGCCGCAGCGGTACGTGAGCTACGGGAAGAGATGGGGGTTGAGGTTCATCTCATTAGTCTCGTCGCGACTAGCAGAAGTCGCTACTATGAGCATATCGTTTATCTAGGTGAGATTATTGGCGGTGAACCGACACTGCAACTTGATTCTGAAGAAGCAGCCGTCATGTCCGAGAAAAATCAGTTTGAGGTTGAGTGGGTCGATATTGACTCTTTAACCCAAGAAAAACTCCTTTACTATGGACACTACTACGAACTCATTAAGCAACTCGCCGTTGGAAATGTCCCATCCTCACCAGCTGAGCTTCACGAATAATACGTGTATACTAGTACGAGTTGAAAAGAGGAGGAGAGTTGTGGCGACACGAACAGGCCAACGCGTTGGCATATGGATTATTGCTGGGGTGATGTTATTCGGAACGCTGGGAGCATTTTTCTTGCCAATTTTAATGAATGACAACGCGAACAAAGAAGCCGAAGAGCTTCAAGCGCTACAAGAACAGCTGGAGCAGCAACAGTCACAAGCAGCCGAACCACTTGATGGGTACAGCGCTGAGTCGTTCGATGCGAACGCAGTGACCGAACTGAAAGTAGAAACCCTAAAAGAACCAAGCGGCGAGACGGCTGCAACTCCTTCCTCGACGGTGACTGCTAACTATTTTGGTTGGACGAGCGATGGTCAGATCTTTGATAGTTCGAAAAAAGGCGGGACTGCCACTCCGGTGCCATTTGGGCTTGATCAGGTGATCCCAGGGTGGACTGAAGGTTTGACCGGTGCGAAGACGGGTGGTGTCTATAAACTGACTATTCCGGCCGACAAAGCCTATGGTAGTACCGACGACGGAAGTGGACGTCCAGTCGGACCACTGGTGTTTATCGTCGAAGTCACGAATGTTGAATAAAAATACAACATATAGCGTCTTGAAACTCGACATAAGCGCTATATAATGGGTATTTAGAGGAGAGGAAGAAAGCAACAATGGCCAAAAAAATCACTATTTACACCCGCACGACCTGTAGCTACTGCGTTCAGGTCAAACGATTGCTCGACATGAAGGGCAAAACCTACGATGTCATCAACCTCGACGAAGACCTAGCTGCCGAAGCGGCGATCATCGCCAAGAGTGGTGCTCGTACTGTTCCAGTCGTAACGGTTACCGACGACGCTGGTGACGAGCAAGTAGCAAGTATTGGCTGGAACCCAGGCGCACTGCTGTCTGCCGTCGCCTAAGCGAGACCATATGGAACCCGACATAAAACTTCACGACGTCATTATGATTGGCGCCGGGCCGAGCGCATTGGCCGCGGCGGTCTATACGACACGCGAAGAAATCGACACGGTGCTCGTTGAGAAGGGCGTTATCGGTGGGCTGGCGGCTATTACCGACTGGGTCGATAACTACCCCGGTTTTACGAACGGCATCGAAGGCATGAAGCTTGCCGAGCAACTGCAGGGTCAAGCAGAACGCTTTGGTGCTGATATCCGTTACGGTGAAGTCACCGGACTTACTGATAAAGGCGACCACAAGATTATCCAGACAACAGATGGTGAGCTGAAGGCAAAAGCCGTCTTGATCGCAACTGGAAGCGACTACAAAAAGATCGGCGTGCCGGGCGAGGCCGAATACTATGGCCGAGGCGTACACTACTGCGCGACCTGTGACGGTGCGTTTTATCGCGAGAAGCGACTCGTTGTGGTCGGTGGCGGAAACTCCGCCGTGCAGGAGGCGATCTTCCTGACGAGATTTACGACACATATCGATCTATTGGTACGTTCAACCATTAAAGCCAGTGAAGTTTTGCAGCGCGATCTCGAGAAGTTTGTTAAAGAAGGCAAGATTACCGTTCACCTGGATACCACCCCACTTGAGATCATTGCCTCCGACGGGAAAAACGTTGACTCGGTCAAAGCGAGTAAGGCTGGTGAGCAGGTTGAATATAAAGTCGATGGCGTCTTTGTCTTCGTCGGGTTATTGCCTAATACTGGATTCTTAAAGAACACCGGCGTCGCGCTCGATGACCAGGGGTTCATCAAGTCTGATAGTGCTCTACAGACGACTGTACGTGGCGTTTTCGTCAGTGGCGACGTTCGCAGTGGTGCAACCATGCAGATCGCCAGCGCGGTCGGTGAAGGTGCGACCGTCGCGCTCAAGATGCGTG
This sequence comes from Candidatus Saccharibacteria bacterium UBA6572, assembly GCA_002434045.1. Lineage (GTDB taxonomy): Bacteria > Patescibacteriota > Saccharimonadia > Saccharimonadales > Saccharimonadaceae > UBA5946. Next base: position 348,316 of record DJJI01000001.1, read on the forward strand.
AATTCTTAGAAGCTCACTAAACTATTTGACGTGTTTTTTGAAAAAGTGCTCGAGTTGAGAGATTATTTTTTTATTGGTTGACTCGAGTGCGACTTCTCGGGTTCCCAAGAAAACGCCGGCATGTACAAAATTGTGCGAACCAGTGATGGCAACCTTTGAGCCGTCTTGTAACGTAAAAATAATGAACTTTGCATGCAAATAGGCGCTACGGTCATACGAAGTCTTATGGCGACTTGTGAGCATTCCGACTTGGATGACTAAGCGATTGAATACCCCAGGATTCTTGTCTGCGGCATGTGTCCAGTGGTTAAAGTACAGATCATTATCGACTTTCTTGAGCAGCCGACTGAGTTTACCTGTTGGACAGTACTGCGAAACGAGCAGCACGTGCTTTGAGCGCTCAGCCCAGTAGCATGCTCGCCGGTAGATGATTGAGTCCCCCAGAAAGCCACCATCGAGTAGCACCATATTGTCGTCGTCACCAAATCGGTGGGAACGGTAAGCGTGCCCTGACTTGTCAGCTCGAAGAATCCGCTCTTGTTCAGCGACGATACGAGAGGCGAGCGCCTCATTCTCAACACTAAACATGTAATCTGTGTTGTTAACACTTTGTAGGTTGATATTGACGCCACCAAAGCTGTAGACCGTGTCATCAACAACACACCACTTGATATGAGTGCGTCCCGTAAACGCGATCATACTGAGGCGACCTAGCCACTGGAAATGAACCCCAGCTTTTTCGAAACGCTTTTGGAGCGTCATTGCATCACGGACTCGTTTGTTTCGGTAGGTCGTCGGGATATAGGAACCCTGGAACTCCGTGTATGTAAAGGTGTCGGCTGCCACACTAACGGTGACGCCGCGGTCCGCTGCATCGCAGAGGGCATCAATTAGCGTATCGGTTGCAGAGTCATGTTCCAGTACCATCGTTAAGATACTGACTCGATTGGTGGCTTTTTTGATCTGCTCGGTTGCTTGCTTGATGTAGTCTTGGGGCAGGATGAGCTTTGGGACGGGTTGCATAACATCTGTCATTATAGCCTGCTGTAGAGAAAAACTGATAAACTGTAAGTTAAGCAATTAGTGACTAAGGAGACCTCATGGCCATCAGCTACGGTGACAAAGCACCCGAATCAGTGAACCTCGTTATCGAAATCAAAAAAGGCGAGCGTAATAAATACGAACTCGACAAAGCATCTGGCATGCTCGTGCTCGACCGTGTTAACGCAACGATGTTGGGTTATCCGACCGATTACGGGTACGTGCCGGACACGCTCTGCGAAGACGGTGACCCACTCGATGGCTTGCTCGTAATTGACGAAAGTGTCCCACACGGTGTCGTTGTTTCAGCGCGCCCGATCGGCGTTTTGAGGATGATTGATGACGGCGAGGGTGATGAAAAAGTCATCTTTGTAGCCAAGGACGATGTTACCAAGTCACACATAAAAGAGTTGACTGACCTCGGCCCAGAATTTACTCGTATTGTTGAGCATTTTTACAGCCACTACAAAGACTGGAAGAAGGATTGGCAGGGTAGCCCAGTATCGTTTGATGGCTGGGGAGATGCAGCGGCAGCGAGAGATGTTATCCTCGATAGTATCGAGCGCGCCAAATAAGTTCGATTATTGAGAATTAGCTGAGAGCGGCGTATACTGACCTCACTATCTATTATGTAAGGGGGATTTATGGACGACAGCACGCTCTACTACACGACGACTCCGACAACCGACGCAGGTACACTAGCATTTCTCGGTGCATTTGCCGGTTTCGTATTTCTGTTCGTAGTACTGACCTATGTCTTGACTGCGCTCGGTCTTATGCAATTCTTCAAAAAAGCTAACAAACCTGGCTGGGCAGCTTGGGTGCCTATTTATAACTACTACGTGATGGTGGAAATTGCAGGCATCCCGATGTACTGGTTTTGGATCTTGCTCGCGAGCATCCTGGTTACGTGGATACCTGGCGTTGGTTTTGTCACGCTAGGAGTGTCCATATATGTCCTTTACAAGTTCCTAGAGCGATACGGCAAGGATATTGGCCATGTAATTCTCGCGGTTCTCTTTCCGTTCGTGTATTTCATCGTTGTGGGTAATTCAAAGGACCTCAAATATTCACCAGCACCTGCTGCACCAAAAACGCCCCCAGCCGGTCCTCAGTCCTAAGTTCGTTTGAGTTGAGCGCGCAGTTTATCTCGAGCATGTCTCGTGATGACAAGCTCAAGCCAATCCGGGCGAGGTTGTGCGTTGCGCTTAGTGATAACCTCAACGACATCACCATGCTGTAGGGTGCGATCGAACGCGACCATCTTGCCATTTACCCTAAATCCTGCTGCTTGTCGACCAATGTCGCTGTGAATGCGGTAGGCGTAGTCAAGCGGAAATGCCCCATCTGGCATGTCGTAGAGATCACCTTTTGGTGAGTAGACAAAGATACGGTTGCCAAACAGATCGACTTTAAGTCGTTCGAGATCAGCATCTTTTCCCTCGCTGACTTGTGCAGCGACCTCTTGTAACTGACTTATCCACGCCAAATCCGCTGGCATAGCGGCGATATGGCCTTTACGGTAGGCGTCCGTCAGTTTTTGTTCATTGTAGTGGAAGCTGGCTGCGAGCCCTCGCTCGGCATAATCATGCATCGTGGCGGTTCTGATCTGGAACTCAACGATTTGCTCGTTCTCGGTGATAATGGTGGTGTGGAGACTCTGGTAACCGTTCGGTTTTGGCCTGGCGATGTAGTCCTTTATGCGGTTAACCATTGGGCGGTACATGGCATGGATAATCCCGAGAACCCGATAACACGTCTCTGCGTCCTCGACAATGATCCGAAGGGCAATGAGGTCGTAGATGTCATCGATCGAGTCGACTTTTTGGAGTTTTTTATAGAGGCTATACACACTCTTGATACGGCCATCCATTTGGTGGTCGATTGATTCCTCTGTTAATTTTTTGTCGACATCATGTCGAACGCGAGCAAGTTTGCGGTGGCTCTTGCCGAGTCTGTCTTTCATGACACGCTGTAAGCGTTTAAACTCTTTTGGTTCGAGATAGGAAAATGCTAGCTCCTCGAGCTGTACGCGGACACGCCCCATATTAAGACGGTCAGCCAGAGGTGCAAAAACCTCAAGGGTTTCGCGCGCGATCTTCAGCTGCTTCTCACGGCTAAGGTGCTGTAGCGTTTGCATATTATGTAGTCGGTCGGCCAGCTTGATGATAATGACGCGGACATCCTGACCGACGGCGATGAGTAGTTTCGTCAAATTATCTTTTGTGGCAGGCAAGTAGCTAGAGAGGTCACGCATACCACTGCGAGCCTGCGACACTTTGGTTACACCGTCAACCAAGAATGCGACATCACGCCCAAACAAGTTCTCGATAGTAGGGAGTGATGTCTCAGTGTCTTCGACCGTATCGTGCAGTACACCGGCAAGAACCGTATCAATATCGAGTCCCCAGTCTATCAGGATACCTGCGACAGCGAGCGGGTGGGTTACGAACGCCTCGCCACTTTTTCGCTTTTGTCCTTTGTGTTTTTCGATTGCAAAATTAATAGCACTGATAAGCTCAGTTTGTTCTTCGTCGGTGTACGACCGTGAAGCCAGCAGCATAAGCTCACGTTTTCTCATAACCCCAGTATAGGATATTTTACAGAGAGATATCGAGTGTATATAATCAGCACCGAGTATATGCTAATGCTTAGGAAACATTAAGGAGCACCAATGACAAAACGTATTGCAATCAATGGGTTTGGCCGCATCGGCCGTAACGCCTTCAAGATAGCCTTTGACCGGACTGATGTAGAAGTCGTTGCCATCAACGACCTGACCGACACAAAAACACTCGCACATCTACTCAAACACGACTCAAGTTACGGTGAGTATGAACACGAGGTTAGTGCCGATGAGAACCACATCGTGGTCGACGGCAAGCAAATCCAGACATTTGCCGAAACCGATCCTGCTAAGTTGCCATGGGGTGATCTGAATGTGGATGTAGTTATCGAATCAACCGGATTTTTCGTTGATCCTGCAAAAGCCAAAGCCCACATTGACCCAGCTGGCGCCAAGAAAGTCGTTATCAGCGCACCAGCTAAGGGTGAAGGTGCCGACACGATCGTGCTTGGAGTCAACGAGGATAAGTTAAAAGAAGGTGTGACTGATGTTGTCAGTAACGCCAGCTGTACGACCAACTGTATTACACCGGTCATGGCTGTGCTTGAGAGTAACTTTGGTATCGACAAGGCTATGATGACGACCGTTCACAGCTACACAGCTAGCCAACGGCTTCAGGATGCACCGGCGAAAGATCTCCGCGAAGCGCGTGCCGCCGCTGAGAATATCGTTCCGACTACGACCGGTGCTAGTATTGCCGCAGCCAAGGCGCTGCCAGCGCTCGAAAACCGCTTCGGTGGGCTCAGTATACGGGTACCAACACCGGTAGTGAGCATGAGTGACTTTGTCGTTGTGCTGAAGAGAGACGTGACCGTCGAAGAGGTCAACGAAGTCTTCAAGAAGGCGGCTAGCCAACCGTTCTACCAAGGCATCCTAGATGTCAGCGAAGAAGAGCTAGTAAGCTCAGACTTTAAAGGCAATAGTCACAGCTGTATCGTCGACCTACCGCTCACTGCTGTCATTGGCGGTAACATGCTCAAGGTTGTTGCGTGGTATGACAATGAGTGGGGCTACAGCAACCGTCTCGTTGAACTAACAGTGGATATCGCTAAGACCGTTTAACTATGAAGGTATTTATTGGTGCCGACCATAACGGGTTCCATATGAAGGAGAAAGTACTCGCGTACTTAAGTAAACGCGAGTACGACGTCGAGGATGTCGGTGACAAAGAACTTAACCCGGAGGACGATTTTCCGATCTTTGCCCAACGAGCAGCTATCAAGGTACTTGGCGAAGAGGACGCGCGCGCCATTCTGCTATGTGGTGGCGGGCAAGGCATGTGTATGGCGGCGAACCGTTTTCGAGGGATACGGGCCAGTGTCATCTGGGACGAATATGAGGCTAAGATGACAAGAAATGACAATGACAGTAACGTACTGTGCTTACCATCGAGGTTATTCGAAAATAATGATGGATGGCAGGCGATCCTAGATACATGGCTCACGACACCGTTTGCAGCTGCCGATCGCTACAAACGCCGCAACCGCGAGCTTGATGAACTTGCCTGAGTTTTAACACGAGCGTTATAGTAGACCACATGAAGAAAAAATCAGTCAAAAAACAACCACTCACGCTCCACGGGCTACTCGGCGCACTTTCCTTTTGGGGAACAGCGACGAGAACACTATTGTTCGGGTTCTTGGCCGTCGCTGTCTTTCTGGCCGCACTTTCCGAAACTACCACAGCTGCAGCCGTTGATAACGAAGTGATGGTCTTTATTTATGTCATTAGTAGCTTCCTGCTGCTTGATTTTGGGTACGTACTCGTCGCAAAAACGTATGCACTAGCGAAACGGAGAGATATGCTAGTGCTCGCACTAGCAGATGCCGTTCTGGCAATGCTTTATATTGTTCCAAAGCTGCTCGTTGACTCAGGTATTACGCTACGGACCGACCCTCTGATTTTTATCATGTTTGTACCGATTATCGTGCTTGGCCTCCGTATGTTGGTAGGAATCTTGTACGGTAAGCATGCGAGATGAGCGTCATCTGTCCAACAGTGCTTGCCGCTACGCTCGAAGACTATAACGATCAATTAGCAGCCATCGAATCATTCGCGGAGCGTATTCAGATTGACCTTGGTGATGGGCAATTTACGACGGCAACACTTGCGCTTGATGATGTTCACTGGCCGTCGTCGATCACTGCCGATATTCATCTGATGTATAGTCGGGTAAGCGACGCTCTACCAAAACTCATTGCATTGCAACCAAGTATGGTCATACTTCATGCTGAAACGGATGAGTATCTCGAGACTGCAATCAACCATCTCCACGATCATGGGATTGCGGTTGGTATCGCACTGCTTCAAGCGACTGAGGTAAGCACGGCGGAGCAGCTTATCAAGAAAGCCGAGCATGTCCTGATTTTTAGCGGGTCACTCGGTAGTTTTGGCGGCAAAGCCGATCTTGGTCTGCTCCGTAAGGTTGCTGAAATCCGTGCCATCAACCCTGATATCGAAATTGGCTGGGATGGCGGTGCGAATGCCGAGAATGCACGCCAGCTGCGTGATGGTGGCGTGGACGTACTTAATGTGGGTGGCGCGATCCAAAAAGCCAATCGACCAGAGAATGCCTACCGTGAGCTTGTCAGGCTGATCGAATCCTGACAGCGCCAAATTGCTTATGGTATGATGAACGAGAATGAGCGGGCAATTGACGATACCACAACTTGAACATAAGGCCGTCGCTGTGCGCGAGGACATTATCCGCATGCTCGAACATGCCGGTTCAGGGCATAGTGCTGGTCCGCTCGGTCTTGCTGACATCTTTACCGCCCTTTACTTCAACGTCATGAAACATGATCCCAAGAATCCTGACTGGGCAGACAGGGATATTATGGTGCTCAGTAACGGTCACTGTGTTCCGGTTCGCTATGCCACGATGGCCGAAGCTGGTTATTTTCCTGTCGAAGAGCTCAAGACGTTGCGCAAACTCGGTTCGCGGTTGCAAGGTCATCCTGAGCGAACCAGGTTGCCTGGTATGGAGAACACGAGTGGGCCGCTTGGTTCAGGTCTGTCGCAGGCAAGCGGCATGGCCTATGTCATGAAGTTCATTGATAAACAGCCACACCGATGGGTATATACGGTCATGGGTGATGGCGAACTCAATGAAGGCAATATCTGGGAAGCGGCTATGTTCGCCGGCAAGAATAAGCTCCATAACCTCATCGGAATCATCGACCGCAACAACATCCAGATCGACGGGAACACCGAAGACATCATGCCGCTGGAAGATCTGCGTGGCAAATGGGAGAGCTTTGGCTGGCATGTTCAGGAGATCGATGGCAATAACATCGAGAGTATCATCGACGCCTGCTCGATGGCGCGCGCGATCGTTGAAAAGCCGAGTGTCATCATTGCTCACACCGTTCCTGGCAAGGGTGTGCCGTTCATGGAATACGATTATCACTGGCACGGTATGCCGCCAAATAGTGAGCAAGCCAAAGAAGCGCTCAAAAAACTCCGTACACTTGATGGCAAGATCAAAGGAGAACATGAATGAGCCAGCTGCACTTATCGCCAAAGATTGGAACCGATGATGTTGACAAGGAGCCGACCCGAAAAGGTTTTGGTCGAGGGCTGAAAGCTGCTGGCGACACTAATGAGCAAGTGGTAGCACTTTGCGCAGACCTGACGGACTCAACCCAAATGTCATTGTTCAAAGAAGCTCATCCGGAACGATTCGTTGAAATAGGTGTAGCTGAACAGAACCTCGTGACGGTCGCTAGTGGTATGGCTGCGATGGGCAAGATACCTTTTACGAGTAGTTATGCCGCCTTCAGCCCTGGACGAAACTGGGAGCAAATCCGAACGACAATATGTCTCAATGAGCAACCAGTAAAAATCGTTGGTAGCCATGCAGGCGTATCTGTTGGGCCTGATGGTGCGACGCACCAAATGCTCGAAGACATCGCCCTGATGCGCGTACTGCCACACATGGTTGTGGTCGTACCGGGTGATTCAGTCGAAGCCGAAAAAGCAACCCGGGCGATCGCTGAAAATGGTCAACCAAGTTACTTGCGCCTGGCGCGTGAAGCCAGCCCGATATTTACGACCGAGCAAACTCCGTTTGAGATCGGCAAGGCCTACGTGCTTCGTGAGGGAAAAGATATCACACTGTTCGGGACCGGTATCATGACCTACGAATGTCTTATTGCCGCGGATTTGCTCGCCAAAGATGGCATTGAGGCTGAAGTGATACACGTACCAACTATCAAGCCGCTTGACGAAGCGACGGTACTGGCAAGCGTGCGAAAGACTGGTCGTGCAGTTAGTGTCGAGGAGGCTCAAGTTGCTGGTGGTTTCGGTGGAGCGCTGGCAGAGTTGTTCGGCCGAGAGCATCCGACAAAGCTTCGACGGCTCGGTATGCACGATCGATTCGGTGAGTCAGGTGCCCCGAATGAACTACTTGAACATTTCAAGCTGATCGGGTCGCACATTGCCGCTGAAGCTAAGAACGCATTAGAAACGTAAATCAAACAAGGGGCTAACGATGGGACTGACGATACAGGAAATCAGGAATAACTGTGTAAAGGCTCGCCACTTGATGCGCCGCAGCCGTGACCAGCATTTTGCTGTCGGTGCCTTTAATGTGGATAACCAAGAGACTCTCATCGCAGTTTGTCGGGCGGCACAGTCCAAAAATGCCCCGGTACTTGTTGAGGTCAGTGATGGTGAGGTCAAGGCGATTGGGCTCGAGAACATCCGAGATATGGTTGACAACTACAAAGCCGAGTACGGTATCGAGATTTATCTCAACCTTGACCACAGCCCGAGCGTTGAAGACTGTAAGCGTGCGATCGATGCCGGCTACGAGTTCATTCACATTGATATCAGCCAGGCAAACCACGACGCAACCGAGGAAGAAATTGTCGCCAAAACCAAAGAAGTCGTCGAGTACGCCAAATTTACTGGGGCTCTTGTTGAGTCTGAGCCGCACTATTTCGGTGGTAGCAGCAACGTTCACACCGAAGACATCGACTACGAAGAAATCAAAAAAACCTTTAGTACCCCAGAGGGTGCCAAAAACTTCGTCGAAGCGACTGGCATCGATACATTTGCTGCGGCCATCGGAAACCTGCACGGTAAATACCCAGTGCCGAAAGAGCTTGACCTCGAGCTACTAAAGAGTATTCGCGAAGCCATCCCGTGCCAGATATCACTCCATGGCGGCTCTGGCACGCCATCACACTACTTCGAAGAGGCAGCGCGCATCGGCGTGAGCAAGATTAACATCAACAGTGATATGCGCTACGTATTCCGTAAGACACTCGAAAAGGTTTTGGCCGATCACCCAGATGAGTATGCTGTCGTCAAACTGATGCCAGAAGTCTATGAAGCTGTCCAAAAAGTCATCGAAGAAAAGATCGATGCTTTCGGCTCAGACGACAAAGCTGTCAAGTAGCTTACTTATCGATCCAGAATGCAGTATCGTTCTTTATCGCGAGAGTTAAATCGACGCGGCTGATATGGGATCCACTGGAAACCTTGTCGCTCGCGAGACGAACAAAATGACCTTGAAAGTCGCTAGCACCAGCATAGAGTTCGAACGCGGGCACATGATGGTCAAGTGTAGATCTAACAGCTTTGTCGGTTCTATAAGTCAAGACAGCCATTAATGAAGGGTCAAAGCTTCCTCGTAGACTGCGCGCACCAAGCTTTTGTGCATACGATGACATACCTGGTGGATATATCTCTGGTCTCGTGAAATATCTTAGAACTGTGCCATAGTCGCCATTTCCAAGAGATTTTATAACTCTACTAGCTGCAATCTCATCAGGTATCTCGATGAGACCCTCATCTCTGACTACACGATGAATCGCGGCTATTGCATCCAATCCAACCAACCAAGTGGCGGTGTCGAGAGGTCTGCTTTCAAATATCTTCGCTACATTTTCTGCTTCAAGCACTGACATCTTCCCATAATAAATCACAAATACCTCTTAGCGAACCATAAGTGCTATACTTTAAGCCAGATGGGCGCGCAAATAAATATCCCTACCATTCTTTGCATCGGCAAGGCAACGCAGGATGTTTTTTTGCGCGACGACGAGTTTGATCCTCATAAAGAAGGCAAAGTTCTTTATACGCATCTACCGCTTGGTGCTAAGCTCGATATCGAAGAAGCGCACTTTACGACTGGTGGAAACGCCACAAATGTCGCAGTCACGTTTGCTCGTCAAGGACTTCATAGTCGCTACTTATGGGTGCTCGGTAGCGATGACCCTGTGTCGAAAGCGGTACTCGATGAGCTCGATAGCGAATCGGTCGATACGCGCTTTGTGCAGCAACGGCCTGAAGTCAAGGCAAGCTTTTCGACGATTCTGCTGGCGATGACTGGTGAACGAACGATACTAAACTTTCATGGTGTCGTGCCGAAGACCAAGGATGTTTTGTCGCAAGAAGATGCTTTTGACGGAGTAAGTTGGGTCTACCCAACGGCACTCGGGGACTACGAAACACTCGAGAAGGTCATACACGAAGCCAAAAAGCGCGGCAGCAAGATTATGCTAAATCCTGCTGGAAGTGAGCTAGTAGACCCAAAACGGCTGAAGGCGATGTTACACGATATTGACGTCCTGTGCCTCAATAAAGAAGAAATGCAACTACTCGTTGAAGGCGATACACTCGAAGAGTTGGTGCGGCATGGCAGCACTTATTGTAGTGTCGTTATCGTCTCTGATGGTCCGAACGGTGTCTGCGCAAGTGACGGCAAGACAATCGTGAGTGCCGGAATGTACGAAGACGTTCCGGTGATTGACCGAACAGGCGCAGGAGACGCGTTCGCCTCGGGCTTTCTGAGCCAATGGGCGAAGGGCAAGAGTCTCAAGGAATCGATCATCTTTGCGAGTGCAAATTCGACGTCAGTCGTTGGTATTATCGGAGCGAAGCCGGGCATATTACACGAGCATACTGCGTTACACGATATGCCGATAGAAGAAAAAGAAATTTAGAGAGGGGACATATGGCCGGATTCTGGGACAAATTAAGAGGACAAAAAGACCAACCCGCGCAGTCAACTGAGCCTGTAGCTCCGGTTGCCGAGCCAGCAGAGGCGTCAGCACCCGTTCAACCTGTCACTAATACGCCTAGTGTATCGGACCCTGCCCCTACCGTTCCTACAGAGCCAAACCATGTATCTGAGCAGCCCCTCGTTGCAACCGCGCCTGAGGTAATACCGGTAGGTCAACCGACCGCACTCGTCATCGGGGATATTTTTACCGATGCATTCATCCAGCTCCCAGAAGGTTCGGCAAAAATCATCAAGGAGGATGATGGACGTGAGTGGCTTGCACTGCCGTTCGGACAGAAGCCGCCCTATGATCACGTCGACATCGTTCGCTCGGTAGGTCCGAGCCCAAACGCTGCGGTCTCGATGTCGCGTCTCGGCCTCAAGGCAACGCTCATGGCGTGGGTCGGTGACGATGCCACTGGCGTCGAAGCGATCGATCATCTCAAGAGCGAGCAGGTCGGTACCGAGACGATGATTACCGAGGTTGGTAACAAGACGAGCTATTGGTACGTGCTCCGCTACGGCGCGGATCGCACGATGCTCGTAAAAAGCGAGAAATACAAGTATGAGTGGCAAGATCCAGCAGTCGTTCCAGACTGGATATACCTTGCCTATATCGGGGAAGATTCATGGCCGCTTCATGAAAAACTTGTTGAATATCTGTCGCGGAACCCTAATGTTAAGCTGGCGTTTCAGCCGGGAACATTTCACTTTCAGTGGGGCGTAGAAAAACTTGCGCCGCTGTATGCGCACTCGCATATCGTGATCATGAACCGTGAAGAAGCCGCAGATGTGACAGGCAAGTCGCTCGAGTCCGTTCAGGAGCTCGCGGCTGGGCTACATGCACTCGGACCAAAGATTGCAGTTATCACCGACGGACCGAAAGGTTCATATGCTTCATTCGATAACAAAGTCGTGACGATTCCTAACTACCCAGATCCAGCACCTCCGCTTGACCGAACTGGCGCTGGTGACGCGTTTGCATCAACGATCGTTACGGCGTTAGCGCAAGGTGAAACGATGGAAACCGCCCTCACCTGGGCGCCAATCAACAGCATGAGTGTTGTCCAGAAGCTCGGGGCTCAGGCTGGCTTGCTCGATAAGGCAGCGGTTACATCCCATCTTAGTGCAGCACCAGCCGACTATAAGGTAACCGAGCTCACATCGTAGAAACGCAGGGTGGGATGGCAAAAGTTTTACGAGATTTACTGGACGCGGAAGAACCTATCTTTTCGCTCGGCCTGCAACAGCTTGAGCGTGCTAGCGGACAACGCGGTACTGATGCGCGTTTGATTGGTGAGATTGCCGAGAAGGTACACCAAGGTAAGAGGGCGCTTGGTCTTGATTCTTCGGATACGACAGACAAGGAGTTATACGGCGCTCTCCTATCACGAGTCAAGGATGACAACGATCGGGTTACGCAGCTGATAGGCGGGTCTGATGCTGATGATGTTACCGAGATGGTGCCTAAGATCATTGCGGCGGTTGAGTCGATGAAGATTGATCGCAGCTGTTGGGTCCTCAAGCGTTCGGTCGCAAAACGACTGCTCAAAACAATGCCGCCGAAAAGGCTGATGGATCACCTTGGATACCGTTCGGTGGATAGTATGCTCAAGCATGAGAACATCGACGAGGTCTACACTGCGCTTCGTTTCTCGGAGGGTGGTGAATGGCTCAACAAATATAATGAATTATTTAAAACTGTTAAACCGAGTGATTTCGAAACGCGTGATATCAGTATTGTCATCATGGACCACAAAAAGTACGTTGATATCGCCGAACACTTCGTAGAAAAGAAGCTGCACAACATCACGCACACCAAGGAAATGGGCGTAATTGTCGTCGTGCCGATGCATGCAAGTCGAATGAAAGGCATTACACTCAAGAGCTTGCCGCTCATCTTTCATTACATCAACGAGATTCGACTCTATAGTGCGTTTTTCAAGCTAAAGCAGGTTGAGAAAAACTTTGGTGAGACGGTCGTCCAAACACTCATTGCCGATCCGGGCAATGCAGCTCAGATGGCCGGTCAATATGTTCACTGGCGGGTGATCCAGCGCTATTTTGGCAAGATGCGAGACGAGAATCATCCCGAAGCGTTTCAGCCGCATGTCCACCCAGAGGATTTGCACTGGCGTCGTGCCGAAGAGATGCTCGTTCTACTCGATCCTGAGATGAAGTACTGGACTGATATGGATTACGTTGGCGAGATGGCCGAGGATGGCTTGCCGATCACCTTTAACTTGATGGATGTCAGTTTGGCATACAGCAACAGTGAGCCCTATGAGTCGCGCTACGTCTACCATTTTCGGGAGAGCCTCTGGAATGAGATCTTCATGCGCTATATGGGGCATAAAAACTTGGAGGACCAAATCTTGAAACAACTCGATAATGACATGATCGCTCCTGAAGACTTGAAAGTAGACAAGCCATGAAAAAGAATCAATATCAAATCTGTGTCTCCGGTGCCGCCGCCGGTGAAACCGTCGAAGCCTCACACCAGCTTGCATTCAGGTTAGGACAGGCAATCGCCAAAACCGGTCACACGCTCCTCACTGGTGCGACAGTCGGGTTGCCGCACTATGCCGCACTTGGAGCGCATAGCGAAAAAGGTCTTAGTATCGGTTTTAGCCCGGCTAGTTCACACCGCGAGCATGTCAAAGCTTACAGGCTGCCAACGAAAGAATTTGACTACATCAACTTTACGGGTATGGCTTATGTCGGTCGTGATGTCCACCTGGTCCGATCGAGCGATGCAGTGATTACCGTGGGCGGTAGGATGGGGAGTCTTCACGAGTTCTCGACTGCAGCCGAAAGCAAAAAAGTCTGCGGCGTGTTGCTTGGTAGTGGTGGGCTGGCGGATTTTATACCAACACTGGTTCAAAATATTCCTACGCCTGGTGCTGACGACATCATCTATGACACTGATCCGGAGCGGCTTGTGAAGCAGGTCATCGCAGCGCTTGATAAAAAGTACGAGCACGATGATTACGGCGACGATGTCCCGTCAGACTACCAGACGGTTACGAAGAATCGACAAGGATAAAACTGATATAGTAGAGAGATGGCGTTTCGTCTCAAAAGTGAGTATCAACCGATGGGTGATCAGCCTAGTGCGATCGCTCAGCTGCTTGATGGCCTAAAAAAAGGTGAGCGCGAGCAAACGCTGCTTGGCGTAACGGGTTCAGGCAAGACATTCACGATGGCGAACCTGATTGCTGAGCGCAATGTTCCAACACTTGTGCTTGCGCATAATAAGACCCTCGCCGCGCAGTTATTTTCAGAGTTCAAAGCATTCTTTCCTGACAATGATGTTCACTATTTCGTGAGCTATTTTGATTACTACCAACCCGAAGCGTACATGGTGGCAAGCGATACCTATATCGAGAAGGATAGCAAGATCAACGAAGAGATCGATCGACTTCGTCACGCTGCTACGGCAGCTCTCCTGTCTCGCCGTGATGTCATCATCGTTGCGAGTGTTAGTTGCATCTATGGTATTGGTTCGGTCGAAGACTACGGTGGGATGGCGGTCCAAGTTAAAAAGGGTGAGCGACGCTCGCGTGACAAATTTTTACGACACCTGACCGATATCCAGTACCACCGCAATGATATTGATTTTGCACGAGCAACTTTCCGCGTGCGAGGCGATGTCGTCGATGTTTTTCCGGCTGGTAGTGAATCGGCGCTCAGGATAGAGTTCTTTGGTGATGAGGTTGAACGCATCACTGAAATCAATCCACTTACCGGTGAGATTATCCGTGAGCCGAGCGAGGCGAAGATTTTCCCAAGCTCTCATTACGTGACTCCCCAGGAAAAATTGGCTGGCGCAATCGTAAACATTAAAAACGAGTTGGCTGAGAGGTTAGACTATTTTCGGTCGCATGATAAGTTACTTGAAGCCCAACGTCTCGAGCAACGAACCCGCTATGATGTAGAGCTGCTTGAGGAGACCGGTTTCGTTAAAGGTATTGAAAATTACAGCCGCTATCTGACGAACAGAGAACCGGGTGAACAACCGGCAACACTCCTGGATTATTTTCCAGATGACTTTTTACTATTGGTTGATGAATCCCATATGACGATTCCTCAAGTGCGAGGAATGTATAACGGCGACCGGGCTCGAAAAGAAGTGCTAGTTGAACATGGTTTTCGTTTGCCGAGCGCGCTGGATAACCGACCACTAACTTTTACGGAGTATGAGAAGCATATCAATCAAACCGTTTATGTGTCCGCAACGCCTGCAGAGTATGAACTATCACGTTCGCCGAAGCCAGCTGAACAGGTTATCCGTCCGACAGGCTTGCTCGACCCGGTCATCGAAGTCAGACCGATTGACGGGCAGATCGATGATCTTATAAATGAGATCAGAAATCGCGTTGACAAACAGCAGCGCGTACTCGTGACGACTCTTACGAAACGAATGGCTGAAGACCTCAGCACCTACCTTCTCGAGCTCAATATCAAAACAGCGTACATCCACAGTGATATTGATACGCTCGAACGCGGCGATATCCTACGTGACCTACGACTCGGCGTCTATGATGTGCTGGTAGGGATTAACCTACTGCGTGAAGGGCTTGATTTGCCCGAGGTCAGTTTAGTGGCGATCATGGACGCTGACAAGGAAGGCTTCTTGCGGAGTGCAAGTGCGCTCATCCAGACGATCGGTCGGGCTGCTCGTCACGAACAGGGTCGGGTGGTTATGTATGCTGACAATATGACGAATAGCATGAAGATTGCGATTGATGAAACGAACCGGCGTCGTGAAAAACAGAGTGATTATAATAAGCAGCACGATATTACACCGCGAGGTGTCGATAAGGCTATTGACGAAGGGCTGCGTGCGATTATTCCGCAAAAAGATGACGACAAAAAGAAAGACAAGTTGAATCTCAAGAAAATTCCAAAGGATGAGTATCCAGCGCTTGTGCGTGAGCTTACGGCACAGATGGAGCTCGCTAGCGCGAACCTCGAGTTCGAGCGGGCCGCTGAGCTGCGAGATACAATTACCGATATTAAACAAACCATGAAATAAGCCGGCCTGCCTCTGGTATACTGGACTGTAATGACCAAAATTTCTCCTTCTGATGTCCAAAAATTGGCGGCGCTTTCCGCTTTGACGCTCACCGATGAAGAGGTGGCATCTATGCAAACCGATTTGACGCAGATCTTAGGTTACGTTGAACAGTTACGAGATGTTGATACTGCTGACATTGAACCGACCTACCAGCCTCACGACCTCGAGACTGTCGTGCGTCAAGATGCAGTAATTGAGTATGGTGTCAGTCAGGTTGAGCTTTTGAAGAATGCTCCGGAACAAGCGGACGGCTCGCTAGTAGTGCCGAGGGTAATCGAATGACAATTAACGAAGTAAAAGCGATAGTCTCATCCAGCTCCGCACTAGAAGTCGTGAAAGCAGCGATAGAACGTGCCAAAGCTGACAGAGCACACGCGTTGCTGGAGCTGATGGAAGAACGGGCACTGATTCGTGCTGGTGAGATTGATGAAAAACTAAATAACGGTATTGATGCTGGTTCGCTCGCTGGCGTGCCGTTCATAGCCAAAGACAACTTCCTGACATTCGGTAGCCATACAACGGCTGCAGCGAAAATCCTTGAAAACTTTGAAGCGCCATTTCAGTCTGAGGCGATCGAGCGCCTTGAAGCCGCAGGCGCCATCTGCATAGCAAAGGCAAATCTCGACGCTTTTGCGCATGGTGGAAGTACAGAGAACTCCGCATTTGGACCAACAACTAATCCTCATGATAGTACACGTGTTGCTGGCGGTAGCTCGGGGGGATCGGCTGCGGCGGTTGCGCTGGACATTGTGCCGTTCGCGCTCGGCACTGATACCGGTGGTTCGATTCGCGAGCCAGCTAGCTTCACGGGCGTTGTCGGTCTCAAACCAACGTATGGCGCGGTTAGTCGATATGGCGTAGTGGCGATGGCCAGTAGCACGGATGTTATTGGGCCGCTTACGCATACAGTTGAGGACGCCAAGCTGGTGATGGACGTGATTGCCGGCAAAGATACCAAGGATAGTACGACGATTGAGAATCCTTACGACGTTAGCGCAACTGAAGTTAAAAAAGTCGGCGTTATCAAAGAGTGGCTGAGTGACGGCGTCGCTGACGATGTGAAGTCGAGTATCTTGCGGACACTTGATACTCTCAAATCTGATGGTTATGAAGTCGATGAGGTTTCTCTCCCGATTCTGCAATACGCGCTTGCTGTCTACTATATTATCGTTCCAGCGGAAGTGGCATCCAATCTTGCTCGTTATGACGGCATACGATATGGGGTGAGGCCAGGCACTACAACCAATCTCGCATCGGTATATTCTGAGACACGCAATCATGGTTTCATGCCTGAAAACAAACGCCGTATTTTGATTGGTAACTACGTTCTATCAAGTGGTTACTACGATGCGTATTTCCGTCAGGCAGCCAAAGTGCGTACGTTACTGACGAATGCGATGAACGAAGCCCTTGAAACATACGATGTTCTGGTCGGTCCAACCGTCCCGACCGTCGCGTTCAAGCTTGGTGAAAACACACGCGACCCACTGAGTATGTATCTCGCTGATCAGATGACCGTTTCAGCTAGTTTGACCGGTATGCCAGCTGTGAGTGTTCCGGTTGAATCGGACGGGTTACCGGTTGGTTTTCAGATCATCGGTGCGCGCGGCAACGACACGACCGTGATGGCATTTGCCAGTGTTATCGAAGGAGCTTCGGTGTGAACGGTCTTGTTTTGACGATGTTCATTTTTGTAGTCGTTATCGGTATCGCACTGTTGATATTTATTTCACTGACCCGCCGCAGTGGTCGCCCGCTTGACCCGGAAAAGTACCGGTCCCGCTGGCTCGCTATTACCCAGGGATCCAACGCCACACCTGAGAGTTGGCAGTTTGCCATCATGAATGCAGACAAACTCCTCGATTCTGCATTGAAAGAGCGTGGCGTGTCTGGTGCGACGATGGGAGAACGTCTCAAGAATGCGGGGCCACACATACGCAATATTGATAACGTTTGGCGTGCTCATAAGCTACGCAACCGTATCGCCCACGATGATGGTGTGACGGTCACGAAGCGACAAGCTAACGAAGCACTTAAGATTTTCAAACAAGCCTTGATTGATTTGGGGGCGCTGTAATGAATCTAAAGTCTATTACAGAACGCTACCAACCAACCATTGGTATCGAGTGTCATGTTCAGCTGAAGACGAAAACGAAGCTCTTTAGCGGCGCGGATAATGATGCCCGCGACAAAGCGCCAAATACGACGGTGAGTCCGATCTGTTTTGGGTTTCCTGGCGTGCTACCGGTTCTTAATGATGAGGCGCTCACATTAGCTGTACGTGCTGGACTAGCCCTTAATGCTGAACTACCGGAAATTAGTCGGTTCGAGCGCAAGCATTACTTCTATCCAGATTTACCAAAAGGCTACCAGATCACACAGTTGGCCGAACCGGTTATTGTCGGTGGCTACGTCGATGTTCCGCAACTTGACGGTTCAACACGTAAGGTGCGTATCCACCACGCCCATCTGGAAGAAGATGCCGGTAAGCTAACCCACCCAGTGAGTGGTAAGGAGAGCCTCGTTGACCTTAACCGTGCTGGGACACCACTGATTGAGATTGTTTCTGAAGCTGACATCCACAGCCCGGCCGAAGCGCGTGCCTATGTGCAAGAGCTCTACCGATTGATGACATTTGCGGGAGTAACTCATGGTGATTTGTATCACGGCAATATGCGCTTTGACGTCAATATCTCGCTAGCGTCGGTTGGCCAGGCTGAGTTAGGCATACGCACCGAGATCAAGAACCTCAACTCATTCCGCGCGGTTGAGAAGGCGGCAGAGTTCGAGGCCATCAGACAATCCGAGGTTTTGGATAGAGGTGAGAAGGTTGTCCAGGAAACTCGCGGCTGGAACGAGGACAAGCAAAAGACATTTAGCCAGCGTAGCAAAGAAGATGCGCATGATTATCGATACTTCCCGGATCCTGATATTCCGCCAGTGCGGCTATCACGCAAAAGGGTATCAGATGTCCAAGACAGTATGCCGATGATGCCAGCTGAGTATCGAAGTGCCTGGATCTCAATCGGTCTTGACGAGTCGGTCATAAATTCACTACTTACATCTCAAGTGTCTGCACACTTGGTTGCAACAATTCAACATAGTAGCGGTGATGAACATGCGAAACGGGTTGCAAATTGGCTGGTAAGTGTGGTTGACACATCAGGAGAGGCTGGCAATGAGGTATCACAACTGAATGTTGAGTCGCTGGTTGAATTATCTATTATGGTTCAAGATAACAAGCTTAGCTCTACAGGCGCCAAAGAAGTTCTGGGCGAGCTTCGTATGCGAGGTGGTTCTGCGAAAGACATCGCCGAGGCAAAGAACCTCTTGCAGGTCTCCGATGAGGGCGCGATTGCAGTAATTGTAGATGAAGTACTTGCCGATCCTAGTTCCAGGCAAGCGCTACAGGATATTAAGGCTGGCAACGATAAGGCTATCGGTTTCCTGGTTGGCCAGGTAATGAAGAAGTCACAAGGTAAAGCAAACCCAGGACTCGCAAAGAAGTTAATTCGCGAACGTATGTGAAAGTAAGGTAGGAGGCATAGTATGAACAAGAAACCAACCAAAGCAATTATTGCCGCTGCAGGCTTTGGAACCCGTTTCTTACCGCAGACAAAAGCCATGCCCAAAGAAATGATGCCGCTCATTGACAAGCCTATCATCCAGTACGTCGTCGAAGAACTGGTTGAGGCGGGTGTAGAGGACATTATTATTGTTGGAAGTAGCAACAAGCGAGCCATCGAGGACCACTTCGATGTCCCGAACGAAGATTTACTCGCCAACCTGCGTTCCGGGGGTGAGAAAAAACAGCACTATGTTGATGAGTTGGAAGCGATAGCGAATCTCGCTAACTTCATCTACGTTCGACAAAAAGGCCCGTATGGCAACGCGACACCGCTCCTTAGCGCAGCACATTTGATAGCCGAGGACGAACCGTTTATTTACACCTGGGCCGATGATTTTATTGTTGCCAGTCCAAGCCGATTCAGTCAGATGATAGATCTTCATAAGGAGCGGGGTGGCGCGGTTCTCTCATGCAAGCGAGTCGTTAGTGACAGCGAATATGATCGGTATGGTATCGCAGCAGGTGAGCAAATCGAACCAGGTACACTCAGGTTGTCACGTATCATTGAAAAACCCGGCAAGCAAAATGCCCCGAGTGAACTCGCGTCAGTGAGTAGTTACTTACTCGAGGGAAGATTCTTTAAATACCTCGAGAGAGCCAAAGATAAGTTCTCTGGAGACGGTGAGTTTATCTTTCAACCGATCATGCAGCAGATGATCGACGACGGTCATGCATACTACGCCTACGAGGTAAAAGACAGTACCTACTACGATACCGGTGATAAGCTTGAGTACTTGAAAACCACAATAGATTTCGGTATGAACCATCCAGACCTTGGACCTGCTTTAATCGAGTACTTAAAGACTCGCCTCTCGTGAGTTCGCCGTCTTTGCTATACTAGAGTCATCTAACTGAAGGAACCCTCATACTATGGACGCAATGGAAATTCTCGTTATCATCCTCTCATCATTTCTCGCTCTCTTTCTGTTACTTGCCATCATCCTGGTGATACTGCTGATACGCGTGACGAAGCAAATCCAGAATGTCACTTCAACGGCGCAGTCAGCCGCTGACCAAATCAATTCAATTGCGACAAGTGTTGGCAAAGTTACCTCTCCGGCCATCATCACGAAACTTGTGATGGATCAGCTAAAAAAGTTTCGTAAGTAGTTTAGCTGGATGGGGATGATGATGCAGCGAATCAAAGCTTTCTTCGCAAAGCGTGAACAACGTCGTACGTCCACGAAGGATATGAAGGCTAAACGTGATACGCTCGACGAGTTATTTCACGACATCTACAGTGATCGTAAACGCATCTACAAAGTTAATTTCGTACGAGGTATCTTTTTTGGACTTGGGAGTGTTATCGGCGGAACGGTCATCGTGGCGCTTATTGTTTGGACGTTATCACTATTTGTGAACGTCCCAGTTCTCGGTGAACTATTCGAAACTACTCAAAACTCTATCGAGGAAACCACCGACAATACCGGCCAATAGAGTTTTCCGGCTGCTATACTAGATGGATATGGCAAGCGGGGGAAACAAGGTGGCCGCAGCGAGGCTCGTTGCCTCTGACTACGTTCATCTCCACAATCATACTCACCACAGTTTGCTCGACGGTCTCACGAAAGTCGAGGAACTGGTTGATCGTGTTAAATATTTAGGCATGAGTGCGGTGGCGATGACTGATCATGGCACACTCTCGGGTGCTATCGAGTTCTATAAAGCCTGCAAAGATCAGGATATCAAGCCAATTATCGGTATTGAAACGTATGTGGCGGCGCGCACTATTCATGATCGCGATCCGTCAAAGGACAAGGCTCGCTATCATCTCATTCTGCTGGCAATGGACAATACAGGCTATCAAAACCTGATGCAGCTGAGCTCAATTGCTAATCTCGAGGGTGTCTACTATAAACCGCGTATCGACCATAACCTACTTGAGCAGTATAACGAGGGTCTGATCGCCCTCAGCGCCTGCGCAGGTGGTGAGATTGGCGAAAACCTAAAGAGTGGAAACTATGATGAGGCGAAGCGAATTGCCGCGTGGTACCAAGGTGTGTTTGGCGATCGTTATTATCTCGAGATCCAGGATCACAATGAGTGGGATGTGCAGCAGACCATAAACGAGGGTGTTCTGAAGATTGGCAAGGAACTCGGCATTCAGTGTGTCGTGACCAGTGATGCGCACTATCTGAGCGAGGCTGACCAGCAATCTCACGAAATCTTACTTTGTGTTGGCACAGGCTCATATCTGAGCGACGAGGATAGGATGAGTCTCAAAGACTTTCACCTTCACGTTACTGACCCAGAAGACATTATCAATCGTTGGGGTAACGAGCACCCGTCGATCATTACTAATACCAAACAAATCGCTGATCGCTGTAACGTCAGCCTTGAGTTTGGCAAAATCTTGATTCCGACTTTTCCGGTTCCTGAGGGTGACACGGAAAAAACATATCTCGACAAGCTGGTCTGGCAGGGGTTAGCGTGGCGTTACGGCGGTGTTGAGCATGCGAAAATGCACGAACTGTCTATTGAGGATGCACGAAAGCTGCTTGAGGATGATATCACGACTCGTGCTGACTTTGAGCTGAGCGTCATCGAAAACATGGGCTTTAACGGCTACTTTTTGATCATCCACGACTTTATCAACTGGGGAAAGGATCGCGGCATCATCTTTGGGCCAGGACGTGGCTCGGCAGCCGGTTCCATCATTGCCTATGCATTGAATATTACCGAGCTTGATCCGATTAAATACGATTTGCTCTTTGAGCGTTTCCTCAATCCAGATCGTATCAGCATGCCTGACGTCGATATCGATATCCAAGACACCCGTCGTGATGAGGTGATCCAGTACTGCGTTGAAAAGTACGGTAAAGAGCGCGTCGCAAACATCACGACGTTCGGCAAGATGGCTGCGCGTGCGGCAGTACGAGATGTTGCTCGGGTACTCCAGGTTCCATACGGCGACGCCGACCGTCTCGCCAAGCTGATTCCTGCACCAGTCCAAGGTCGGCACATTCCACTCAAGGTCAGTGTGGCAGAAGACCTTGATCTCAAAAAAGAGTACGAGGCAAACCCGACCGCAAAGCAGGTGATTGACTTTGCGATTCGGCTCGAGGGAACGATTCGAAGCCACGGTGTACATGCAGCTGGCGTGGTGATCGCACCGGACGATATCGTCAAGTTTGCACCTCTTGAGATGGCACAAAAAGGCGTCGTGGCAACGCAGTTCCCAATGGGGCCGATCGAGGATCTTGGTCTGCTTAAGATGGACTTTCTCGGTCTATCAAACCTCAGTATCATCAATAACGCACTGCGTATTATTCGCAAGGTTTATAAAACAGAGATTGCACTCAGTGATATTCCACTCGATGACCTAAAGACATTCGAGCTCTTACAACGCGGTGAGACGACGGGCGTATTCCAGCTTGAATCATCTGGTATGAAGCGCTACCTGAAGGACTTGAAACCGACAGAATTTGAGGACATCATCGCGATGTGCGCATTGTACCGGCCTGGACCACTAGGAGCAGGGCTGACCGATTCGTTCGTAAAGCGAAAGAACGGCTTGGAAAAGATTACCTACGAACATGAGCTCACAAAAAACGCGCTGGAGTCGACCTATGGTGTCATCGTCTACCAGGAGCAGGTGATGCAGATGAGCAAGGAAATGTCGGGCTTCACGGGCGGCGAGGCCGACACACTCCGAAAGGGTATCGGTAAGAAGATTCCCGAGGTAATGGCTAAAATGGGCAAGCAGTTTATCGATGGTGCAGTCAAAAATGGCGTTCCGCAGCATGTGGTTGAGAAGATCTGGAAAGACATTCTTGGCTTTGCTGACTATGCCTTCAACAAGTCACACTCCGCATGTTACGGCCTGATTGCATACTGGACAGCATATCTGAAGGCTCATTATCCTGATGCCTTCATGGCTGCGGTGATGACGAGCGACCTCGATGACACGGAGCGACTTGCGATTGAAATCAGCGAGTGCAAGCACATGGGGCTTACGGTATTGTCGCCAGATGTCAATGAAAGTTTCGTTGAGTTTGGTGTTGTCGGTGGGCAAAACCAGATTCGTTTCGGTATGGCTGCTGTCAAAGGCGTAGGCACTGGTGCGGTCGAGGAGATACTTCGTGCGCGTGAGGATGGTGCGTTCGAGAGCGTGGCGGATTTCGCGCAGCGAGTTAGCACAAGGAGTGTCAACCGCAAAGCCTGGGAGTCACTCGTCAAGGCAGGTGCGTTCGATCGACTCGGCGATCGTTCGGATATCCTATTTAACCTCGATACGATTCTCGCCTACGCCTCGAAGTTGCAGCGTGAGCGTGCGACGAATCAGGCTGATTTGTTCGGTGGCTTAGCAGAAGTCGTTGAGGCTCCAGAGATTAAGCTCGAGGTGGCACCACAACCCCATAGCGAAAAGGAACGCCTTCAGTGGGAGCGTGAGCTGCTCGGGTTGTACCTCAGTGCGCACCCGCTCGACAAGTATGATACCTACTTCGAGGAGCAGACCGTGCCGCTCGCGAGTCTCAAGCCTGAGCACGACAAAAAGGCAGTTGTTGTTGGCGGTGTTATCGGCTCAGTACGTCAGATACTAACCAAGAGCGGCGCCAAGATGGCATTTGTTGCTCTCGAGGATAAATCAGGAGAAGGCGAGGTGGTTGTCTTTCCAAGCCTATTCGAAGAGGTTGGGTCACGACTTCTGCAGGACGAAGTCGTTCGTGTTGAAGGCAAAATCAGTAGTACCGACCGTCAAGGTAACTCACTTGGCGAAGCCAAGATAATAGCTGATACATTCATCTTTGTGAGCGGTGAAGAGCTTGATAACTACCGCGCAACGGGAAAAAAGATGAAGGAACTAAAACCGCGTAAAAAGAGTACTACAGCACCGAAACAGACTGCCGTATCCGAAGAAAAGTTCACGTATCAGCCGGTAGATGATCGTGAGCCACCAAAATTGTATGTACGTGTAACTGATCCTGGTGATCACAATAAGCTGCATGAGCTGAAAAAAATCCTCAATGATTTTGTGGGTGAGAGTGAAATTATCCTTGTACTCGGGTCCGATAAATCATCTGCGATGCGTTTGCCGTTCAAGATAGATCCTCAGCCGGATCTACAGTCAGCAATTGGTGCGCTTTATGGCGCAGAGCACGTCGTCGTCAAGTAATCGTTAGCCGATATTACCGTACGTGGTGAGTACGATGAGTGCGGTGACTGCGGCGATAACTGCCGTATCTACTCCAGGGTGTGCGACAACGAAATGTTCGCCAGCATGCACTGCATGATAGAACGCACTGCGGTGAGTGAGGACGTAGCCGACAGCTGCAAAACCGACGAGTAGTAAGCTGGTGAGTGCGGCGAACGGCAGGTTTCTCGCCGAAAGCATGCTAAGTACCGATATTGTCGTCGGTTCAGCGGTACTGACGGGGCTTGCAGTCGTTTCTATCTCATCTTGCGGTTTGGTCTCCGGCTCCTCTTCTTTTACAGGGGTTGCTACTTCTGGCTCAGCTACTTCCTCGGGAGGCGCTGTAGTTTCCGCTGGCGTTTCAGCCGCTGGTGCAGGTGTTTGTGGTGCTGCTGGCGCGGCAGGAGCGGTCGGTGCGGCAGGTGTAGGAGCAGATGGCGGGGTACTCTTTGTGCCATAGTGTGCGACGACGATAGTCTGTTGGCCATTACCTTGATAGTTGGGCATATTGACGATACCGAAACCGACGTCGGCATAGTTACCGAGGATATTGGCGCGGTGCGATGGGCTGTTCATCCAACCATCGATGGCGCCCTGGCTGGTTCCAAAGCCGTAGGCTAGGTTCTCTCCCGCCCGAATATAGACGTAGCCGGCCTGACTGAAGAAATACCATGGTTGAGTCCCGTCTGGTGCCACATGCGCCCAGTAGTCATGGTCGGCCATATGCTGTGCCTTCGCCTGAGCGGAGTTGTTGAGCTGGCTCTGAAGCGAGAGGGCTCCTAGCCCGTTGGCCGCACGAGCTGCGTTCGTGCCAGCCAGTAAGCCTTCACGGCTCATCTCGGTGGCATAAGCGAGGACGGTGCCACGTCCAGGGTCTGTCGTCGGTGAGGCAGCAGCATCGAAACGCACGATAAAGAATGCGAGCAGTAGTATCGAGAAGAGAGTGAATCTCCTAAAATGAAACGCAAGATTTCGTCGTGTTTGTTTCATAGTGCTAATGATTACTATATCATCACCCGAGAATATGTCCAGACAGTTTATCTATAGAAATAAAACACCCCGCCTTCCCGGGGTGTTTGATCCCAGGAGGACGGGTTAGTCGAGGAGCTTGAAGCCACGGATAAGACCGAGATCGGCGGTCGTCCCAAACAGCTTGACTCTGCTGGATACGACCAGTGTCGAACCTGTCTCTAACAGACAGCCCGTCCCGTGTTGTGTCACAACAACTGCGAACAGCTTGTCATCTGCAGGTCCCTCCGTGACCTGGTCACGGAGTCGTTGGGCGCCAGCCGGGTTTGATGGTCCGGGATGCGCACGTCCATCGATTTGTCCTATCCGTGTTGTACTGCCGATGCCGTGCTCCTCGAAGCTGGCCATGAGTTCCAGACCGTGAGCTACGGAGCCTGCCATCTTTGCTCGTGCTCCGACGGACAGATGTTCAAACTTGATCATCATCTCGGCTTGCTGCACTTGGCGTCGATCTGCGCGAGGGGTGCGCGGAGAAATCGGGGCACGCACACCGACTATTGGATACTCACCACTGTCGGTGATGACGACGGCACCGGGCGACTTGTTGCCAAGAGTGCGGACATCTTCAAGGACAAGTGCTTGTCCATTAAACTTTATCTGAAAGCCCATCGCTGCCGCTCCTTTCTAGAGTAGGGCAGATAGCGAGAGTATATAGAAAAAACAAATAACTATCAAACCATGGTGCTATTGAGTCAAATGGTACAACGCGATGCCAGTTGCCACGGAAACATTAAACGACTCTTTTTGACCGTGCATCAGGATCTCAATCAGATTGTCACAGGTATCACGATGAGCTTCCGAGATGCCTGCGACTTCTTCGCCAATGAGCAATGCAACTCGTTCAGGTACTGAGTAATCGGCGAGCAGTACTGATCTGCTGTCTTGCTCGAGGCCAACGATCATGTAGCCGTCATCCCGTAAGCCTTCAATCGGCGGCTCGTCTACATGAATAAACGGAACCATTGTCTCGGCGCCGAGAGCGGATTTGCTAATCTGCGCCGTGATCTTGGCACTCAAATGTGGCAACCGCTCATCAGATTCTGTCGTTGGATAAGGGGTGTAGCCGCTCAAAATGAGTTTAGTAACCCCAAAACCTTCGCAGGTACGAAAAAGTGCCCCGACGTTATGGGTTGAGCGGATATTATGGGCTATAACGATGATGTCGGGCATTTCATCCATTGTAACGCCTCAAAAAGTTCATGCTTATCTGGTACAATCATGAAGATATATGCCAGACGAACAAGCTGAAAAATACCGGGAACAAGAAGAGCGAAACACGCAGCAGCGTGCAAGCCTGCTTGGGCTCAAATACCTCGATACGCGGTCGACGGCCAAAACGGCGCCGTTGATTCCTGACGTGCTTACGTTACAGGAGATGTACCAAGGTAAGATGGTTCCACTCCAGGATGGCGGCGATGACCAGCCGTATGTATTCGCTGTGACATCAACAACTCCGCAATCGGTTATCAAGGCTACCAAACAAGCCTATAACGACAACGGCAAAGCTGTCGACTTTCTTCTCATCAGTAATCTTGGGTTTCGTGATTTCATGCTACGCTACGACCCGCCGAAAGAGGTCCACTATGACGACGTCAAGATCGCCAAAGATGGTGATAATGAGACGTTGCAGGCGGTTTCCGATACACTGGAGTCTGTCAGCACTGACAAAATATTGGATTATTTGATTGATCAAGCTGACCGCCTGAATGCGAGCGACATTCATATCGAAAATCAACGCGAGAATGTCCGTGTTCGGCTCCGTGTCGACGGCGCGCTTCATCCTGTAGCAACGATTAGTCACGACAAATATCGAATCTTGCAGGGTTCGTTGGCATCACGTTCGAATATCTCAACTGCCGCTACTGAGCCGCAAACCGGTCATATGCAGCGTGAATCGGT
Source organism: Candidatus Saccharibacteria bacterium UBA6572 (assembly GCA_002434045.1). Taxonomy (GTDB): domain Bacteria; phylum Patescibacteriota; class Saccharimonadia; order Saccharimonadales; family Saccharimonadaceae; genus UBA5946. Next base: position 375,765 of record DJJI01000001.1, read on the forward strand.
AATGCAGCCCGGTCGGCTCCTCAATATGCGTATCGAGACCGTTCCTACCTCCTACGGTATGGATGCCGTCATCCGTTTGTTTAACTTTGACGAGAGTATGTTAATGCTCGACAAGCTTGGGCTGACCGAAAAATCACGTGAGCGTATCGAGCACGTTATCAAACACCCACACGGATTAGTCCTTGTAGTTGGTCCGACTGGCTCAGGAAAATCAACGACGCTATTTTCGATTATCAATGCCCTCAACGAACCATCACGCAAGATCTTGACGCTCGAGGATCCAGTTGAAATAACCGTTCCTGGTGTGGTCCAGATTCCGGTTGATACCGGACAAGGCGCGAGCTTTGCCGACAATCTCCGTGCCGTGCTTCGTCTCGACCCTGATATTGTCATGGTCGGTGAGATTCGAGATAACGACACCGCCAAGACAGCCATCCAAGCCTCGATTACCGGTCACCTCGTACTCTCGACCTTTCATGCGAGCTCGGCCGCCGCGGCATTCTCACGGATTATCGACATGATCGGCCAAAACCCAATCTTTGCCAATGCTATTCAGATGGTCTTATCACAGCGCCTTGTCCGCCGGCTTGATGATGCCTCGAAGACTGCCTATGAGCCGGATGAAGCCACTAAAACGTGGATTCGTGAGAGTTTGGCTAATCTGCCAGAGGGTATTGAACGACCGAATCTCGATACTATTACGCTTTACAAGCCAGGTAGTAGCGACGACGCCCCGTTCGGTTACAAAGGACGCATGATGATCATGGAACAACTTATGGTCACAGACGGCATCCAGGCGTTGATCCGCGGCGAAATGAAAGACATAAATGTCGCTAAGATTGAACAGACCGCCATAAACGATGGCATGATGACCATGCTCCACGATGGCCTACTCAAAGCCCTTAAAGGCGAGACGACGATCGAAGAGATCAACAGGGTTATCTAGACGATGACGGCGGCGATGGTTGGCACGAGCCGGTCATCGAAAACACTTGGAATGATTTCCTCAGTGTTTGGATTTTGAACCAGTGAAGCGATTGCTTCGGCGGCAGCGAGCTTATGTTCGTCGGTAATCATTCGGACGCGGTTATCCAGAGCTCCGCGGAATATGCCTGGGAACGCAGTCGCGTTGTTCACTTGGTTTGGGAAATCAGATCGGCCAGTCGCAACGACTGCTGCACCGGCTGCCCTGGCCTCATCGGGCATAATCTCTGGCGTCGGATTGGCAAGCGCGAAGATAATCGGGTCAGTGTTCATGGTGTGTACCATGTCCGGCGTGAGGAGTCCGGGCTTGCTGACGCCGATAAAGATATCGGCACCGCGAATTGCGTCCTCGAGCGTACCGTCAGTACTTCCGTCGACGTATGCGAGTAACTGTTTTTTCTCGTCGTTCAGATCAGTTCTCGTGTCGCTGATGATACCCTTGCTATCAACGGCGGCGATCGAACCGACGCCGTATTTATGAAGGAGCTTAATGATAGCGGTGCCAGCCGCACCGGCACCGATCGTAACGATTTTGCATTCTGGTAGGGACTTGCCAGTAACCTTCATCGCGTTGATGAGCCCAGCAAGAACCACGACAGCCGTACCGTGTTGGTCGTCATGAAAGACTGGTATTGGCAAGTCGGCTTTGAGTCGTTCCTCGACCTCAAAACAGATTGGTGCGGCGATGTCTTCGAGGTTGATGGCTCCAAAGCTCGGCGCGATCGCTTTGACGACGGAGACGATCTCATCTGCAGAGTGCACGTCGAGCGTTATCGGCACTGAGTCGATGTTCGCAAACTGCTTAAATAGCAGCGCTTTACCTTCCATAACCGGCATAGAGCCGCGAGGACCAATGTTTCCGAGACCCAGGACGGCAGACCCGTCCGAGATAACTGCAACGAGATTATTCGTCCAGGTATAGACCGGTAATAGAGAAGGGTCGTCAGCTATAGCACGGCTTACTGCGGCTACGCCTGGCGTGTAATAGGTGCTGAGTTTGTCTTTCGTGAGCTCGCTTTCATCACGGAGCTTCATCGTGATCTTGCCTCTATGTTGCTTGTGCGCATCGAGCGCGAGTTGATCATAATCCATGAACACTAGTATACCCCTTTTAATTTCCTCGAAATTGTGCTATATTCGTTTGTTGATTGTATTAGTAAATCTAAGTGAGTGAGCGATGTTTGAACTGATTCAAAAAGTTAATGAGCAGCACATGAAGCAAAAGGTCGTCGACGTCCGTTCTGGCGACACGGTTCGCGTGCACCAAAAAATCAAAGAAGGTAACAAGGAACGTACCCAGGTCTTCGAAGGTGTTGTCATCCGTTGTGACCGCAAGAACAGTCTGACAAGTCGCATCACCGTCCGCAAGATTGCCAGTGGTGTCGGTGTTGAAAAGAGCTTTTTGCTCCATAGCCCACTCGTTCTCAAGGTTGAGGTCACCAAGCGTTCAAAAGTTCGCCGCAACTACCTTAGCTACCTCCGTGGCCGCGCTGGCAAGAGTGCTCGTCTGAGTGCTGTCAACTTCGACCGCGAAGCCGTCAACGACGTTCACGACAAAGCCGCTGAAGCTGAAGAAGCCAAGCTCAAAGAAGAGACTGCGAAAGCAGCAGAAGCTGAAGCCGCTAAGAAAGCTGATGCTGACGCAGAACTCGAAAAGAAAGCCGCAGCCGTCGAGGCAGCGCACAGCGACAACGCTTAAGTTATTGTAATTCAAGTAAAAATAGCCCGAGTTCGGGCTATTTTTAAACTAGATTTATTATTAGATTTTAACAAAATCTAGTGTGATATTGATGCCGAATGCATCGATGTAGGCTTTTAGCCTACACATAGCGTCCTTTTTCTCACAGAAGGGCCGTCATTGCGGTAAGCTCTGTTATCCAATCATATCATCTGTGCTTATAACGTATACTGCACATTATGATTGTTGGTATCGACGAGGTAGGGAGGGGTCCATGGGCCGGACCGATTGTCTTTGGGGCGGTTGTGCTCGGAGATGCCGATATAGAGGGACTAACCGATAGCAAGAAATTAACAAAAAAGCGTCGTGAGATGCTGGCCTACGAAATACACGAAAAAGCCGCAGCCGTTGGCCTCGGGTGGGTGAGTGCTACCGAACTCGATGAGATCGGTATGAGCCAGGCCCTCAGTCTTGGCTGTCGGCGCGCACTCGAGCAAATAAATGTTCCATATCAACAAATCATTCTCGATGGCACCGTGAATCTGCTAAAGGACACTGGAAAAGGTCCCTATGTGACGACGATGGCGAAAGCAGATTTACTAGTGCCGAGTGTCAGCGCAGCAAGTATCATCGCTAAAGTTGCTCGAGACGCCTACATGGCTGAGCTAGATAGTGTCTATCCTGGCTATGGATTTGCTACCCATGCAGGATATGGAACTGCAGCCCATAGGGCAGCGCTTGAGATGCATGGGGTAACGGAACTACATCGTAAGAGTTTTGCGCCAATAGCAGCATTGTTAGGAGGAAACATACCAGTTAGTCCGACTTTATCCGTCACAACTAAAGCTATCGGTAATCGTGGCGAGGATACCGCTTCAGAATATCTCAAGTCAAAGGGATACGTCATCACTGATCGCAACTGGAAAACGAAAGCCTGTGAAATAGATATCGTCGCCACAAAAGACAATATCGTTTATTTTGTCGAAGTAAAATATCGAAAGAAAGCTGACCAAGGCGGTGGTGTGGCGGTAATAACACCTAAAAAGCTCAAACAGATGTCCAGAGCGGCTCGTATCTGGATGCAGTGGCATGGCGAGGTAGATGCGCAACTGTCTGTGATTGAGGTCTCAGGCGAAGACTACCTAGTTACGCAGTTTCTTGAGCAAGTGCAGCCCTGACAGCTTGTTGATCTCGCTCGATCCACTCGGCGCGTCCAGCGATCTCAACAAGTCCAATTTCGATTGCACGCTTGAGAGCAGTCTCGGACTTCTTTGGTTCAAAGAATGCACGGTAAGTCTCGAGCCACTCATATGTGCCGAACACATTGGCGCTGTAGCGCGCAAAATCGTCATAGCTCTTGTCACCTTTGAATGATGTGACGATCCAGTCCCAGTTGCCAGTCATCCATGCCCAGGTGGCGTCCCGAGCATGACGGTTGCGGAGTAGGTAAATGTACCAGCGGAAGACATCTTGACGTCGAACAAGTGAATCGTCGGTCAGCCTGGCGAGCAACCGTGAAATGCGCGTTTCATCACGAGCCGCACAGACGCCAGAGGCGACATCATCACGCAGCTCCGCGTTAACGGTGGAACTATGCGTCTCGACGAGTCTGGCAAAATCATCCTCATCACCATGCTTTGCAGCCACGGCGAACGTGATAGCGCGAGTCTCTGGGGCGAGCAGCGCAAGGTCAGTTGCTTGACGATAGACATCCAGTGCCCATTTGACGATGGCAGGATGATCGGCATACGCGAGTAGTCCGATAATGGTCGCTCGCAGCTTGGTGTCTTGCTCGGTTTCAGTGTCGCTAGGCTCGAAACCAAGTCGCTCAAACTGTGGCGTTGCGAGACGGGTGACGAGTTGCTTAAGCGCAATTTCACTGGTTTCGTCTTCCTCGACGAATCGTTTGAGATCGCCAATCACCATGCTGATGATATTCCAGACAGGTTCCTTGTCTTCCTGGTCGTATACGCCGAGTAGTGGTACGAGAGCGGCGGTTTTACCATCACCGCTACGGGCCAGCAGGCTTGTCTCGTGTAGGAGCGCAAGACGCGGCACATCCCCGACCTCACCGGCTTGTAGAGCTGCATGCAGCAGTTGCCAGGCAGGCTCGTCATATTTCGACACAAAGTGTGCGTCGTTCTCACGATTCAAGAGCGGCAGAGTATGTTCGGCGGTGACGGTCGTCGAACTTTCTTCGAATAGCTCAGGGAATGCCGAGTTCGTGGCAAAGAGCGGAATAGGCCAACGTGCATCTCCAGACTCTTCACCGATAACGAGGCGCCGTTGAGACAGGGCGTAGCCATCATCGGTCGTCTTAATGTCCACGAGTGGTAGCCCGGGTTGTGTGAGCCAGGCGCTCATGAAACCTTCGATATCCTTGCTGGAACTGGCACTGAACGCTCGCCAAAGATCAGAGCCGATCGTATTGCCATAGGCGTGCTCCTTGAAGTAGGCTCGAAGCCCAGCGCGAAATGCCTCTTCGCCTATGTAGCTTCGGAGCATCTTGAGCAAGCGACCACCTTTGGCGTAGACGATGGATGGGTCAAAAATCGTACTGATCTCGTCGGGGTGATTGACCTCAAGCTTAACGGATTGAACGCCAGCGAGTTGGTCACGTCGCAGTGCAGACAGCGTTTCCTGAGAGGCGAATGTGTTCCATGCATGCCACTCAGGGTAGAGCGCGTCAACCGCGACATATTCCATGATGGTCGCAAAGCTTTCGTTGAGCCATAGATCGTCCCACCACTTCATCGTTACAAGGTTGCCGAACCACTGGTGACTGGTTTCGTGGGCGATAACCGTTGCCACATATTCGCGCATACTGACGGAGGATGATGCATCGACAAGTAGCGCGACCTCACGGTAGGTGATAAGTCCCCAGTTCTCCATCGCACCTGACGAGAAATCTGGTAAGGCGACATGGTCAGCTTTCGGGAGTGGATAGGCGGTCCCAAAGTATTCATCAAAGAATTCAATACATTTGACGGCAACTTCGAGCGGGAAGGCGAGACTGGCAGCCGGTTGGGCATTGGTTGCCCAGACATTAACCTCGACACCATTGTTTGTACGTGCCGATTGTTTTTGCAACTCACCGACGACAAATGCCAGTAAATAGGTACTCATGCGCGGCGTCGTATCAAAGACGTGGACAGCACCTGCCTCAACGTTCTTGGTCGATGTAGAGGGCATGTTACTCAGTACCGTGACATCGGATTCGGTTTGGAGCGTCAGATCGAAAACAGCTTTTGCTTCAGGTTCGTCAATACATGGAAAGACCTCACGTGCATGGTGTGACTCGAACTGGGTGGCGAGCAACTCTTTCTTCTGGCCATCGACATCAAAATAGCAAGGGTAAAGTCCGTGCATGCCGTCGGTGATCTTTCCGCTAAAGGTGATAATCAAGTTGCGTTCGCCGGCTTCACCCGCATCATCGAGCGTCAGGTGATCGCCATCGAGTGAAAACATCACGTCCGATCCATTACTCTTAGCATTCGAAATCTCGAGGTCTTTGGCGTGCAGCCTGAGCGGTCCCCCACTGTACGCGCCATCGATTTCGACAACGCCGCTAAATGTCCTGGCTTCGCGTTTTGTGAGATCGAGACTCAGTCTGTAGTTTGTGGGCTGGAACTGTTCGTAAAGTCGGGGTACTGTTTGCATACCATCTATTGTAACAGGTAAAGGTATTGACAATTTTTATAAAGTATGATATCATGAGATAAGTATTGCGTATCATCTGATAAGGCGCTACAATAAGAACGTACAGATCCGGCCAGCAGGTCGGACTTTTTCATGCAAGTAATATAGGCAAGGAGACGAAAAACCCATGCAGGAGCTCAATGTAAAACAACTCATCCAGGTGATGGGCACGATCGCTGAAGAAAAGAATCTTCCAGAAGAAACAGTCATGGACGTCGTCCAGCAGGCAATCGCTGCCGCATGGCGCCGAGACAATGGTGATCGCGAACAAGATGTTCGTGCTGAACTAAACACCGTCAACGGCACCGCCAAGGTGTTCGTCATGTACACAGTCGTCGAAGAAGTTGAGAACCCAGCAACCGAACTGACGGTTGAGGATGCGCAGAAAATCAAGAAGGGCGCCAAGCTCGGCGATGTTGTCGAAGAAAGCTTTGAGGCCACGAGTTTTGGTCGTGTCGCTGCTCAGACCGCAAAACAGGTCGTGTTGCAAAAGCTTCGCGAAGCTGAACGTGAAGTGGTGCTCGAAGAGTTCGCCGACAAGATCGGTACCGTCATCACTGGAACCGTCCAGCGTGTCGAACCGCGTGTCGTCCGCGTTGAGCTCGGCAAAGCCATCGGTATTTTGCCAGCTAGCGAGCAGATTCCTGGTGAGTACTACTCTATCGGCTCTCGCATCAAAGTGTTCCTGAAGGACGTTGAACGCGAAAACCGTGGTCCACAGCTTATTCTCAGTCGTGCCAACGAAGCGTTTGTTGACTACCTCTTCCGTCAGGAAGTTCCTGAGATGGAAACCGGTGCTGTTGAGATCAAGGCGTTAGCTCGTGAAGCAGGCAAGCGTACGAAACTGGCTGTTGCGAGTACAGTGCCTGGCGTTGACCCGGTTGGAACCTTCGTTGGTGGTCACGGAACACGTGTCACTGCCGTCATGAATGAGATTGGCGACCAGGAAAAGATTGACATCGTTACCTACGATGATGACATTAAGAACTTTATCGCCAACGCACTCTCACCAGCTGAAATCAGCTCAATCGAGATCGACGAGGCTGACAAGCGCGCAAAGGTATTCGTCAACGAAGATCAGCAGTCAATCGCCATCGGTCGTGGTGGCCAGAACGTCCGCCTTGCCAGTAAACTGACTGGTTATGAGCTCGATATTGAAACCGCCGTTGCTAAACCGGTCGCAGCGCCAAAGCCGAAAAAGAACATCGAAGATAGTCTACTGAGTGCCGTTGAAGAAGCTGGCGACAAGTAACAAACCCCTCTTTCAGGAAAGAGCAGCCGGCGCGTCAGGATTTACTCCTGCGCCCGCGCGATGAGAAAACCCGAAAGGTTGTCTCATTAATGTGATTAGCACTCTTGCACGTAGAGTGCTAATTCCTATATACTAGGTTTAGTGGGAATCATAAATTCCCGAGCGAGGGGCATGACAAACTATGGATAATTTGCAAGATTTCGTTCATCGACTAACAGACAACGCACGCGGCAGTCTCGAGCAAGCAGACATGATAGCTCGCTCGCTTGGTAGTGCTTATATAGGTACCGAACATCTGTTGCTTGGTGTTTTGAGCCAAGATACATCGGTAGGTGCCAAGATGCTGGCAGATATTGGTATCACGCTTGAACGTGCCCGGGTTGCGCTCAATCTTACCCCTAGAGCTCTCGTCGTGAGCACCGGCGCAAAAGGTCTGTCCGAGACTGCCAAATTGACACTGCGGATGAGCTGGGACGTTGCGCAAGAGTTTCACCAAGACTACTGCGGAACCGAGCATATTCTCTTTTCTATCCTCAGCCAAAAGAACGCCCGAGCAACAGTTTTGCTGCGTGACATGAATGTCAGTGTCGAAGAACTTCTCGGCGATATCGAAAGTTATTTGAACCGCCAACAGTCTGATGCTGGCGACTTCGAAGAGCTCGGTATTGGCACTAAGTCAAAGCGTTCACGTTCTCGCCACCAGGCACTACGCACCTTCGGAAACGATTTGACGGCAGCGGCACGCAAAGGCGAACTCGACCCTGTGATTGGCCGCGACCGTCAGATTGCTCGTATGGTAACGATCCTTAGTCGTCGTACCAAAAATAACCCAATCCTGATTGGTGAGCCTGGAGTTGGTAAGACGGCTATCGTTGAGGGCTTGGCACAGCGAATTGCGAACGAGGATGTACCTGACCACTTGCTCGACAAGCATGTGATCCAACTTGATCTCGCGGCGATGATAGCCGGAACTAAGTATCGTGGTGAGTTCGAAGAGCGACTCAAGAAGGTTGTCGACGAACTGACTGAGGACGATAGCGCGATTGTCTTTATCGATGAACTTCATTTGCTGATAGGTGCCGGTGCGGCAGAGGGTGCGATGGACGCGGCGAATATGCTCAAACCGGCCTTGGCTCGGGGTAAGTTGCGTATGATCGGTGCGACAACGCTCGACGAATATCGGCGTCATATCGAGAAGGACGCAGCTTTCGAGCGACGGCTGCAACCAATCATCGTTGATGAGCCGAGCATCAAGGATACCGAAGCGATTCTGCTTGGTATGCGTGACAAATACGAGCAACACCACGGTGTGCACGTAGCCGAAGAGCTCATCGAAGATGTCGTTTACCTTGCGGACCGCTACATTTCAGAACGTTTCATGCCTGACAAGGCGCTCGACGTACTCGATGAAGCCGCTTCACTTGTTCGTGTAAAGCGAGGTAAGACACCGAGCAAGACTCGTGAATACCAACGCGAACTACGCGCGCTTGGGGACAAAATGGAAGAAGCGGTCAGTGCCCAGGACTATGAACGTGCTGCACTCTACAAAATGCGTATCAGTCGCCTGAAGGAAAAGCTTGGTGAACTTAGTAAGCCAAATGATGCCTGGGCAACATTAACCTACGAAGATATTGCCTCTGCTGTCGCGACGATGAGCGGCGTGCCAGTTCAGCACCTCAAGCGTTCCGAGGCAAACCTGTTACGTCGTCTTGAGAAGCATCTTAGCAAACATCTGATCGGTCAGCACGAAGCGATCGAGGTGGTCGCAAAAGCGGTTCGCCGAAGCCGTAGTGGTGTCGGTAGTTCGAAGCGCCCGATCGGTTCATTCATCTTCATGGGTCCAACAGGCGTCGGTAAAACTGAGCTAGCCCGTGTACTGGCCCGTGAAGTGTTCGGATCTGAAAAAGCGCTTATCAAAATCGATATGAGCGAGTTCGGCGAACGACACACCACGTCACGTTTGGTCGGTGCGCCAGCAGGTTACGTTGGATACGAAGACGGAGGTCAGCTGACAGACAAGATTCGTCGTCAGCCGTATAGTGTCGTTCTGCTCGATGAGATCGAAAAGGCTCACCCGGATGTCTTCCAGTTGCTACTTCAACTACTCGAGGACGGTAAGTTGACGGACGCAAAGGGTCGTTCGGTTGACTTTAGTAACACAATCGTTATCCTAACGAGTAACCTTGGCGCTGATAAGATGCGAAAAGAAGCCGCGCTCGGCTTTAGCGCCCGCACAAAGTCAGATATCGAGAGCGTCGATGCCTTACATGGAGAAAACAAGCAAGCAGCCCTGGAAGCGCTGGACCGCATCATGCGACCGGAGCTTATAAACCGATTTGATGCTGTCGTCGTGTTCCGTGCGCTGACCAGAAATGAAGTCGGTAAGATATTTGACCTCCTCATCGAGGAGCTTCGTGAGCGATTAGCACGAAAAGGGCTGGGAATCACGGTTGGACGCAGTGCAAAGAAATGGTTTATCGATCGCGGATATGATGCCAAGAACGGCGCTCGTCCGCTCAGGCGCGTTATTCAAAATGATCTCGAGCATTTGATCGCTGACGGCATGCTCGGAGATGAATATCACAAGGGCGATATCATCGATGTGACCGTCAAGCGTGACACACTCCAGTTAGAAGTTATTCAGGAGGACAGCGCGAGTGTCAGCGCCAGCCCGGCGAAGTAGCAATCTCGTCCGACTGAGCATAAGCCTTGCATTGCTGGCGGGGGCGGCCTTTGTTTTTCTCAATCGCCAGCAGCTGTTCGATCAATATACTGTATGGCGCTTTTCACCGTCGTCTGAAATCGTTGCGATTGCTGATAAGGCGGCGTTTTCAGAGCAGGGAAAGTTTCTCTTTTATGCATCACGACCAGAGTTGCTAGAACGTGATGCATTTAACGACGTATGCCGTTCGGTCGCGAGTGAAAACACGGCGATTCTTGGCTGCTTCAGTATGAGTCGGATATATCTGTTTGACATTGACAACAAGAAGTTAGAAGGTGTAAAAGAGGTGACAGCTGCCCATGAGATGCTGCATGCCGTGTACCAGAGGTTGTCGATTGGTGAGAAGGCGCGGGTTGATGCGCTACTTGAAAAACAGCCGCTCGGTGATGATGAGGCGCGCATTGGCGAGCTGATGGCTGAATACGAAAAGACTGAACCGGGAGAGCGCATGAACGAGCTTCACTCGATCATCGGTAGCGAGATACGTGACTTGACGCCGGAACTCGAAGCCTATTACGCGCAGTATTTCGATGACAGGGCGGCACTCGTTGCACAGGCCGAGACCTATCAGGCGGTTTTCCAACAACTTGAAGCTCAGCAGGACACACTCGTCTCAGAGCTGAATGCGCTTGCAGATGGTATAGACAGTGACAGTGCACGTTATCGACGAAACTTGCAGGTACTCGAGGCTGATATAAGAGCGTTCAATCAACGCGCCAATAGCGGCACGATGACACGTGCGGAGTATGACCGTGAGCGGGCAGCCCTGGAACTTCGGCAACAAGCACTGCGTTCAGACTACAGTGGTATCCAAGCCCAGATACGAACCTACGAACAAAAACGAACAGAGCTTGCTACTATAAACTCCGAGTCGAACGCGTTAAATCGTAGTATCAACAGCGCAATGGCGCCAGTGCCAGAAACGGAGGAACTTGATGGCTAAGCGAACGACGCTCTACGTGTGCCAACAGTGTGGCACAAGCTTTTCAAAGTGGGCCGGTAAATGCGATAACTGCGGCGCATGGAACAGTCTCGTCGAGGAAGCGAAGCAGCTCGAAAAAAAGGCTGTCGTCGATCGTTCGACCGGTAAGGTATTGAGCGGAGAAAAAATTGCCGATGTCCATGTCGAAGCGCTTGGCACACGGCTGGCGACGGGATTCGCACAGCTCGATGAAGTGCTCGGTGGCGGGCTGATGCCGGGCGGTGTCGCGCTGTTAGCCGGTCAGCCCGGTATCGGCAAAAGTACGTTGCTGTTGCAACTTGTGCTCTCTGTTGGAGCGAGCGAACCAGTTCTCTATGTTAGCGGTGAAGAGTCGGCCGGACAGGTCAAGCTACGAGCGGAGCGCTTGAGTAAATCACTACCAGAAAACGTGACGTTAATCGCGACGACGAGCGCTGATGATATAGCCGCGACCATTGCGACCGGAACTTACCGGCTCGTTATCGTCGACTCGATGCAGACGGTCGCGATGGCGGAAGTCGCCTCGGCACCAGGTACGGTCAGTCAGATTACGAATTCGGCCAATACCATTATTCGTGCCGCCAAGGCGAGCAATACTGCGGTCGTACTGGTTGGGCATGTGACGAAAGAAGGTAGCATCGCTGGTCCGAAGGTGCTCGAGCATCTCGTTGATGTCGTGCTGCAGTTCGAGGGGGATCGCTATGGCGGTTTCAAGCTACTGCGCGCTGCCAAGAACCGTTACGGTTCGACTGCCGAGGTTGCGATCTTGGAGATGGACGGCGAAGGTCTTAAGGAGGTTGAAAACGCCAGCGCCAGCTTATTATCTGAGCGCGGCAAGAGTGACGGATCGGTTGTACTGGCTACGATGGAGGGGAATCGGCCGCTCCTCGTCGAGATACAAGCGCTTGTCAATCCGACTCACTTCGGTTATCCTAAGCGCACAGCTTCGGGATTTGACCTCAACCGACTAACGCTTCTTATTGCGGTACTTGAAAAACGTACCAAACTGAACTTATCGGACAAAGATATCTTTATCAATGTTGTTGGCGGTCTGAGGCTCGTTGATCCTGCAGCTGACCTTGCAGTCTGTATGGCTGTTGCAAGTGCAGCCGCCGAGCGCACATTAGCAGATGACCTTGTCGTATTTGGCGAGGTGGGTCTCGGTGGCGAAGTACGCCGCGTAGGTAGCATTGAGTTACGCGTAAAAGAGGCGAAAAAGCTTGGATTCAAGCATGCGATCGCACCGGCGAGCAAGGATGGGGGCACATTTGTTTCACCGGTCAGTGATCTTCGTGATGCACTCAACCTACACCTCACAAAAAATAATTAAGCACTAAAGGAGCATATGGAACTACTCAGCATCGTGTTATTGCTGGCGATACTGGCAGAGGTCAGTTATGTGGCGGTCAATCTGTCACGTACGCGTCGTGGCGGCAAACGCGAAGAAATACTACTTGATACGAGTGTCCTGATTGATGGGCGTATCCTTGACGTTGCCAGGTCGGGGCTGCTAACGGCTCGCCTAGTTGTGCCGCGTTCGGTTGTTCGTGAGCTACAGTTTATGGCCGATAAAGCCGACCATGATAAGCGTGAAAGGGCTCGATTTGGGCTTGAAATCATTGAGAAACTTCAGCAAATGCCGAACCTTGACGTTTCAGTGCTTGATGATGGTACGACCAGTCAATACGGTGTCGATGAGCAGCTTATCGTGCTTGCGCAGCGTACTGGCGCCAAACTGTGTACTATCGACTACAATCTGAATAAGGCGGCTCGTGTCCAAGCGGTTGAGGTTATCAACATCAACGAACTTGCGCATGCGCTTCGGGTAGTGCATCTACCTGGTGAAAAGATTCCGATTGAGCTGGTTCAGCCTGGACAAGATAAGAAGCAAGGCGTCGGGTATCTGGATGACGGTACCATGGTCGTCGTTGAAGACGCACGTGATCAAATAGGGAAAACTGTTGACGTAGAGCTTACCCGAGTACTCCAAACCGCTGCCGGCCGGATGATGTTCGCTCGAAAGACAGCGAAGCCGTCAATCGAGCGAACCTACGCTAAGGGCGAAGCCCGCAGTAGTATGTTTGCATCGTTGAAAGACGATAAAGAACGAGCTAGCACTGTCGCAAACAAGAAGTCATCCCACACACTCAGCAAACCTCAAAACACTCGTAAGAATACTGGCACGACACTTACCCAAACAACAAAAGCACCACGTAAGTCTCAGGTTCGTCGACAGCAACCTCGTAACACAACACCCGAAGATAAGCTCGTTGACCTCGCGAACAAGTAACAATTACATATTCTTTAGAATGTAAAATGGCGCCCCTCGAGGCGCCATTACCTATCCATGATCCTTCTTAGTCTGGAAAATTTACTTCTTTGGTCTGACTGCCCGTGAGGAGTCCGGCGTCAGTGACGGTCACGACGACAGACTTCTTGCCGTTCGCGTTGTGCGCGAGACTGACTTCACCACTGCCAGTGACATCGACCGTGCCGATGACCTGACCGTCAACCTTGAACTCGACTTTGCTTAGTTGATGCGTGCCTTGGGTGACAGTGGCAGAAAGCTTACCGTTACTGTAATTGATACCTGTCACAAACGGTGCTATGTCGTCACATGAGTGGAAGTCGTCACTCACGCTTGCGTCATAGCCAATCGGAGCGATATAGCGAGTTTTTTTGGTGATTGGATCGGTTACCTTTGAGACGGTGAGGGTTATCGTTGCGTTTGGAGGCGTACATTCCGTCGCCTTCTTTTTTGAGACGCGGTCAAACTGCATCGCAGTCCCGGCACTTGCGGCCTTGCTGTACCATGATGGAAACCAGTCAGTTCGCCCGCTAACACGTATCTTTTGGAGACCGTCAGGAACATCGAACCAGTCGCCTTGCTTCCAGCTACCATCAGGCTGGAAAATATTCATGTGTGTGTCACGCATGATCGTACCGACAGTTGGTCCAACGATAGATGAGAGTGCGTTACTCATCGAGCGGTTGTCGTGGTTACCGACCCAAACGCTGAGCGTGGCTTTCTTCGAAAAACTGTTCATCCAAAGGTCCTTTGATTTGGTTCCCAAGTTACTTGTACCAGTCTTTGTACCAGTCTTAACGCCAGAAACATTGAGACCTGATGCTCCGCGGCCGAACGATGGCGCGCGCGCCGAGTCATCGCTCAGGATGTCAGCAAGCATATAGGTGATTTGTGGGTCGATGACCTGTTTGCCCTCGTCTTTCCATTGTTGGATGACTTGACCCTGGGCGTTTTTCACCTCAATCACGCCGGTGACTGGTTTATAGACGCCCATACGTGCGATCGTCGCAAAGGTATTAGCGTGTTCAGTTTGCTTGAGTCCACAACCACCGATCGAGGCGGCGAGACCGACTTGCTTGTCGACACCCTGCGTACAATAACTCTTGTCCCCCAGTGAGTGGATGGTCGAAATGGTTGTGTCACGACCAGCGATGTACATAGCCTTGATCGCGGGGATATTGCGAGATTCGGCGAGTCCAGACCGGATAGTAATATTACCTCGGAATCGATTGTCAAAGTTAGCGACCGATTTGCCGTCATCAGTACGGTAGACGCTTTGTGGGAGCGGGTCATCAGCGAGGATTGATCCGGCACCGTAGTTTACGCCTTCTTTTTGCTTAAACAACGCAGCATAGACGAACGGTTTGATGCTCGAGCCAGGTTGGATAAAGGACGTACTGGCGTTCACGGCACCGTAGTCGGGGTAGTTGTAATCACGGGAGCCACGAAGTGCAAGGATCTGACCAGTTTGGTTATCGACCATGGTTGCCGCACCATTGTCAAAGTTTGCTGAGCGCGGCAAGCTGCTAGCAAAGAGTTTATCCATGGCAGTATCGACGATCTCCTGTGCGCGTAAATCGAGCGAGGTCTTTACCGACAGCCCTCCGGCACCAACGATCTTTTTACCGAGCTTGGCTTCGAGTTCCGATTTGACCATTTGGACGAAGTGAGGTGCTTTGATGCCTTTGAACTGGTCAGTCTCAGGCAGAATGGTTGCAAGGACATCAACTTTTTTCGCGGCCTCAGCAGCATCGCGTTTGATGAAACCTTGTTCAACCATGTAGTCCAGTGTGGTATGTTGACGCGCAATCAATGCATCATGACCGTCGGGGTTGTATGGATCGTAAAGACCAGGAAGTTGCGGAATGCTTGCAAGGAGTGCCGATTCAGCGAGCGTCAGGTTTTTTGCAGACTTGCCAAAGTAGGTCTGGGCAGCCGACTCGACGCCGTTACGGCGTCCACCGTATGGTGATTCGTTGAGGTAGAGTGTTAGGATTTGGTCCTTGTTATACATACGCTCAACCTCGACAGACAGAATGACTTCTTTGATCTTGCGAGGCACCCCGCCGAGGCCACGATCGCTAGCTTCGTCGGCAAAGAAAACTTGCTTTACGAGCTGCTGGGTAAGGGTCGAACCACCTTGGGTTGCGCCCTCACCTTTTGCGTTTGAGATAGCCGCACGCATGATGCCGCTAAAACTGAAACCTATGTGCTTCTTAAAGTCTTTATCCTCGATCGCGATGGTCGCATTTTTCATATCCTCGGCAATTTCCTCAGATTTGACGACCAGCTTGTAGTCGCCATCACCCTTGTCTTCCCATAGCAATTCACCGTTACGGTCGTAGTACTTCGTGACCGTCGTTTGGACACGCTTGCTGAGCTCAGCTGGTCGGATGGCGTCGAGCTCACGGCGGTAGTACGCAAAGAGGGCGCCAACCATAAGCACCATGAGAAGGATACCGACCCCAGCGACCTTGAGGGCCATGATGCCACCCTCACGGCTGAACCAGTACGTAAAGAATCGTCGTGGGTGAAGGCGATAAGCGAGCCGTTTGACCGGGTGCTTTGGCAGTGTCGCGAGGTACTCGGCCTTGCGACGAGCTTTATAGTCCTTGTTCTGACGTCGACGGTTATTTAAATTCGCGTAAACATTAAGCGCCTTATTGCTGCGTTTTTTTGACGGCATAGGTCTTTCTCTGATAGCTCCCTTTAGAGTCCATATAAACTTATGCATGATTATAGCACCTCGGACCCTACTCGACATATACTTTGCGCTATACTAGTAGCAACAGAGATAGCATAAGAAACGCGGAAAGCTGAGAAACCAATGACTTTAGCCGAAGAACTGACCTGGCGCGGGTTCGTTAATCAAATGACCTTCGCTGACATTACCGATGTCAACGAGCCTCGTACGCTGTATTGGGGTGTTGACCCTAGTGCCGACTCAATGACCATTGGTAATCTAGCCGCTGCTATGATGGTGCGTCATTTCATCGATCACGGTTACAAAGCCATCCTGCTGGTTGGTGGTGCGACCGGTATGATCGGCGACCCTGACGGCAAGAAACAAGAGCGAGATCTGCTGACCGTCGAGCAGATTGCGGCTAACAAAAAAGCCATTGCAGGCCAGTACGCGACAGTATTTGATGGCCAGGCATTTTCGTTGGTAGATAACTACGATTGGTTCAAGGATATGAACTACCTCGATTTTTTACGTGATGTCGGCAAGCACATGTCAATGACACAGATGCTTGATCGTGAGTTCGTCCAGAGTCGCATCGGTGAAGGTGGAGCTGGAATCAGTTACGCTGAGTTCAGTTATTCACTCATCCAGGGTTATGACTTCCTGCACTTATACCGGGAAAAGGGTGCAACGCTGCAGGTATGTGGCGCCGATCAGTGGGGTAACAGTATCACTGGTGCCAGCCTGATCAGGAAACTAGATGGGGGTGAGGCTCATGTTTACTCAACGCCACTGGTAGTCAACAAGGCAACCGGTAAAAAATTTGGCAAAAGTGAGGAAGGCGCCATCTGGCTCGACCCGAACAAGACGAGTCCATTCAAGTTCTATCAGTTCTGGCTCAACGCTGATGACGAGGGCGTGATTGATTATCTCAAGATATACACGCTGCTTGATAAAGAAGCGATCGAACAACTCGAGGACGCGGTCAAAGAAAAGCCGGCTGAGCGAGAGGCTCAGCACGTGCTGGCGTTTGAGACGACGAAACTAGTGCATGGTGAGGCACGGGCCGTGCAGGCGAGAAATGTCACGGCTGCGTTGTTTGGTGACACTCCATTCAAGCAGCTGCTTGCCGAAGAGCTCGATATGCTAGCCCGCGAAATTCCGACTACGACCAGCTCGCGGCTTGTTAACGCGCTCGTCACAAGCGGCGTCGTTGCAAGTAACGGAGAAGCCCGTCGTTTAATCGCCGCAAGAGCAGTTAGTGTAAATGGCGCGAAGGTGACTGATGATCACGACCTCACCGTCCCAAGTCTTATCAAAAAGGGTAAAAACAACTTTATCCTGGTGCGGTAATGAACCTACTGGATGCCCCGTTGAGCCATATAAAGGGTGTTGGGCCTAAGTCAGCTGAACAGCTTTCGGCAGCTGGGCTACGGACGGTGCGCGATCTCATACTGTTCTTGCCGCGCAAACATGAAGATTTTTCGAGCGTTCAGCCAATCGCCCATATTAAGCCGGGAAACGTCTCGGTTCGCGGCTCATTTTCCGACATCAGCACCAAACGCGTTCGACGCGGCATGTCGGTTACACAAGCGGTTCTCAGCGACGGTAGCGCCAAAGTACCTGTCGTGTGGTTCAACCAGAGCTATCGTGCTGCGCAACTCGAGTCTGGGAAGGATTTTTTGGTTTCGGGAGAGTTCGGTCTGCAACGTCAACGCTACCAGATCGTCAATCCGAGTGTTGAGCTTGCGAAGGATATTGCGGTCAGCGGCGGGCGCATCGTGCCAGTCTATCCCGCGATAAAAGGTCTCAAATCACAGCTCGTTCGCAAGATACTGATCGAATTACGTCCAGCCATCATGGGACTTGCCGAAACACTACCGGACGCGGTGATTGCTCGTGAAGGTTTAATGTCACGAGCTGATGCAATACTTGCGATGCATTTTCCTGAGTCGAATGAGCAGCTTGAGCGCGCACGGGATAGGCTGGGTTTTGAGGAGGTATTCGCACTGATGGTCGCGAGTCTGCTCAATCGTCAGGATAACGCCTCACTTGAGAGCCACACGATCACCTTCAATCCTCATGAAGCGAAAGCGTTCGTGGCCGCTTTGCCATTTTCGCTTACAGATGCCCAGCGGATTGCTGCTTGGGAAAGTATCCAGAGTCTAGAGAAAGGTGAGCCGATGAATCGTATGCTCCAAGGTGATGTCGGTTCAGGCAAGACGGTTGTCGCTGGACTTGTCGCCTATATTGCTGCCAAAGCAGGTTTTCAAACCGCCATAATGGCACCGACGGAACTACTGGCCACGCAGCATGCCATGACGCTGTCACGACTGCTTGAGCCGTTTGGTCTGCATGTCGGCTTATTGATCGGCTCACTGTCCACCAAGCAGCGCAAACCACTCGTCGAGGCGGTCGCGAATGGACAGTGCGACATCGTCATTGGGACGCACGCCTTATTTCAGGACAAAGTCAGTTTTCATAAGCTCGGATTCGTCGTGATCGATGAGCAGCATCGGTTCGGGGTTGAACAGCGTCAGAAATTGCTTGCGAAAGGTCACAAAATGCCTCATCTGCTCGCGATGACCGCAACACCGATTCCACGAAGTTTACAACTGACAGTCTATGGGGAATTGGACATCTCTATCTTGAATCAGAAGCCAGTTGCTCGAAAAGACATCGAGACCCATATCATCTCGCCAAACTCACGCGACGCTATGTATGATGCAATCGAAGTGCAGCTGGCAATGGGTCGACAAGCATATGTTATCTGTCCACGGATCGAGGCTGGTGACGATGAGCAGGCAAGTGTCGAAGAAGAGCAGAAACGACTCCAGCGCAGTGTGTTCAAGCATCGACGTATCGGTTTGTTACACGGAAAGCTCTCAGCAGAGGCGAAAGATGACGTGATGCGGCGCTTTGCGAGTGGTGACCTCGATATTTTGGTGAGTACAACGGTCGTAGAGGTTGGTGTTGACGTGCCAAACGCGACAGCAATTATCATCGAGGGAGCCGATCGGTTCGGGTTGGCGCAGCTCCATCAACTCAGAGGGCGCGTTGGACGCAGTGAGCTGCAGAGTTACTGTTACCTCGTGCCATCAACCAGCCTGAAACCATCAGAACGGCTTCGTGAGCTGGAACGAAGTAACGACGGCTTTTATCTCGCGGAACGTGATCTCGAGATTCGTGGACCTGGCGAAATCTACGGTCGTGCCCAGTCGGGTGCGTTGAACCTCGCGATTGCCAATATCGCCGACACGAAACTACTCAAACGCGCCCAAACCGCTGCGGCACACTGGTTGGATAGCGGGGGTGACCTGTTACAATATGAACAGTTAAAAATCGAGGTGGATCGCTATCGTCGCCTCACAACGCTAAACTAATAATATGCAACTACGAAGGGAAAAGCCCAGCCAGAGCGAGCGGATTTATTCCGTCGCCCTGCGCGATAGGAAAAACCGTAGGTTTGTCCTATAAGGCGCAGCCGACATTATGTACGCAGGTACCACGCTTCGCACGGCTTCCGGTAAGGTCATGGGCGCGCATCAGCGCATTGACCGCATCGCAAAGCGCCATCTCAGGCGCGTGATGCCGCGTCGTGCATATTTTCCGACGATTCGTGAGATCCTAAAGTTCGAAGGGAGGGATGGTCCTGACGGGCTAAAGCGCAAGAGTCCCGGTCGTGATGAACCTTGGCATTTTATTGATCCCGATGATGCAACCGACACCGGTTTGCTTGATCAAATTGATGACCACCTCTTTAACCTTGAACGAGCGCTTTTCAAGCGAGATAGTGTACGAGCGTCGTTCGAGGCTGCTTGGTTGGCTCATGCTATCGTCGATGGCTTGACGCCAGCACATCATTATCCGTTCGAATCAAAACTTGAGGAGCTGCGTGGCGGTGAAAGTCTAGAGACACGCAATACTCTGAAGACTAAGTTGGTTCTGCCTGGCCAAACCAGGCGACATCAGATAAAGAATAACTGGGCATTCTGGGGTGCTGGCGGCGTGATGACGACGCACGGTCTCTTCGAGTGGGGTTTTGCGACAACGATTGCCTCACTCAAGCTCGAAAAGGCGTTGCCGACTAAAAATGAACTTATTCGCGTCAAACAGGAAGGTTTACGGCCGATCTTTCTCGAGCACATGCACCGTGTTCATGCACTCAAGATGTACGAGACGTTTCAGAAAAAGGGTTGGACGAGCTCACTCGCGCGTCAGACAAGGCAGGAACTAGCCCCGGATATCGTTCGCATGGTTACGCTTGCATGGTACATTGCTAGTCTTCGTGCTGAAAAACGACGCAAGGGTGAACGGCTATGAGAATTAGACTGATAGCAGGTGAGTTTGGCGGGCGTTTTCTCGATGCCCCTGATACCTCACGTACGCATCCGATGGGTGAGCGCATGCGCAGTGCTCTTTTCAATATGCTTGGAGATGTGAGTAATCTCAAAGTGCTCGATGCATTTGCCGGTACCGGTGCACTTGGGCTTGAGGCATTAAGTCGTGGCGCAGCCCATACGACATTTGTTGAGCGTGATAGGATTGCACAAAAGGTTATCACGAAAAACATCGAGTCGTTACGTGTTGCTGATCGGGCCACTCTCGTAAAAGCTCCGGTTGCAAGCTGGACTGAGACAGCAGGTGAGCTGAGTTACGATCTAATACTCGTCGATCCGCCGTATCACGACCTACAGTTATCCACAGTTTCACGTCTGGTGGACTATTTGCAACCGAAAGGGCTTATGATATTATCACATCCAGGTAGGGAGTCAGCGCCGACCGTCAATGGAGTTGTTGTGGTGGACAATCGTAGTTACGGAGACGCGGCGCTGGCGTTCTACCGCCTAGTTGAGTAACCAAAAGTATAAAAAACAAGGAGTAGTTGCTATGACTGCCCAGCAAAATGGTATCGAAACTGCAAGTGACCCGGATGGGTCTATTTTTTTGCCCGAAAATGCGTCGCTTGAAGAGATAAATCGCATGTACTATGAGCTCTGGCTTGCAAGAGGAAGCGCTCGGGCTCTCTCACCTGAGGCGCGAGAGGAGCGGATGGCAGTTGTAAGCGAGCTGCGGAATCGGCTGATGGCAGATAGGGCATTAACGATCTCCGCGTAGCAGCGTTTTGTATCACGTTATATGTCAAGTAGAATCTGAACTATGGCATATGAGGAGTTTTCGGCTGAGCGACATGCATTTGATACGACTTACCGCATAGGACAGCTCAATAAGACGAGGAAGCTATTTGGGCTGGAACCGACTGAAGTGGTGTCGG
This sequence comes from Candidatus Saccharibacteria bacterium UBA6572, assembly GCA_002434045.1. GTDB lineage: Bacteria > Patescibacteriota > Saccharimonadia > Saccharimonadales > Saccharimonadaceae > UBA5946. The sequence goes on from DJJI01000001.1 coordinate 397,327, forward strand.
GTCAGGCGGGCGATACGGTGGGTATTGAGATAGAAATGACGTGGCCACAAGCATTCCCGGATATGGCCCCCTGGGACAGGGCGGATGTTCGTCCAAAAGATCTCGCAAAAGATAGTGCGGAATACAGAGCGTTCAGCGAAGCCTATGATCGGAACGAACGACGACTACTACCAAAGCTCAAGCAACTTGAAGCCCTCATTCCTCGCATAGGTCGTGATGCCTACTGGGAGTTCTCGTTCCGGCCGTCAAAGCATGTCGAGATACTGGTCGCTGAAGTCGAAATGCTCTACCAAGCTGGAATACTACACGGTGGCTATCAGTATGCAACGCACCTTACGCTCGCCGGAAGACTGAATAATTCCGACGCTCATGCCATGCTCTATATGTTGGAGCAAATGGGCGGCAGTACTCCACAGCGGCTAACCTCGGCAGTTGGCTGGTCCCGAAAGGGGAGCGGTGGTATGCGCCAGCGGTATCATCACGAGCTGCTAGGTCAAGATATGGCTGGAGTTGAGTTTCGGTCACTTGTGACCACGAGTCCTAATCAGATCGGTGATTCGCTACGGCTTGCACAGGCACTTGGACGTATGCAGCGTGAGGAGCCGGAGCAATGGATGGTTATTCGTGGTGCAGCGTTTGAACACTTGCGTGGTTTACGCTTGCCACTGAATGATTGGCCAAAGCCGAAAGACGATCCAGGTTTGTGGGATACGTACGCGGGCAGTCTAGGTTCAAGTCCGGTACGTATTCTATAAAGCTGCGCTATACTAACACTATGCATATGGTTATCCTTCTTACCCACATAGTAATTGCGAGTATTCTCGTTCTAACGACCTCAGCGGTTTTTGCCGCGGCATGGCAGCGTAGACAGACCAGGGCCTATCGGCCGATGATTGGTTCGTTTGTCCTGACGATTGCAAGTGGTACGGTATTGTTGTTTGTCGGACTCGGTGGCATTGGTCGCATCTGCGCAGCGATGAGCGCCGTGACACTCGCGACGATTGCTGCACGTCACTACTATCTCAAGCGAACTGCTGAGATCACAGTCTAATCTGTTACAATAGGCTAGGCTAAATTCCAGTTACTAATCACACGGATAGGGTGACTGCGTGAAACGCAAGTTTCGTAGACACGCATGCGTGGCGGTAGGATACGCGGATGTGGTGGAATTGGTAGACACGCATGCCTTAGGAGCATGTGCCGCAAGGCGTGAAGGTTCAAGTCCTTTCATCCGCACCATTTTGAAAGCCGGTCTCTATGACCGGTTTTTGAAATGGTAGGTGACAGATTTGAACCTTTCGCGAGCTTGTCGAGCGTTCAGGTTCAAAACTTTTTCACTTCGCTCCACCAAGTGCTTTCATGAACCGGTCATTGGGACCGGTTTTTGAGTTGGGGCGACGGCGGCAACAACCAAACCATAGCCTCGAACAAACGCTAACCACTCTTTCTCGTCGAAATAATGCTCCTGTGTGTAGCGATTGTACGGTCGAGTACCTAGAAACACTGGTGTAAGCCGTTCGAGCGTCTCGTTATCTAACTCTATGGCATTGCTAGCTACTTGCACGCCGCCATATTCGACATCCTCAGATTGCTGGTCGTGAGCATGGCCTGCGCCAAGTTGAAGCGCATATCGTTCATCGCAAGTATCGGTGCCTTCTGGCAGCATACTGCACTCTTCTAGCAAAATAGTCTCGATGGTAAGATGTTGACGCAGTGCTAGACGAGCTCTCTCAAGCCGCGTGACGGATGTTAAATGATTATGTATTTCCATCCCACTTATGCTTCTTTCGCTTCAGCATACACCTCACACCAGTCCGCTACAATACATACTATGACCGACACCAGAAATGTTCTCGATGAGTTCAAAGGTATGGAGCATGACGAGATCGTGCAACACCTTGACGAACGCGGCGTGAGCCTCGAAATAGCTATCGAAAACACGATGCGCGACTTTAACATGGGTTCGATCGTCAGGACCGCGAACGCGTTTGGAGTTCGGAGAATCAACGTCATCGGTCGAAAGCAGTGGAACAAGCGCGGCGCGATGAAGACCGACGCCTACCTCACTGTTGCTTACTACTCGACACCGGCTGAATTTGCTGCTGCAATGAAGGAGCAGCGGAGGGTTGTATACGCGCTTGAGAACAGTAAGGGCTCGCAGTCTATTCTGGAGACTACTTTTTCCCCGTCCGCCGTGTTGCTTTTTGGCCAAGAGGGCCCAGGCATCTCCGCGGAGCTGTTGGCGGTCGCCGACCACGTCATATGTATAGACCAGCTCGGCTCAACGCGCTCGCTCAATGTCGCCGCTGCGGCGGCGATCGCAATGTACGAGTGGTCGCGCCAGGTCGCGTTACACTAAAGGTATGCCTGAAAACTACATCGAAGTTTTCCGAGACCTGTGGCAATACCAGGAATTCCGAGTTCTATACCACAGCCTCCGATACTCGTTGCTTGTCATCGCGATGTTGCTCATCGTCTTCTTTTTGCTGCACATCATATATATGCTTGGGTACAATTCACCGCTCTATCGTGGTAAATCACCCCGCATCGGCTGGTCAAAACGGCTTATCCCATCAATCCTTATCTTGTTTTCTATCCTGCTCGGTCTTTTCTGGGTAGGAGGGTATATGATCGCTCAGGTTGGCCCCATCTGATATACTTCTAAGCAATATGGCACATCTGACAGCGTCCGCGTATAAGGGCACACGCGACTACTATCCGGCTGACAAGCGGGTTCAGAACTACATCTTTTCTACCTGGCGCAAAGTTTCTGAGAGTTTTGGTTACGAAGAGTACGGCACCCCGATGCTTGAACCACTCGAGCTATATGCCGCAAAGACCGGTCAGGAGATCGTCAACGAACAAACGTACAGCTTTACTGATCGTGGCGGTCGAACCGTGGCGATCCGCCCTGAGATGACACCAAGCGTCGCTCGGATGATCGCTGCCAGGCAGCAAGAGACCGGCTACCCGGCGAGATGGTATAGTATCGCGAACTTTATGCGCTACGAGCGACCTCAGCGCGGTCGTGAACGTGAGTTTTGGCAGCTGAACGCAGATATCTTTGGTGCGAGCGGGGTCGAGGCCGACGCCGAAACGATTCTGATGGCACACTCGCTGATGAAGGCCTTTGGCGCTAAAGAAGCGATGTACACTATCCGTATCAATGACCGGGAGCTGATCGAGGCGATGATGCGCGACTATCTCGGACTCTCAACTGTTCAGTCTGAGATGATGATCAAGCTATTCGACCGCAAAGGCAAGATACCGCACGAAACGTTCCGCGATCAGGCGATTGAGATATTCGGTGCCGAGAAAGCGCCAGATGGTCTCAAAAAGATAGCCAAGATTATTAGCAGCAACGACATGGAACGTCTTCCGTCCGAACTAGCCGAGCTCGAACCGGTTAAACGTCTTCATGAACTATTCCACTCCGTTCATGCTGGCGGTGTGCGAAACGCTGTCTTTGACATTACGCTGATGCGCGGTTTTGACTACTATACCGGCATGGTCTTTGAGGTTTTTGATAACCACCCAGATAACAACCGCGCCATGTTTGGCGGCGGACGCTACGACGGTCTCGTTTCGTTGTTTGGTGGTGAGCCGGTACCGACGGTCGGGTTCGCACCTGGTGGTACGACGATGGAAGTATTCCTGCGCTCTCATGGGCTCCTGCCTGAGTTCAGCTCAACCACCGATGTCTATATGATCGTGCTCGGTAATGCTGCACGTGGCGCCCAGAAACTTGCACGCAATCTACGCGAGGAAGGTGTGAACGTCGCCGTTGATATTACTGGACGAAAACTCGATCGTCAGATCAAAGCTGCCGTCAAGATGCAGATCCCGTACTTACTCTTTGTCGGTGAAAAAGAGCTTGAGACCGAGGTGTATCGGCTCAAGGACGTCAAACATGAGAAAGAGTACGAGCTTTCGCTTGAGCGCATCGTCACGACTGTCGAAGACTATCGCGGCAAGAACAAAGACGAACTCTAAGTACCAGTTCGCACTCGATCTTCTAATCTGTTAAAATAGGGCGTTATGAAACATACCCTCAAGAAATCTTCCGAGACGCAGGTTATCGTTACGATTGACCTCGACAAGACCGACCTCGCAACCGCAAAACGTGTTGCGCTTCAACATATTTCTAAGAATCTCAAAGTCCCTGGCTTCCGCGCGGGTAAAGTCCCAGCCAACGTAGCCGAAAAGCATGCTGACCCACTAGAGCTCGCGAACCACACGACCGAGCACGCCATGAACATCGCACTCAACGACGTCGCGGTCGCAGAAGACCTGCGTGTCCTCGACCGCCCACAAGTTGATCTGAAGGATTTCAAACCGTATGACTCTCTGTCATTTGAAGCGACGATCGATATCGTACCCGACATCACACTCGGTGACTACAAAAAACTGAAGGCAAAAAAAGCCAAAGTTGAGGTTACCGATGCCGAAGTCGAGGAAGTAGTCGAACGTATGCGCTCGCAACTTGCTGAAAAAAAAGCCGTCAAACGAGAGGCGAGCAGCGGTGACGAGGTAAACATCGACTTTATCGGTAAACAAGACGATAAACCATTTGATGGCGGTACCGCAAACGGCTACGACCTCGTACTTGGCAGCAACAGCTTTATCCCTGGCTTCGAGGAAGCCATTATTGGACACAAAACAGGTGAAAAGTTTGATGTTCCATTAGCATTCCCCAAGGATTATCACGCTGATCACCTGAAGGGCGCAAAAGTTGTCTTTGAAGTCACGTTAAATGAGATCAAAGAGGTTGTCCTGCCTGAAGTTGACGACACGTTCGCAGAAAAAGTCGGCCCATTCAAGACCGTCGAAGGGATGCGCGAAGACATTCGTTCTGAACTACTGCAGCAAAAGGAAAAGACTGTCGAAGACCAGTTCAAGGACGACCTCGTTGCCGACCTCGTTGCTGTCAGTAAGGTGCCAGTTCCACAAGTTCTTGTCGATGACCAAGCGAAGCAGATCGAACAAGATGCACTACAGAATTTGATGTACCGAGGCATGAGTCCTGACCAGTACCTGCAACAACAGGGATACAAGGATCACGACGAGTGGCACGAAAAAGAATTCAAAGTAGCCGCTGAGCGCCGTGTCCAAGCTGGTCTCGCTCTCGCAGAGCTCAGTAAAGTCGAGAATATCGATGTCAGCAAGGAAGAACTTGACCAACGTCACGCGCTCATGCTCGAACAATACCCAACGATGAAAGATCAGCTCGACTCACCAGACGCTCGTCGCGACCTCGCAAACCGCGTCATCACTGAAAAGACAGTCGATCGTCTAGTTGAGCTGAACAGCTAACACATCTATACTTTTAGTACGTCACTGAGTCGGAACGAACAGAAATGGGCGTTCGCTATAGTGAGTCCGGGAGGAAGGTGGCACCTCTATGCCGTCTGGTCAGCGGTGAAATGAGGCTTCCGATGTCGATAGTCTTGCCCGCATGAGGCCTCGTGCGATGGGAGTAACTCGACGTCCGTTAAACCCGCGTGCAGAGTTCGAGCGCGATACGTAAAAATCCTAGGTTAATACTATGAGTGGCGCAGCGCAGCCGAATCTGACCAACTCGGACTGTAGCCGGCTGGTGACGAAAATCTACTTCGTCACCAGCCTTTTAAATCGTTGAGCTAAATGGTATAGTCACCTTGCTCCGTGCGCAGATGTGAGGAGTGTACATGCCACATCAATCCTGCGAACGATCCAGGCGGATACTACTCGTAGTTGCTCTCGGCTCGGTCACCCTGTTCCTGGTCGCAGTCTTTATCTGGGGAGTCTTTGGCGAGGAGACGATTGCAATCGGTCTCGCGCTCTGGGCAACGATTGCAACCGTACTGTCGGTGAGTGTCAGGTATCTGGTGCTGCCATTCGCATTGTCTACACAAGCAGGTGAGTAGCGTGAGTTCACGCCGTCACTCGGTACAACTGTTCATGATCTCGTGGGCTACGGTCTTCGCCATCGGTGGTCTGCTGATACCGCTCGCGATCGCCCTTACTAAGCAGCTGAGTCTTGACTGGGCGGTGCTGGTTCAGGGTGGATTCGTCTGCATCATGCTTGTCGTCCTGGCGGCCCGGGCCTTTTGGTTTCGTAAGCCACCTTCCATCTCGTGATATTCTGCGCACGGAGTATCACTACGAATTTTCTAGCACTCTCACTTGACGAGTGCTAATTTGTTTTTTAGACTGGTACTATGACTAAGCCAAAAAGTTATCTTGTCCCAACCGTCGTCGAAAAGAGCTACGATGGTGAGCGCGCCTTCGATATTTACTCGCGCCTTTTGAAGGAACGCATTATCTTTCTCGGCGAAGACGTCAACGAACACACAGCGAACATCGTCGTTGCTCAGCTATTACATCTTGCGTACGAAGATCCAAACAAAGATATTTCTCTTTATATCAATAGTCCCGGCGGTAGTGTCTACGACGGTATGGCCATCTATGACACGATGCAGTTCATCAAACCTGACGTAGCCACCTACGGCATCGGCCTGCAAGCAAGTATGGGCGCGTTTTTACTCAGCAGTGGCGCCAAAGGCAAGCGCCACTTACTTCCGAGCAGCCGTGTCATGATCCACCAGCCAAGTGCCGGTACACAGGGTAAGGTAACTGACATGGAGATTACGCTCCGTGAAAGTATCCGTCTCAAAAAACTTCTCAACGAGATTCTCGCCAAAAATACCGGTCAAAAGCTCACCAAGATTGAAAAAGACGCCGATCGCGACTACTGGATGGATGCCAGCGAAGCTGTTGCATATGGTATCGCTGATACCGTGTTGACAAAGCACCCGTAGACGCCGACAATTATCCTTGATCCGTCCGTCCACACGTGAGAGGAAGTGGGAACATGAACGTCGATGCGATGGCGTTCCTCGCGATCTACCTCGTTGTTCCGTTCGGTATCTGGATCCTATGGATTGGTAGAAAGCTCTGTATCAAGTGTCAGTGGAAACAGTCATGGTCGGCCCAGCGGGTCAACCTGTACGTAGCAGTCTCGGGAGTGCTCTGGATACTGGTACCCGTGCCAACATTCGGGCTTTACCTGTTGTTCGGATTCTTTCCCGGTCTTGGGGTCTCACGAGCAATACCGATATTCATCGAGTACCTTGTGCTAGCGTTGGTTGCATCGCTGATGCTTCGGAGCCACACGCTTGCCGACAAAGCCAGTAAGACCTGACGTGCGACAGGGTGTGTCGGGGTGATACTAGGGAGACTTAGTATCGAACCGTCATCGCACAGTTTCAGGCTTGACGTCGCGCACGATGAGGCGCATACTAGTATGTAATGAAGATCGTATAAACTGGGTCGGTTATGCACGCACGCTGTTTGGCGGGCGTTTTTGCGTGTTGAGGACCTAGGCTAGAGTGACTTCGGCGCTGACCACTATCACAATAATCTGCGAGGAGTACAGTTTTATGGCCAAAACTGCGACTGCAAAGCAAAAGCGCGTCTACTTTAGCGACGAGAAGGCCGCGCTTGAGCTTCCAAACCTTATTTCACACCAGCTCGACTCTTGGAAAGAGTTCGTCGAGACTGGTCTCGGTGAGATTTTTGCCGAGATTAACCCAATCGAAGACTACACCGGGCAAAAGCTCGAACTTCGTTTCAAGGATTACCACTTCGAGAACCCAAAAGTTTCCGAAGCTGACGCTCGCGAAAACAACATCAGTTTCGATGCACCTCTTAAAGCTGTCGTCGAGCTGACCAACAAAGTCACCGGCGAAGTCAAAGAACAAGAAATTTACCTCGGTGACTACCCATGGATGACTGAACGCGGTACGTTTGTAATCAACGGCGCAGAGCGCGTCGTCGTTTCGCAGCTGATTCGTAGTTCAGGTATTTTCTTTACCGCTGACAATCATGGCGGTCGCAACCACTACGGAGCCAAACTCATCCCAGGCCGTGGTGCATGGCTCGAGTTTGAGACTGCTGCCAGTGGCGCTATTTACGTCAAGATCGACCGCCGTCGCAAGATCGCGGTTACGACATTACTCCGTGCGCTTGGCTACCCAAGCAACTCTAGCATCAAGGAGCTCTTTAAAGACGTCGATACCGGTGACGTCAACTTCCTCGACGCGACGTTCGAAAAAGACCCAGCCAAGGGTACGAACGAAGCCCTCATCGAAGTGTACCGCCGACTCCGTCCAGGTGACCTTGCAACCGTGGATAACGCCAAGCAGATGATTGAGCGTATGTTCTTTGACTTTAAGCGCTTCGACCTCTCTCGCGTCGGTCGCTACAAGATGAACCAACGACTTGGCATGGACGTCGCTAATACAACCGAGAACCGCGTTATGCGCCTCGAAGACCTCACGGCCATCATCAGCGAGATTATCCGTCTCAACAACACGCAGGATGCACCCGATGACATCGATGCACTGAGCAACCGTCGCATCAAGCTGGTCGGTGAGCTCGTCGCTCGTCAGTTTAGGATCGGTATGCTCCGCATGGACCGAAATGCCAAAGACCGCATGAGTGTCAGTGACATCGAAAATGTCACGCCAGGTCAGCTCATCAACGCCCGTCCAGTCGTTGCAGCTGTTCGCGAGTTCTTCGCGAGCTCGCAGCTCTCACAATTCATGGACCAAACCAACCCGCTGTCTGAACTCTCTCACAAACGTCGCCTCAGTTCGATGGGTCCTGGTGGACTCAGTCGTGAGCGTGCTGGACTCGAGGTTCGTGATGCTCACCCAACTCATTACGGTCGCGTCGACATCATTGAGACCCCAGAAGGTGCCAACATCGGTCTTGTGCTCAATATGGCCAGTTATGCTCGTGTCAACGAGTATGGTTTCCTAGAAGCACCATATGTTCAGGTTAAGAATAAAAAGGTAACCGGCGAGATCGTCTATCTCGACGCTGCCGCAGAAGCCAAAGAAGTTATCGCCGATGCAAGCAACAAGCTCGACGCCAAAGGTGCCTTTGCCGAAGATCGCGTTAGCGCTCGTAAACACCTCGCACCTGGTGAAGTCGAGGCTGGCGAAGTCACGTTCATGGACGCATCTCGTATGCATGTCATCGGTACGACAGCCGCGCTTGTCCCATTCGTTGAAAAGAATCGTATCGACCGAAACCTTACCGGTTCGAACATGCAACGTCAGGCTGTTCCACTCGTCAAGACAACCAGCCCAATCGTCGGTACTGGTGTCGAAGGTGATATCGCCCGAAACACGAGCCAGCTCGTCGTCGCGGAAGCTAACGGTGAAGTTGTCCGCGCTGACGGTGATGCTATCGAAGTTAAATACGGTCCAAAGGACATTCGCACCTACGAACTGGTTCACTTCCAGCAGTCTAACGACGACCGTTCAATCAACCAGCGCACCGTCGTCTCTCGCGGCGACAAGGTCAAGAAAGGCGACATTCTCATCGAAGGTGCCTCAGTTGCTGACGGTGAGCTCGCGCTCGGTCGAGACCTCCTCGTTGCCTTTATGCCATGGGGCGGCTACAACATGGATGACTCAATCATTCTCAGTGACCGCTTGGTTCGCGATGATGAACTGACAAGTATCAACATCAAGGACTACATGGTTGAAGTCCGTGAAACCAAGCTTGGTCCAGAGATAGTCACCCGCGACATTCCAAATGTGAGCGAAGAATCACTCCGTCACCTCGACGAGAACGGTATTGTCCGTGTCGGTGCCGAAGTGAAGGCTGGCGATGTCCTGGTTGGAAAGATTACGCCAAAAGGTGAGCAGGAGCTTAGCTCAGAAGAGCGACTTCTCCGCGCCATTTTCGGCGAGAAAGCCAAAGACGTCCGTGACACCTCACAGCGTATGGGTCACAGCAACACCGGTAAGGTTGTTGGGGTAAAGATCTTTAGCCGCGAACACGGTCACGAGCTCAAGGCTGGCGTCCTGATGCAGGTTCAGATCTTTGTCGCCCAGCTCCGCAAGGTATCAGTCGGTGACAAGCTGGCTGGTCGTCACGGTAACAAGGGTGTCGTTGCTCGTATCCTGCCTGAAGCTGACATGCCATTCATGGAAGACGGAACGCCAGTTGACGTTATCCTGAACCCACTTGGTGTCCCGAGCCGTATGAACCTCGGACAGTTGTTTGAAACTCACCTCGGTATGGCGGCACGTGCTCTTGGCTACAAGGTCGCAACCCCACCATTTAACGGTGTGACAAACGACGAGATCGTTGCCGAGCTCAAGAAAGCCGGCCTGCCAGAAGACGGCAAGGTTCAGCTCTTTGACGGCCGCACCGGTGAAACGTTCAAAGAACGCACGACGGTCGGTTCGATGTACATGATCAAGCTGCACCACATGATCGCTGACAAGATCCACGCACGTTCGATTGGTCCATACACCATGGTTACCCAGCAGCCACTCGGTGGTAAGGCTCAAAATGGTGGTCAGCGCTTCGGTGAGATGGAGGTGTGGGCACTTGAAGCATACGGTGCTGCAAGTACACTTCAGGAAATGCTCACCATCAAGTCTGACGACGTCTACGGTCGTGCCAAAGCCTACGAATCAATCATCAAGAATGAACCGATTCTCGGTCCAAAGATTCCAGAGAGCTTCAACGTTCTCGTGAAAGAACTCCAAGGTCTCGGTCTACGTGTCGACCTCGTTGACGAGTCTGAGGACGCCATCGTTGACGCCGAGGAAGTCTTGGTTGGGGTTGACGCCGATGGCGGCAGTCAGCCGGCTGACACCAGCGCAACGGCTGATGACGAAGATGGTTCCGTTGGTGACGAAGCCGACGAATTCGGTGATATCGACCTCGGAGAAGGTATGAGCATCGAAACCGCTGATGAATTCAAAGAAGAAACTGTAAAGGAGGAGCTCTAGTATGAGTCGTATCGTTACCGACACCAGCATCGCCGACTTTGACGCGGTGCGCCTGGCTGTAGCTAGCGCTGATGACATCCTCAAATGGAGTTACGGCGAGGTTACAAAGCCTGAAACTATCAACTACCGTACTCAAAAACCTGAGCGAGACGGCTTGTTCTGTGAGCGAATCTTCGGTCCAGTCAAGGACATCAATCCACACGATGCCAAACTCAAGGGCGTACGAAGCCGTGAAGCTGCCGTCGACAAGAACGGCGAGCTCGTCACGCGCAGTATCGTTCGACGTGAGCGCATGGGGCACATCCAGTTGGCCGCACCAGTTGCGCACATCTGGTTTATGCGTGGCGCACCATCTGCGATGAGTCTACTGCTTGGTATCCCTGTCCGTGCTCTCGAGCGCGTGGCGTACTTTGCTAGCTATGTCATCCTGAAAGTTGACGAAGAAAAGCGCGACCAGATGCTGGCTGACGCCGAGGCTGAGCTCGAAGCTGGCCGCACGGCTATCAAGATCCGTTTTGAAAAAGCCGCCGAAGACGAATCGGCTGACGTGAAGGCGCTTGCCGCCGAACAGACTCGTGAGCTTGACGACCTTAACGAGGCCTACCTGGTCAAGAAGACCCAGCTCGAGAGCCTCGTGAAGGCTGCACTCATCACTGAGAACGACTACCGCAACCTGCCAGAAGCGTACGAGGAAATCGTAGAAGTTGGCATGGGTGGCGAAGCCCTGCAAAGGCTGCTCAAGGAAATCAATCTTGACCAGCTCATCCAGGAATTGACCGACGAAGTCGCGACCGCAAAAGGTCAGCGCATGAAGAAAATCATGAAGCGCCTCAAGGTCCTCGAGGGCATGCAGCGTGCTGGCGTCAAGCCAGAGAGCACCTGTGTCTCGATCCTTCCGGTTATCCCACCGGACCTTCGCCCGATGGTACAGCTGACCGGTGGCCGTTTTGCGACTAGCGACCTCAACGACCTCTATCGCCGTGTCATCAACCGTAACAACCGTCTCAAGAAGCTCCAGGACCTCAACGCGCCGGAAGTTATCCGTCGCAATGAGATGCGTATGCTCCAAGAGGCTGTTGACGCGCTGATCGACAACTCAGCTGCTCGTGGTGGCCGTGCAGTGAGTGCAACCGGGGGCCGACGCCGTCTGAAATCCCTGAGCGATATGCTCAAAGGTAAGCAGGGTCGTTTCCGCCAGAACCTCCTCGGTAAGCGCGTCGACTACTCTGGTCGTTCCGTTATCGTGGCTGGTCCAGAGCTCAAGATTCACCAGTGTGGTCTGCCAAAGCAAATGGCCCTCGAACTCTTCAAACCGTTTGTCATCAGCTGGCTGCTCCGTGGTGAGTACGCTCACAACATCCGTTCTGCGACTCGTCTCATCGAGTCTGGCGACAGCATCGTCTGGGATGCTCTCGACGAGGTGATTAAGGGCAAATACGTCCTTCTGAACCGTGCACCATCACTTCACCGTCTATCTATCCAGTCGTTCCAGCCAAAGCTGATCGAAGGTAAGGCTATCCAGCTACACCCACTCGTCTGTAAAGGTTTCAACGCTGACTTCGATGGTGACCAGATGGCAGTTCACTTGCCACTGAGCGATGATGCCCAGGCAGAAGCACGTGACCTGATGTCTGCAACTAACAACCTGTTAAAGCCAGCGGATGGTTCGCCAGTGCTTAACATCGCCCAGGACATCATCCTTGGCTGTTACTATCTGACTTACCCGAAGCCAGCTGCGCAGACTAGCAAGGTTCGGGCCTACAGCTCGATCGCTGAAGCCGTCATGGGCTTTGAACACGATGCCATCATGCTCCAGAGCCCAATCCGTATCTTTGTAAAGGGTGAGATGCGTGAAACGACCCTCGGTCGCGTCTTCTTCAACGAAGTGCTGCCTGCTGATTTCCCGTACATCGAAGACGTCATGAACAAAAAGAACCTCAACCGCGTTCTTGCTCGCATCTTTAACCACTACGGCCAAGAGCAAACCGCCCAGACTGCTGATGACATCAAAGATCTCAGTCTTGAGTACGCAACCCGCGCAGCTGTCTCGACCGGTATGAACGACTACTTCGATATTCCTGAGATGCAGGACATCATCGATGGCGGTGACGAGCGTTCGGCCCAGATTTCCGACCAATACGAAAATGGTCTGATCACTGATGAAGAACGCTACAACCTCACCGTTGAAACCTGGCGTGAGATCGACAAGAAGATTTCAGGCGTGCTAGAGAGCCGTGTCGGTAAAGAAGACACCAGTATCGCCGTCATGGTTGACTCTGGTGCTCGTGGTACGCTCAGCAACATCAAATGGGCGACCGGTATGATCGGTGTCGTCGTGGACGCGACCGGTAACGAGATTGAGCTGCCGATTCGAAGCAGCTTCAAGAAGGGCCTGAGCCCACTCGAAGCCTTCGTTGCAACCCGTGGTACACGTAAGGGTCTTATCGACACCGCGCTCAAGACAGCCGACTCAGGTTACCTGACCCGTCGTCTGGTAGACGTCTCACAGGACATCTTTACCGTTGACGAAGAGCCTAGCGACCCAGGCTTCATGATCTACCGATCTGAAACTGCAGAGACTATGATCGCTTTCGGTGATCGTCTCTACGGACGTTACGCCGCATCAGCAATCCCTGGTCATGTTAAGGCTGGTGAGCTGATTACTCGCGACGTGGCTGATGCTATCGACGCTGATGAAAAGGTAGTCGAAGCTAACATCATGAGCGCGCTCTCAGCTGCTAACCTCCGTGGTATTCCACGCAAGTCATATGGTCTTGACATGGCAACTGGCCAACTTATCGCTGATGCGCAGCCAGTTGGTGTCATCGCCGCGCAGTCTGTCGGTGAGCCTGGTACGCAGTTGACGCTTAATACCTTCCACTCCGGTGGTGAGGCGGGTGACGACATTACCCAGGGTCTGCCGCGTGTCGATGAGCTCTTCGAAGCTCGTAACCCGAAGGGTCAGGCATACCTAACCGAAACGACCGGAACGGTCCAGGTTTGGGAAGACGGTGACAAGTACGTGGTCCAAGTCACGCCTGAAACCGGCAAGGTCGAGCGCATCAAGCTCGAAGGTCAGATCGTCCGCGTCAAGAGCGGTACTGACGTTGTCGCTGGCGACGTGCTCGCGAGCAACGACGACGAGTCACTACCGATCATCGCTCCGTTTGACGGCAAAGTTGAAGCAACCAAGAAAGAACTGGTTATCACGAGTGGTAGCAACGCCCCAGCTCGTTATGAAGTCCCAGGTTTCAAGCAACTACTCGTTGCCGAAGGTGACAGTGTCGAAGCTGGTGACCGCCTGACGTCTGGTTCGATTAACCTGCAGGACCTGATGCGCCTCAAGGGTGTCGAAGCAACACAGCGCTACATAGTCAACCAGATCCTGCGCATCTACGCTGCCCAAGGTGAGAACGTGTCAGCCAAGCACCTCGAAATCGTCGTGCGCCAGATGTTCAGCCGCGTTCAGATCGAAGACCCAGGTGACACACCATTTGTCACTGGCGACATCGTTTCAAAGGCTGCGGTCGTTGAGCAGAACCGTCAATTGACAGAGGACGGCAAGACACCTGCGCAGTTCACCCAGCTGCTGCTCGGTATCACCAAGGTCTCTATCTGGTCGGATAGCTTCCTGAGTGCCGCATCGTTCCAGGACACGACCCGTGTACTGATCAACGCCGCAGTCTCTGGTCGGGTAGACAACCTCTACGGTCTCAAGGAGAACGTCATCATCGGACGCAAGATTCCTGTTGGAACCGGGGTCCAGGTGGCGGAACCAGAAGCCGAACTCACCGAAGCCTAGACTTAGCGCTTTGGTCCAAGAAACAGCCCCTGTGTTACGCAGGGGTTGTTTTATTTTATATATGATGTTTTAATATCAATAACAGATCCGAAAGGAAGTGTTGCACATGCCGACTCCAGCTGCACGATCCCGCGACAACGAACGCGCTCGTACGATCACCATCAACCTCGCTGGCTGCCTCCCGGATGCGCCATCACGCAATTCGCTGCCGGTTCGGGTTAGTCAGGATGCGCTGCAGATGTTCAGGGACGATCCTGACATCCGCTACGCTGTCGATCGAATGTACCGCGTTTCGAGACTTACCACCTCTCTCGACTACGACAAGATCAATGTCATCGTGAGCGAGCAGTACTTCGCAGATACAGAGACCGTCGGTCGCATCAAGGCTTCAGCCGTCTCAGCCGTGGTCACCGCGATGCGTGCTCAGCGGAGGGCATCCTAGAGCCCGCCAGAAGAGAGTTCGCCGTTGAGGTATTGCCTCCGGTAGAGCCTCCTCCGGTGGGCTCTCTTCATGACAGTAGTAATATTGACTAATTTAAAAATAAGTAGTATAAATATAATACAGAACGTACATCGTTTCGGACCTAGGAGAAACATGGGACTTTTTGGCTCAAGGCAGCAAGTAGTCGAACCACTGATGGGTATCAAGCTCCGTTTCACCGACCACCACGCAGCGACCGCACGGCTTCGTGAGCGCATCACAAGGATGGCGCTCGACGTGGAAGGGATGCAGTGTCGCAGGCCACCGGTGGAATACGACGACGGATTCCTCTACTACTTCAAGCGCAATCTGCCCGACGAGATTCAGCACCAGGCGATCCGCCAGATGCAGGCCATGATTGCCCTTGAGGCGAGCAGGGATGGTATCTCCTCTATCGCGCTCGTCGAAACGTTCTAGCCCTTCGAAGAAAGCTCGCCGGGTAGGCTTTAGCCCTACTCAGCTTGAGCCCATCCGGAGGGCTTTCTTCATGCTAAAAAATAGGGTATTGACAAGATTATACATAAGTGCTATAATGCGATAAGACGTATCCGAATACGAGTACATTTCAGGAGATCCAGATGCCCAGAAAGCAGAAGCAGGAGATCATCCCCGACCAAGTGTCGGATATCATGACCACCGTCACACCTCACGACGAGATCAAGCGGCGGCTCGAGTCCTTCTCCTGTGTCAGCAGCGTCACCTTGGTGCCGGTCGCCGGCCCCAACCGTGTCCGTGTCACCATCACGTTCCGTGAGTACCACGGTTCTTCCGAGAAGCAGCCCGTCCTCGACGCCTGCAGCTCGTACCACAACAACGCCGCCTGAGCATCACGACGGGCCCTTCGAAGAAAGTTCGCTGTCTGGGTTACGACCCGGTCAGCTCGAGCCCTCTTCGGAGGGCTTTCTTCATGTCTGGACAACAGAGGTATTTTTTGCTATGATAGTCAGCGAGTTTCCTCTCTTGTAGTTACGGAACACGTGTACACTTCCATAACGTTCAAGGGACATGCCTAGCGGGTTTGCTGCCCGGCTAGCATTATCCGAGAGATTGCGTCTTATCACCGCTGTTATCTCGCTCACAATAAACCTAAGTTAGGAGAGCATTTTTTATGCCGACTATCAACCAGCTCGTCCGCAAGCCGCGCAAAACGGCTGCGAAAAAGAGCAAGTCTCCAGCGCTCGGACGTATCCACAACGCGCTGAAGTCTCGCTACTACGACCAGAACGCCCCACTCAAGCGCGGTGTTTGTATCAAGGTCACCACAAAGACACCTAAGAAGCCTAACTCGGCGCTCCGTAAAGTTGCCCGTGTTCGTCTGACCAACGGCCAGGAAGTATGGGCTTATATCGGTGGCGAAGGTCACAACCTCCAGGAGCACGCTGTTGTGCTCGTACGTGGTGGTCGTGTGCCTGACCTCCCGGGTGTTCGCTACCACATCGTTCGCGGTACCCTCGACCTCCAGGGCGTTTCAAAGCGCAAACAGGGTCGTAGTAAGTACGGTGCCAAGAAGGAGGACAAGTAATGCCTCGTAAAGTTACCAAATCACTGCAGCGTCGTTTGAACCCAGACCGCAAGTACCAAAGCATCCTAGTTCAGCGCCTGATCAACAAGTCTATGCTCGATGGCAAAAAGCTTCTCGCAGAACGCGCCGTTTATAGCGCGCTCGAAATCGCTGCCAAGAAGCTAAAATCAGAAGACCCACTCGAGGTCTTTGAAAAGGCTCTCAAGAACATTCAGCCAAACTTTGAGGTCAAATCTCGCCGTGTCGGTGGTGCGAACTACCAGATTCCGTTCCCGATCCAGGGTCACCGTCAGAATCACTTCGCCTACATGTGGCTCGTCCAGGCTGCCCGCGCTCGCCGCGGCATGCCGTACGACCAGCGCCTCGCCGCTGAGATCGTCGACGCTCACAACGAGGCTGGTGCCGCCTTCAAGAAAAAGGAAGACACCCACAAGATGGCAGAAGCTAACCGAGCCTTCGCCCACTTCGCAAGAGGCTAACACCCGATGTACGGCGTTGATATTTGCGCTGACTGTCCGGGACGAAAAGGCAAGTTCGCCGATAACGAACCAGCATTTATCCGTCCACAACTTTCACAACTTCAACGTCGCCTATTCCGTCACGTCTACAAGATAACGGAAAGTAGCGCGCAGATAGAGGTTCTTGATGAGAAGCAGAGAAGAGTCGCACGGTACATTGTGCCGGTGCAGGCTCTCGGAAGCGGGGAAATAAAAGCAGCGTTTCAGGCGTGTACCCAACCAAGTTCGCTCATCGGTATGAAGCTCTGCAACGCAGTATTTGAACTCAATAGGAAATATGAAACTAACGACGCAGGAGAGAAATAAGTAATGGCTACACCAAAAAACGTACCACTAGACCGCTACCGAAACATCGGTATCATTGCGCACATCGACGCTGGAAAGACCACGACGACCGAAGGTATTTTGTACCGTACCGGTATTAATCACAAGATTGGTGAGGTTCGTGGTGCTGACGGTGACAGTGCAACGACTGACTGGATGGCGCAGGAAAAGGAGCGTGGTATCACTATCACCTCTGCTGCCGTCACCTGTTTCTGGAAAGATCACAAGATCAACATCATCGACACACCTGGTCACATCGACTTTACCGCTGAAGTAGAGCGTTCACTTCGAGTTCTCGACGGTGCAGTGACGATCTTTGACGGCAAGATGGGTGTGGAAGCTCAGTCCGAGACAGTCTGGCGTCAAGCCAACAAGTACGGCGTGCCTCGTATCTGCTTCATCAACAAGATCAACCAGACCGGTGGTGACTTTTATAAGTCACTCGACTCGATCCACAACCGCCTTTCAAAGCACGCGCTGCCTGTTCACCTGCCCATCGGCTTTGAAAAGGACATCAACGGTGTCGTTGATCTCGTTGACATGAAGGCCTACACCTACTCCGACTACACCGACAAGGCACTTGTTCAAGGTGAGATTCCTGCAGATATGCTCGAGAAAGCCAAGAACGCACGCTCACTCCTCGTCGAAGCGGCTGTCGAAGCAGACGACGAACTGTTCGAGCGATTCCTCGACAAGGGCGAGGACTCTATCACCGAGCCAGAGCTAAAAGCAGCACTTCGCAAAAGAGTTCTTGCTGGTGACTTCTTCCTCGTGAGTGGTGGTGATGGTCGTGGTGTGATCGTCGAGAAGCTTCTCGACATCATGGCTGACTATCTGCCAAGCCCTCTCGACGTTGATGCAATTTGGGGCACGAACCCAAAGACCGGTGACAAAGCTGATCGCAAACCATCACCAACCGAACCAATGGCTGGCCTGGCATTCAAGATCGCCACCGACCCCTTCGTCGGTAAGCTCATTTTCGTGCGTGTCTACTCTGGCGTCCTCAAGGCAGGTTCTTATGTCCTCAACACCACGACTGGTGAAAAAGAGCGTGTTGGCCGTATCGTTCGTATGCACGCCGACAAGCGTGAAGAGATCGATGAAGTTGGCGCAGGCGACATCGCTGCAGTTGTTGGTCTCAAGAGCACCTTCACCGGGCACACGCTCTGTGACGTCGCGCACCCGATTGCTCTCGAGAGCATCACCTTCCCAGATCCACCGGTTGCGATTGCGGTTGAGCCAAAAACGAAAGCCGACCAGGAAAAGATGGGTATCGCCCTCCAGCGACTCGCTGAGGAAGACCCAACCTTCCGCGTTCACACTGACGAAGAGACTGGCCAGACCATCATGTCTGGTATGGGTGAGCTCCACCTCGACATCCTGATCGACCGCATGAAGCGAGAGTTCAAAGTCGAAGCAAACATCGGCGAACCTCAGGTTGCATTCCGTGAAACGATTCGCGGTACTGCCGAGGCCCAAGGTAAACACGCCAAGCAGTCTGGTGGTCGCGGTCAGTACGGTGACGTCTGGATCCGCTTCGAGCCGACCGAGTCTGGCGAAGGCTTCGAATTCGTCGATGAGATCAAGGGCGGTGTCGTCCCTCAGGAATACCGCAAGCCGGTTGAAAAGGGTATCCATGACACGCTTGAAAGCGGTGTTCTCGCCGGTTATCCAGTTATTGGTGTCAAAGCGACGCTCTACGATGGTAGCTACCACGACGTTGACTCGAGCGAACTCGCCTTTAACCTTGCCGGTGTTCTCGCCGTCAAAGAAGGTATTCCAAAGGCGCGTCCAGTACTGCTCGAGCCGGTCATGCGCGTTGAAGTCACGACGCCAGAAGAGTTCATGGGTGACGTCATTGGCGACCTCAACTCTCGCCGTGGACGTATTGACGCCATGGAGGACCTCCAAGGTGGCGCCAAGCTGGTGAAGGCTTTCGTGCCACTGATGAGCATGTTCGGCTACACCAGCGACTTACGTTCGATGAGCCAAGGTCGTGCGGCGAGCACCATGGAGCTCAGCCAGTACGAAGAAGTCCCGCCAAACGTTGCGCAGGACATTATTGAGAAACGCGCCAAAAAGTAGCGCCTCATAAAAACGAAAATACCGCCGAACCAGGCGGTATTTTCTTGCCTCAGCGGCGGGCAAGGGTATACACTGACCTTAACTAAACGGAGTGTGACTATGGCGAAGCGTTCTGTTGCTCCTAACCAAAATAAAGTTTCAGAGGCGAGAGCACTGTACTTCACGTTCGCGACGGCGGGTGTCACGCTACTGCTCAGCGGCCTGTTCTTTTATAACCAAACCATCCAACTCTTTGGCAGCCCGTCGATAGGTACGACTGCTTCGGTTATCGCGATGTTAGCCGCCATCGTTGCATTCTACATCGTTGAGTTTATGCGTGATGCTACAAAGGACGAGCGCACGACTCGTGGCGTACTCCGGCGTATCGTTTGGACTGGTTCACTTGCATTCGTGCATGCGGCCGTCGGCTTTTTGCTCACGACCGGAATCTTTTTCATCCTGCACGACGCCTTTATCGGGTTGTCGTTCGACTGGATGACCGCTTCGGTGATGACCGCGGGTTATGTTGCGGCGCTCGGCTACATCTTTTACCTTAGCGCGACGGCGATGAATACACTTCGTTTGTCGGCCATTCTTGCGATTTTTATCATCAGCGGTGCGCTGACCAGCATGATTACTGCCCAAGACCCGTACTGGTGGCAGTTACACTTCAGCTCGCTCGGTGCCGATGGAACATTCTCGTCAGTTGCGTTTAACCTCACTCTAATCGTCGGTGGTCTGGTCATCATGAGCTTGGCCGACTACATCTCAAACGATTTTGGAAAGCTGCAGAGTGCTGACAAGCGCTACGTCGTTGTGAACAGGCGCTTGATCCGAACACTCCTGACACTGATGGGACTATTCCTGGCCTTCGTCGGTATCTTCAAATACGACGACCACGTTTGGTTGCATAACTCGTCCGCAGGGGCGATGGCGTTCATATTTGCGGTACTGGTCGTTCTCATGCCGCGTATCGCGCCGGTGTTTGCACGCGCGTTCACGATATTTTCATACGCGCTCCTCGGTGGTCTATTGTTCTCGTTTTGGTTATTCAATGGCCGGTTCCACTATCTCAATTTGACTGCCTTTGAGCTCATCGCGTTCGGTGTCGTCTTTACTTGGTTGATCGTCTTTATCCGTCAAATTGCCGCCTCCTTGCAAGACCGCAAAGCATAACGTGTTAACCGCTTCTGCTTGCTGCAAGGAGCGTTCTGGTCGATACTCAAGTCATGTCAATCTATCGATCGTCACCCTATGTCGGTGTCAGTGGTATCGTCAACCCGGAACAGCAACAGGAGCTGACCGCTTTTGCAGCCGAGGCGTTCAGAGAGACCGATACGCTCCTCATGCTTGGAGTCAAAGCGGTCCACAAAACACAGTGGCTAGATGTTGAGAATAAATACGGACCGGAGTGGTATCCAATAGGCGAAAGCGCTTTCAGTGGCGCGCTTTCAGGGTCTGGTGTCGATAGCGTCGCTCAGATGTACCTTGACCCTGAGGTGCTCGCAGCCAATCCCGACTATGGTCGTCAGTTCATACGACGCATCAAGCGTCGCGGTGCCGCGTGGTTGAATACTATCCAATTCGATATGCTGCGCTACCAGGATGCTCCCGAGGCATTTAGCTATCTCATACACGAGGCGAAGCGCGAAGACGTCAGGAACGATGAGTACAATGTTATCGTTCAGTGCCATGCTCCTGCTATGGCCGAGGGTCCAAGGGTGGCGCTCGAAAAACTCAAGCGACTATCACCTGATGAAATAAGCTGGATACTCTTTGACGCGTCACATGGAACAGGCAAGGAAATGGATGTCGATGCACTCAAGCGTTTCATTGAAGCTGCTCACGATGATCCTGAACTTGATCATGCTGGGATCGGTATTGCCGGAGGGCTCGATGCAGAGGGCGTTGAAAAACACCTTCCTAAAATACTCAGAGACTTTCCGTATGTCAGCTGGGACGCTGAGGGTCGGCTCCATCAAACCAGCGACGGCTCACTCGATATGGAGGCAACAAAACGCTATATTTCTGCCTCTGCGGACGTGATCCTGTCTCAACCTTAATATTGGCTAGTTCTCACTTTACTTTTGCGCGTCAAACCTCTATAATCGACCCCATACGTGCTGCGAGATTTCTTCTTGTGCGCTAAAAATAACTAAGTAGGAGAACTACATGGCAGATTTTGACCGAAGCAAGCCTCATGTCAACGTTGGTACTATGGGTCACGTTGACCACGGAAAGACCACTTTGACAGCAGCTATCACCGCTGTTCTGGCAAAGAAGCTTCCAAGCGACGTTAACAAACCTATTGCGTACGACCAGATCGACAACGCACCTGAAGAGAAGGCTCGTGGTATCACCATCGCTACCTCTCACCAGGAATACGAGTCAGAGACTCGTCACTACGCACACGTTGACATGCCTGGTCACGCCGACTACGTCAAGAACATGATTACCGGTGCCGCTCAGGTTGACGGTGCTGTTCTCGTTGTGTCAGCTGCTGACGGTCCTATGCCTCAGACCCGCGAACACGTTCTGCTTGCTCGCCAGGTTGGTGTGCCAAAGATCGTTGTCTTCCTCAACAAGATGGACATGGCTGACGAAGAGCTCGTCGAACTCGTTGAGATGGACGTTCGCGAACTGCTCACCAAGAACGGTTACGACGGCGACAACGTTCCTGTTATCAAGGGTTCAGCTCTCAAGGCTCTCGAAGGTGACGCTGGTTACGAAGACGCTGTCATGGAACTGGTCAAGGCTATGGATGACTACATCGACGAGCCTACTCGCGACCTCGACAAGCCATTCCTGATGCCTATCGAAGACGTCTTCTCTATCAAGGGTCGTGGTACGGTCGCAACTGGTCGTATCGAACTCGGTATCGTCAAGATCAACGACGAAGTTGAAATCGTCGGTATCAAGGAAAAGGCTACAAAGACTGTCGTGACCGGCATCGAAGCCTTCAAGAAGAACCTCGACCAAGGTCAGGCTGGTGACAACGCTGGTCTCCTCCTCCGTGGTATTGAGCGCGATGACATCGAACGTGGTCAGGTTATTGCCAAGCCAGGCAGCATCACTCCACACACCGAATTCGAGGCTGAGGTCTACATCCTCACCAAAGAAGAGGGTGGTCGTCACACGCCATTCTTCAAGGGTTACAAGCCACAGTTCTACTTCCGCACGACTGACGTCACCGGTGAAGTTGAGCTGCCAGCTGACAAAGAAATGGTCATGCCTGGCGACACCATCACCTTTAACGTCAAGCTTCTCGCTCCTATCGCTATGGAGCAGGGTTTGAACTTCGCTATCCGCGAAGGTGGCCGCACCGTCGGTGCAGGTGTCGTTACGAAGATCACCAAGTAATCACGCTTGTGATCACAAAAATACCTCCCGACCAGGGAGGTATTTTTTATGGCACCATCAGAGGTGGGCGTGAAAACATGACAACCTGTAGCTATGTTTTTCGTTTTCACGGACTAACCGGTATGCCGCTGTTTGACTCGTGCTATCTCGGTTTTCAGTAGTTCCGACACCTCGTCCAAACCGTATTGGCACGCTCCTTCTTCGGCATCAGTGAGATCTGCAAGGTAGCCATCTGGATCCAACAGATAGGCGTCGCCACGTAGTGACACGCGTAGGTTCGCTTTTGCGATAGCAAGGCCAATCTGAGCAGCTGGCAGGACGGATTTATCAAAGCTGTGAACTTGACGATCGACAGCTGCTTCGTTCTCGCCTTCAAGTTCTTGCCACAGGGTGCGGTAGGTTTCACTGTCGTTATGCGCTAGTGCTTCAGCGAGCCGAGGTTTTAGGATACGTGTGGCAGCAGGCTCTAAAAAGCCAAGAGCCAGTGGCAAATGCTCGAGAGGAGTGATGGGGTGTGGGTCGGTCTCGGGGTTTCGGAGCAAGAGAGCGACAGATTCACTTTGAGTGGAAGTACTAAACCGTCGTATCTCAGGTGTGAAGTCGTGAGCTACTATTGTGCGCCAGTAGTCCTGGTAAGGGGTTTGCAACTCAACGATGGAACGACTAATCGATGTCCTGTTGCGTTGGCCGTATGGGGTCAGTATTGAGTCACGACGCGAACCGAGTGTAATCGCATGAAGTGAAGGACGCATGTTTGTTGCGCCCGGATTATGTGTAGCAATATGAGCATAGTTGGCCTCTATGGCGTGAATGATCGCCTCACGGCCGACTGCACCGAGAACATTGGCTAGGTCATGAGGACTGTGTTCATTGGCATGCAAGTCTTCGCCGTCCAACGTGAGTGTTAACCCGCGGATTTCTGCTCCTAATCTCTCAGTTGCCATATGCTAATTATGACAACAATAAACAAAAATGTCAATATCTGTCTAGCCAAGTTTTTTGTATAGCGTGCCGGTTAACACAAGCGTGCCGATACCAACGGCGAGCAATATGAACGGATTCTCAGACAGTAGTGGAACTTGATCGATGAGGTGTTCGAACCCGTAAAACGTCGCAACGATACCAAAGGCGGTCAGTAAGGTAAAAAGCAGCGGAAACTTGGCCACGGCGTGGTTGCGTTCTCGTGCAAGTTTCTTGACGACGTGCTCCTCGAGTTCGATGACTTTCTTTACTGGGGTTTCAGGCTTGTTCATGGGTTTATCGTATCACAGCCTAAAAAAGCAAATAGCCCCGCAATTCCCGGAGCAAGGCTAGTTGCTCGACAGGATGCGGGGCGAGTTAGAGCCGGGTGAAGACCCAGCCCGTAACACCATTGTTGTTGATGTTGGTGTCTACTTGGACACTCCATACACCTTTGACGAAACGGTCAAAGATTTGGGCGTGCGGCGTGATGCTGGGGCCAGGTGCCCACGTGAATCCATCGTCCCACTCGATGGCGAAGACACGTGATTGGCCAAAGGCTGGATCGGCGAGAGTCTCGACGAGGTATTCACGTAGATCTGCTTCGACCTGGTTCAGGGGCTTTGGCATAGCACTCGCTTGGCGGCGCTGTTCTGCGTCATGCCTGCGGGTTGTGCTGCGAGAAGTGCTGCGCCGCGACATTACTCGCACGGCGATCTCGTGCCGTTTGTAACTAGCTTCTCTTCCTTTGGTGGACGCCATGTTGGTGTGCTACCTCCTCGGTGCAGCGGCTTGATGAGACCGAGATGATGTAGACACATTATACTATCTTAGAAACTAAAAAACAACATAATGCAAATAGTTAACCCGACAGCTGGCTGCTGTCGGGTTTTCGGGGTGTTACTCGCCGCCCTTCTGGATGTAGCTCTTGACGAAGTCTTCGGCGTTCGTCTCGAGGACGTCGTCGATCTCAGCGAGGATGTCGTCGACATCCTCGTCGATGCCTTCGGTCTTCTCGGCGCCTTGCGGCGTCTCCTGGGTCTGCTCGTCGTCCTTGCTCGTCTTGCTGGGACTCTTGCGTTCCTGGGCCATGTGAACCCCTCACTTCCCGCGTTGGCAACGGTCTGGCTATACTAAAATACTTTTTTGACTGAGTCAATTTACAACCCGCTTGAAATTTGCTACACTACCTCAGTAAATTAATCGTTCCGAGAACTCGGCCAGCCATGAGAAGATATGATGCGAGCAGAGGTTACGGAACCGCAGTCCTGCGTTATGGACAGGAGTAAACACGTGGCAGAATCAGCAGTACCACGGATTCGTATCCGTCTAAAGGCGTATGATCACAAGGTCATCGATCAGTCAGCAAAACAAATCATCGACACAGCTCTCCGTACCGGCGCTACTATCGCTGGTCCTGTGCCACTACCGACCCGTCGTAGCACGTTCACGGTCGTGAAATCACCGCACGTCTACAAAAAGGGTGGTGAAGCGTTCGAAATGCGTGTTCACAAACGCCTTATCGACATCATCGGTGCAACCCCAAAGACGATCGACTCGCTGCAGAACCTCAGCCTACCAGCTGGCTGTGACGCAGAAATCCGAATGTAATAACAATCGAGGGAACCGGGATAGGTTCCCTCATGGCGCGGACGAGTGTAGAGAAGTCCGCTCAGGCCGGCTTCTCCTTCCTGAAGACACAAAGCCGTCTCGAATGAGACGGCTTTGTGGTCTTTACCAGAAAAACCAAAAGCGTATAGTGGGGGATATAGTCTAAAAAGGAAAAATATGGGCATCGAACTCACGACTTTTGAAGTATTAACAATGTCAGAATCGGATCCTATCAAACAAAAATATCGGGCGGAACAGGCCAGGCAGGCCTCGGAGGTACGCGTAGACTATCAGTCACCTGAACTGGTAGAAATTGGTGGGCTGGCTGTCTTTTGTGCCATGCAGGAGATTGAACTTTCCGAAGCGGCGTGATTTATTTCACACAATTTAGTACCTTCTTTTTACATCTCGTTTTCTCAGGGGTATACTGAGGGCATACCACAAGTAATTATCCAGGAGGATACTGATGTCACGTAAACTCTCACTCGCTGTACTCGCCGGACTCGTCGGAGCTGCTGCTGGCGTATTGTTCGCGCCAAAGAGCGGCAAAGAAACCCGTGAAGATATCAAGAACAAGGCCAACGATGTTAAAAAATCTGGCGCTAAGAAGGCGAAAGAAGCCAAAGAAGCCGCCAAAGACGGTGCGAAAGAAGTCGAAGGCGTCGCAAAGCGTTCCGCACAAGAGCTCGGTGATCTCGCTGATGAGGCCAAGGTCCGCGCAGCGCGAATTGCCGACGACGCTAAGAGGACTGGCGCATCTGTCGTTGACTCTACTAAAAAGCGCATGGGCAGCAAAGAGTAGTTATACTGTGATCCTTGTAAAAAGCCGGCCTGGTCGCCGGCTTTTTACGTGCTAAACTGAGGGCATATGCCAGCAAAAAAGAAAAAACCAACAACCGAATCTGACAGTGCTTATTTCCTCAAGCTTGTACTGTACGTCGTGCTAGGTTCATTGTGGCTCAAGTTCTCAACCCCACTCGTATTTGGTGATTTTGTCCTGAACGCGCTACCGGTCGGATTAGTGCTCGGACTCATCTTTGCGAGTCACGATCATTTCCAGGTCGACCGTAAGATAGAATATGCCGTGTTGATCGTCGTTGCTATCCTTAGTTACTTTGCACCGTCGGGCATCATTATTTAGTCTTCGTGTAGCCCGGAGCAATCTGTTCAACAACTTCGTCGAAGGTTAGTCCGGTGTCGTTCATCGCAAGCGCCATCGGCTTGCCGACGAAACGGAAGTGCCATGGTTCGAATGCGACACCGGTGATGGCTTGCTTGCCTTGGGGATATCGCTGGATAAAACCATACTTGTATGCATTGTCAGCGAGCCAGGCAGCACCACTCTGGCTAAGCGAACAGCTGTCGCTGTCTTCGGCGCATTCATCCGATTCGCTCGAGAAGTCCACGCTGAGACCAGTGTGATGCTCGCTCGCGCCAACTGGAGAAACGTATTGGTTAGCAATCGCGACACCATTTTCCTCGACGAACTCGTCATAGATAGCTTGCTGCTCGGCCAAGGAGCGATAAGCGCTCGAAATCATCAACGGTTCCTCGTCTGCTTCGGCGGCGTTAACGAGCTGTTGCAACTCATCTGACATATCGACCGCAATCTTCATTGGTGCGCCCTCATCACCGTGCGGGACAGGGATGTCGATGAGTTTGTAGCCAGCCTCTCCCTCGAGCGGTTGTTTCTTTGAGACAATCAGCCATAGGTTGCCAGGCTTGAACATGTCGTAGCTTGGTATCTTGAGCGTACTGTCACCGATGGTCGCGGTTGCGATGACCGATGGAGTCTTGTCGATGTCGTCGGATACGCCAGCGTAGATTTCTTCTGTTTTATTGAGCACACCTAGCCTGTAGACTGTCACGCCGATGAGAATGAGCATGAGCAGGCGCAGAAACCAAACAGAACTTTGATTTGTATTTTTCTCCGTTCGCATACTTGTCTATGATAGCAAAAGCTTTATTGAATCCGCCAAAGCGACAAGATACAATGAACCTACATATGAGTCGTATACGCAAAGTTGCACTATACGCCGTATCACTGCTTGGGGTAGGTGTTGCGGTCGGCGGTATGGCATTTGGCCAGACGGTCGAGACGTGCAAGACGACCGATCCATTTTGCTTTCAACCACAGTTAACGTCCACGACTGACCGACTTGACGCGGTCTCGCAACCCCGTATCGCAACACCGGCTTGGTTGAGCGCGGCCGGTGGTTCAACGCAGAGTGGTGGACGTGAGGTTACGTACGTCGCTGCCACAAAGGGTAACGTGTCAGCGAACTTCAACGAGTTCAAAACTCAGGTCAACGAAACGCTGAACAGTCCCGAGGGCTGGTCACGGCTCGGTGTCAGATTCGTGCGTGTTGAGTCTGGCGGGCAATTTACTGTCTGGCTCAGTGAAGCCTCGCAAGTACCGAGCTTCTCTCCGAGCGGTTGCGATGCGATCGTTAGTTGTACGGTCGGTAACAACGTCATCATCAACGAAACTCGCTGGCTGAATGGTTCAGATGCCTGGAACGGGGCTGGAGGTAGCCTCCGAAACTACCGTCACATGGTCGTCAACCACGAGACTGGGCACTGGCTCGGACATGGACATGAATACTGCTCTGGCGCGGGTCAACCTGCATCTGTGATGCAACAACAGACTATCAATATGCAGGGTTGCGCACCTAACCCGTGGCCACTCGCACACGAGCTCTATGCGCCTAAACTGGGGATACGCTCATGAGCACGAATGAAGATAAGACTGAGTTTTTTGTAACCAGACGTGGCCGCAAGGTCGGTATGCACGAACTCGATATGAGCGGTATCGATATCGAGTCAAACGCGTCACCTGCGCCTATTGAGGCAAAAACTGACAAAAAAGTTGCTAAGAAGACCGAGAAGAAACCTAAAAAGCAAGAGGTGAAAACGTCAAAGCCTAAACGGGGCTGGTCGCGAAAAAAGACAATCATCCTGGTGGTAGTCGTTCTCATCCTCATGCTTCCGCTAGCATTTGTCGAGTTTGTGGTCGCGCAGTACAAGACCGGCGTGACAAACGCCGAGTATGACCTGAAGGTCCTGGTAGAAAAGACGGTATTGCCGGCGCAAAAGAAAGAAGCCATCAGCGCCGACCAGTTGCGGAACATTGCGAATGAGGTGAACAGTATCGTGGCTGAAATGTGTCGTGGTGGTCTGCTCGATAATGCGGCAGGTTTGTATCCCCGTGCAAAAGACGCTCTCGATGACTGTCGTGAGGAGCAGAGTCAGTATGCAGCACTTTCGTCAAGTTTGTATGCACTTGAGGCAGACGCGCGCTATCTCGAGAAAGTTGATGCAATCATCAAGCCGGTCGCCACACCTATTACTGACGAATATGCAGTACTCGATGCGCAACTAGCTTCCTGGAAGACGGTATCCGACGGCATTAAGAAGCTGTCACCAACTGATCGTATGAGAGAGTCACATAACGCGCTCGTCACACATACTGCAGCTGTTGCTGATGCGTGGTCAAAGCTGGGTATAGCAAACAACGATCAGGACGCTGCTGGTTTCGAAGCAGCCGAAGAAGCTCTGACGAAAGGCTATGAAGCGGTTCGCGCAACCAGCGGCGCGTTCGAAAAGGTCATTGCAGACTCACAAACCAAAGTCACTGCTGCCTACGATAGGCTGAAATGAAAGAGCCCGCATCTCGTGCGGGGCTCACCTGGCATGATTACCAGGGGCCCCGCGAGATGCGGGATGGGTCAGCTCGTGGGCATGACCTCGGTGAGGTAGCCGTCGACCGTGAGGTGGGTGAGTACGAGCGTGCCGTTCTCGCCCACGACCAGTGACGCAGTGGTGCGCTCGCGCTCCCGGCTCATGTTCCTGCGGAGGTAGCTCCACAGGAAGGTGACGGGGATCTGCACCAGCCCGATCTCGACGGTACCGCGCACCGTGAAGTGCTCCGGGTCACCGATGACCGGCTGAGCGGGGTCGTACCAGGCGTTGCACGAGACGTTGACGTTCATGAGCCCGGTCTCGACACCCTTGCTTGCGGTGCTGTTCATGGCGGCTCCTTCCAGAGTGATTTGACGTGGAAATTCCACGAAAGCCAATAGTACTATTATAGCAAAAATAAGCATAAATGTCAATAGTCCATGACCATGCAACAATACCAAGCGCATCTAACCCCTTGACAACAGGGGCGAATTTTGTTAGGATTGTATGGTAACTTTTACGAAAATATTAGTTTTCTCGAGCGAATTGGTAAGTCTGACCTCATACAGATACTGCCGGAAGCCGAGAATTTTAAGTGGGAAGAGGGACGAGATGAAAACCCTACTCGGTACCAAGATTGGTATGACCCAAATCATCGGCGAAGATGGCGCGGCAGTTCCTGTCACGCTCGTCAAAGCTGGCCCAGTGACGGTCACTCAGGTGAAGACCGTTGAGCGTGATGGCTACAATGCCGTCCAGCTGGGATATGGTGAGGGTAAGAACCTGAGCAATGCCGTGAGTGGCCACGTTAAGGCCGCGAAGGTAAGCCCAAAAGTCATTCGCGAAGTACGCGTTGACGAACTGGGAGAACACAAAGTCGGTGACGCATTTGATGTCACTGTTTTTGCCGTTGGCGAGCAAGTCGACGTCACGGGTGTCAGCAAAGGTAAAGGATTTGCTGGTACGGTCAAACGACACAACTTTAATACATCCAAGAAGACACACGGTGGTAACGGCAATGTCCGTAAGCCTGGTTCTATCGGATCCATGTATCCGCAGAAAGTCTTCAAGGGCAAGCGCATGGCTGGCCGCATGGGTCACGACCAAGTAACGGTCAAGAACCTTGTCGTCGCCTATATCGACGCCGAACTCGGCCTCATCGGTCTCAAAGGTGCAGTCCCTGGCCCACGAAAAGGCATCGTAACTATCGGAGGGAAGGCATAATGGCTGAGACAACTCGTACAACCAAACCAACCCTGAGCAAGGATGTTGCAGGCGTCGAAGTTGGTAACCACCAACTCCTCAAGCTTGCGTACGACACCTACCTTGCGGGGCGCCGTAAAGCGAGCGCAACCACCAAACAGCGCGGCGAAGTCAGCGGTGGTGGTAAGAAGCCATGGAAGCAAAAAGGCACCGGCCGAGCTCGTTTCGGTAGCTCCCGTAACCCAATCTGGCGTGGTGGTGGTGTAGTCTTTGGTCCACGCGGTAACGAGAACTACAAACTTGGTCTGAGTACGACCAGCAAGCGCGTGGCACTGCGCCAAGCTCTAACGCTGGCTACCAAGGCTAAAAAGATCGAAGTTCTTGCTGTTACCTCATCTGGCAAGACCAAGGAAGTCGCTGATTTCCTGAACAAGAACAAGCTGGAACGTCGTGTTCTGATCGTCGTTGACGTCAAAACACCTGAGCTGATCCGTGCAACCCGAAACATCGAGCGTGTCGAGCTCATTAGCGCCAAGTACCTGAGTGTTTACCACATCCTGAACGCCGACAAGATCGTTATTGCGCCAAAAGCTGTTGCCATCATCAACGACTGGCTCGGAAAGGGGACAAAATAATGTTGACTCTTATCCCACGCGTCTCTGAAAAGGCCTACGCTGCACACCAGGACGGGACCTACGTGTTCAACGTACCGATGTCTGCCAACAAAGCCGGTGTCATCGCTGCCCTCAAAGAGCAGTACGATGTGACTGCAAAAGACGTTCGTTTTGTCATCCAAAACGGCAAGCCTGTTCGTGCTAGTCGCGGCAAGCGTGCCCAACCAGGTGAAGCGCTGCGAACCAAGAAGAAGAAAGCATACGTATCTCTAGTCGAAGGTGCGAGTTTGAACCTCTTTAACGAAGGTGAGGAGAAATAACCATGGCACTCAAGCAGTACAAGCCAACCACCAACGGCCGTCGCGGCATGACGAGTCAGGATTTCTCTGACATCACGACCAGTAAGCCCCTCAAGAGCCTGATCAAGGCAAAAAAGAGCACGGCAGGTCGCAACAACACCGGACGCATCACGACCCGTCACCGCGGTGGTGGCGTCAAGCAGTACTACCGTCTGATGAACCACCGTCTCGCTGCTGGTACGACCGCTGTCGTCGAGCACATTGAATACGATCCAAACCGTAGCGCACGCATCGCTCGTATCAAGGATCAGCACGGCCTCTACCACTACGTGATAGCTGACCGCAACATGAAAGTCGGTACAAAGATCGTGAGCGGTGACGACGCTGCCGTTGAGCAGAGCAACCGTCTCCCACTTTCAAATATTCCGACCGGTACCCAGATCTACAACATCGAAATCCAGCCTGGTAAAGGTGGTCAGATGGTTCGTGGTGCTGGTACTAAAGCGCAGCTGATGGCCAAAGAGGGCAACTACGCCCAGGTCAAGCTGCCATCCGGCGAAGTTCGCCGTTTCCGCATCGAGTGTATGGCTAGCATCGGTACCGTTGGTAACGAGCAGCACCAGAACGTAAAGATCGGTTCAGCCGGTCGCAAACGTCGCATGGGTATCCGCCCAACCGTCCGTGGTGTCGTTATGAACGCCGCAGACCATCCACATGGTGGTGGTGACGGTGGTCGACACGGTTCTGGTAAGCCGCCTCGCACTCCGTGGGGTCAATTGACACTGGGTTACCGCACCCGACGTCGCAAGGACGTTAGCGGAATGATAGTAAGAAGTCGCCATGATGCGAAGAGGAAGAGGTAGACTATGAGTCGATCACTGAAAAAAGGTCCATTCGTCGACTTCAAGCTCGCTAAGAAAGTGGCGGCGCTTGGTCCGGACGATCGTACCGTTATCAAGACATGGGCACGTGCTAGCACGATCACACCAGAAATGGTTGGTCGTACGATCGCTGTTCATAACGGCCGTATGCACGTACCTGTATACATTTCGGAAAACATGGTTGGTCACAAGCTCGGTGAGTTTAGCCCAACCCGCAAGTTCCGCAAGCACGGTGGAAAGGATAAGAAATAATGGCTGAAAAGACTACACGCGCAGTCGCCAAAGGCGTTCGCCTGGCTCCACGCAAGGTAAGCCTAGTCGCTAGCCTTGTTCGTGGTCGCAGCGTCGCTGACGCGCTCGTTATCCTTGAGCACACTCCAAAGCGTGCTGCTCGTCCGATCGCAAAGGTTATCGCCAGCGCGAAAGCTAACGCGGTGACGACCCACGGTATTCAGGAAAAGGATCTCGTTATCGAGACCCTGACTGTTACTGCTGGTCCACGCCTCAAACGTTACAAGCCTGCCGCCCAGGGTCGTGCCTTGCCATTCCAGAAGAAAACCAGCCACATCACGGTCGTTGTTCGTGGTGATGAGAAGCCTAAGAAGAAGCCTGCCGCCGCTAAAGCAGCAGCAAAAGAGGAGACGAAGTAATGGGTCAAAAAGTAAACCCTATCAGCATGCGTCTCCAGGTCCACAAGAACTGGAGTTCGAAGTGGTTCGCCTCTAAGAAGGAGTACGTTCAGTGGCTGTCAGAAGACATCGCGGTACGACAAGCCATCGAGAAGCGGTTTGAAACGCGTGCTGTTATCAACCACATCGTTATCGAGCGTTCTGCAAACCTCGCAACGATTAGCATCCACACCAGCAAAGCCGGTGTCGTCATCGGCCGTGGTGGTTCTGGTGTTACCGAGCTGAAGGCCGAAGTCGAAAAGATCGTCGGTATGCCGGTTCGTATCAACATCGAAGAGGTCAAGCGTCCTGAGCTCGCTGCCAAACTGGTAGCCGAGAACATCGCTCGCCAACTCGAGCGCCGCATTAACTTCCGTCGTGCGACCAAGATGAGCGCGCAAAACACCATGAACGCTGGTGCCAAAGGTATCCGTATCGAGGTTGCCGGTCGTTTGAACGGTGCTGAAATGTCACGTCGTGAAAAAGTTATCCTCGGTTCCGTGCCGCTTCACACGCTGCGCGCCGATATCGACTACTCACTCGCTCGTGCCAAGACCGCTGCCGGTATCATCGGCGTGAAGGTTTGGATCTACAAGGGTGAAAGGAGTGACCGCTAATGTTACTGCCAAAGAAAACCAAGTTCCGCAAGGTTCGCAAGGGCAAGAACGACGGCGTCGCGACTCGAAGCAACTACATTGCATTTGGCGACTTTGCGCTCCAGAGTACGACAAACGAACGTATCACCAGTCGTCAGATCGAGTCCGCTCGTCAGGCGATGACCCGCTACATCAAGCGTGGTGGTAAGATCTGGATCCGTATTTTCCCACACACCCCAGTCACCCGCAAACCACAGGATGTCAAGATGGGTAGTGGTAAAGGTAACCCAGAGTTCTTTGTCGCCAAGGTCAAGGCCGGAACCGTTATGTTCGAGATGAAGGGTGTCAGCGAAGAAGTAGCTCGCGAGGCAATGCGCCTTGCTGCTCACAAGCTTCCTGTCCGCACTCGTTTCATCCGTAGGGAGGATGCATAGGATGAAAGCTTCTGAACTACGCGCCAAGAGTGTTGACGAGCTACAAACGTTGCTCGTCGAGACCCGCACATCACTGCTCGAAAACAAGCGAGCACTCGCTGCCGGTGAACTGCCAAACCCACGCGTGGTTGGCAAGACCCGCCGTGAGATCGCACGCATCCAGACTTTGATCAGTGAGAAGAAAGTAACCGAAACGTCGAAAGGAGAGGCGTAAATGGCTAAGAAAATCGTTGGCGTCGTATCATCCGACGTCCGGGACAAGACTATCACCGTATCTGTCACATACCGTGAAACTCACCCGATCTATCGCAAACAGTACACGGTAACCCGTAAGTACACTGCACATGATGAGAAAAATGAAGCAAACAAAGGCGACCGCGTAGAGATCGTCGAAGTTCGCCCTATCAGCAAGACCAAGAGCTGGAGCCTTAGCCGTGTCATTGAGACCGGTCATGGTGAGATTGAGCTTAAAGAAGAGCCAGCACTCGTCGCTGAAAAAGAGGGGGATGACAAGTAATGATTCAGCAAGAATCACGACTCAAGGTCGCTGACAACAGCGGTGCAAAGGAAATCCTTTGTATTCGTGTACTCGGTGGTACTCGTCGTCGTTACGCTCGCGTTGGTGACATTATCGTTGCTACCGTCAAGGACGCTAACCCATCAGGTAACGTCAAGAAAAAGAGTGTCGTCAAGGCTGTCGTCGTTCGTACGACTGACCAGATCCGTCGCAAAGATGGTTCGACGATCCGCTTCGACGAGAACGCGGCCGTTATCATCGGGGACGACAAGAACCCACGTGCAACCCGTGTCTTTGGTCCTATCCCACGTGAACTACGTGAGGCTGGTTATGCAAAGATCATCAGCTTAGCACCGGAGGTACTCTAATATGGCACTTCGTATCAAGAAAGGTGACCTCGTGAAGGTCATCGCTGGTAGCCACAAAGGCAAGATGGGTACCGTCGTCTCGACTGACGCTAAGAACCAGACCGTCAAGGTCGAAAAGATCGGCGTTATGAAGCGACACATCAAACCAACCCAGCTCAACCCTCGTGGCGGTACCAAGGAAATTCATGTTGGCCTCCCACTCGGTAAAGTCGCACTCGTGACTGACGAAGCAAAGGGCAAGACTACCCGTGTCGGCTACAAGACTGACGCCAAAGGTAACAAAGTACGTATCGCAAAAGCATCTGGAAAGGAGATCAAGTAATGGCTACCAAAACTGTTTCGTCTCAGCCACGCCTCAAGGCGCTGTACGCTGACAAGTTGGTTACCGACCTGAAAAAGGAGCTTGAGCTCGGCAACGTCCACCAGGTTCCAAAGCTTGAAAAGATCGTTGTTTCTGTCGGTATCGGCAAGAACAAAGATGACAAGCGACATCACGAGCTTGTCGCCGGTACGCTCCGTAAGATCACTGGCCAACAGCCAGTTGACCGTATGGCTAAGAAATCCATCGCGAGTTTCAAGATTCGTGCCGGTATGAACCGTGTCGGTGTCAGCGTGACCCTTCGTGGTGCTCGTATGTATGAGTTCCTCGACCGACTTATCAACGTCGCGCTACCGCGCGTCCGTGACTTTCACGGCGTCGGCGCAAAAGGTTTCGACCGTCAGGGCAACTACAACCTAGGTATTACCGAACAGTCTATTTTCCCAGAGCTCACGTTCGAGGACACCCAGCTACTTCACGGTATGCAGGTTACGTTCGTTATGCAGACAGAGGATGCTGCGCATAGCCGCGCACTGCTCGAAAAATTTGGAATGCCGTTCGAGAAAGGAGATCGACGCTAATGGCTAAGAAATCAATGGTCGCTCGTGACCGAAAACGTCAAAAGATGATTCAGAAGTACGCTGCCAAGCGCGCCGAGCTCAAAGCAGCCGGTGACCAAGAGGGCCTCCAGGCACTGCCTCGTAACAGCAGCCCAGCTCGCTGGAAGAATCGTAGTTCGGTAAGCGGCCGACCGCGCGCCTACATGCGCCGCTTCGGTCTCGACCGTATCGCATTCCGCGAACACGCCTCAAAGGGTGAAATCCCAGGCGTCACAAAGGCAAGTTGGTAAAGGAAAGGAGTAAAGCATATGTCACTACAATCAACTGACCCAATCGCAGATCTCCTGACCCGTATCCGCAATGCCATCATGGCTGGAAAGAACGAGATCCGTGTTCCTGCAAGCAAAATGAAGCAGACCGTTGCTGAGCAGCTCAAAAAAGCTGGCTATCTGACTGACGTCAAGGTCGAAAAGGGCACACCACGCGACACGTTGGTCGTTACGATCAACGAAGCTGGTAGCAACACAACCATCAACGAGATCGTTCGCCTGAGCAAACCTGGCCGCCGCGTTTACGCCGGCGTCACCGAGATTCCTCGCGTGAAATCAGGTCGTGGTATCGTTCTGGTCAGCACCAGCAAAGGTGTTATGACCGACAACGAAGCCCGTAAAGCCCGTCTCGGCGGTGAATTAATCTGTAAGGTTTATTAGAAAAGTTATTAGATAAGGAAAGTAAGTTATGAGTCGAATCGGAAAACTACCAATTCAGATTCCATCCGGTGTGACAATCACGGTTGACTCTGGCGACGTGACCGTCAAAGGTCCAAAAGGCGAACTCAAGCAGTTCATCACGCCAGACGTTGATGTGAAAGTTGAGGATGGAACGATCACTGTCATCCGCAAGGATAACAGCAAGAGTGCAAAGAGCCAGCACGGCTTGATGCGCGCCCTCATCAACAACATGGTCGTCGGCGTGACGAGCGGCTTCGAGAAGAAGCTCGAAGTCAATGGCGTCGGTTTCCGCGTCGGTGGCGGTGGCCAAAACCTCGAGATGAGCCTCGGCTTTTCTCACCCGGTCAAGTATCAGGCGCCAGAAGGCATCAACCTGACCGTTAACAAGATGGAAATCACCGTTGCAGGTCACGACAAGCAGCAGGTTGGTCAAGTCGCAGCGGAGATCCGCGCCCTCAAGAAACCTGAGCCATACAAGGGCAAGGGTATCAAGTATGCCGACGAGGTTATTCTCCGTAAGGCAGGAAAGACAGGTAAATAGTCATGAGCACACTCGCTAAGAAACTACTCAACCGCAGCCTCCGAAAAGGTCGCGTTCGTTCACGTGTCTCTGGCACAGCTGAACGACCTCGTCTGACCGTTACGATCAGCAACACTCATGTCTCTGCTCAGCTCGTCGATGACGTCACTGGCAAGACGCTCGCAAGCGCCACAACCGTTGGCTCAAAGACGCTAAAAGGCACCATGACAGAAAAGGCCGCATCTGTCGGTACTGATATCGCCAAGAAGGCAAAGAAAGCAAAGATTAACAGCGTTGTATTTGACCGTAACGGTCGCCGCTACGCAGGACGCCTCAGCGCCCTCGCTGATGCAGCACGCAAGGAAGGATTGGAGTTCTAATATGGCAGAACAGCAAACTCAGACCCGTCCACAGGGTCAAGGACAGCGCCGCGATTCACGACCACCACGTCGTAACGACCGTCGCGACATGCCTCGTGAGGAAAAGCTCTTCGAGGAGCAGGTTATCAACATCGATCGCGTCTCACGTGTCGTGAAAGGTGGACGCCGCTTCCGTTTCAAGGCGCTCGTTGTCGTTGGTGATCGAAAGACTCGTGTTGGTGTTGGCGTCAGCAAAGGTCAGGATGTCCAGACCGCTATCGCAAAAGCAACCGATGTCGCGAAAAAGAACATGATCACCGTGCCAGTCGTGAACACGACGATCCCGCACGATGCAGAGGTCAAGGTAAGTGGCGCACGTGTCCTCATCAAGCCCGCTGCACCTGGTACCGGTATTATTGCCGGTGGAGTCGTTCGTCAGATCATCGGTGTGACCGGTATCAACAACCTGCTTAGCAAGAGCCTTGGTTCAACCAACAAGGTCAACATCGCCTACGCAACTATCGATGCATTGAAGAGCCTCGTGCCACGTGAAGAGTGGATCGGTGCGTATAAAAAGACTGCAAAGAAGGCTCCAGCCAAAAAGGCTGAAGTAGTAGCAGAGGAGAAATAACCATGAAATATCATGAACTCCAAGTAGAAAGTCACAAAGATCGCAAGCGCGTCGGTCGTGGTATTGCTGCCGGACAGGGTAAAACCGCCGGTCGCGGAACCAAGGGGCAAGGTGCTCGCACCGGCAAGAAGCTCGGTCACGGTTTCATGGGTGGTCAGGGTCCGCTGGTACAGCGTATCCCGAAAGCCCGTGGTTTTAAGAGCAAGCGCGTTCCTGCACAGGTTATCTATCTTGATTCGCTGAACGCCGTCAAGGGCGCAACTATCGATAACTTTACGCTAGCAGAAGCAGGCCTTATCGCGACACCTCACCACACCGTCAAAGTGATTGCTCGCGGTGAATACACCGGCAAAGCGACCGTTCGTGTCCAAAACGCCAGTGAAAGTGTCCGCGTTGCTATCGAAAAGGCTGGCGGCACGTTTGAAGCAGTCCCTGTCCCGCTTCCACAGGCGACGAGTGCAAAGAAGCTCGACAAGCGCGAGAAAAAAGCCGCCAAAGAAGCTGAAAAGTAACTCCATTAACGGTTAACGAAAAAACACCCGTTACAAGCGGGTGTTTTTGCTTTTGCAGGGGAGAACTATAGTATAATAAGCAGTAATAACGGACCGCTGGAAGGACAGCGGCTTATAATAGCTGAAAGAACAGACTCGAAACAGACTTATGAATTGGCGCAATATCTTCGCATCACTAAAAAGCCGCGACATGCAAAAACGACTGTTCGTCGTACTGCTGATAGTCGTTGTTTATCGGTTTCTATCACAAGTACCAGTTCCGCTCGCTGAGCCGACAGAACTGCGTCAAGTCATCGAAAGCGCGATCGGTGCGACTGATCTCGGTGGTTTCCTGAACCTACTATCCGGTGGTGGACTCGCCAGTCTGTCTATCGTTCTCGTAGGCCTCAGCCCATACATTACCGCCTCTGTTGTGACACAATTGCTCACCAAAGCTATACCACGTCTTGAGGAGCTTCACAAAGACGGTGAATCTGGTCGTCGCAAGATCAACCAGTGGACACGTATGCTCACGGTTCCACTCGCTATCCTGCAGTCGATCGCCTTTATCTTTATCATTCGTCAAACCGTACTAGCCGGTAACACTGCTATGCTGTCTGATACGACGATCTATCAGTGGGTTCTCGCTGTCACGGCGATGTCGGCTGGTGCCATCCTGATGATGTGGCTCGGTGAGCTGATTACGGAACAGGGCGTTGGTAATGGTATCTCGCTCTTGATCTTTGCCGGTATCATCTCACAGCTGCCGAGTATTCTCGGATCAGTCTGGTCATCGCTCACTGCCGTCTCAGGTGATGCGGACAAGCTCAACATCTTTGGGTGGTTCATGATACCGATCAACGGCGTGGCGTTCTGGGTGACGTTAGCCGTCAGTATCGCGGCGCTACTCATACTGTACATACTCGTCAAGATCAACGAAGCGCAGCGTGTCATCACTATCAACTATGCGAAGCGTGTCCAAGGCAACAGTGCCTATAGCGGCGTCAAGAGCATCCTACCGGTCAAGCTCATTACTGCAGGTGTTATCCCGGTTATCTTCGCGGTCGCTTTCCTCGCGCTTCCGGCGTTCATCGGCCAGGTGCTAAAATCAGCCGGCAAAGCCCCAGAGCTTGCGAATAACCTGATCACCTGGTTCCAGACGCCACAACCGGGGGCTTTTGGCTACGGTGGCCCTGAAACATTTGTCTATCCAGTGACCTATTTCTTGCTCGTCGTCCTGTTTACCTATTTCTACACCGGCATCGTCTTTAATAGCAATGAAATCTCTGAGAACCTGCAAAAGCAGGGTGGCTTCATCGAGAGCATTCGCCCAGGTATCCAGACTGAAAAATACTTGTCACGTACTGTTAACCGCTTGACGTTGTTCGGTGCGATCGCCCTCGGTCTCATCGCCGTCATGCCGTTTATCGCCGAGTACATCTTTGCTCAAGTCGGCATCAATGCGACCAATCTCGCGATCGGTGGTACCGGGCTGCTCATCGTGGTCTCAGTCGGACTTGAAACCTTGCGCCAGATCAACTCTCGCGCGCTCATGGTTACGTACGATCAGTATTAGGCACTTCGAGCAAAGCTCTCGTTCATAGGACAAACCTACGGTTTTTCCTATCGCGCAGGGCGACGGAATAAATCCGCTCGCTCTGGCTGGGCTTTTCCCTTGGCCACCGAAGCGCAAAAGAGCTTCTCCTTTCCTGGAATCACAAGAATCGTATTGGCTGGGCTTTACCCTTAGTTGCAAGATCACAGTTATGCTTTGGAGTATGGTGAAAGTCTGGTTTAATCGTTCTATCCGTACAGTTCCAGACTACACAACTGAAAGGTTGATACAAATGGGACATAGCAGAATGCACGAAGCGGTACTGCTCGTCATCGGCAGTGTGCGTGATCGTGATCTGAGTGGTGCACGCTTTTACATGCTGGACAAGCAAGAGATGGCAAAGGTCGTACGCATGTCACATAACGACTATGCGCAACTTCGTCAGCTGCTCGATGAGATCGGTGGTGTCGAGAACCTTGGGGATATCGGCAGTTACCGCACGAAGGAGCACTGGGCTCGGGCACTCCGCAGTACCAGGGGGCGAATCGGTACGGTCGTCATGGACCTCAAGGCGTATCACACAGAACGCAACACGAAGTCAGTCTTTGGTGATGCCCCAGTCATGATGGCACACGGTGGAAGGTGCGGTCTTTTGCCCGCCTACGCATAACCCGTTCTATCTCGGTTCGAGCCTCGCTCCCGAGTTAGGGCGGGGTTTCGAATTTATGGAGTACAATAAGTTCACAAACATAAGCAGGAACATCTATGGCGACATCTACGAAAAAATCTGCCAAGAAACCAATTGGCAATAGTCCCGGTGTACTCGTACTACAGTGGCTGACCTATGCATTTTGGGGCTGGACGGTGCTGGCGCTAACCTGGCTGACAGCTATCGGCGTCTCATTCTTTATAAACCGTGAAGACCATTCATCATACAGTGGCGATGTATTACCATATGCGCTTGCAGCGGTCATCGTCCTGTTCATAATCTCGGCGGTCGTTGATGCGCTTTATTCACGTAGCGAACCAATGCGAAAGCAAGGCGCAGCGATGGTCATCATGATCATTCATGCGGTCATCTTTGCACTTTGTGGCATTGGTGCACTCATCACGGCTGTCTTTGCTGTTATCAACATCATGCTCGGGACTAACTGGGAAGGTAATGAGGGTGCGCTCACCGTACTCACGACCGGTGCTATCATCGCAGTCGTTTA
The DNA here is from genome assembly GCA_002434045.1 of Candidatus Saccharibacteria bacterium UBA6572. Lineage (GTDB taxonomy): Bacteria > Patescibacteriota > Saccharimonadia > Saccharimonadales > Saccharimonadaceae > UBA5946. The sequence continues at coordinate 438,409 of DJJI01000001.1, forward strand.
TGGTGCCACGCTCCTGAGGACCTTGCGACCGGTACGGCTAAAGCGCGCCGGATTGTTCTATGGCGTATTCATGGCGCTTGTGACTGTGAGCGTTACGGCACTAGCGATTGCCGGCCCCGCGCTCTATGCTCGTGAGACAAAGGATGATCGTCTCATTGAGCGTGGTTTGCCGGAGATCAGCACAAGTATACGTAACCATGCTGCAAAGAGCGATGCACTTCCTGCGACACTGGCGTCGATTCGAGAAGAAATGTCCAGCGATGCCAAGCAGCTCGTTGACCGTCAGCTCGTTGAATACACTCCAGGTAAAAAGATTGATGTACCTGACCCGAAAGATGGTGTCCAACCGTTGATTTACCCAGCGCCTGGCCAAGATGCGTTCGAGTACCGCCTCTGCGTGACGTATAAAGGCTCCACGACCTCAGGCGCATATGATCTGCCATATACAAAAGGACGGGACACAGAACCAAATACATACAGCCATGCTGCCGGTCGCGTTTGCTACGACCTCGTGACTGAATACGTCTACTGACAAATGGAAACCCCACGGTCAAAAACCGTGGGGGATAGTCCAATAGGGTAGTTGCATGCCGGCGTCAGGCTGCGGATCCCTTGAAAGTGACCCCGTCTGCAGCGTGGCAGACCTTGACGCTCTGGAAGGGGCAGGTCTCGTCGGACTTGCCGTCACACATGTGGTACGGATGCCCCTCGAGTACGGTGGGTTGTTGTAGCCGCCTGGTCTCGAACACCAACTGGGTCGTCGGTGACATCGCCACGAACGGGTGCGGGTACTCTTCGCCATGCGACTCGAGCGGCTCACCGGACGCTTCAATGACGTGGCGAGGCAGCTCACAGATGACGCAGAGTCGGTCGGCTTCGTCGATCTGGTGCCGGCCGAGATCCTCGTCACGGATCCGTCGTACGTGTTCGCGTAGCTCCGCGCGGGCGCGAAGCTCGTCTCTACGAGCCTTACTCCGATTCCTGGGCATGTCTGCTCCTGGGGTAGTAGGTACAATTGGACGTCTAAGTACTATTATATCAAATAATAACAATATTGTCAATATAGATGCCTATTCTTCAATCTGTTGCACGAGCATGAGTTCCGTGCGCTTTTCGGTGTCAAACACATGACCACCGAACGAAACAATCTTTGTGATATCTGCTTCGAGTTGTGACGCAGGGTAGCCAGGGGGTAGCGTTGCATCACCGATATGAGCCACTGCGACTCGCATAACCTGCGCACCCATCACTCTGGCAAAGTAGTTTTCGGTCTGTGCACCGAGTGATTGATCTGTATCGATAAGGCGGACGAGCCGAGCAATCGGATCGCTGTCTCTATCTTGGGCGACATCAGCAAAAACATCCGCATGTCTCATGTACTCACCGACACGCACGTCGGCTGAGAGGTTAGGGTCGTTATAAACGCCCATATCCACCCCAGCACGATCGAGGCGAGTCTGAAAGTCGCGTCGTGCCGCGTCCATGCGCACGGCGGCGTTCGCTCCGGTAAACGGAAGCCGTGCCATCACGTTGAGCCAGTATGTCATGTAATCACTTTGCTGCCAGTGTCGTACCTTGCCGACTGCAACTGCCTCGAGGCTCCGTAGAGCATCTAGCTGGCCATTTGCAAATAATTCGTCACAGAGGTCGTGAGCTGAATCCGTGTTCTTTTGGATAATTTCACCCATATTGAGCGAGTTATCGCGGGCATGCCCACCGGAGGTGATGGACGAGCTGCAGTAGGTATCGAACCAGAGTCCGCGTTTCCCGAGCTGGAGACAGAGCAATTCATACGCCTCGAACGGATCCACCCCTGTCTCGTTGTATTCGCTCGTCAATTCTTGCAACAAACTGCGTAGCGGTGTCTCCACTTGCCCCATTTGGTCACATTGTACACCCCGCCATCGTGCTTGACGAGTCGCATGAATACGTTACAATAGCAGTATCTACATCGCGTTGCGAGTCTTCTTTCATGAGGGGTTTACGAAACTGTTAAACTCCTGTATAATTCTCTCTTGTAACTATGTCTGGAACCAAGGAAGTCATCAAGCTGAACGGAAAGGTAGTAGAATCACTGCCTAATGCTCAGTTTCGTGTCGAACTTGAGAACGGTCATACGATTATCGCTCACGTGTCAGGGAAGATGCGCAAGCACTACATTCGGTTAGTACCGGGCGATAAGGTCGAGGTTGAGTTGACCCCTTACGATCTTACGAAGGGCAGAATCAGCTTCCGACTGCGTGAATAAATTTTAATCATTTGGGAGAATTGCACTGTGAAGGTTCGAGCCAGTGTCAAAAAAATCAGCCCCGATGACCAGTTAGTGCGCCGTAAAGGTCGTCTCTACGTCATCAACAAAAAGAAGCCCAAAAACAAGCAGAGGCAGGGATAGCCTATGGCACGAATTGCTAACGTTACCATCCCTACCGAAAAGCAGGTTCAGGTCAGCCTGACGTATATCTACGGCATTGGCCCGAAGTTTGCGCAGAACATCTGTGACGCGACCGGTATTGACCGAACAAAACGTGTCAAAGATCTGACCGACGCAGAGCTCAAAAAGCTCCGTGACGAGATCGACAGCAACTACAACGTTGAAGGTGACCTCCAGCGTGTCGTCGCTGGCAACGTCAAGCGTCTGAAAGATATTCAGGCCTATCGTGGCATTCGTCACAAGAACAACCTACCATCACGCGGCCAGCGCACCCGTACCAACGGACGCACTCGTCGAGGCAAGCGTGTTGCTGTGGGTGGTACACAACCTAAAGCAGCATCTAAGACCTAGGAATACGTAAATGGCAGAAGCAAAGACTACTACGAAGAAAAAGCAGCGCCGTTCAGTTCCATCTGGTCAGCTGCACATTCAAGCAACGTTTAACAATACCATCATCACGTTTTCTGACAGCAAGGGTAATGTTCTGAGCGCGAGCTCAGCCGGTGCCTGTGGTTTCCGAGGCAGCAAAAAGGGTACGGCATATGCCGCCCAGATCGCTGCAGAGAAAGCTGCTGAAGCTGCCAAGAGCCAATACGGCCTGAGCAAGGTTGACGTCTTTGTCAAAGGCGTTGGTCTCGGACGTGATACGGCTATCCGTGCACTCGGTGGCTTCGACATCGCTGTCGAAAGCATCAAGGACGTGACCGGAGTGCCACACGGTGGTACCCGTCCACGAAAGGCAAGGAGAGGCTAAGATGGCACGAGATCGATCACCTATCGTCAAGCAGAGCCGTCGCGAAGGCTACGCCCTTCACCCGAAGGCTCACAAGATCATGGTTAAGAAGTCTGGTATTCCAGGCCAACACAGCCACGGTCGCCAGGGCAAGATGAGCCTCTACGCTCAGCAACTGCGTGAAAAGCAAAAGGTCCGTCGTTTGTACGGCCTGCTCGAAAAGCAGTTTGCTCGCCTCATGGCAGACGCTAACCGCGCTGAGGGTCAATCAGGTGAAGTACTCCTTCAGCTGCTCGAACGACGCCTCGACAACGTTATCTACCGTGCCGGTTTCGCGACTTCACGTCGCGGCGCCCGTCAACTCGTGACGCACGGACACTTTATGCTTAACGGCCGTCGTGTCGACATCCCGTCTATCCGCGTCCGTGTCGGCGATGAGATTGTCGTTCGTCCAAAGAGCGCCAAGAGCGGCTACTTTGCGAACATCGAAAACGTCGTCAAAGACAGCGTCCAAGGTCCACTCAGCTGGCTCAAGGCTGACAGCAAGAAACTTACCGTCAAGATTACCGGTCTTCCAAAACGCGAAGAAGCGGAAGCTGACATCACTGAACAACTAATCGTTGAGTACTACTCACGCTAATAAGGAGCAACAGGGTAAACTACTATGGCAAAAGCAATCCACAACCCAACACTGGCCAGCGTCGACGAACACAGCAAAGTTAGCGCAACGTTCGTTATCGAGCCACTTCACACCGGCTACGGTATGACACTTGGCAACAGCCTCCGTCGGGTATTGCTCTCTAGCATCGAAGGTGCAGCGATCACTGCATTCAAGATCGAAGGCGTAAGCCACGAATTCACCACGGTCAAAGGTGTCAAGGAAGATGTCGTTGACATCATGCTCAACCTCAAGAACGTGAGCGTTCGTTCACATTCTGACGAGCCTGTCGAGCTTCGTCTCGAAGCCAAAGGTGCCGGCGAAATCACTGCTGCCAGCATCAAGACGACTGCTGACGTTGAAATCGTCAATCCTGACGCAGTTATCTGCACTATCGACGACCCAAAGACGAGCATCGTCATGGACATCGTCGTTGAATCAGGTCGCGGTTACCGCACTATCGAAGAGTCAAGCAGCAAGCGCGCACACAGCGACATGATCGCGCTCGACGCCTTCTTCAGCCCAGTCAAGCGCGTACGCTACAAGGTTGAAAGCACTCGTGTCGGTCAGAACACCGATCTCGACAAGCTGCTTCTTACCGTTGACACCGATGGTTCACTCACTCCAACTGACGCTTTCGAAGAAGCGGCGGCTATCCTCATTAACCAGTACACAGCCCTCGCTGGCAGTACTCGTGTTGAGGCAGCTCCAACCCTCGGTTCTGAATCGACAGACGCAGGTGCTGAGCTGAACACGCCGATCGAAGACTTGAACTTGACTGCTCGCACAACCAACGCACTAATCAACAACGACATCCGTACGATCAACGACCTGGTCACGCTGTCTGAGACCGACCTCCGTGAGCTCAAGGGCTTCGGTAGCAAGGCGCTCGACGAGGTTAAAGACAAACTCGCAGAAATGGAGTTTTAGCCTATGCATCGACACGGATACAAAGGACGTAAGTTCGGTCGCGAGCGCGACCAGCGCCGAGCCCTTATCAAGGGCCTGGCGACGAGCTTGGTAACGTATGAGTCCATCGAGACTACGGTCGAAAAGGCCAAGGAAGTCGTTCCATACGTTGAAGTCCTGATTACCAAAGCGAAAAGGGGCGATTTGCACAACCGCCGTCAGGTCATTGCTGGCCTGAGTACGCTCGAAGCAGCGTACAAGCTGGTTGATGAGATTGCACCGCAGCTCAGCGGTCGCACGAGTGGTCACCTACGCATCAAGCGTACACGTGCTCGCGTCGGCGACAATGCTCAGCTCGCTCGCATCAGTTTCGTTGACGAACTAAAGTCAGCCCCTGTAGCTGAAGAGCCAAAGGTTGAAAAGAAAGCTCCTGCAAAGAAGCCTGCTGCCAAGCAGACTGCAAAGAAGGAGACGAAGTAATGAAGACTTACAGTAAAAAAGCATCTGAAGTTTCCCACGCATGGGTACTTATCGACGCTTCTGAAGCACCACTCGGCCGCGTTGCGACCAAGATTGCGACTCGTCTGATTGGCAAGTACAAACCGAACTACACGCCACACATGGATGACGGTGACTATGTCGTCGTTATCAACGCTGACAAGCTCGTTCTGACTGGTAACAAGGCCGACTCAAAGGTCTACTACCGTCACACCGGTTTCCCTGGTGGTATCAAGGAGCGTTCGCTCAAGGAAGTGAAGCAGCTTGACTCGACCAAGGCTGTCGTCGCTGCTGTCAAAGGCATGTTGCCACGCAACAAGCAGTTGGCAGACCGTCTGGCACGCCTTCGTGTCTTCCCGGGTGAAACCCACGAACACACTGCGCAGCAACCTGTGAAAGTTGAGGTTAAATAATGGCTAAGAACGAATATTTCTATGGACTCGGACGCCGCAAGGCTGCGACCGCTCGTGCACGCCTCTCAGGTGGCAAGGGTAACATCACAGTGAACGGTAAAACGGCTGCTGAGTATTTCTCCGGTAACACCACGCTACTTGCAGAACTGACCGACCCACTCGCTGCCATCGGCAAGCAAAAAGAGTTCGACGTCAGCCTCGTTATCAGTGGCGGTGGTCCTGCCGGCCAAGTCGACGCGGCAAAGCTTGCTATCAGTAAGAGCATCAGCTCGATGAACGAAGAGCTCCGCTCGACACTCAAAAAAGCTGGCCTGCTCAAGCGTGACCCACGTGAGAAAGAGCGCAAGAAATACGGTCTCCGTTCTGCTCGCAAGCGCGAACAGTTCTCAAAGCGTTAAACCCTCGCTTTGCACTAAAAATCAGCTCCATCCAGGGGCTGTTTTTTGATTGAGAGGTTGACAGAGGCTAGCTAGTGGCGCAGAGTAATGAAAACGAGAGTGTGGAACAAATATGTCAGAGATACAGACACCGGGGGAACAACGAACGCTCAGAGAGCAACTTGAGGAGAAGCAATCAGAGCTTGATGAGCTGCTGCTTGAGCTGACAAAAGACGTTGAATTGATCAATATCCAATTAGCTCATATGTACGCCTCTGACAGTCCTAACAAAGAACAAGACATACTTAGATTAATCAACGAGTCCACTAACTACTTGGATAGCCAGTGGTCATTTTATCTTGATCTCATGCACGTGACCGGCAGTTGGCTTATCTCAAAACCCGAGATGAGACAGACATCTTTGCATTTCCCGATGGTACGTGAGGACGTGTTCAATATTGTGCAGAGCAATGGGTTCGCAGTACATATACCAGAGAATGGTGATGCGCCTCGTATGGGGCTTTCGTTTATGTATAGTGACATGCCTATCATGGGTGCGGCTGCGCAAGGAAGGATTACGTGGCTAGCCCATGCAGATCCTCGAGAGGTTAGTCTGTACTATATTCGTCCGGAGGAAAAGGACTCATTGCAGTCAACCGAGAGTGAACTGTATGATCAGTTAACCTATTTTGATCAATTGCTCTTACTGCACTACCACGACCCGAACTCTGAGTTCTATCGGAAAACGGCAAAGAAACAGCTACAGTTCTTGCATAAAATAACCGATGCAGTCAGTAACGCCATGCCTTCACCACAAAACGGTTATAAGATCGAATGCCTTCAAGTTGAAACACCATATGTCTATCGTCGTATAGTAGACGGCCAGAGCGCCAAATGGCAAAAGATTCAGGCAAAAGGGAACGAAAACATGTTACTTTCTGGCAATGTAGATGGGGTTGGAGTGCTGGAAGCGGCTGACCTGAGAAGTGATCGACCGCTCCGCACAAAGGAACAGCTTGTAGATCCAGATGCCGGCATATGCTTTATCATGCAAGTAGAACAGTCGAGTTTGAGTAGTGATGTTTTTGGCAATAACCCTGTGTATGTTCCATATAGAAAAGTTGATGAACTTGAGCTGATCGTTCCGTAGATTGCAATGCTATGTATCAAATTAAAATCCCCGCATCTGGCTGATGCGGGGTGGGGCTCGGTGGCGTTCAGCTGGCGAGCCCGTAGTCCTCGTCCGAGAGCTGCCTTGCGAACACAGTCACCCGTGCGAGCGCCTTGCCACGAGAGTGTTCGCCCGGTGGGCGTGCGGCCCTGATGGCCTGGAGGATGCTGTAGGTGGTGATGCCGTCTTCACCGGCGTCACGGACGGCTTCGAGCCCTGCCACGATCAAGCGGCAAACGATGCTGTCACCCTCACGACCTTCGCCAGCCAGCTTCGCCATCTTCTCCTGCTGCAGATTGATCTCCCGTACGAGGAGCCTGCGATTCCTCTCGGACGTGATCCTGTAGACGTAGTCTGCGGTTTCGGCAGACATAGCGCCTCCTTACTTTCGTATCCCAGAACACAGAACTACATATTTATATCACAAAACAGCGTTAAAAAGAAGACATGGATACCTCTCATTATCGCGATTGCAACACCTATCATGAAGAAGTAAGATGGTCTCAATGACGAGGCTAGAAGGTCGCATTACCGGTACTGAGATGGAATGGGGTTTACTAGCACGCGCGAGTGTAGATGATGACTATGAACAGCCAGACGATAAAATGGCTGAAAAAGTCATCAAAGCGAGACATGAAGGGCTATACAGGTGCATATCATTTGGGATGCTCTCAAATGGAGGGAGGCTTTATGTTGATGTTGGTCAACATGTAGAGTATGCGACTCCAGAGGATACATCTTTCATGGGTACAGTGGCTAATGAGATCGCTGGAGAAAATATACTTTATGATGCGGCTGAGACATTGAGAAATGACGGCGTATTCCGTAACGTCTTGCTAAGTAAACGCGTTGTTGATGATGAGCTAAAAACATGGGGCTATCACATGAGCTTTTGTGCCGACGCCGAAAAACTGCGTATTGACGTGAACGGCCTACGTCCTCTGGGCGCTCACCTCGCAACACTGAATGTATTGACTGGTGCCGGTGCAGTAATACCGACGAGGAGTGGCGCAGAGTTTGTAGTTTCACAAAAGACTTTAAATCTGAATTGCGATTTCTCACAGTCCAGTCATCAGAACTACCAGCCTTTGATTAGCTTACGGTCTGAGGCGCTCGCTGATCCAGAGCTATTCTCTCGTGTACATATTTCCAGTATGGATGCCAATATGTCACCTTGGGCAACATGGATAAAACTCGGTACGACATCGATCATAATTCGTATGATGGAGGAAGGTTTCCTGAGACCCATTGAATTGGAAGGGCAAATGTTTGAGACTGCACTGCAAGTCGCTCATGACCCTAACCTGGAAAGCAAAACTACACTTGAAGGTGGAAAGACGATTCGACCAATTGATATCCAGATGAGGCTACTTGCGCAAGCAAAACGATTTGCAAAAACAGAGTACGTTTCCGATGAAGAACGGGCTGTACTCAGGGAGTGGGAACGTGCTCTTGGTGACATGACACATGACCCAGAGCTATTGATCGACAGGGTTGAGTGGGTCGCTCGCCGGGCAGCTCTACGACGATTTATGGGCAAGCATGGCTTGTCGCTCACGAACGATATCGTGTTGGAGAAGGATCGCCAGTGGAGTTATATCGGGCCACTCGGAATCGGTAGCAAGTTACGTGAGGGATTATGGAAAAAGTGGATGCCAAATGAACGCATAAAAGATGCGTATCTTGTACCCCCAGCATCAACCAGGGCATTCGTCCGTGGAGCGATGATTCGACAATATTACGAACAAGGCAGAACTGACGTTCAAGCGAATTGGGAATATGTTGGCGTTACCGGACAAAAGACAAAAATCATGCCAAACCCATATGAGCAACGAACCTATGATGCTGCTGAGCTAGAAGCACCAGACATTGACGACTATCCTATGCTAGAGTGCTAAGCCACTGACACCGTATGGCTAGTTCTTGATGTCTACGCCACCCATGATACAGGTCGCGTTGATGTTGAGCACCGGGGCCTTTTTGTTCTCTGGCTTGCCGACTTTGTTGTCCCAGCCGCCGAGTAGTGGCGTACCCGACACGTTGACTCGCCAGGTTTCTGGCACTTTGACTTCGACGCCACCCCAGAACGCGAACAGGTCGAGTTGTGCGACATCTTTGATATCAGCTTTGCGTAGGTCTAGGGAGACACCGCCCATGACGGCTGAGACCTTACCGCCTTTGTAGCTCTGTGAGGTTACCTTGTTGTCGATACCCGCGAGCGCAGCGAACAGATCACTCGTGTCTTCGGTAGTGGTGTTAGGCCGGTTGAATCCTTGACGAAGCAGCAGTGACAAACCAACGGCAATGACGATCACCGGCCAGATGAGCGCACCGATGTTGACGTCAACGACATCGAGCTGGTTGAGTTGCATGACAACACCAACTGCCGTGAAACCGAGTGGAAGCAGCCAGTTTCTTGGGTTGCCGAGCAGTGCGCCGAGACCTCCAATGATAATCAGTGATGGCCACCAGGTTGCTGCAAAGTTGTTGAACTCGATGACGTTCAGCGCATCGAGGAGGAAGCCGACACCGAGCAGCAGGATGCCAACGCCCCAGATATTTCGTGAAAGTGATGTGTTACTCATGTGCTCATCATACTACTAAATAGTGAAAATCCCCCAGAACTGGCTGTCCTGGGGGTGGTGGCCCGAGGGCCGGTGCCGTCATTTGCGAACGACAGTTGGCTTGCGAGCTTTCACCTTCGCTCGCCTGACTGCCTCACGCAGTTCCTTGAGAACGACCAACTTGTCCTCGCTCGTCAGTTGTACTCTCGGCATCTTGGCCTTAACCTGCATCATGACCTCTGCACCCGACAGCGCCACAGGGCGCTTGTCGAGGACGATGCTGATCGCGCATGCGATCGACACATGAATGTCCGAGGCGTGGGGGTTCGTGCCGGAAACCGGCTGACCTCTCATGCTGAGGTGTTCGTGAGCGATCTGACGAAGCTCGGTTGCGGCACCCTCCGAGTCGATTTCGACGGTTGCCACCCATGGGTCAACAGGCGTTGATTTGACCATCTCTACTCCTTAGTAGTGTCGGACGACAGGAAAGTATTATGAATACAGCCACGTAACTTGTCAATGATACTGTTAGTGCTATATTGAGGACATAACAAGGAGGTGTTATGGCAAAAAACGATGCAGTCGTCAAAGTAGTCAAAGATGAAGGTTCGTGGGGTTGGGTACTATTCATGGCTTGGGTTGGTGCGTTCGTGTACTTCTTTAGTCTCGATCCGACGTTTTGGGGCTTTTTCTTGGCGCTTTTGAAGTCTATTGTGTGGCCTGCATTCGTCGTTTACGAGGCACTTGGCGCTCTAGGGGTACAGTAACTACCCCTACCTCTTATCACGTGCTATGCTAGTAGCAATGTAATAGATAGGATAAGTAGGTATGGCTAAGCACAAAAACTGGCATGGCGCTTCACGCAAGCGCATCCTGAAAAAGAAGCTCAAGATCGAAAAACGACGCAAAGCTAAGTAGTTCACATATAACGAGGTTTTGACATGGGTGAGAATCTAGATAACTGGACGCCGACACGCGACGAGTTAAACGATTGGCTGCGTGAGCAGGAACTGTGTGTATTTTCATCACTCGATGCAACTGGGGCGCCTATGAGTGCCACGGTGGCATTTTCAGTGACGGTTGACGGTGCTCTGATCATAGGCACCGACGAAAGTTCACGCAAGAGCGGTAATGTCGACCGAGATGGTCGAGTTGCGATGACGATCACCGATCCCGAACGACGCGTAACGTGTCAGCTCCAGGGAAATGCCTCAAAGCTGAGCAGAGAAGAGTTCGAAACTACATATGCCGAGGAACATTACCGTCTACGACCAAAGTCGTTACCGTTCAAAGACGTGCCGGGTCAGTGTCATATCTTGATAAAACCCACGCACATAAAGTTCTCTGATGTTCGTGGCTACCCATGGCTCGTGACTGAGTTTTAGCGTTCAGGCGATTTTCGACGTATCTTTGTCGATCTTGTCGGCTTTTTCTTGCGGCTTTTTGCCGTCCATCAGCTCCTTGAGCTCTTTGACGTCACGGTGCATGTCGAGCACAGCTGACTGCACTCGCCACTTACGGACCATACCGATGAGGTAAACCAGGAAAAACAACGCCGTGATGACTGTCAACGCGATGATACCAAACGCAAATATTTCTACCAGCTCCTGAGGAAATAGATTTACCGTCGGAGACGAGTCTGGGTTATTCGCGTTTTGTAAAAACCGTTCGATAAGTGCCGGGTCGATGTTTTGCATGGGTATATTATATCGCAGTAAGCAATCTCGCTAACCTATTGCATAATTATATAAAATATGCTAAAATATACATAAGGTGACGCGTGTCACTCGTTCTTTTCGTAAAGGAGACTTCCATGAGCTTCAACGCTGAGTTCTACAACCAGCGCAGCACTTCTATCGACAAGATGGGTGTTCGCGGCTACATGTTCGCGATCTCCGCCTTCACGGCTCTCTTCATCCTCATCTCGATGGTCGGAGCGTCGTTCAGCTACAACTGGACGTTCGCCGGCAACGTCTGGCTGCTGATGGGCTTCATGTTCGGCTGCTTGGCTGCTTCGATCGGGGGTGGTGTCCTGGCTCAGGCCAACGACGACCCCGGCGTCTCCGTGTTCGGCGGCGCGATCTGTGCTGCTGCCATGGGACTGATGATCGGCCCGTTCGTCGCCCTGTACGAGCTTGGCAGCGTCTTCCAGGCGTTCATGCTCTCGGCCGGTGTTGTCCTGATCACCGGCTTCGTCGGTGCAGTGTTGCCGGCCGACTTGTCGGCATGGGGGGCACCGCTCTTCGGCCTGCTGCTCGGCGCCATCGTCATTCAGTTTGGTGGCATCTTCCTGGCGGCGTTAGGCGTCGACATGGAGCTGACGTTCACCGTTCTCGACTGGGCGGTGCTGATCCTGTTCTGTGCCATCATGGTCTACGACCTGAACATGGCGCGACGACTCGACCGGACGTTCAACAACGCCATCGACGTCGCAGTGAATGTCTTCCTCAACTTCGCCAACATCTTCATCCGGATCCTCGCCCTCATGGGTCAGGCCAAGAAGTGATGTAGGTGAACGAATCAAGTCTGACGCGGTACAGGCTCTAGTGAACTACTTCCTCGTGAAGTCATGTCACAATACCGTCACGTCGCGTCGATCGAAAGATCGGCGCGTCCTCACGTTCCAAATCATAGACTATTTGACAAATATTAAAAATATTGATAAAATGATCCACAACTACGCAGATCGCGTAGTTGTTTCATGCAGATCGCAAGGTCTGCAGAGAGGAGGGAACGATGAGCGTTTCCGACTCCCTTCCAGCTGGAGCCTGGAGCTAGCCGCTACAACCCATAGCACTACTCGTGTCACAGCTGGCATGAATCTGTGCTGATTGGCTAGCGCTCCTTTCCGGGGATGGTCCTCGGAAAAGTCGCTGGGGAGAGGGGACAGAGATGTCCCAATCCTTTATTCGACGGTTCAGTCCGGAGAGTGCCGAGCCCATGGAGTGGCTCGTGCTCGTCGGAGACGATGGTGCCATCGAGCACCTGGTGCGCATGTGCGTTCCTGATGAGAACTACGTCAGGCGCCTGCTTCGCATCGCCGAGGAGGTGCCAATCCTTATCGGCCGACCGTAGAACAGCGTCTGTACCCACTACCCGCATGACGGCGGTCATCGTCATAACTAGGAGGCCTATACGCCCACCACTATTCAGGACTATACGTCCTGCTCTCACCCCCTCTACGGAGGGGGTTTAAATTTTTCCGGTATGCTATAAAGGAGTTATGGATCCAGGCGAACGACTGAGTACACCACAGAAGCAAAAAATTATTCAGCTTTTTGGTGGAAAAAGCTACTTTTTTAGAATACCTCGCTATCAGCGCTCTTATGTTTGGAGCGATAGGGGTAAAAGTGAGCAGCTTGCACAGTTTTGGGACGATTTCTTTGACACTGAAAAATCGGAAGGTAATCTCCCGTTCCTCGGTAATCTCATACTTTCTCGTACAAATGAAAAATCAAAATTTGAGGTCGTGGATGGGCAGCAGCGCCTTATAACACTACAAATCTTCTTTCGTGTATTACTCAATATAGCTCTGGAAGTTACTGGTGATGACAATACCTACAGAGAAAAGATCGAAAGCTTGCGCTCAACACTGTTGTCAGTTGATGAGTATGGCGAGAAGGAGGAGCGTAAGTTAATCGCGGGCAGAGATATAGATGAGTACCTCAAAGAATTGATTCGTAGTGGTTCGCTTGCCGAGACTCCTACGCAAAAAGAGGCGCATTGGAACATCTGGAACGCGACAAATTTCTTTGAGCAGAGGGTTAGCGAATACATAGCTGCAGCCAAAACAGTAGACGTCAAAATGAAGCTACTGATGGGACTTTTCCGAAAGATCGGAGAAGTGGAGATGATTGTGATACTACTACGGGATCAGTCGGATGCCTACGAGGTCTTTGAAAGTTTTAATGCCAAAGGTGAACGGCTAAACACAAGTGATCTGTTCAAAAATTTGCTTTTGTCTCGTTTGAAAGACGATGAGGATAGAGCATTCCAACAATGGACGAATATCGAGCAAAATGTTGCGGTTATTAACCGCTACTTGCCACAGTTTAACCTTGATACATACTTGAGGTACTATTGGAGCGCGATCAATGGCTATGTAAGCCCCAGGACGCTCTACAGAGAGATCAAAGATAACACAACTGACTACAGAAAGTTGTTGAATGGGTTAGATAAATGCTCCATACAGCTCGTCGCATTGTTAGACATAGATAATCTAACCCCGATGAAGGTCTCTAGTGTCCTGGAATCTCCAAAAAGTGACCCTGCAGGTAAAGAATCAAACAAGATTCAAACATCTATCAAATTACTGTCGTCCCTCAAGGCGCAACAGTACATCGTTTGGGTATTGTGCATCTTGCAAAACTGGAAACATATTGAGAATCGCAAGCATGTGGCGAACTCTCTCAAGGCGATTGAAGCTTTCTCGGTACTATATTTCACCGGCGGATCAAGCTCGGCAAACAAAGTTGAAAAGATATTTAGTAACCTTTCACATGAACTTTCTGATGCTTATAAGGGCAAAGGCAGGAATAACAAGACCGCCCGTTCGCCTGAAGAGATTATTTTGAATGGCTTCAAGAAGTATATTGAACAACAAGCACTGATACCCACGCTAAATGAATTTACGATTCAAGCAGATAATCTACAGCTTACCGCTCGAAACAAAGACTTTATATGGCAACTCCTTGACAAGCTCGAGAGAACAAATCAACGAACGAGTGAATTCCAATTGGACAGAGTTGTTGTCACGGTCGAACACCTATTGCCGCAAAAGCCTATTGATGACTGGAATTTATCGAAAGCGGAAATCAAGCCGTACGTTGATTTACTAGGAAATCTAACACTACTGGATTTTGTGATTAACGGATCTATTCAGAATCAAATTCCTAAAAAGAAGTTACGTGGTGAGGATACCGACAAAAAGAAAAAGTACTTGGATGACTCACATATTTCGATTACTCTCGAAGTTGTAGAGCTGTGGCATAGTAATGGGTATGTTTGGGACGAGCAATTGATCCGTGAGCGTCATGAAGCTGTGCTCAAGAGGTTATACAAGGCATACCTGCCTGATGTCAGCAACGAACCGTCAAGATATCTTGATAGTAGCACATCCTAAGAATAAGGCCCCGCTGTCGCGAGGTCTTATTCCTCAAGCGACGCGGGGCCGTAGCCTCACGGAAGTCATGGGCCGAATGCGTAATCCGGCGTGATTGTGCGGGTTATGCGACCTGCTCGATGATCAATCCCCGACGGAACGCGATGGAAGGGTCCATACGTCCATCAGCGTCCTCGAGATGGTGCGGAGGCAATCTCGTGAGGTGGTTCACGATGTTGCACTGTGCCATCACATCACCGTTCAACGCTCTCTCAACCAAACTCTGATCAGTCGTGATAGCGGTGAGGTCCAGGTAGATGATCAACCAAGCGGGCTCAGTGTCTGGCGTTTTGGCCATGACGATCACTCGCTTCCTGGTGAGGTCCGGGCGCTATACTTTTGCAAGCACCTAGTTCCAGAGTAGAACAGATGCATTCAGAGGTCAAAGGGACGAGTCGTTATAATGGGTAAGATGAGATACGTAGCCCTACTCCGTGGCATCAATGTCGGTGGCAAAAATATCATCAAGATGGTTGAGCTGCGAGTCGCATTGGAACGGCAGGGATTGGACAACGTGGCAACCTATATCCAGAGTGGTAATATCATCTTTAGTTCTAACGAACGTGACAAGTTACTCCTCGAAAAGAAGGTCGAAGAAACGATCCTCAAGGAGTTTGGTTTGACGGTGCCGACGGTCGTTTTGTCGCAAGATGAACTGAAGACCATCGTTGATGAGCTACCAAAGGGCTGGGCGACCAAAGATGGCTGGCGGTACTACTACTATTTCCTAAAGAGTCCGTACAACATAGACGAGATACTTGTATCCATCGGTGATTTGAAACCAGATATCGAGACGCTAGATGCCGGAAAAGGCGTCCTGTACCAATCAACTGACATGAGCAACTATGGACGCACGACAACTAGCAAGATCATGAGCAAACCCGTCTACAAGATTGCAACCATTCGCAATCACAACACGGTCATGAAGCTGCTTGGTCTAATGAACAGCTAAACTGCTTGATTTTTCACCCCTGTAGGACTACTGTTAGATATTATGACAAATCCAAGGTCACTCAGTGTCGAGGTGTTTCGAGATCGTGATTTTCCTGACGCATCGGTCGAGTGTGCTGAAGCCGGAATCAGTAATGTCGAGCGTGTTATCAGGGGGATACAGATAGTGCGAGCAAACCGTCTCATCGCTGTGCCATCAGTTGATGGTGGCTATGTAGATATGAGACACATTCGTTGGCCACAGTTTCCAGCTGATCTAAACGTTGTTATCACCGAGAAGCCATTGTTGTCTAGCGGTGAAGACCTAAGCCGGGACAATAACTGGCTACGTGTCGCAGGTCTATCTCTCAACGAAGGACTTGCCGGTAGTGTTCGTGTCGCAGTAATCGACGTAACTACTGGCCTGTCGGCTCAAACCGTTGAACACGAAACAGGACATCTGCTAGGTCTCAAGCGACGCGGCACCACGCACGATGGACGCGGTCACTGTACGGTTAAGAATTGCACGATGCATTTCAAAGATGAACCGTATCGAGTTATATCGAAGCAGCCGCTTGGCAGAACGGGCATACTTCGTCGCATGCAGTATGAAGAGCGCAGGAGTGAACCAAAGAGTTCAGCAGAGAAGTTTTGTGATGAATGCGCACATCAGCTGGCAGTCAACGCGTTCATGCTCACCAAAGCAAAATCAGGCGAATATGTTCCACCTGAGTTGCTAGCTTAACTATCGCTTACTTCGTAACGAAGGTGTGGGCGGTGCCGGATGCGCCAGCACGACCGGTACGGCCGATACGATGGATGTAGTCCTCGTAGGTCTTTGGCTGGTCGAAGTTGATGACGTGGCTGACATTTGGAATGTCGAGTCCTCGTGCTGCGACGTCGGTCGCGACAAGGACACGGACTTTTTCGTCACGGAACTCTTTTAGTGCGCGTTGACGCTGGGACTGAGACTTGTTGCCGTGGATGGCGGCTGACGTAATGCCACTACGGCTTAGCTTGTCACTGAGGCGCTGTACTCCGAATTTCGTGTCACCAAAGACGAGTACCTTGTCGTAGGATTCGTCCTCGAGCAGCTGTGTGAGCAGTTCTAGCTTGTGGTCTTTGTCACGAGCATGGATGACGGTCTGTTCGACGTGCTCACTGGTTTCGCTGGTACGGACCGATACGGTGACGGGATTTTTCAAGAAGTCGTTGATAACGCGTTCGATGTCCGGCGTGATCGTGGCACTGAAGAATAGTGTCTGGCGGTCAGGTGGAGTGAGGTTGACGATAGTCTTTATATCGTTCAAAAAGCCCATGTCGAGCATACGGTCAGCCTCGTCAAGAACGAGCGTGTCGATACCATCGAGGTTGAGCGCTTTACGGTTCAGGAGGTCTTTGAGACGACCCGGCGTACCGATGACAACGTGTGGACGGCGACGAATGTCACGAATCTGACGTTCGATATTCATACCACCGACAACAACCGTTGAGTAGAGCTTCATTCCATAGACAAAGCTACGGAACTCTTCGTCGATCTGCTGTGCGAGCTCACGAGTTGGAGCCATGATGAGCACAGACGGTTGGGCAGCAGTACGCTGCATGCGCTGGATGATCGGGAGCAAGAATGCAGCCGTTTTACCAGTACCGGTGTTCGCGAGACCGATGACATCTCGACCCTCGAGAACGTGAGGAATCGCCTGGTCTTGGATGGCGCTCGGTGTTACGTAACCCTTGTGAGCGATGTTCTTGTGAAGTCCCTCGCTAAACGGAAAGTCGACGAACTTGTGTGTTGGTTCGTATGGGATTTCTTCTTGTTTCGCGACTGCACTGTTAACGAACTTAGCCGGGTTGATGTATTGACCACCGTTTGCGCGCTTTGGGCGGCGGTTGTTCGGGCGGTAAGAGGCGACACCAGGGCGTCGACGAGTAGGACTGCCGCTTCGGCGGCGTGACATAGTATTTGGCATTTAAAGCCTTTCAGATTGGTTTGATGTATGTATTACAGGCGGCGAATGCTAGGTTTACGTGGAATGCGCCGTGTCTAAGAGGTTAGACGAGTGAGTGGTGCGCTATTCTATGAAGCGACCCTGCGCTCATCGATTGCAATGGATCCATATTAGCACAGTTTAGTAAAATTGTCAAGTATAACCGCTATCTGGAAGGAGGAATGAGTAACTGTTCCATATCTAGAACGAGTCCACCCCAGGTAAACCCAGATGCACCATGGCCCTTGCCAGTGAGTGGATCGTAGTATTCTCGTAGGCCTGACTGTTTCAGGAGATGTAGCGAACTGCGGTAGACGCGCTCGGCATCTTCGCGGTAGCCATAGCGCAGCAATCCCTGCAGAACGAACCAGTTACTGGCCATCCATACCGGGCCACGCCAGTTCGTTCCCACCCACCAGTCACCCTTCCAATCGCCACTAGGATCAAATGACGGTTCGCTGATAGAAACCGTTGGCACGCCGTATGGGAGTGCGAATTCACGTTTGTGACGTAGGAAATGCTCGACGACATAGGTGGCTTCCTCACGAGTCGCAACACCGGCGTAGAGCGGCATGAACAGTGCCCATGTTCTGGCGTGAATACGGCGTAGTTTCGGCCCAAAAACCGGTTGATAGAGGTGCTGATGAAGCAGGTGTTTTTTGATAGCGCTGCGAACATTCGTTGCCTTGACATGCGAGTACGTGGCGATGCGCTGTTCACCGACTGACTCAGCGAGTAGTGACGTGAGACGCAAACTCTCGGCTAAAATGCAGTTGAACGGTACATCATAGACCCAATGTTTGAGGTCGACTTGCGACTTCATGACGAATCGTGACTGTTTCCAGTCATCAACCAGCTGTAGGCGGGCGCGAAAGTTATCGACGAACTGGTGGCGCGGGTCGCTGAGACCGAGAACGTGGTCATAACGGGGTGAGTTATCCTCGCCTGACTCATCAGGGTTCATGAGACCAACTAGGTTGATACCTTTTGGATCACGGTTCGTTAGCAGGTAGCGGTGAAACGCATGGATATGCGGTAGCATCAGCCGAACGAAGGTTTTGTCACCGGTTGCCTCGTAGATACGCCATACCGCAGCGGCGAGTACAGGCGGCTGGGTGATGCTGCTGGAATGACGCTTGCCCCATTTGATATCAGGAAACGGCGAGTTCTGAACGCGCTGCCAGTAGATGATATGCGGGAACATGCCGTTTTTGAACTGACCCTTGAGGAGTAGTCGAAGCTCTTCTTTGGCGCGTTCTGGGTCGAAATAGCTGAGCGTAACAGCATGAAAACAGCTGTCCCAAAACCACTGGTAGGGGTAGGTATCAACTGACGGAACCGTGTAGTGCAGTCCTGCGTGGCTACGTTTGTTGGTCTCAAACTGGTCGATTATCTGTTTTTTGACGTGCCCATCCATTTGCAGTCATTATAGCTCTAAAACAAGCTTTCGATAGCGGCATGTCGTGAGGTTATCGTGACGCGGCTGTGGGCGGGTAGTTTTTCTATCTCGCCGTCGCATTGAACCGGAAGCGCATCGAGAACTTCAAACGCGTAGGCAGAGTAGCTCGGTGGATTCTTGAAGCCGAACAACGCAGCCTTGATGAGTGTGCCGAACATATGGAGCTTTGAACGGTGATCGAGCTCGATAACCTCAAACTTATCGTCGTGAACGGTGTTTTTCTCGTCGAGTTTTATGATCTTTGCCATTTCATTGATATTGGCGAATACGAGGTTGTCGAGTAGACGTTCATCACCGTCCTGCTTGATGTGAAATGGCGCGTATTTGCGGTACGTATGGAGGATCATGCTGATTTCTGACCACAGGCTCTTCTCACGTTTGTTGAGCTCATTACCAACCTCAGGTGTGATGCCGAAACCGATGTAACTATGGGCGTAACGTTCAGTTTTGAAGCCTTTTGTGCGGGCATCGAGGTGGATCAGGTCGAACTCTCGCGGCTCACCAGCTTTGATGAGCTCGATGAGCGGACGGTCGCGCATGACACGTCGGTGAT
Source organism: Candidatus Saccharibacteria bacterium UBA6572 (assembly GCA_002434045.1). GTDB lineage: Bacteria > Patescibacteriota > Saccharimonadia > Saccharimonadales > Saccharimonadaceae > UBA5946. The sequence goes on from DJJI01000001.1 coordinate 458,254, forward strand.
CGTTGGCGTTGCCGGCACCTACAACCGCGACGACTGGACGAGCCTTGTTTGACGTCTCTTTTGCTTGCATAGCCCCGTTGACGACTTCGTTGTAGCCGCCATCACCACTGACAGAAACGATGAGTGGTCGTTTGTGCTTGAGTGACAGTTTCCGTGAGAGTTCGATCGCGTGCCCCATGCGTTCTGTCGGCGTTAATGTCGCTTCGGTACCGATAGTTTCCTTTGCGTGGTCGATCTGCGTAGCGAGTCGTTTCGCCATGCGCGGCGCGTCACCAGTGCTGTTCGGGTTATAGATGATAGCGATATGGTCAAAAACGGGCATATACCTAGTGTATACTTTTTAGGTAATGAAAGATGTCATTTTGACCGGGGTTCGTAGTAACGACGAGCCAACACTCGGTAACTACCTAGGCGCATTCCTGCCAATGGTACGTTTGCAGCGCGAAAAAGCCGGCGAATACCAGGTAAACATGTTCGTGCCGGACCTCCATAGCTTTACAACACCAATCGACCACGAAGGGCTGTACGAGCGGACGATAAAGAACCTCAAATATTTCGTCGCGGCCGGATTAGATATCGATAATGCAGATACCAACATCTACCGCCAGAGTTATGTGCCTGCTCATAGTGAACTAACCTGGATACTTGATTGCTTTACCTATATGGGTGAAATGAGCCGTATGACGCAGTTCAAGGAGAAGTCAACGAACGAGGATAATATTTCGGTTGGATTATTCAACTATCCAGTGTTAATGTCGGCTGACATCTTGCTCTACGGTGCGAAATGGGTACCAGTCGGCGACGATCAGAAACAACACCTCGAGATAACACGTGATATCGCTATACGCTTGAACAACAAGTTCGGTGAACTGTTCGTCGTTCCAGAAGACTGGAAAAAACAACTCGATTTCTCGGCTCGCGACAGCGGCGTACGCGTGCGTAGCCTGACAAACCCAGACAAAAAGATGAGTAAGAGTATCGATGACCCTCGGGGCACGATACTGCTCAGTGATGATCCAACCGATGCGGCAAAGAAGGTTATGAGTGCAACGACCGATAGCGTCGGAGCGATACATTTTGACTGGGAAAATCAGCCTGGTGTTACCAACTTGCTACAGATACTCGCGCTACTCACTAACCGAACTCAGAATGAGGTAACTGCAGAGTGGGATGGCAAAACCAGCTACGGTGATCTGAAAAAGGCTGTCGCCGAAGCCGTTCAGGCTTTCCTTGAGACCTTCCAGGCCCGTTACAACGAAGTTGGCAAAGAAGCTCTCATCAGCAAGCTCGAAGCTTCAGAGGAGGCTATGAATATCGTCGCAAACGAAACCCTCGTTCGTGTTCAAGCAGCTGTCGGCTTACGACCAAAGGCGTAGCTGATGCGTCTCGATCAATATGTCGCGCAGTTTTGGCCGGAATATTCGCGTTCCGTATGGCAAAAATACATCGCAGCTGGCTACGTGAAGGTGAACGGTGAGGTTCAGCTATCTGCAAAGTACAAACTCGATGAAGATGATGAGGTGACGGTCGAAATACCGGCTGAGCCAGACTTTTCCGAGCACGAATTGCCGGTTATCTACGAAGATGATCACGTCATCGTCGTCAATAAGCCTACTGGAGTACTGACGCACGCCAAAGGTGAAGTCGTCGACGAGTTTACGGTCGCTGACTTTGTAAAAGCCCGAATGACCGAGCCAGAAGATAGCAACCGCCCCGGTATCGTTCACCGGCTCGACCGCGATACCTCCGGCATCCTCATTGCTGCGAAAGACGCTGAAACCAAAGGTAAGCTGCAAAAACAGTTCCAAGACCGCAAAGCACACAAAACGTACCTCGCTGTCGTCAAAGGTACGCCGAAAGAACACACCGCAACGCTCGATCTGCCTATTGAGCGCAACCCAAAAAAACCATCTACTCATCGCATCGGTGTGAACGGTAAATCGGCCATCACTCGATACGACGTTGTGGCGAGCGATGGCAAATACAGCGTTGTGCGGCTAAAGCCCGAGACAGGGCGAACACATCAGCTGCGTGTTCATATGGCCTACATCGGCACGCCGATCGTCGGCGACAAGCTCTACGGGTCCGAAAAGAGCCCGATCAACCGGCTATGCCTCCATGCGGAATCACTCGAAATAACCATTCCGGAGAGCCGTCGTGAGACATTTCGTGCCGAACCACCAGATGATTTCAAGAAACTGATGGAGGCTATCAGTGACTGAACTGCTTATCAATGTTGCGACCAAGAAACTGCTCGACGCATACCTCAAATCCCCAGCCCATGCGTTATTGCTGACTGGTGAGACAGGCGTTGGTCTCGGTTCGATAGCGAACATGCTGGCGAGAGAGCTGTCCGAAAGTGAGCAAACGGTGACCAGCTTACTGCCCGAGAAAGGCTTGATATCCATCGAGCGAGTCAGGACTTTGTACGAACAGACGAGGAGCATTCAGGACGGTAAACGCGTCATAATCATTGACGACGCTGATTCGATGAGCCCTGATGCGCAGAATGCTTTGCTTAAGCTACTTGAGGAGCCTGTCGAAAATGTTCATTTTATACTCACGACACACGCTCCTAACCAACTTCTTTCGACAATTCGTTCACGGGCCCAAGCAATAGGTGTTCTCAATATCGACGAAACCATGAGCAAGCAACTGCTCGCAAACTATAGTCTCGATGCTACGAAACATGCCCAAGCCTTATTCCTCGCGAGCGGACGACCTGCCGAGTTGACTCGACTAGCTGAAGATGAAGAGTACTTTGCTGCAAAAGCGGGTGTCGTTAGTGATGCACGGACATTTTTACAAACAGACGCTTATGGGCGGTTAGTGGTGATCAAAAAGTACACTGATCGAGCAGGAGCCCTCGAGTTCCTAACGATGTGTGGGCAATTGCTCAGATTTAGCTTTTTGAAACAAAAAAACGTTTCGGCAGCTGAGAACATGGAAGTATTTGACCTGGTCATGAAACGGATTGAAGCTAACGGTCATGCTCGCACACACCTGATGCATCTGGTGACAAAGTTGTCCTGAGCGACTATAATAGCCCGAGATATGTTAGGACTATTGATCATCGCGGCCCTGGGAGTTTGGGTACTCCTCTACCAGAAGTCGCTCGATGAAGAAGGTAACGAGATGCCGTCACGAATCTCGACGCGGCTTGACAAGCTCTGGAGTATCGCTCAGGAAGGCTTGCGTGACAAGAAATATTTGCGTGCTGAAAAGGCATTGTTAACCATCCTCCGCGTTGATGAGCGAAACGCTACCGCATATAACCGCCTCGGTATCCTCTACGCCAAGCAACGCGCTTATGAGGATGCTATCGAGTGTTTTGAGATCGCACAGAGCCTTGAGCCGAGCGCGAGCAGCCTGCATAACGTCGGGCTCATCTATTACGAGACAAAGAAGTATGAAAAGGCATCGTTGGCATTTGAACAGGCATTGAACCTGGAGAATGATCTTGCAGCTCGACACGTTGCCTACGCAAAAGTTCAGGAAAAGCTCGGGCAGACCAAGAAAATGATCGAAGCACTCGAGCGTGCCGTCGAGTTGGAGCCAAACCCACAAAGCCTCAATATCCTCGCTGACGCCTATGACCGTGATGGCCGGGAGGAGTTGGCAATGAGTATTCGTGAGAAGGCTGCACGCATGATCATACCGGCTGGTGTACCAAAGCGCATCAAACGCCCTGCACGCCGCATCGTGATGTAGTCAGAATACCTTGTCAGCAGAGGTCATATCAGGTAAGATTGTCTTCGGTACTTTTCAAAAATATACCGATTTAGCCCAGTTGCTGTTTGAGGCAAATGCCGAGTAGAAATTATTCAGCATTGCTCTAACCAACTGATGCGATTTCTGTATACCAATATGCCGATTTAGCTCAGTTGGTTAGAGCAGCTGTTTTGTAAACAGCAGGTCCTGGGTTCGAGTCCCTGAATCGGCTCCACGAGCTGGGATAGTGAAGCGGTCAAACACAACAGACTGTAAATCTGTCGGCTTTCGCCTTCGTAGGTTCGAATCCTACTCCCAGCACCAAAATAAAGATCGACCCATGTGGTCGGTTTTTATTTTGATACGGAGCTGATATCCTACTCCCAGCACCAGCTTCATTCTTTGCTATCCTAGTCACATGAAGCGAAAATGGGATATATCTGACGAAGCTACTATAAAGAAGTGCCTGGATGAGGTGATCGCACGCGTCGAAGAGATCGACAGTGACAAAGTCGGTGTTATTGCAGCTCAGGAGATCATAGATATCGTTACTGAAAACTTTGGTCCCGAAATCTATAATAAAGGTGTCCGTGATTCCAAAAAACTGGTCCAGGAAAAGTTTCATGACCTGGAAGTTGATCTAGATCTACTAGAAAACTAGATTGTTATACGCACTCTATCTAAAAGCTTGTGTTATTTACACCAAGTGGTATTATCGCAGTAAGAACTAGAAAAAGGTGAGGGGAAAGTTATGCCACGGTTACCAATACCTGGAAGCGATAGTGGCACTTGGGGTGAAATACTCAACGAATACCTGAGTGCTGCGCACGATAGTGATGGAAGTCTAAAAGATGTCGGTGTCGTTGCTGACAAATATGTAAAGCCCGGTGCGGGTATCCCGCGCTCTGACCTCGACGCGAGTATTCAGGCGTCGCTCGATAACGCTGATTCAGCTGTTTCGGGTAGCGTGCCTGACGCCTCGACGACTACTAAAGGTAAGGTCCAGCTAGCTGGTGATCTGAGCGGTACGTCAGACGCCCCAGTCGTCGCCTCTGGTGCGATCACAAGCGCAAAGATTGCTGACGGGACGATCGTTAACACGGACATCTCTGGATCTGCCGCTATCGCTCAAAGCAAGATCGCTAACCTCACAACTGATTTGACTGCCAAAGCCAATGACAATGCTGTGGTTCACTTAACTGGTGCCGAAACAGTTGCTGGCGTCAAAACATTTTCGTCATCACCGGTAGTGCCCACGCCTACAACGAATACACAAGCCGCTAACAAATCATACGTTGACTCAGCGGCCGCATCAGGCGCCCCCGACGCTTCCAGCTCAACAAAAGGTATCGTACAACTCACTGGTGACCTAGGTGGTACCGCCACGAGTCCAACCGTGCCAGGCCTGACCAGCAAAGCCAATGACAATGCCGTCGTTCACTTGACTGGTTCAGAATCTATCAGTGGCACCAAGAACTTTACCGGCACACTCCAAGCTGGTGGTACGGCAGTTGTTGTGACTACTGATTCTCGTCTATCTGACCAGCGCACACCGACTGACGGTACCGTAACGACTGCGAAAATCGTGGATGGTAACGTCACGGCAGCAAAGATCGGTAGCGATGCTATCACAGAACCAAAACTTTCAGCCACTAACTCACCGAGCAGCGGCCAAATGCTCACCTATGCGGGCAGTAACAACTTTACCTGGGTAACTCCTTCTGTTGGTGGCGGCGGTGTGAGCGGTGTGACTGGTAGCGCGCCGATTGTTTCCAGTGGTGGTGCTACGCCTGATATTAGCATCACCGCAGCAACTACGAGCGCCGCTGGTTCGATGAGTGCCTCAGATAAGACGAAGCTAGATGGCATTACAGCAGGCGCACAACCAACGAACTCAACAACTGTCAATGCCGCCGGTGCTGTCATGGAGAGTGATTACACAGCGGCGAATACGATTCTAAAAGCTGATTCTACTGGAACACCGTCAGCCCTGACTGTGCCAGCAAGTACGATCGTTGGTCGTCAAGGAAGTGGTGGTATTGTCGCACTTACTCACACACAGGTAAAGAGCCTTCTGAGCCTTGCATCAGGTGACATTACTGATTTTAGCTCTAGCGTGCTTGCAACCGTAGGGACAATGGTCTCAGGGAACACTGAATCAGGCATAACCGTTACGTATAACAGCGGTACTGATAAGTTTGATTTTTCTGTCACCCAGCAGCCAATACGCTTTGCAGCAGATACGGCTACGACTGGAACGACCGGAACTGACCGTGCATATGCCGCACGAACGATTACATCAGCTCGTATGCGTGTCGGCAGTGCTCCATCTGGCTCCGCACTGACCGTTCAAGTTCAGCACTATAATGGTTCTGCATGGTCAACTATTACGACACTGTCAGTTTCCGACGGTTCAACAACCGAGGCGGTACAGAGCAGTTTGTCGCAAGCGCAGTCAGTTGGACACCTTCTTCGCCTTAACGTAACTTCAGTTGGATCAAGCACAGCGGCTACCGACGTTGTCGTTGACGTGCTCTACAGCCTCACATGACCTGGACAGTAGGCGCAATCAATTTTCCAGCTGGTGCTCCTGAAGCTCCAACGACCGACGTGGGCAAGATCGTCGGAGGTGTGTGGCCAATCCAGGAAGACTATGGCGTAAACTACCAAACCCAGGTCAACAATGCGATGGGTTTTGACGACGTAAGAGGCTTCTCATGGCGCTTTCATGTTGAAGACACTGTCAACAATTCGACTGGCGCCTATATCTACACCAGGCTCAACGCGGCGCGGGATTGGGTAAAGAACTGGAACACAGCTAACCCGACGAAGATACGCGATCTGGCTATTCGACCGATTTTTGGTCAGTACACGCCAGCATATTGGACGAATCAGATGGCCGACTACTTTGTCTACGAGCACACCTCTGGTGCATGGATACCTCATCCAGCGGCTGCAGGTACTTCAAATGGAACAAACCAAACACGAAATGGCGCAGTAGCATCCGGTGGAACCATCGGTACGCCGAATACTGTCTTCGAAAATTTTTACCGCGCGTATTTCCGTGACTTTTTGATCCCTTTTGCTCAAGATTGTGAAGCAAACCATGGTGTTCGCACCCGCCTGATACATGGAGCATGGTACGGCTATCAGTATTCAGAACTCTACTACGGACCTGCCGTGCAACAATCGAACAGTGGCTACACAGCCGCACAATGGCGGACTGCGCATCAACGACTGATCGATATCGTCAGTGATGAACTACCAAGTAACATGGCAACAGAGTTCGGACTATCTGGCCATGGGCCGATCGTCGGTGCAACTAACCCTGCGATCGAAAACTTGCTTAATCACGCCGTGACAGTGTTCGGTGCCGGCAGTGACCGGTTCTATGCATCAGCAAACGGATGGGATGATCAAAATGCCCAAGACTACGACCAAATATTCGGTGCCGGTAGTGACCGCACGACGGAAAAAACCAAGCAAGATGCTCTGGAGGCTCGAAACGTACGCGTTGAGCTCCAACATATCTACGGCAGCACACCGACAGCGGATTGGGCTCGTGCGAAGCAATGGGCGATGGGGTCAACAAGTGGTACATCACCGAACCTGCACAAACTAGGTCTCGGTAACGAAAACATGAAGGGCGTCTGGCTGCTTGAGCCGTACGTGGATGGTATTCAGCCAAGTGATGCAAATCTCGCAGCCTTCCAGACGATGTGTACCGAATTTGCCGCTGAAATCGCCGCGCGTTAGCTAACACGCTCCGCACATGTTCTAGACGACTTGTCACCAGGGGTAAATACTGTTAAAATTGTCGAGGTTAAAACGTCTGATGTGCCGCCTTAGCTTAGTGCCTAGGCGGAGCCGGAAAGATTAATTGTTAGCACGGTGCTCTAGCCTGACAAGGCGAGCATCAAAGATGCCGCCTTAGCTCAGTGGTAGAGCACTTCCATGGTAAGGAAGGGGTCTCGAGTTCAAGTCTCGAAGGTGGCTCCATTTACGAAATAAAGGATTACTGATATAATATGGCTAAGAAACTGTATCGAAGTACCGACCAGCGCTTTATCGCAGGGGTATGTGGCGGAATCGCCGAATATTTCGATATAGACGTGACGATCGTACGTCTGATAGCAGTTGCGCTACTGCTGCCGGGTGGACTACCAGGCGTTGTGCCGTACATCATCATGTGGATAGTAGTACCAAGTAAGGAAAAGGCAGCATAATCATGGCAAAGAACAGTAAATCAAAGCGAAAGCTCGTCGGTCTCGTCAGCGAGGCTTCTGGTCACCGTACCTACTACACGATCAAGAACACGCAGAACACGACCGAAAAGCTTAGCCTCAAGAAATACGATCCGCTCACTCGCAAGCATGAGCTATACGTCGAGACCAAAAAGAACCTCGGTCGTAACGAAGTCAAAGCTCGAAAGAGCTAACCCGTCTGTTCGACATGATGAATATCCGCTCCACCATGAGCGGCTATTTTTTTGTCACCATGGTGGTCAAGAACCTCAGCGAGCCATAGCCCAGCCCTAAGCATGTGCTCTAGGAGATGTTTGGTCGGCATTCGCCCTGTGCTGTAAACAATGAGTCGGTCCTGGAACCACTCAAAGTCGAGATGCGCAAAGTGCTGCGCCATCGTCTTGCCGATGTCACCACCGACGATGAGAGGCAGATCATCAAGCGAGTCGGGGGGCGTATAGGCCGTAAAACGCTCCGTAAACGCACGGTTTTCGCCGAAGAGAGCCTTGTCAACCTTCATGAGTCGTGCAAATTTTACGAACAGGGCGTTATAAAACAGCTCGTCATGGTGTCCGCCATCAACGAATACATGCGGATGGTCGTATTTTGAATGGAGATCAAGCTGCATGAGTATCCATGAATACTTCTCGGAACGTGTCGAGTTCGGTTGAACGATTGTGTCGGTCCGCTTGAGCAAGATGATGTCAAAGTTATTGACCGTTCCGACACAGTATTGTTCATCGACGTGCTGCGTGGAGACCGTAATACCTCGCACGATACGGTGTTCTTCGTCGTCAAGATGAAGTTTGCCAAAATACACCATGTCGTAGTGTTCAGCGAAACGTCGGAACACAGCTGACTGGGAGCTAAATACTGACTTTAGTATCTTTTTGATGCTCATATGTGCTCCTGGTCGGTGATCATATCAAGTAACACGCTCATGTACTCAGCTTGCGACCACGTCAATGGGGCGACAGAAAGAGGTTGGTCGTTCATATCGTACTGCTCTGCAAGCACGCCCGAAGGGAACATAACGCTCTGCACCCAGTCTAGAACACGAAACGCGACTGTGTCGTCACCGTGTTGCAGCGCATACTGAGCCATCCACAACGAGGTGACGGGCCATGGGTTGGAATGCTCTCCATCTTGACGGCGATACGCGTCATGCTCGTAACGCAGCACTTTGGTCTCGTTGATCGCTATGGTATTTCGCATCGTCTCATACGCCCGATTCACGCGTTCATCATCGAGGTCGAAGTAGCCAAACATGATGACTGCGTAGAGGCTTGAGCTGTCAATAGTTCGGTCGATGTCAGAATCGAGGTATCCCTTAATAAAGTACTGTCGTTCTTCGTCCCAGAATGTATCACGGCTCGCATGCATCGCATCAGCCGCTTCTCGCCAGCGAATGGCACTCTCGGTATCATTACACTGTTCCGCAAGGTAGGCGGCCTCTACGAGCGCTGCATAGGTCACGGCGGTGGTATAGGTGCTCGTCAGATCCTTCTCTTCCCAGAGATCATAAGACGGCAAGGGGAGACTGTTTTTGTCGACGTAGCTACTCAGGAAATTCGCCATCGGTTGGATGAGTGTCACGTAAAAGTTTGCGAGTAGCTCCTTGTCAACATGCTGACGGTAATATTGACCGAACAGGAACATAACGAGGGCGGTCTCGTCGGTCTGTATCGGCGGTGCAGCTTGTCCGTCACGAGCGACTCTCGGATGCCATGATGAGCCCAGTGCACCATCTGCTTGATATTTATGGCTGAGGTAGCCGTCATCGTGCAGTGAACGCCTCGCGAATGCGAAGAACTTGAGAAGCTCTTCGGTGTACCCGATGCGCATCAGAGGCCATAATACGTGTGCAGCATCACGTGGCCAGCAGTATGCGTAGGCATCGCGCTCATAGTTAAGCATGGTCGTGTCGGTACTCGCGATGACTGCGCCATGTTTATCGAGTTGCGACTTGATGATGAGTGCAGACCTGATAAATCCTTGTCGGTATTGCTCTGGAAGTTTCGCAGCAAGTTTCTTGGCAGGTGCGACCCACTGTGCCCACCAGTTAGCCGTTTTGAGGATGTGATGCAGCGCGCCATCATGCTCAATCGTGTTACTAATCTTTTGTGCCTCACGCTCAGACCTACCGGCAGCAATCCAGTAATATACACGCTGTGAGCTGCTTGATTCAATGGTCAGATGAAAACCTATCACTGAGTCGACTCGGCCGTGCTCGACGTTGTTTCCTGTCAACTCACCGTCCTCTGCATCCTTGAAGGTGCCTTCACGTCCCTCGAGACCAAAGATACCGACACTATAACTGTCAAAAGGCGCGCTGTCAGAATGCATGCCCTTGATGATGAAACTACGGTAACCTTTATAATGCACGACTGAACGTTCTTCGGGCAGATATTGTACAGTGTCACTCGCATTGCTATCACTGATAACGAACACCTGATGCATGAATAGACGTATTTCACGCGCGCGATCGGCGCTGTTTATCACATGAATATTACGGATAAACGCCGTGAACTCGCTATCGACGCAATCATCAAACTCGAGGCGTACCTGAAGCCGGTCGTTAACGGCGATGATTCGTGAAACGAGGACGTCACCATAATAATCGGGTCGAATTTCCCATGAGCCATCATCGAGCCAGCTAAAAGAACCTTCGACGAAAATGCCGACACGATGACGGAGGTTCTTGCCGGTCGTGTGGTTTTCGAGCCCGACATGCGGAAAATAGAAGTCATTCACGAGGCCGTAAGGATCGAGTCCGACATGCATCTGGCCATTACTCAGCAAGATCGGACGCGACATCAACCGTTCTCCTCGCCAATAGCGTGCTGGATGAGACGCAACCTCAGGTCGCGTACCGCGTTCATAAAGTAGATGAACGCGTCGTACGGCGAGTTATAGGGGCTAAAGTAGGCATGGACATCACCATCACGAAACCACTTTGTGCACATGTAGTAGGCATGATCTGAGGTCTGGAGCATGCGCCAGTCATGCATGAGATTCGAGTCATGCGTATGCAATATATCATCCTCGAGGTCATAGAGGTGACGTAGGGCCTCTTGTTGCATACTGTTGCCGAGCCATGCGCTCAGGTCTCGCTCTGTGTCAGCCCACGTGACGGTTCGCTCGAACGACACCTCGTCTGCCGGTTCGTGACCGGTCACGGCTCCTGTTGCTGTCACGAAACTGTTGCCGTCACGCTCCAGCCACTTCGGAATCCATGCATTCATAAAGTCAAAGATACCGTGTGCTTCCCATTGGTGCTCGCCAAATGTCTCGTAATCCATACACAGGTTGATAAGTGATTCATTTGCGTCGATCGCATCGAGCCAACCGATATACTTCTCGCTCGTCAATGGCCATTCAGCCCAGTGCTGATTTGAGAAACGGAAGGCGATGTCGTCGCTGAGACGGTAGTTCTTGAGCAAGAGTTTGAGCCGTTTGACGCCAGGAGCGGTGTAGACATAGTTCGGACTACGCCACCCGAGCACTTCATCCCAACCTTCTGCGATCGCACCGACGTACCCGGCGCTATCAGCCCATTCAGCGAGATCGTTATTATATGCGAGCTCAGTGTTACGGAAAACGCGAGGTGTGACTCCGAACAGCTGTTGTATCTTTTCACGGTGCATCAGGACCTGTTTTTCAAACTCGAACCGACTGTAGAAAAACGCCAGGCTGTGGTAATAAGTTTCAGCGACAATCTCAACCCGTCCGGTAGCGACGAGCTCCTGGAAGCTCCTGAGGACGTCTGGCCCCCAACGCTCACATTGATCCAGGAACGTGCCGGTGATACTGAGCGACAGCGCAAACTTTGGCTGTGTGTGGAGCAGTTTGAGCAGCATGCGATTCGTTGGAAGGTATGATTTTTCAGCGACTTTACGGAACACGGCTTCGTTACTGACCTGCTCGTTGTCGATGAAATAGTCGTGGCGCATCCCGATATCGAATGCGCTGTACGGACTCACTCGATATGGTTGATGAACATGCAGATAGAGCATGATTTGGCGCTCACTCATGCGGTAGCACTCCTCAGGACCTGGTAACGATCGACGAATTGCGCAGCCACTTTTTTCCATGACATCTGAAGTACTTCGAGACCGGCATCGTGAGCGAGTTCACTCCTCAGCGAAGCCGAGAGAGCAAGCGCAACCAATTGATCTGCAAGGCGCCTCTCATCCCAATAGTCATAAGTCAACGTGCCGTTAAGGACTTCACGGACGCCTGATTGGTTCGTGATACTGAGCGCTGTCCGGTGTTGGGCGGCCTCAAGAGCGGTAAGGCCAAACGGTTCGCTCACTGAGCTCATCACGAAGATGTCAGCAAGATTATAGACATCCCGAAGAGCCTGACCTCGCACGAAACCGGTAAAAATTACCGCATCAGCGATACCGAGGTCTGCGCTGAGCTCGATCAGCTCATCTCGTTGCTCTCCGCTCCCAGCTATCACGAACAGAAATCGGCTATAACGACTGTGTGCCTGCGCTGCAGCTCGTAGAAAATGCGTCAGTCCTTTTTGTCGAGTCAGGCGACCGATGGTCGCAACGACGGTGTAGTCTTCTTGTTTGAGTTGCTCAATGTAGCGGTACGCACTGATATCTGTAGCGTGGGACTCGAGCAGTTCGGCGCTGTTATGAATGACTTCAATCTTGTCAGCAGGAATGTTATAGCGTTCGACGATGACTTTTTTCGTCGTGTTACTGACCGCTACGATGTGATCCGCCATTAGTAACCCGTGTTCCTCGATCTCATGTATTAACGGGTCGCCGTAGTTACCGCCCGCTCGATCGAACTCGGTCGCATGCACGTGCGCGATCAGCGGCACGCCCGAAACGGCTTTCGCGCGCATACCGGCTCGCAACGTCAACCAGTCGTGTGCATGGACGACATCGGGACGCTCAAGTGCGATCACTGTCTCTATGTAGTCTTCGTACTCAGACTGTAGTTCGCGAATCGCCGTCAGGTTACCGGTGTAGGGGTTTGGGTTGACACGGTATGTAGTTTGGGTCGTGGTGCGCATCGTTGATTGAGGTTTGAGAACGCGCATGAAGTCTACCTCGTCGTGCTCGGCGGTCGATGGGAGTACGAACTGGATATCCGCTCCGTGGTCGGCAAGTGCTTTTGCGAGATGATAACAGGCCACGCCAAGACCACCACTATTGTAAGGAGGGAGCTCCCACCCAAGCATCAATATCTTCATCAGTGATTACCTAGGCTTTAACCTCAGCCCCGCCCCCCTATGCTTATGCTTATCTAACAGTATAGCAGTGCAGAACGGACTGACAAGCAACTATTTACAGATTGAGCACTCTTCTTCCAGGTCATCCTCGGACAAGAAGAGTTTGAAAGCCGTCGTAACAGGTAAGTAATCGGTGTAGCCGACGAATCCAGCCGCACGACGGACCATCGATGCCATGAAACCACCAAGCCGTAGCGGACCAAACTCAAAGATCGCCCAGTTCTCACCAACCGGTATGACGACTGGTTGTTTTTTAGCTCTATAGGTAGGAAGTGGTCGTTTGTGTGCCTCGGCACGGATAGCCTTTGTCACGAACATCGCATCGTGGATCGCAGTTTGGGCAAGACCAGTAAACGGCGTGCTCGCATTGTCGCCGATGACGTAGACACGCTCACTCACTTTGAGATGCTCATCGACTTCGACTCGGCCATTCTTTGCGAGGCGGAAAATATCACTATGCTCGGCAAAAAATGGACTGTTTGCCACACCTGATGTCCATACGACGGTCTTGCTCGGGATATCTTTGCCGCTGATGATGATACTGTCGTCGTCTTCGGACTCGACTTTTTTGTTGGTCATGACCTTGACGCCTAATTTTTTCAACTGCTTTTCGACCATTTCACTGGCACGCTCACTCATTCGTGGCAAAACTCGTGGGGCCGCCTCGACTAGACTGAGGTGGACGGTGCGTTGACGAATCTTATGTTTTTTTGCAATGCGCTTTAGGTAGTGCCCCATAGCGGCAGACAGTTCAACTCCTGTAGGCCCGGCGCCAACGATGATGTAGTTCTTGTCGAACTGATGCTCGCTGGTGAGTTCATCATGCAGATGTCGTTTGAAACGGTATATTTCGTGTGCTGATTTGATGCTGTAACTGTATTTATCGAGACCTTCGATGCCAAAGTACGATGTCACAACACCGAGGGCTAGCACGACACGGTCGTATGGCAACTGATGATCGTTGGTAATGACGATGTGGCGCTCAGTATCAAGACTCGTCATCGTGTCTTGGATGAACTTGACGCGAGAACCGGCGAGCATGTCACTAATCGGTATGATCGACTGGCGTCGGCTACGGCCAGTGGCGGTCGCATAAAGTGCTGGATAGAACAGAAAATGATCGCGGTCGCTGACGAGCGTGACCTGGAGCTTATCGTCTTTCGCGAGACCTAAGGCTGTTTTGACGCCACCGAAGCCACCGCCGACTATAACAACTTTCATGATTGTGTGTTTATCCGTTCTTTCACGTTAATACTTTACGTTACTTGTTATGCTAACAGACATGCTGGAGCGCTGCAAAAAGGATGCAATATTGTGCTAGACCAAGGTGTAAAATCGGCTTGGTCTAGTTCGGAGGCTAGCTCTCTACCTACTCGCTTCGCCGTGTTATAGTAAGCATAAATATGTTGAAGAGGGTACTTTGGGTAGTTGTGCCGATTATTGCGCTCCTTGGCGTGATTGGTCTCATGGTGTTCGCGGCCCAGGGTGGCACCATGCAGATGATCGACACTAAAGGCACTATCGGTGATCAGCAACGAGACACGTTGTTCTTGGCTGTCGCTATCATGCTGATTATCATCGTACCGGTATTTTTCTTGGCCTTTTTCATTCCGCTACGGTACCGAGAGGGTAATAAAAAAGCAACCTATAGACCTGATTGGGAGAGCAGTAAGTTACTGGAGTTCATCTGGTGGGGTGTGCCGATCATCATTGTCGGCGTTTTGTCGGTCATCGTCTGGCAAACGTCGCACAGCCTCGATCCTTACAAACCCCTCGCATCTGATAGACAACAGCTGAAAGTACAAGTCGTCGCGCTCCAGTGGCGATGGTTGTTTCTATATCCCGACTATCAGGTAGCGTCGATCGATGAACTCGTCATACCGATCAATCAGCCCGTGGAGTTTACGATCACGAGTGACGCACCTATGAACTCGTTCTGGATACCGCAGCTTGGTGGTCAGATCTACGCTATGTCGGGCATGAGTACCAAACTACACCTCAACGCCCGTGAATCAGGTGATTACCGTGGAACGTCAGCCAACCTAAGCGGTGAAGGGCACGCAGATATGAATTTTACCGCCAAAGCTAGGAGTATCGATGAGTTCAACGCATGGGTCACGTCAGCGAAGGATTCCGAGCAACTCACCGTCGAACTCTATGAAAAGCTGCGTGAACCGACCAGAGACCCAGCTACCAGTACCTATAGTCTCTATGATACGACCCTGTATGATAGTGTCATAAACCGCTACATGGGTAGCGAACATGGAGGGGGACACCACTGATGCTCGGTATGCTCGGCTTTGATGACTTGCCGCATGATCCAATCATGCTCGGTGGCGCATTGTCGATCGTCGGCGGGGGCTTGGCGGTCATCATTCTTATCACCTTCCTAAAAAAGTGGACTTGGCTGTATCGTGAATGGCTCACCAGCCTCGACCCGAAAAAGATCGGTGTCATGTACATCATTGTCGCACTCGTCATGCTGCTGCGTGGTCTCGGTGATGCGGTCATGCTGCGCGCACACCAAGCGCTTGCGAGCGGTGAAGCCCAGGGATTCCTGAGTTCTGATCATTTCCAACAAGTCTTTACCGCTCACGGCACCATCATGATCTTTTTCGTGGCGATGGGCCTCATGTTTGGGCTCATCAACCTCGTGTTACCGCTACAACTAGGGGCACGTGATGTCGCTTTTCCGTTTCTGAACTCCGTGAGTTTTTGGTTGTTCTTCATGGGAATGGCACTCATCAACGTCAGTTTGGTCGTCGGTGAGTTTGCGGCTGCAGGTTGGTTGTCGTATCCGCCGCTTTCCGGTATCGAATACAGTCCCGGCGTCGGCGTGGATTATTGGATATGGGCGTTGCAGATATCCGGTGTCGGTAGTCTGCTCTCCGGCATCAACTTTATCGTCACGATCCTCAAGATGCGTGCACCTGGCATGAAGTTGATGGATATGCCAATCTTTGCCTGGAGTGTCTTCGGTGCTATGCTGCTCGTCATCTTTGCGTTCCCGATCCTAACCGCCACGCTCGGCATGTTGTCGCTTGATCGACTGCTTGGCATGCACTTCTTTACGAGTGACATGGGTGGAAACCCGATGATGTATATCAACCTGATATGGGCCTGGGGTCACCCCGAGGTCTATATCTTGATCTTGCCGGCATTTGGTATCTTTTCCGAGATCGTGGCAACTTTTGCACGCAAAAAACTGTTCGGCTATACATCGATGGTTGCGGCTATCATGGCGATCGCGTTCTTCAGCTATGTTGTCTGGCTACACCACTTCTTCACGATGGGAGCAGGCGCGAATGTCAACGCATTCTTTGGTATCACGACGATGATCATTGCGATTCCGACAGGTGTGAAGGTCTTTAACTGGTTGTTTACGATGTATCGAGGACGCGTCAAGTTCACGAGCCCGATGTATTGGTTTCTTGGTTTTATCGTCACCTTCACGATCGGCGGTATGACAGGTATGCTTCATGCCGTACCTGCCATCGACTTTCAGATGCATAACAGTCTGTTCCTCGTCGCGCACTTCCATAACATGATCATCGGCGGTGTCGTGTTCGGTTTTATGGCCGGGCTTACCTATTGGTTCCCAAAGATATTCGGCTTTACGCTCCATGAAGGACTTGGCAAAGCGGCGGCCTGGTGCTGGATCATCGGGTTCGTCGGCGCTTTTGGGCCGCTCTACATTCTCGGAATCATGGGCGCGACACGTCGTCTCGACCACTATGACGCAAGTCTTGGATGGCAAGGGTTGTTCATCGTTGCCGGTATCGGTCTGATGATCATGATGCTTGGCGCGGGCCTCCAAGCTTTGCAACTACTTGTCAGTATCATCCAGCGCAAGAAAAACCGTGACACGACCGGGGACCCATGGAACGGTCGCACACTCGAATGGTCAGTACCGTCACCAGCGCCGTCATACAACTTTGCTATCACGCCAGTCATTCGTGGACGCGATGCGTTCTGGGACATGAAACATGACAAGAACTACCCGAAGAACAAGTTTGAACCGTTCCATTTGCCTAAGAACTCGCCGTTCGGCCTGTTGATTGCGTTCGCTAGCTTTCTGATGTGTTTCGCGCTCATCTGGCATATCTGGTGGCTGTTGATCGTCGGAACGCTTGCCCTCCTCGCGCTCCTTATCGTACGGTTTGCTGACGAGGATACGGAAATACTGATAACCAAAGAGGTTGTCGCTCGTGAGCAGAAAGGTGTCGTATGAGCCACGCTGAAGCTGCTTTGAGACACCAGGCCGAATTCGCAAAGACGACGCTCGGGTTCTGGGTCTATCTGATGACCGACTGTGTGCTGTTCGCCTGTCTGTTTGCAACCTATGCTGTCCTACGCGGTGGTACGGCCGGTGGACCAACAGGTGCCCAGCTGTTTGATTTGAACTTTATCCTGATTGAGACATTGCTACTGCTCGCAAGCTCACTGACGACCGGTATCGCGCTGGTTGGGCTTGCGGCGAAACAGACCAAGCTCATCTGGGCCTCACTTGGCCTGACCTTTTTGCTTGGTGCCGGCTTCCTCGGTATGGAACTTTATGAGTTCGGCGTCTTGCTGGCTGAAGGCCATGGACCACAGGCCAGCGCCTTTTTGACAGCTTACTTTACATTGGTCGGCACGCACGGCTTCCATATTGCTGTAGGCCTCCTTTGGCTCCTCGTGCTCGTCTATTTCCTATATAAGCGCGGCGTGACGAGTAGCTTTGAAAAACGACTGACCATGTTCGCGCTCTTTTGGCACTTCCTCGATATCATCTGGATCTTTATCTTCACGCTGGTTTACCTGATGGGAGCACTGTCATGACCGATAGTAAAAAACTGATGCGCTCATACCTGATAGGCTTCGTCCTATCGCTTGGGCTGACGTTGATCGCATTCGTGCTGACGACTATCCAGAGTGATTTCCAGGGCAAAGCCTATCCAGACCTACCGCTCGCTGTCGCACTCGTGACGCTCGCTATCACCCAACTTATCGTGCAACTGTTATTCTTCTTCCACCTCGGTCACGAAGCCAAGCCGCGCCTCAACCTCGCTTCATTCCTGTTTATGTTGATGGTGGTCGGTATCGTCGCCTTCGGTAGCCTCTGGATCATGTATCATCTAAACTACAATATGATGCCACACGAGGTTGAGACCTATATCCAACAAGAAGAAAACATCGAGCTCGACTCGTCGAATGACCACGAGCATCACCACTAAGCCAATGTCAATACGTACTCTACTAAGAACCTACTATTACCTTGCCAAACCAGGCATCGTCTACGGTAACTCCATCGCAGCTATCGCAGGGTATTTCTTTGGTGCTGCTGGCGATCCAAACATAATCACATTCTTCTCGATGCTCATCGGTGTGGCACTTGTCATGGCCTCGGCCTGCGTATTCAACAATATCCTCGACCGTGATATCGATGCCCGTATGGCCCGTACCAAGCGACGTGCGCTTGTCAGTGGGGACGTACCGCTCGCTAACGCCATCGTCTATGGCACGACACTACTGGTAGTAGGTACGCTACTGCTAGCATACGGTACGAATTTGCTTACGCTATCAGTAGCGTTATTTGGATTCATCGCCTATGTCGGCCCCTATACCTATAGCAAGCGCAAGACCATCCATAGCACGCTTATCGGCACGCTAAGTGGCTCTACACCACCGGTTATCGGTTACATTGCGGCAACGAACTCGTTTGATATGATCGCGGTACTGTTGTTCCTGGTCATGGTCGCGTGGCAAATGGCACATTTTTATTCGATCGCGATCTTTCGTCGTGACGAGTACGCTGCTGCGAACTTGCCAATACTGTCGGTCGTCAAAGGTGTTCATGCAACCAGACAGCAGATCACTATCTATGTCGTATTGTTTCTGGTCATCTGGACGGTGCTCGGGGTGTACGGGACGAGTCTGCTGACATACCTCATCGTCCTGCTCGCGGGACTCTACTGGCTGCAACTTTGTCTCGATCGCTCCGAGACCGATGTATCACGATGGGCGCGCAAACAGTTTGGCTGGTCACTCTGGCTGCTGCTCATAATGAGCGCGACACTGTCACTCAACAGCTTTTTCACACTGGAAATTGTCTGACATCACCTGTAGTATAGGTCTTTGGTAATGGAACAGGCAGCAGAGAACACCATAAACGAATTCACGACCTTTTTTACTGAGCCGAACGCGTTTCGCTCGGTGTTGATATTGCTAGTAACTATCGTTCTAGCCTATTGGTTCAGCAAGATCATCGCGTATTTCATCATCAAAGTCGCTCAACTGGTCGCAGTCAGTTCCGATACGACCGATGACGTGGAGCGTCAGATACGGCTACGACGCGTCGAAACATACCTCAGCGTCGCAATCGCGCTAGTTCGTGCGGTTATCGTCGGTGTCGTCGCGTTCTATGTCTGGAAGCTCCTCAGTCCAACCGCGACCTTCAGTAGTGCGGCGATCGGTGCTAGTGCGTTCTTTATCGTGTTAGCCGGTGGTACGATCGGTATGATTCTGCGTGATATCACTGCTGGTGCGGCCATGATAATCGAACACTGGTTCCACGTCGGTGACTTTATCCGCGTCGAGCCGTTTCTGGATGTATCGGGTGTCGTGGAACGCATGACGCTACGATCGACCAAGCTCCGCAGCATTAACGGCGAAGTGATCTGGATGCATAACCAACATATTCAGGCCGTCAAAGTAACCCCACGTGGTGTTCGAACGCTTGCCGTTGATATCTTTGTAAATAATGAGAAAGTCGGCCGCAATATCATCGAAAAGGCTATCGAAACCGTCCCAATCGGCACGATGAAAGTCGTCAAAAAGCCACGCATCGCTCGGGCAGAGCAGTGGGGTGAAAAACTTTACTGGTTCACGGTCGTGGGACAGATGCCACCTGGACGTGAATGGCTGATGGAAAACTACTTCATTGACTCCCTGAACGAGATTGATGAACGTCGTCGCGGACCAAAGACGCTCGTTCGCCCAGCCATCGCCCGATACGCCGACGAAGACGCCGAACGCAGTTTCAAACGTGCAGTGCGTATGAAACGCGAAGAGACCAAAGACAAATAACTAACCAAAGAGTTAGTGTGACTTTTTTCACATCGTTTACCAGTGTAGCTACCTATAATTAACTGTAGGTAATTGTAAACGGGGAGGGTGTGATGGCAACAACAGCGGGAACCACCAGGCAACCACAGGTTACTGGGTGGACAAACTGGATAGTGATAGCGGGGTCACTGATGATTCTCAGTGGAATCGTACATATGTTATATGGCTTTGCAGGCATATTTAGCCAGGACTGGTATGTATACATGTCTGGTACGACGTATATGCTGAGTGTTTCTGACTGGGGTTGGACGATGCTCGCCATCGGGGTGCTTCTCGTTGGGTCAGCAGCGCTGCTACTTGCAGGCAACATGTTTGGACGGATCTTTGGCGCGTTACTTGCAGTTGTGGGTATGGTTGCAAACCTTGCGCTCATCGAAGTGACGCCCGTATGGTCAATCATTGCGATCGCGGTGTCGATATTTATCCTCTACGCCATCATTGCTCATGGCGGGGAGATGAAACGGGATGATCACCCAGAGCAGTTAGCGTAGCTCTTATAAGCGCAAGGAAACGGCCCACGTTACGGGTCGTTTTCTTGTGGGCCATTATTCGATATCAAATGATCGGATCTGCAAAGAACCGTCTCCGGCTGGGCTGGTTTCGTCGATCGTCACCCACTGGCCACTTGTAGCCCAAAACGCATAGCCGAACCAGCACGCCGTTACGAGTAACCCTGCGATGATGCCTCTATGAACGTTCTCCTTAGCAAACTTGAGGTTGAGTAGCGATAGGATAGCCAGCACGATGGCAAGCGGCGCGATGACATAGACGGAGATTTGCTTGATCAGCATCTCAGTTGACTCTGAGACGGGTATGACCCGCTCTTTGTCATGATTTTCAGGGTTGATACCCTCAAGACCCGAGAGACCGATGCTGATGGCAAACAGGACGATGACTGGTGCAAGCAAAGTGGCAGTGAGGGCGAGAACCTGGACTGAGAGTTTAGTTTGTTTTGGCATGATAACCTCATCTTAAATCCCCGTTACGTTATCTGCAATGCTCAGTAGGAGCATTGTGACATAATAGCCGCATGAACCTCACACGCTACAAAGACTTCGGGTTTGACTATGTTCGGCAGCTGGCAGCGCAGAACGGCTACACCTACACCGAACGGGAAAAGAGTGACGGTTGTCAGAGCATCTATGATAACCAGTACACCAACACAACTCAGCTCCAAAAGCTTAGTTTTGTGGTTGACGGTCTGCCGTGCGAATACTTTACGGCAAGCTATACACCACTAGCCGCTGCCAAGCAGGCGCCAGCGCTTTTGCAGAGCGGTGAGATGGGTACCGCAACAGCGAGCCTTTTTCAGCTACAGGTATTTGCCGTCACATTACCGTTTGAAGTTGAGGATCTCTATGTTGAATCGCGGACGAATGTCACGCTCAATAATATCCTCGGGCTATCGTCGGTTGTCTTTCATGACACTAAACAAGTAGCACTCGAAGGCGACTTTAACAGTTTCTTCCGCGTCTATGTGCCGAATGATGAGGAGTTGAACGCCTTCACAATCCTCGCGCCGAACGTCATGCTTGCTATGCTAGAACGAGCAGGTAACTACGACTTTGAATTCTCTGGTAACAAGATATTTTTCTACAAGACGTTTAGCTACTTCAACGGAACATACATCAACCTATCCAAAAACGATTATGACGAGCTGCTCAGTTTTGGTATCGAGTCGGCTCGCAGTATGGCGCGCGCTGGTCGTCCGGCTCAGGTAATAGAGAACAGTAACAAAAAGATGTGGGAATTGTTCGGCACGAAATCTTCTTTGTCATATCTCACGTTGTTTCTCATCACGATGATCGGTGCGTTCTTTGTGATGATCAGTTTCTTTTTCCCACCGTTGTGGCCAGTTGCTATTGTGGCTTTGGTAGTGTTTTTGGTGAAGAGGGAGGGGTTGAAGAGGAAGAGGAGAAGTTTGGTGGAGAGGTATGCGGGGAGGTGAGGTGGCTGGGGCTAATAGATATATTCCAGGAAAATCACACAGAGTTACGATTTTTGCTGTTGCAGGAGTGAGTTCAGCTTGTAGCCAATGATCAACCCGAAAAGTATACTCGAAACTAAATTGATATTGGCAACTGACTCATTGAAGGTTCCTGCGTTGCCGGTAACGAAGGTGAGGACTAGAGTAACAATGGTGCTGAGCAGTCCTGCAACCACAATTGTTATAACTAATTCGATGATAAACTTTGATACATTCTTCATGTTTTCATGATAGCAAACAAAAACACTCTGTTTTCACAAAGTGCTTATGCTCGGCAGGGGCACGTTCAGAACGCTAGATAGCATAATAATCCGCTCCGCTACTTATTTAGCCATCAACTACAGGCTGTCAAACCTACGGTTATGACAGACTTCGAACCACTGCGTGGATTCGGCTTCACGTGCCCCGAACAAGAAAAAACGACCAACGCTAGGCTGGTCATTTTTTCTTGGCAGGGGTACATGGATGAAGATAGAACTTTTTACTCTGTTAGCGAAAACGCTATTTCAGGAGGCAAAAATGTTTAGGTTATCATCATCTTCACTCTACAATCAGTCTACATTTTATGACAAGTTTTATAAAGACCTTCGGAGTGCAAGACATCGTGTAGTTATAGAAAGCCCGTTCATTACTCAGCGTCGTTCTATATCCTTGCTTGTCGTCTTTGCAAAACTTAAAAAGCGTGGCGTTGAGGTTATCGTGAATACGAAGCCTATTGAGGAGCATGATCCGCAGCATCAAGATCAAGTGATCAAGGCTATCGAAATGATGCAGAGTATGGGAGTTACCGTCCTGATGACGATCGGCCATCACAGGAAACTAGCTATCATCGATGATATCCTCTACGAAGGTAGTTTGAATATACTATCTCAAAATGATAGCTGTGAGTTAATGCGTCGCGTAGACGATGCTTCGTCAGTACAAGAGATGCTACGCTTCATAAGACTGGAAAAATGGTGTAAATGATATGATGGATAGTATGGAATATCTAGCGTTAAGTGCCGGAGTTTTGTTTGGTCTTGCGTACCTGCATTTTTCACAGGCTATCGATTGGATCCTTATTGTACTTCACTATGCATTCTTTAGGTCAAAAGATAGTTTCTACGGATTGTATGATAATACTGAGCAAGAATCGGTTTATGAGCATCTGAAGTACACGGAAACAATAGCCGTGAAGGACTACGCTGATTATCTGCGCATACACCAGTCAGCTCGCCCTTCGGCGTATAAGCGATTCAGGAAATATTACGACACGTTAGTGCGAGTAATCTTAGTTCGTGTTTTGCCTATCACACTGTTACCGGCAGTCCTATTTTGGTCAAATTGGTACTACTACATTGGAGGCGTGCTTATAGCTTTAGGCGTTTTAGCGCTCTATGCAATTATCGTAAAACCACGTGGGGCTGGTGCTCGTAAGAGACTCATGGTCTTTGCGGTAATGCGCGACTACCTAAAAGATAATAAAAAGACTAAATAATCTCGGCTATATCTTTTAGTTGGTTTGGGTTTTTCTGGAGGTCTATTAAGATAAAGTTATCGGTGGCATTGTGTTGCTCAAGTACCTTTAACTCATCCTGCCATAAGTCATCATCGAGCCATATAAACTTCTCTGAGAAGTTTATTCCATCCGTCTTCATTTCATTCCAGACGGACGGCTTAATTTTATCCAGTAGTGGCACGGTTTCCGGTCTGAGGTGTGGTGCGAGCACTTCTTTAGTCCTGTTTTTGCCTCTCCAATTGTGTGTAGTCAGCCAATAGGTAGAATCGGGATATGCTGCTAGTACAGCCTGTAGAAACTCATCTGCATAGTTAGCCGCGTTACTCTCGTTGGCTAGCAATACACCGTCAATGTCCAGATAAACATTCATGTCCTTATTATACCTGAGTCGTATTTCTATAAGTTGTCAGCCCAAACTACGTTACGTATAGTTTGCGAGAGTCTGTAGGCATTTGCGTGGGAACATACTCCAAGATAAGACGAGTAGTTGGCGGCATTAACTTTTGAATGTACTCTCTTCTGCGTTTTTGTGCGAACCACAGTAGCGTGTGGCAGCAGCACATAGCCAAGAAAATCTACACCTTGTCTCCATGATCGAATCGACACTTTTGATGGATGCAAATCAAGTTGTAGTTCGGTTTTTAGAAAATTGCAGATGGGTGTGATGAGGCTTTCGAGATATGCTCTGTCTGATGAGACGACCACGAAGTCATCACAGTAGCGAATATATTGCTTGGCTCCAAGGGTTTGCTTCATGAACCAATCCAATTCATGGAGATATATGTTCGCAAACAACTGGCTGCTAATGTTGCCGAGCGGTATGCCCTTGCCGGTTTCGGCACTATGGCTCAGAATAATCGTTCGTATCAGTTCCAAAGTTGTATCATCTTGGATGTGGCGAGCAATGAGGCCCAATAATATTTCATGGTCAATTGAAGCAAAGTATTTTCGTATATCGCACTTGAGCGCGTATGCTCCCTTTGTGTCATTTTTGCTTGTACCGGCAAGAAAAGTTTTCAGGCGCAGTACGCCAGCATGAGCACCTTTATTGACACGACAAGAATAGCTGTCGTATATAAATCGCCTCTCGAAGAGCGGCTCAATAGCCGTAACGACTGCCTGGTGTACGATTCTATCGGCCACTGTTGCTTTATGTATTTGGCGCTGTTTTGGGTCATGAATGGTGAATCGTTGATAGGACTGATGCCTATAGAGACCGGATGAAAGCGCCGTGTGTAGGTCAGCGAGATTTTTTTGAAGATACTTTTGGTATATGGCCACATCTTTTCTCGATTTTTTACCTCGCGAGAACTTCCGCCATGCGGCTGACAATGCTTTAATAGATACAATGTCTGTAATTATTACTTTGAGAGGGTTGGTTTGAGCGTGGCTATCGAGAGAGAGAGAGAGAGAGAGAGAGAGAGAGAGAGAGAGAGAGAGAGGTTCCGCGCTGCGGAAAGTTCCCATTGTCAGTAGTGTCTACCACCTATACGAATCCTTTCATGAATGTTTGATTGCATTTCCAAAATCAGAGCGCTACAGTCTCGGCGCGACGTGTCAGAGCGAAATACTTGAGCTCCTGCGGCTATCGCTGCGGGCTGCTAGTAGTACTAAACCGTCAGATAAGGCCGCTTACATAAATGAAGCGTCTGTACGGCTCGATAGCCTCCGCTTGCTCCTCAATCTGTGCAAAGACTGCAAATGCGTTTCTAACCAGACCTACCAGCAGCTTGACTCAACCTGCAATGAGATTGGCCGCATGCTGGGAGGCTGGCTAAAGTCTATCACGAGCAGTCCCTGACCGACGGAGACGACCAGTTCGAATTGGCATTGTCGGCCCAGTTGTCGTTCAGCTTCAGCTGGCGGTCGTCGTCCCACCGGTTGACGTACGGAACGTTCGACCAGTCGGTATAGCGCAATCTGCCATCCGGTACCACTGGGTTCAGACGCATCCAAACTCTGTATTTTATACGAGATACATATCTCTAGCGGATTGCACGGAGTGCTCGATATTTTGCCTGCACACTTACCTCATCCGTAAATAAGATAATTCTGTCAGTTTCAAAACACGGAATCGGTGACGTACATCCGTGAACATACGTTCAGTAACCAATTCACTCCCTATTTTAGCAAAAATTAAAAACGCCTCTGCTAAAGCAGAGGAACGGTTAAGGGACAAATTCAAAAGTGAGTGCAGGTATCCGGAGAGGTAAAAGTTTTCAAGGATCAAGATCCAAGAAACCAAACCCCTCCGGATACCAAGGAACCAAGGTTCCAGTGTCAGCACTCCCTGACCGACGGAGACGACCAGAACGAATCGGCATGGGCGGCCCAGCGGCCGTGCAGCTCCAGCTGGCGGTCGACGTCCCACCGGTTGACGCACGGAACGCGCGACCAGTTCCCGTCGTACTTGAGCTGGTAGCCCGAGAGGTTCGGAGCCGAAGCACCGTTGAACCACGCGAGCGGCCACTCGGGGAACTGGATCAGCGCCGAGAAGACCTCGGAAGCTGCCACGTCGGCCTGACCCCAGAAGGAGTCGGGACGCTCACCCTTGCCGTGTTCGGGGTCGAAGGCCAGCCAGACGGGTTCCGCGTACTCACGCTTGTTCGGCGAAAGACGCAGGTTCCGCTTGTCAGCCTTGACGCCCTCCCACCGGTACTTGGTGTAGCCCGTGGGGGCGATGGCCTTGTCCCAGAGGGAGTCGAACGAATCCGGCACGTGGAGAAGCAGTACCTCGGACTTCGTCCGGGGCGTGAACTCCTTGGGCGGCTCGGGCAGAACGGCGTTCGGCCAGAGCTGACGGGCACGCTCGAGCTGCTGCTCGGGGGTACGCCACCAGGTGGGCGGGTTCCAGGTCAGCGTGGGCAGCTTGCCCTCGATGATGTCCTGGAGTGCCCGCTTGACGGCGACGGGGTCGAGCGAGCCGTTGCCGACACGCTTGACGATCTCGTTGTGCTGGCTGGTGATACCGGCCAACTGCTCGATGGTGGTCATGATGACCCTCTTCCTTGCCGTAGACTTCTCCGATGCGACTTGCAGCGGTGATCTCAACTGTCGATTGAGAACGGCGTATTACATGCAAGATTTGTATATAAAACGCCGTTCTCAGTAGGGAGTGCTAAACTGTTAAGGTTCGATGAATATTATAGCACGAAATGAAAAAATAAGCAATAGCTTGATCTGATTTGGTAATATCTAAGTCACCGACTTCATCGTGGATAGCTCGTCATCTGGCTTTTTGCTCGCTCGCTTCTTCCTCTGTTTTGTGGATTTTTGAGATATTTTAGCCGTATCTTTTTGTTTTGGTTCATTAGGTTGTTTTTCTTCTAGTTCGACTTTCTTCGCGTAAAGTTGACGTGATGTCCCGATCACTTTTCGAGCTATAGACTTATCTCCAGTTTCTTGAACGACCACTGTTACACCTGACATCGGTTCTTGGGCATTCACGGCTGAGATGCGTACATAGTATGAATAAGCTGGCAAGTTGGCTATCTCGCCTTGCTGAATGAAAGGCATGAATAGCGGCAAGACAAGTCGCTCGTCCGACGGACTACCTGAGCGGAAACATACCACCGTACCGACGTTAGCAAGAATTATATCTACAAGGCGCTGCTCATCTTGCTGCGAGGTAGATTGTTCGGCCATAGTGAGGAATAATTTATATTTTCGTGCCTCCGATAGCATCTGTACGAAGCTCGTTGTAGCGAAGTTCTGAAACTCGTCAACATATAGATAGTACGGAGTGCGTTCGCCCTGTCCGATGCGTGCGCGGCGTAGGGACGCAGTTTGTAGCTTCGCAAGAACAGTCGTACCAAATAGTGCCGAGGTATCTTCTCCAAGAAGACCCTTAGAAAAGTTGCATACCAGTATCTTGCGACCTGCTAGGATATCCTCAAAGTTGATTGTAGATTTTGGTTGCTCAATCATACGTCGAGCAGATGCGGAGAATAGGAAGCGTCCAATTTTAGCGGTAATACCTGCGGCCATTTTAACTTTCTGCATATCACCAGCTTTGCCAAGCTCATTATTCCAAAAGTCTTTCAGGTTTTTATCTTCGAGTGTTTTTACTACCTTGCGACGATATTTAGCATCGTTGAGCAACTCAAAGATGGTAAATAGAGTCGGATCTTCAAGCGTTAGCGCTGTTTGTATGGTGTTACGTAGTACGTACTCGATACGATGGCCACCACTGTCGTCCTCGGAAAATATCTTACGCAATACTGAAATAGTAGCCTCAGTAATAAGGTCTTTTTCTCGCAGAAGATCATCTCCTTCAAGATCGGGCGATAGTTCAAGCAAATTCATACCGATTGGATATGCTAGGTCATCAGGGTTGAGGTAAATAACGTCATTGATACGCTCCTCTGGTATGTACCGCAAGATACGCTCGGCAAGATCACCGTGGGGATCTAATACTGCTACGCCATTGCCTGCACGTATATCCTGCAATATCTCATAAAACAGCATCGTCGTTTTACCGTTGCCCGTACCACCGATGATATACATATGTCGTTCTCGTTCCTCCTCAGTAAGACCGATAGGCGTTATCGTTTCATGATGGTAATTATCACCAATTAAAATCGATAACTTCTTACCGGATTTGAGCGATACGGGTGCTGGCAGTGTACGACTTAGTGAGGTAATGAGATTGTCGGTTTTACTCACTTGACTTGATGGGAAGTGGTAGAGACTTGCAAGCTCTGTTGAAGCCAGGATCATTGCTGACTTGCGGAAGAGTGATGGCAGTCGATTCGTCGCGTTACGCTGGCGTAGTTTATCAATAACCGGTAGGGATAGCCTCGCCTTGATAGACTGATACGGCGGAACACTATAGCCGTCGAGTGCTGATCGGAGTGCAATGATATGTTGTTTTGCATCGGGGCTTTTGATAAGTACGCGCAGGTTTACTTGAAATAGCGGTCGTGTGACTTTTTGATGCATTGTCTCCATCAATTCAAGCTCAAATGCGCTCAAAGTTCGTGCTGGCCTATCATGAGTAGTGATACGTGCTTGTTGTTGGACGGCGCGTGATTTGGAATTGTAATAGTCCTTGTGGCCAAAAGTTGTACTGTTGAGGATTGGCGAGCAGATGAAAAGCTCGTCAAGCTTGCTACTGAGTTACGAGAATACTATCAAGATCGAATGTATGACTTTGAGTGTATCGACGAATATAACGAGATAACCGACGGGCGACCTGTCAGCTATCCTGGGCTATAGTAACCCCTCCGTCCTAGGCAAGACGTAAAACTGCCTATCAAGGAAAGACAACCACTGGCCGCACCATGTAAACAGTCCAAGGACTATTTACATCGTCCGTCCATCCATCTACAACAGCCACTAACGACATGCTCCGTACTTACCCCCTCAAACCCCACGCTGCGTACCGCAAGTGGGGATTTTCGTGCGCAAGAACGAATCATGTCACAGACGTGCCAAAGGGCACGACATAGGTTACTTGTTTATTGATTGTTGCCACGTCAAGCCCGACAGTCGGTACATACTGTCCTTTGGACAGAATGTACACGCCTGCCGCACTTGCCGGACAACAAGGGCTGCGAGCTTAGCGTAAAGTGTTAGCAAGCACGGAAAGTACCCCCTCGCAAGCTCGTGGGTTCTCTCCGTGCCACCTTGTTACCTGTAGGCTATGCGAACAGCTTAGTATATTCTTTCGGCTTAAGGGGTGAAGACCACGGTGAGGCGATGGGTTTATCGAATGACTCAAGAGCGGCGGCAAGAATCGGTAGTTCATCTTCCTCTAGTCCCATACCCTCCAACTTCTTATTAGTGGTATAGAGAAAGCTGTACTTGGCAGAATGGTCTTTTAAGATAAAGCATACATAGGGGTAGTTGTCGCCATCCCAGCCCTCATCCTCGCTATGCGTAATAATCTCATCGAGGCGTTTACGGACGATATAAAGGGGCTTATCGTCAACAATGACTACAATAGCCTCTTTGCCGTCTGGCGTGCGTATATATAGGTCTGGGCGGTTTTTAGGGAACTGTCTGAAACGATTGATCTCAGTCTTTGAGAAAATGTCCGAGCCGTCTGGCAAGTATTTCATAATAGACACATAGCACTGCATGAGTGTCATGCTATGGCTTACAAAATCGTCAGTCATTTCATCGTTTTTGTATAAAGCGTGGACGACAGATTCTTTTGCATCCATGAGCTTGCGGACGGTCGTTACGCCGGTTTTATTCAGGTAATAGTAGGCAGGTTTCCTATCGATCCGATACTTTGCTTCATAGACCTTTGTTACTAATTTTTTAGTTACTAGTTGCTCTAAGACTTGATAGACACCCTCTCTACGAATACCCATAACATCTGCTAATAATCCTGCTGATACAAATCTGAACTTGAATAGTAATTTCAATATACGTTGATGTTGACCTGATAGTTTTTGACCGTTTTCGTCACTGCTCATCACTACTTCTCTCTCCTATACGTAAGTATATATAAAGGGAGAGTAAAAAGTAAACACTTACCTCTGTAAAATAACACCGTATTACTACCTATGCACAGTAAGTAAATAATACAGCAATAATGTGCTTAATTAGTATTGCTTTTTATTTTAATTAGTAATACTATTTATATAGAGGTTGTACGTTAATAATTCGGCTAGTTACAGGTAAAGGAGGGGTATATGGTTGACCGTGAATTACTCGAAAAGGAAGCCTTAGCAGAAGTGTGCGCTTGCTGGTACTACGACCTAGCAGACACGCTCTATGAGACGCCTGACGAGGACTTACAAGCTATCGTGAGACATACGGTTACATGCAATACGTGTGGTAACTAAATAGCAATACATGTTAAAATAGGGGCAAATGTCCAGAAAGATAGTTAGTATGCAAATCCGTGTTACCGATGACCTGCGCGAGCGAGCAAAGGCCGTGGCGAAGCAAAAAGGGCTTACACTTAGTGAGCTAGTAGTTCAATTACTAGCGAGCACTGGAGACAAGCAACTGAAAGAGTTAGCAAAGAAAGAGCTCAAGGAACGACCAAAACCAGGACGACCTTGGGATAAATAAAGCCTGTACCTAGTCGAATTGTTAAGATGTAACCAATCTCGGAGGCGTCTTTTTCGTTTCATGGAGGGTATATGGTAAGTAAAAAGTCATTCAAGGGTATCACGCAAAAACTTGTCGGTGTTATAACCGTCGACAATGAGCGCATCGAGGAATTGCGTCAGATACTTGAGTCTGAGCAGAATCGACCAGTTACCCATGAAGAAGCGAAAAACGTCGGAGAGAGTCTAATAACTGTATATAAAGTACTCGCTGGTGACAGGGAGATCTTAGGTGTTGCACGAACGGAGGACAAAAATAATGAATAAGAAAAGCAGAGCTGTAATACTGGCTCGCGTATCAAGTAAATCGCAGGAGGACGAGGGGTATTCTCTCGATTCTCAAGTTAAACTTCTCACAGGATACTGCGCCAATAAAGGATTTATTGTCGAGAAGGTGTTCAAGATAGCCGAAACAGCATCAAAGGAGCAGAGCCGCAAGATATTTAAAGAACTGCTTACCTACATGAATAAGAACGCTATCTATCATCTAGCGGTCGAAAAAACCGACAGGCTGACACGAAATATGAAGGATGCCGTTGCTATTGATGATTGGCTTAGTAGAGACGCTGATCGAATGCTCCATCTTGTCAAAGAGAATATCCAGCTACACAAGGAGTCAAAGTCTGACGTTAAGTTTATGTGGAACATTCACTTAGCTGTTGCCAAGAAGTACACGGATAACCTGCGAGAAGAGGCTATGAAGGGCTGGGCGGAAAAATTAGCACAAGGATGGCTACCGGCAGTTCCTCCTGTTGGGTATATGACCGTGACTGATCACGGCAAGCGCATACATGTCCCTAATCCAGCTACAATGAACTCAATTCGAGCGATGTTTGAGCTATACCTAAAACCCGGCCAGTCAATCGAGTCTATTGCTGCGAAGATGCGAGAGATCGGACTAACAACACGCAATGGCAGACCCATACCGGAAAGTCACGTACATAAAATACTCCTCAATCCCTTTTATATAGGGATTAATCGTTTTGATGGGCAGGAATACCCGGGAGCTCAAACGCCAATCGTAAGGCGCGAAGTATGGGAGGCTGTACAAGATAAGCTACATGGCAAGCGACCAAAAAAACAAGTCCGACACAATGTTTCTCTTAAGGGTGTCGTGACGTGTGCGACATGCGGTAGTCAGGTTTCATGGCAGTTGCAGAAGGGTCGCTACTATGGAGCTTGCCAGCGTCGTGACGAGCGGTGCAAAAATCGTAAATATAAATATATTCGTGAAGATGTAGTTCAAGAGGTTGTAAAGCAGGAGCTTGAGCGTCTTCTGTGCCCCTCTCAGAGTGTCCTAGAGTGGGTTGTTGAGAGTATGCAATCTGACGTCGAGAAGGCCGCGGATAACCGTGCAGAAGTCGAGCAGAATACGAAGACACGCATTGAGCGTATCAAGTCCATGGACGAGTCCTTGTACGACGACAAACTTGCAGGCGTCATCACACAGGAGCGATATGAAACCAAGCACGAGTCATTCATGAGTGAAATTGAGACTCTAGAGCTTGCTATGGCATCGTTTGATAGTGCCGTCACAGAGCGTAAGCGACGCGGCATATACATGCTTGAACTATCCCAGCGAGCAGCTAAATACTACGACGAAAAGGACGACGACGAAAAGCGCCAGATTTTGATAGAACTGTTCGAAAATATCATGTTCAAGAACGATGTTGTATCTGTTAATTTAAAGGATCGTGCTGAACTGATTGCTAAATACAGTTCGAAAACACGCGAATTATTAGGAACACGAAAATCAAATGATAGAACTTTTACAAATAGCGAAAATAACAGGGGTCAAAATAACGAAAAAAGCGCCGAAAATGCGCTTTATCCATTATGGCAGGGGCACGTGGAATCGAACCACGATCTAGGGTTTTGGAGACCCTTATACTAACCGTTGTACTATGCCCCTATGGCGTCGCAACGCTCTATAGTATACCAGAGGTACGACAGGTTGTTCCATTTGCTATACTATATAAACATATGAAATCGCTCAGCCCATCACGCCCGCTTGTCATTTTGGTCATCGGCCTTCCTGGCTCCGGCAAGAGCTTTTTTTCGCGTCAATTTGCTGAGATGTTCGGCGCACCACTCGTCAGTATGGATTTCATCCGTCACACCATCGCTCCTGACTCGCAGTTTGACCACGTCGAGGATGCAGCGGTCGGTACGATCGCCCAAAACGAAGTGACCGAGCTGCTAAAGACAGGCAAGACGTTCATCATCGACGGCGGCGTTAACAGCAAGAGCGGCCGACAGAGCGTAGCGCGTGAAGCCAAGCGAAACGGCTATGGCATCCTGACCATCTGGGTGCAGACCGACGAACCGACCAGCCAGTCGCGTTCTTCACGCCGTAGCGACAAACGTGAAGCGGATCAGTTAAACGCCTCAATGGACGGCGACCAGTTCGAACGCTACCGTAAACAATTCTCTATCCCAACCCCATCAGAAAACATCATCGTTATCAGTGGCAAACATACCTTTACGACCCAGGCCCGCATCGTGCTCAAGGCACTTGTAGCCCCACACGAGGGCGCACCCGCAAACCAACAGCAACCAACGCCACAGGCGCAACCGCATGATATTCAAGCGCAGCGACGGAACATCTCAATCAGCTAACACAAGGAGCAGAGCACAGCTCGTTGATCCTGAATTTGGGGTGATTTCATACCGACGAAGCCCGCAGGCTCGCTATGTACGCCTCCGTGTTACCGAAGACGGTCACGTCAAAGCATCGCTGCCAAAGCGAGCGCCGCTCTACCTCGTCAAAGAACTCGTCGAGTCGTCACGTGCCGAGATACGCAAGCTACTCGCCAGCGTCCAGGACAAACGTGTCGTCTATACGGACGGCATGAGCATCGGCCATTCTCACACGTTGACACTGAAGTTTGCTGATATCAGCGAACCAAGAGGCCGTATCCATGGCCAGATCATCGACGTGTCGCTACCAAGGGACTATGATGAGCAACCAGATCTCGTCCAGGCATTCGTCTCAACCCAGGTAAAACGCGCGCTTCGTCGTGAAGCGATGGCGTATCTGCCGCGCCGCTTGCAGTACCTCGCTGATATGCATGGGTTTGAGTACGAACGCGAACGCTTTGGTAACCAACGAGGACGCTGGGGTAGCTGCTCATCCAGCGGTACGATATCGCTCAACGTCGCACTGATGAACCTGCCGCACGAGCTGATCGACTATGTCCTCGTACACGAGCTCGCCCACACAAGACAGATGAATCACAGCACAGATTTCTGGTCGATCGTCGAAAGTTGTCTCCCGGGCTACCGCGAAAGTCGTAAACTACTAAAAACCATGAGCCCTATCTGCTAGTATTAGGGTAAGTCTATGAAAGCAAACTTCGGTGGGAACCAATGACTGCAACCTATAGCCTGCTGCTCGTATTGGCGTCGGCGTTAGCCTCAGGTTTTTTCGTCATGCAGTACATGCGTCGCCGAGAACACATAAAACTCTCAAAACTCCGCACCAAGCAACAAGACCAGCGCGAGTCGCTCCTGACGATCATCAACGGTACGACACAGGCAATCTTTACGGTTAGCAGCAAAGGTCGCATCCGTATCTATAATGCCGCGATGCTCAGCCTCATGGACACCAACGAAAGCCTGAGCGGCAAACGTGTCGACGATATCGTGACGTTGCAGGATAAGTCAGGTGAGCCGGTATCCCTGTTTGAGCTGATGAAAGCCGGCAACCATTTCGAACGTGACGATCTGAACCTGCGCTTTGCCGACGGCGACACGATCCGACTTCATCTGAGCGTCAACAAGATCCAGAGTGCTTTTTCGGCCAACCACCAAAACGATGGTCACGGCTACGTATGTATCGCCCGTGATGTCACCAAACAAAAGAGCCTGGAAGAGGAACGAGATGAGTTCATCTCGGTTATCAGCCACGAACTACGGACGCCGGTCACGATCGCCGAAGGAACGATATCGAACGTCCAGTACTTTATGAAGCACGGTTCCGACGCCACCAAGCTCGCTGACTCCCTGACGAACGCACATGACCAGATCATGCTTCTCGCCAACATGATCAACGACCTCGGTACGCTCTCACGTGCAGAACGCGGTATTGGTGATGCTGTCGAAGAGATCGACCTCCAATCTCTCGCCGAGACGCTCTATCACACCTACCAACCGAGTGCTGAAAAGAAGGGACTGACTCTGAACCTCGATGCCGGTACCAGACTCGGTTCTATCATGACCAGTCGGCTCTATCTCGAGGAAGTGTTGCAGAACTTTATCACCAACGCTATCAAATACACCCAGAGCGGCTCTGTGACACTGGAGATCAAGCGCACGACCGGTGGTGTCTCATTCGCCGTCAAAGATACAGGTATCGGTATCAGCAAGGCCGACCTAAAGCATGTATTCGAAAAATTCTACCGCTCAGAAGACTATCGCACCCGAGAAACCTCCGGTACTGGTCTCGGTCTCTATGTCGTTACGAAGCTGATGCAAAAACTAGGCACAAAGATCGAAGTAACGAGTCGTCTCAATCATGGCTCAAGTTTTGGTTTCGTACTCTCAGATGCTCCGCAGAAGCAAAAGATCTTGACGAAATCATAAAAACCGGCGATACTTGACAGTGACAGGCCTACCATATAGTAGGCTATTTTTAATGGTTTAACCCAAGGAGTGATGAGAGGTGGCAACGCCAAAAACTACCAAGAAGTCCGCTGCGACGAAGCCCAAGGTCGCGAAAGCCGACAAAAAGCCGTCAGCATGGACAAAGCCGTTCCGAGCAATCGGCGGTTACTTTAAGGGTGCATGGGTCGAGCTTCGACAGGTGCGTTGGCCAAACCGTCGTGCGACGTGGAGCCTGACGTTGGCTGTCATCATCTTTTCGCTCTTTTTCGCGCTGGTCATTGTCGGACTTGACGCTATATTCAGCTACTTGTTCAAGGAGGTACTACTATAATGGCAAACGCTAAACGATATGACTCGAGTCGTGCATGGTACGCGGTCCACACCTACTCAGGCTATGAAGAAAAGGTCGCGGAGAGCATCAAACAGCGTGTTGATAGCGTTGACATGGCCGACAAGATCTTTGACGTGCTGGTTCCAAAGGAAAAGCAGATTGAGATAAAGAACGGCAAGCGCAAGATCGTCGAGAAGAAGATTTTCCAGGGCTACGTCCTGGTCGAGATGAAGCTCACCGAGGATGCATGGTACATCATCCGAAACACACCTGGTGTGACGGGATTCGTCGGTTCCGGCACCGACCCTACGCCGATGAGCGATGGTGAGGTAGCTAAAATCAAAAAGCGCATGGGTGTCGAAGATCCAAAGCACTTTATCAACTTCTCAGTTGGCGAAGTCGTCAACATCACCGACGGCCCATTCAAGGGCTTTGATGGCGCAATCAGCGAGATCGACAACACCAAGGGTAAGATTCGCGTCATGGTTAGCATGTTCGGCCGCGATACCCCAGTCGAGCTCGACGCGCTCCAAGTCAAGAAAGTTTAGAAAATAACGTCCAGACATGATGAACCCCCGCCAGCCATACGGCCAGCGGGGGTTTGTCAAATCATGTACTTCAGCGGTGTCAGCCGCAGGTCGGGCAGTCGAACATGCGCGTGAAGTGCTTGCCCGACCGATCGGAGTTGACGTAGGCGGTGAACCCGACATCGGTCACCTTGCCGTCATCTAGACCACTGACGGTATGCCACTCGCCGTCAGCCTTGTAGTTGAACGTCATCGGCTTGCCGTCCAGCTTGTACCGACCCGTGTAGTAACGGATCGACTTGTTCGGCGCCCAGAACTGCAGGCTGTTCGTCGACGACTGACAGGTCTCACAACCCATAACGACACGTACGACTAGCTCAGCCTTCGCCCACGGCGGGCAGAAGACGGTGAGGCGATCGACCTTGTCCCTGGGCGTGACACACTTGCCACCAACCTTGTTCAGGTAGCAGGCGTAGATCACGACCTCGGAGCCGTCCGGAAGCTGTCGCGACAGGGACTTCTTGGCACCAGGTCGCAGATCGAGCTTGGCACGGACCTTGCCGTCGACCTCCATGCTGTAGCGCAACGGCTTGGCGCGCTTGGGGTTGTGTCCACCCATGGTGACGGTGGCCTTCTCGCAACCCTTCTCGCACTTGACCTCGACGTCAGGGGCCGGAGCCTTGAGACGGTAGCTGGCCGATGCCGACTTCTTGTACGCCGGACCGTGCAGCACCAGTGCCTGGTTGCCGCTCGAGGGGCTACTGAGGTAGCCCTTGATGCCCGGTGCAGTCAGGACCGCGCCTAGCTTGACGCGACCGGTGCTGGTCGGGACGTAGCGCACGGCGAGCTTGCCGTGGCCATCGGTCGTCCGCGCCTTGCTGACGATACGCAGGTTCGCACCGCTCAGGTTGAGCTTGCGACCCTTGGCCGGACGACCGTGGGCGGTCTTGACCGCCACGACTGCCTGACCAGGCTCACCAACCTCCGCCTTGTCACCCTTGAACTTGACGTTCATCTTGTACGGCCCGTGCTGCTCCGACTCCTTCAGGAGACGGTTATAGAGCTTGAGAACCGCATCACTGATGTGACCGTTCTTCTTGGCCCAGGGGAACCACGTCCTGAAGGCAGCCGAGTTCTCGAAGTGCCAGACGACGAGAGCGACAGCCGCCGTGAGGTTGTTGCTGGTTGAATCGCAGTGCTTGTTGACCACGTACCAGACACGACGCGATTGCTCGAGCGTCATGCCTGGGATCTTGCTGGCCAACCTTGACCCGTTCGAGTCAGGCGTATGCAGGCCGAAGCGGTAGCACCAGCCGCACTTGCCATCTGAGAACCACTTGACCGCGTAGACCTTCGACGGGTGACCAGGACCACCTGGATAGATGATGCCCGCACCGGTCGAACTGCCCCTTGCGGCGTAACCCGGTGTGACCAACGGGTTGGTGGCTGGGACGTACTCATCCTCGGCCAGCGTCAGCGCAGAGGCAGGAAGCACTGACTGCACTGCCGGAGCCGACTGGACGATGTTGCTTGCGCTCGATTGTGCCGGAGCACTGACGAGCAGCGTGGCAATCAACGCCGACAGAACGACGGTGGCGAGGATAGTCAGTCCACCCCCTCGTCCTGAGTTGCGATTTGAGGACATTGCTGAACCTCTCTTCTTGAAGGAATCGTCGCTGAAATACATGACTTGGCTTGTTAATATCCGTCAAGCATGCTCAACAGACAACGATACGACCGCCCAGGAAGGGCGGTTGCTGGTATATACCGTACCTACTATTTGCGCAGACGTCAAATTGTGGAAGTTGCGTAAAAGACGGTTTTTTGTTAAAATAACAGGGTTACGCACTGCAAATGCTTCAACTAATGCAGTAAATCTTATTATAAAAGGAAATTTATGGCTAAAAAGATTATCGGTAATCTGAAACTTCGCGTGCCTGGCGGTCGTGCCAGTGCAGGTCCTCCAGTAGGCTCGACACTTGGACAATGGGGTCTGAACATGATGGATTTCATCAATCCGTTCAACGACGCGACCAAAGAGTTCAACGGCAAGGACGTCATCGTCCACATCCAGGTCTATGAAGACCGTACCTTTACGTGGCAGTGTCTTGGTCGTCCGGTTGATGACCTGATCCGTGAAAAAGTCGGCATCCAGAAGGGTTCTGGCAAACCTCACAGCGAAAAGGTTGGCAAGATCAGCCAGAAAGATCTCGAGGAGATCGCTCAGAGCAAGATGGAAGTCCTCAACGCTAACGATCTCGCAGCAGCATCGAAAGTTATCGCTGGTACCGCCCGAAGCATGGGCGTCACTGTCGAAGGTTAATTAAATATTTAGCGTGGGAGCCCGCTGTACGGCTGGCGTTCGAACCACGAAGGAGTAAATCATGGCAAAGAAAGCCGAACTGCTTGAAAAAGCAAAAGAGCTAAAGCTCAAAGTAACTGATAAGAACACAATCGCAGAGATCGAAGCAGCTATCGCAGGTGCTGAACACCACGAGGTTCGTGAAGCAACCGTTGCAAAAAGCGGTAAGCGTTCAGAAAAAGCCATCAAAGAAGCTGACGAAAAAGCTGAGAAAGAAGCTCGCAAAGAAGCAGGCGACACTACTCCTCAGTCTGAAGAAGCTGAAAGCCACGTAAAGAAGGGTCCAAAGCCTGTTACGCGTCCAAAGCTCGAGCGCCGCGGTAAGAAGTACCAAGAGCTCGCAAAGAAGCTCGAAACCGGCAAAGCCTACGCACTCAACGACGCGTTGAAGCTTGCGGCCGAGACCAGTCCTGCCAAGTTCGACGCGAGTGTTGAAGTCCACGTCGTACTCGGTGTTGACCCACGTCAAGCCGACCAGAACATCCGTTCAACTGTTAGCCTCCCACACGGTACAGGTAAGACCGTTCGAGTAGCCGCATTTGTCCCAGCCGAAGAAGCAGAAGCAGCAACCAAGGCTGGCGCTGATGTCGCTGGTGAAGAAGCTGTTCAGAAGCTCCTCGACAAGGAAAACCTTGATTTTGACATCCTCGTGGCAACACCACAGATGATGCCAAAACTCGGTAAGTACGCACGTCTGCTTGGCCCACGCGGTCTGATGCCTAACCCTAAGAGTGGTACGGTTGCAACGAACGTTGCGACGGCCGTGAAAGAAGCAAAGGGCGGTCGTGTCGAATATCGTGTCGACAAGCAAGCTATCGTTCACCTCTCAGTAGGCAAGGTAAGCTTTGGCGGCGACAAGCTGATCGACAACGCACGCGCGTTCTTTGACAGTCTCCAATCAGTCAAGCCGACCACGCTCAAGAGCAGCTACATTCGCACCATCAACGTCACGACCACGATGGGTCCTGGCATCAAAGTTGACGCTAACTCACTCTAGCTAAATCATTGCGATTTCTAATGAACCGCTCCACTCGGGGCGGTTTTAGTTTCGTCGGTCGTAGATAACGAAGTCATAGTCATATCTGTCTTTTGATCCAGGATCATCATGCTGATGACTCTCGCGTGACCTTTCGACCCACGTATCGTCTTCGACAAAGGGAAAGAATGTATCGGCACTCTGGAAGACTTCGTGTACTTCGGTTGCATAGATACGATCAGTGATCGGTAGTGCCGCTTCGTAAACTCGAGCACCGCCGATCACAAAAACTTCGCTATCGGCTGCTTTGATTGCCTGGGCGAGACTTTGGACGCAGAGTGCACCTTCCACGTGAAAGTGTGGGTTGTGCGACAGCACGATATTTTGACGCTCGGGAAGTGGTCGTAATCGTGACGGCAATGTCTCCCAGGTTGTGCGTCCCATGACAACCGTATGACCAAGTGTCAGTTGCTTGAAATGAGCCAAATCACCCGGCAGTTCACGTTGCCACGGCAAATCACCATCTTTCCCAATCGCTCCAATCCGGTCATACGCCACGACGATATTTATCATTGTGTTCGAATATAGCACACTCGAAAACTCTAAAACCCATATGCTTGCCGATACGTAAAGTATCACTATACAATATGTTTATGACATCGGAGGGAAGACAAGCTGCACATAGTGTGGACGAGGCGTTTCGTGCGACTAAGTACGGCGAGCACCTCAAAGGGAATCCGCGATGGTCGCGCTATACACCTGAGGGCATCGATGATGCGACGTGGCGCAGGACACTGCACGCCGACGGTGATGGACTCGACCATTCACGTCTCATGCTCAACCTGACCGAGCTCTTCCTCAGATCGGACGTAGAAAACAGCGCTGGTCTCGATAGTGAAGAGGTGGAGTTGCTTTACCTCGCGATGGCGGCACAGAATTGGGGCAAAAGTTTTAGCGATGAGTTCAGCGTCGGCAAAGACATCAGCTACGAGTTTTTGACGTCTGATGAGATCGATCATCGCCGCCGTAAACTACACACGCTCTTTGACGAGTTTTTGCCCGACCTCGACGTCAAGCGTCGATTCATCATCGAGAAGACTATCTATGATCGAACGACGAAACTCGGTGAGGTGTTTGACGCAATCCGACGGCTAAACTGTCTGCGTACAGGTATCTTAGCGTATCAAAAATACCAATCTGAACCAGATGCACGTGAACACGAGAACCTAGGCGCGTTATCACTTGGAGTGCTATCAAACCAGTTGACTTATCTCATCACCTACGCTGAAAAATTCGCACCAGTAAGTCGTGCGCTGGACGACACTAAAGACCTGATTCAAACGATATTCGAGGACCGCTCAATCAGAAGTCACCCGTTCATCGCACCACAGCAAAACGCTGAGGCAATCGAACATGCGGAGATGATATGGAACCGCTCGCACGGAGAGCGCTCACAGGTTGATACTGAGCGTAAGCGACCACGCGACGATACATTGTTCTCGCCCAGCTCGTTGTTCGAAAAGCGCTTCCTTGATGACAAAGAGGAGCTAGGTAAGGTCGTCGAAAGTCTGCGCGCACTCGGTCTCAAGATCACACTAACCTCTGGTTCTTTCGATCTATTGCACGTTGGACACGCAAAATATTTGGAAAGAGCTTCGGAACACGGAGATATCCTCGTGGTCGGTGTCGATTCTGATAAAAAGATCAAAGCTCGAAAAGGCGAGAGCAGACCAGTCGTTGGTGAAAACGAGCGACTACGTCTTCTGTCTCACATCCGAGGCGTCGATATATTGACGTTAAAGGACGTCGATGAGGAGAGGTGGGCCCTCATCAAGCTGGTGCGTCCCGACACACTCATCGTTACCGCAGAAACGTACACATCTGAAGAGATAAAAGAACTCGAAAACCTGTACTGTAAACGTGTCGTCGTGCTTGAGCCACAAGCCACGACATCGACCGGTGCCCAGATTCGGCGCATTCAGATCGGTGAACACGTCGTCTTGACAGATGCAATCGAGTCGATCATTGCTGAAGACGGTTTATCGGAAGAAGTAAAACGTGAGCTCGGAAAAGTTGCTGCTCGTCTGAGGGGTCAGTAGGTGATGGCAGAGCGTAGTGAACTCGTCGCAGGATATTTTCCAGTCATCCATGACGGATACCTTGAACTGCTCGATCGTCACCCAGAAGCACAGGTTGGGGTTTTTGATCACACAATCCTGTCCCAGTTCGACTATTTGCGCAAAGATATCCGTGCACTGGCACCGGAAAAGGCAAACCAGTTGATAAATGGTATTGGCCGATCGTCTCGTCTCATCGGTCAACGAGCATTAGCCGACATCATGCATCGCCCTGGCGTCATATTGCCTGATGACGACGTATCCCGCAGCCTGATGGAGCGTTACACTGGCAGTCGAGCCACACTTGAACCCGTATTCCTCAGGTGGCACAGGGACAACGTCAACGTAAATGTGCCAGTTCTTTCGGGCCGCACAGTGGAAATGAGTGGTAGCGACCCGATTGTACAAGTGTTGCGCCAGGAAGCTGAACAGAGTACGAACTGGTGGCGTCGCGTTGGTGCCGCTGTAATTGATGGCGACACAATCGTCGCCTCAGCTCACAACAACTCTGTTCCCACTCCATATACAAGCGCGCTCGACGGTGATCCACGCATCACAG
The DNA here is from genome assembly GCA_002434045.1 of Candidatus Saccharibacteria bacterium UBA6572. Lineage (GTDB taxonomy): Bacteria > Patescibacteriota > Saccharimonadia > Saccharimonadales > Saccharimonadaceae > UBA5946. The sequence continues at coordinate 500,599 of DJJI01000001.1, forward strand.
CAAAACGGGGCGTAGGTATTGAGACAAGTATCGATATACACGCAGAGGCTAGATTGATTGCACAACTCGCCAGAGACGGTATAAGCAGCGAAGGTAAAACCATCGCCGTTTCAACGTTCCCGTGCCCCAACTGCGCCAAACTTATTGCGGAAAGCGGGCTCAACGCCTGCTACTTTGTTGATGGGTATGCGATGCTAGATGGACAAAGCGTGCTAGAAGCTTCTGGTGTAGAGATCGTCAAGATACTGACCGAGGATGAACAGCTTGATGATCGCACCCTTAAACCATACCCATCATCTAGCTAATCTTGAAACGGATCTTCTCATCGGCTGGTTTCGCTTCATCTGGGACAATTAGATGGGCGTGGAGATGATTTACGGTTGCACCGGTTTGAGTAACATCACCAAACCGCATTGCTAATCCACCCGCAGCAACCTGGAACTCAACCTCGGCCCATTGCAGGTGATCCTGGAGTTCATCGAACGAACCTTCCTTTAGATCACCTAACTTCTCAGCGTGATACCTGCTGATTGCTAGTAAATGAGATCGCGTAAAGTTATACGGCCACTGGTTCGGCGTTAACGTCCAATGCTCACCCTGTCTGAGAATCGGTTGTTGATGTGTCTTTGCTAAGTTTTCCTCACAAAACGGACATTCTCCGCGTTCACGGATGCCTTCCATGACCTCACGTTGATCAGCATGACGAGCATTATCAAGATTTACGAATGACTCAGACATACCTAAACCGCTGTGCCGCCCATGTCAATCGGAGGATGGGCCTCATACTCATCAATAGAGAAATGTTCAACCCTGAAATCTTCAAGTCGTTGCACGGTTGGATCAAGCTTTAAGATAGGTGATTTGAATGCGGGGCGGGACAGCAACTCGTCGACAATCTCAGTGTGCTGGTTGTACATATGAGCGTTCGAGACCTGGTACACAAGCTCTTTTGGCTTATAACCGGTAACCTGTGCCACCATCATGAGCATTGCCGCATAGTTCGCCATATTGAACGGCAGGCCTATCGGCACATCCGCGCTTCGCTGCCAATGAACGAGGGACATCTCACGATTTTCAACGTCTATATTGAAATGCTGGATACCATGACATGGGACAATCAGCACCTTTTGCTCATATCCAGGCGCACGGAATAAATATGGCGGGATAAAAGGAGTAATGATGTGGGTTCTTAGCTCTGGGCGATTATTTATCTGTGCAATCAATGCCTTGTATTGATCAAACGGCTGGCTTGGGTCCTCAGGGTTTGGAAAATCATGAAACGCAGCACCATACGATCCGTGTCCGAGGTCACCAAGTTCAAGACCGCGCTTCGCCGCCTTGGCAGCATCACTCGTCCACGGCTTCCAAAACTTACAACCGTACCTCTCTAACTCCTCCTGAGTCCGGGCGCCATTCATAAAGGCTATTACTTCTGCAAAACCTTGATACAGGGCACCTTTGATCGCACGATGCTCAGGATTTGGCTGGAAATTCGCGATTATTTCTGGGGTCGTACCACGCGTAAGATCGCGTTCCGTTATGACAGGAAAGCCACCTTCCTCAAAGTTGAACACCATCTGATGTCCAAGCACTTCGACAGAACCCTCATCCATGCCAGAGATTGCTCGACGGCCTTTTGTCCTTATACGGTGGAGTAACTCCTTGTATTGCTCGTCAGGTTCTCGGTTTGGGCTTACTTCAACTGGTGAAACATGGTTACCAATCATGTGCGCTCTTTCCCCCACCAGCTACTTTTAACTGCTTAAAGTATAGCAACCTTATGGATATAGCGACATACTCAAACGCCGAAGACTCTATCTGGGATCACGTAAGCAGCTACTGGACTAGGTCAGTAGCGAGATAGTAGGTCGTACGTATCGGCGCAATCCCACCTGAGCCGTGATTGAGCTGAGTCTCAAGTACCTCGAGCGCTCGTTCGGACTCGAGCTTGCCGCCACCTCTTTGCACAAGGAGATGAAAGTTTGTCATAGGCATACTAAATACCATGCGCTTTAGCATATGGACGGCTACGACTTTGCCGCCATGCTCAATCGTCGTATCAATCAATGGTCGATTGCGTCCCACCACGACCAACTTGCCCTTTGCTTCGTCGAGCACAGGATTGCGAAAGTCGAGCCATCTCCCACTTTCTGATCGTGACAACTCACGCTCAACAATCTTGTTATCAGTCATAAACTTCAATATGTCACGATAATCTTTCTTCAGACCATCTATCCCACCATCTGCGGATGGCTCTGTTGTCATACCGAGCTCTACGACATGAATTTTTCCAAGGTATTTCGGACTCAGCGCCATCTCAAAGCGTTCGCCCATATTCTTGTCTCGTTTTTCTTCTAGAAAATCCCTGCGTAGCTGTTCAAGTTCCAGCGCACCGAGCCACTCGAGTTCACTCATGACATCGTGATGGTCGTCGTGAAAAAGGACCCGCATAAGACGATCCTCACGATGAGACTCTTCTATCTCGTTCTCACTATCATGAACCGCTTTAACCAATTCCTCGGTCGTGCGGACTACAAACTCGCTCATAATTCAAAAAACAATTATATCAAAATTAATTAATGGTGTCAATATATTAACAGGGGTGGGGAGTAGTAACTTGTAAGTCACCACTCCCCACGACCCCTTCAGGCACTGCGGTCGGGTTACAACCGCGAGCGCGTCAGTCGCTGCGATGTCTCGTAGTCGCCTACGACATCGTCTCGATCGGCCTCGCCAAGAGGCTCGAGACTATTGCTGTCACCAACCCAGAGCTTCGGGCTACGTGTTGGGTCAGCTGTCGCTGGGTTCATGGCCTGCTGGAGGCCATCTTGGTGAGCGTCGGTCATGATGCTTCCTTCCGTGCTGAGCTTGCGCTGGACTCGGTTTGCTGCAACGCGCTGCGAATGATGCCGTCTTTGTCATAGTCGGCAAGCACTTTCCATACGACGTCATTGCTGCGCAGCATGGTGCAGAGCTTCTGGTACGCACGACAATTCAGCTCTGCTGCCTTCGTCGCGCTGATGGATCGCATGATCCGAAGTGCATCTCCCTGGAGCTTTTGCTTCGCTGCCAAAATCCCACCCACTCGCGTCAATGTGCCTGGACCAGGAAACGAAAAATCCGAGCTGCTGTGCTCGGTTTACGTTTTCTGGGATTGTTGTTTTAACGAAACCGAGCAGCTATCGACCAATGAGAATAAAGCCCTTGAGGCCGAGATTCTTCACTGATTGAAAACCATACGATTTCATTACCTTTCAGCGTACGCGTGGGCCAGGGAAGTGTCAAGAGGTGAAAGCTTGAAAAACATGGTGTAATTTGCTATGATGTCCCTAACGTTACCAAAGACAGTAGCGGCCGAGAGGCTTAATCATGCTACCGAGGCAATGAATTTCTCATTTGCTTTACGCGTATGTCTGGTTTCGACCAGACGTTTTTTATGCGGTAACGAGTGTCCGAGTGCAATGCATTCGATTAACAATCCGGGCAAACGATACCAATGCTAAAACGATAAGGAATCTGTTCTATGGCGATTACCCGCGATAAGAAACAGGCTTTGGTCGCTCAGATGAACGACGTGTTCACGACCGCGAAAGCGGTTGCGTTCGCGCACTACCAGGGAGTCAGCGTTGCTGAAATCCAGGAACTGCGCCGCGCAGCCCGCGATGCAGGCGTGACGATCGTCGTCATCAAAAACCGTCTCGTACGAGTTGCGATGAGTGAGGTCAAGACGTTCAAAGACACTGACACTAGCGCCCTCACCGGCCAGCTCATCTACGCGTACAGTACTGCTGACGAGGTAGCACCATCACAAGTGCTCCACACCTTCGCAAAGACCCACCCAGCACTTCAGTTGGCAGGTGGCTTTTCGGCCGAAGGCGTGGCGCTCAGTTCTGCTGACGTCACGGCACTTGCAGGTCTACCAAGCAAGGATCAGCTCATCGGCGAAGTCGTCGCACAGCTGCTCTCACCAGTACACGACGTTACAAACGCACTCTCTGGTAACCTTCACGCGCTGCTTGACGGCGTTGAGGCCAAAGCCGCAGCTTAAAGCTGTACCAATCAACTGTTAATTTTGTATAGAGGAGGCCCTCATGGCTGACGTAAAGAAACTTGCGGAAGAGCTCACCAAGCTCACCGTTCTCGAAGTAAACGAACTAAAGACCGTTCTCAAAGATGAGTACGGCATCGAACCTGCAGCGGCCGCTGTTGCTGTTGCTGGTCCTGCTGCTGGCGGTGACGCTGCAGCTGGTGGTGAAGACGAAAAGTCTGAGTACACCGTTACCTTGAAAGACGCTGGTGGCCAGAAGGTCGCTGTCATCAAGGCTGTCAAAGAACTGACCGGTCTCGGTCTCGGTGAAGCAAAGGCTATCGTTGACGGTGCACCAGCACCAGTCAAGGAAAAGGTCAGCAAAGACGAAGCTGAAGCTGCCAAGAAAGCCCTCGAAGAGGCAGGCGCAAGCGTCGAGCTTAGCTAATCCATTTTGCCCGGCAAATGACACAGAAATGACCGTTCGGCTAGCCGGGCGGTTTTTTCGTGCGAAAAAATGACAACGAAAAGTCCGCTACATCTGAAATTTGTGTGGAAAATCTCAGCGTTGACAAAGCACTTGACGGCTGGTACTCTGAGCGTGATACTAAAGACAGACAAACAGACAAAGGAATGCGAGCAAATGTCTGATTTACCAGAGAAACAAGTCAAACGACTGCGGTCTCTTTTACAGGAGGCTGAGACTAACCTTGCCGCTGCAAAGGAACTCTTGATATCAATCGTCGGTGACGACGGCGTACCAGCACACGGTAGCCCCGAAGAAGTCGCCGGGAAGGTCATCGAGGGCGTCTTTGATGGCCAGAGTATGATCGGTCCTGACGGCAAAACCTACCCAGTACCAGCGAACTACGCCAGCAAATCGAAACTGGTCGAGGGTGATATCCTCAAACTGACCATCGCTGATGACGGTGGCTTTATCTACAAGCAGATCGGGCCAGTCGCCAGGCGACAAATCATCGGAACGCTCGTCCAACACGACGGCGCGTACTACGTTGAGGCTGGCGGCCGTGAATACCGTGTCCTACTCGCGAGCGTAACCTATTTCAAGGCACGTATGGGGGATCAGGTCAGCATCGTCATCCCAGAAGATAACCGCGAAGCCACCTGGGCAGCGGTCGAAGCAGCGCTCTAAGACGACCGAGCATCATAGGACATGCCCTCATAGGGTGTGTTTTATTTTGTGGCGGTTGATGTGATAACTACTCGGCACGCCACGATAAAGCGCGGTATACTGAGTACATAAAAGGAGAGGGTACTTGGGGAAAGCGCTGTATCGGACGTACCGTTCGAGATCATTTGACGAAGTCGTCGGGCAAGAGCATATCACCGATCTGCTTCAAAATGCCATCAAAAGTGGGCGGATTTCTCACGCCTACCTACTGACTGGACCACGAGGTGTCGGCAAAACCAGCGTCGCCCGGATCATCGCTCACGCTGTGAACGGTCTCGAGTACTCGGAGGACACCCACCTCGACATCATCGAAATCGATGCCGCCAGCAACCGCCGCATCGACGATATCCGTGATCTGCGTGAAAAAGTCCATATCGCGCCATCGAGTGCGAAATACAAGGTTTACATCATCGATGAGGTACATATGTTGACTGGCGAGAGTTTCAACGCCCTCCTAAAGACGCTCGAGGAACCACCTGAGCACGCTATCTTCATCCTTGCGACGACCGAGGTCCATAAAGTCCCAGCTACAATCGTCAGCCGCACCCAGCGTTACCATTTCCGCCCAGCAACAAACGCTGACATCACGAAACACCTCGCATCTATCGCGAAGAAAGAAAAAATTGCCTTTGAGCCGGAGGCGCTCGAGCGTATCGCCGAGCATGCCGGCGGCAGTTTCCGCGACAGCGTTAGTCTGCTTGATCAACTTTCCGGTCTCTCCGAGAAGATAACGGTTGCCTTGGTCGAATCAGTGCTTGGGATGGCTGAGCGGAGCCGTATCGAAGCGCTCGTTGGTGCCATCGAGCAGCATGACCTCGACACCTTGATTGCGCAACTCGAGGCAGTTCAAGCCGCAGGCGTCTCACCGATCGTTCTCACCGATCAACTCAGTCGGCTGATCGCCGAACGCGCCAAAGAAAACTATGCGCTCTATCAACTACTCGATGCATTGACCGACGTCCCAAAGGCCCACGACCCAAATCTCAAACTCGTCGCAACACTTGTGCACTTTGCGAAACCGACTGCTCATCGTACGGCAGCCTCTCATGTTCCGAAATCCCCGTCATTCGCCGCGAGTCCAGCCTCGCTTCGCACACAGGCTGCAAATCGAGCGGAACCAACAGAAGAAACCAGTAAGCCAAAACTCGAAAAGGCTCAACCAGAACAACCACAAACCGTCACGGGTGAATTTGATTGGGATAAAGTGCTCACGGCCGTCAAAAAGCACCATGCGCCACTCTATAGCGTTGTTTCACGCGCGCAGACGACCTACGACAAGACTGCACAACGCCTGACATTACAATTCACGTATGCGCTTCACAGAAAAAAAATCGAAAACCCGACGTACCGCAAACAACTTGGTGCCGTGATGCGTGATGTCTGCGGTGTCGAACCAGAAATAATCGTTAGTGATACCAAGTCCTCGGGTGCGTTAAACGATGATGCGAAAGCAGTTGCTGCTATCATGGGTGGAGGAGAACCTGTGAGTGGCGCAATCTAAGAAACCCGTACAACCACCGAGCGACGCGAAAATACCGCCGCAAAACCTTGATGCCGAGATGAGTTTGCTCGGTGCTATTTTGATTGATGAGGAAGTACTGGCTGACATCAGTGACAAACTTCACCCACAGGATTTTTATGACAAACGTCATACGCTGATATTTGATGCGATGATGCGGCTATATGAACGTCACCGTCCGGTTGACCTTCTCACGCTAAGCGACCAGCTCACAAAACGTGCCGAGCTCGATATCGTCGGTGGATCGGCATACCTCACTGAGCTCACCAACTACGTGCCAACTGCGGCACACGCCTCTACCTATGCCGAAATGATCGCGCAAAAAGCTGTCCGCCGCCGTCTCATCAAAGCGAGTTCAGACATTGCCGAGCTCGGCTATGATGAGGAGAGGGAGATCGGTGAGCTGCTCGAAACAGCCGAAGCAGAGCTGTTCGGTGTCAGTGACACGAACGCTAAGCAGGACTTGGTGAGCCTAGAGCAGATTCTCACCGAAAGCTTTGACCGTATGGAAGAACTGCACCGTGGTGGCGGCAAACTGCGTGGCGTTCCAACCGGTTGGCGTGATCTCGATAACATGACGGCTGGTCTACAGCAAAGCGATCTCATTATTCTTGCGGCGCGCCCTGCGATGGGTAAGACGACGCTTGTTACGAACCTGGCCTATAACGTCGCGACTAAGGCCAAGAAATCGGTCCTGTTCTTCAGCCTTGAGATGAGTAAGGAACAGTTGGTCGACCGTATGTTAGCTGATGCGAGTGGTGTTGACGCATGGAATATCCGTACCGGCAACCTTAGTGATGATGACTTTGAGAAATTGTCGCACGCCATGGGAGAGATGGCCGAAGCACCGATATATATCGACGATACGCCAGGTGTAACCGTGCTCGAAATGCGCACCAAGGCTCGCCGCGAAGCACACAATAACCCCCTTGGACTTATTATCATCGACTACCTGCAACTCATGCAGGGCAGTGGCCGCGGCGACGGAAACCGTGTCCAGGAGGTGAGCGAAATATCACGTGGCCTCAAACTCATCGCCCGTGAACTCAATGTACCGGTTATCGCCCTAAGTCAGCTGAGCCGTACGGTTGAGACTCGTAACCCTCAGGTGCCTCAGCTTAGCGACCTGCGTGAATCCGGTTCAATCGAGCAAGATGCAGACATCGTTATGTTCATCTACCGTGAGGCCTATTACAACCCTGAGACTGAGCGTCAGAACGTTACCGACCTTATCATCGCTAAACACCGTAACGGTCCCGTCGGCAAAGTCGAGCTATATTTCCACCCAGAACGGTTGCGTTTTATGTCCCTCGACAAACAACGCGCTTAAGCTGGCTGGTATAATAAGAACCTAAGAAAACTATGAAGCCATCCATTCTCCGCGAACTGCTGCTCTACCGTTATCGTTATGTCGTCGGCTATGCGCTTTTTGTCGTCTTTTTATTTGGATTACTGTTGGTTGATATTGGAAATGTTCCTGGTGGAATCAGTCAAAGTGAGATGACATCGAGTGTTTCGAGTAATTCACTGAACCCTCTTGCGCCACTCGCGAGCGATGTCATCAATTTGCCATATCATTTGCTGCAAAAACTCAGCATAGGGCTCTTTGGTCTATCGCCACTCAGTATCCGTCTACCATCGCTTATACTCGCGTTTATCGCGGCAATCGTGCTTGCAGTCACACTCAACCAATGGTTTCGAAAAGGTATCGCGATCCTGACGCTCCTCATTGGAACGGCATCGGTACCGTTCATATCGATGGGTCGTATCGGGACGGCTGGTGTCATGTACATGCTGCTGCTACTTATCATCCTGCTAGGTGCGGTTAAGCTCACCACCAAAGGCAGACGTACCTTTGTTTGGAAGCTGGTCGTTGCATCCGCCGGGCTTTTACTGTTTTATATGCCCCTCGGCATATACGCTGTCCTTGCTCTGATGATTGCAGGTATCTTTCATCCACACGTCAGATACCAGATCAAACATACGAAACCCTGGCAAGTGCTCATACTGATTCTTACCGCAGGGGTTTTGCTCGCACCGCTGATCATCGCAGGGCTGCACGACGCCGACACGATCCAATTGCTTTTTGGAGTCGATCAGATAAAGGAAAAACTAACAATATCAAGTATGGTCGGGTCGGTCATTTCGATCGGCAAGACACTCTTTTTGTTCAACCGTCCCTTTACGGGGGAGGTGGTCGCACCATTCTTTAACCTTACTTTTATGTTCCTCATAGCATTCGGCCTCGTGAGGGCCATCATTGATAGACACTCTGCACGCTCGTACTTGCTTTTGATATGGCTCGCAATATCAATCCCGCTTCTTATCTTTAACCCAAGTCAATTTGCACTCCTGTTCGTCCCATGCCTCATCCTGATGGCAGTCGGGCTCGAGACATTTATGCGAGAGTGGTATCAGCTCTTTCCTCGCAACCCTTACGCGCGTCTCGCTGCACTGGCACCTATCTTTCTTATTACGCTTGGATTGGTCTCGATCGCGGCGACGCGTTACTTTTATGGGTACTACTACACGGACACATCGAATACCTACCACCCGGAGCTCGTCGCAGTCCGAGAAACCGTCAAACCTCATGTGCCGACCCAGCTCGTTGTCACGTCAAACCAAGTCGCTTTCTATGACATCCTCCGCAGTAAGTACCCTCTGCTTAGCGTGGTCTCGCCAGCTAACGCTGAGACCAAGCGTGAACAGATCGTACTGGCACGAAGTGGCTTTAGTCGGCCGGACGTGCCAACCGAGATCGTCACATCTCACCTCGCCAACGATGCGGTGCTACTACGCGTGTACGACGCAAAGTGATAGTTTGCTACAATAATAGGTACCAGTTTTTGTCTGAAAAGAAGGGAAGTTAAGAGAACATGATTGATCAAGCCAAGATGGTTATGAAGCTAAAAAAAGCGCAGAAGGAGCTGCAGAAGGAAGTCGTTGAGGTTTCAGCAGGCGACGGAGCAGTGGTTGTGCAGGTAAACGGCGAGCTAAAGCTCAAAAAGGTCAGCATCGACCCTGATTTGGTTGACCTCGATGATATCGGCGAGCTTGAGCGTTGGGTAGAAGTCGCAGTCCGCGACGCCATGACGAAGGCCCAAGAACTTGCTGCAGAAAAAATGAAGCCCCTCATGGGCGGCCTCGGTAGCCTCGGCCTCTAACCGCACGTCATGCTTCCGAAGGCGCTGGAAACGCTTATTGAAGCGCTTGGCGAATTGCCAGGCGTTGGTGCTCGTACGGCTGAGCGCTATGCATATAGCTTACTAAAACGCGATCGCCACGTCTCAGAGCGTCTCGCGGGGGCTCTTGCTGAGTTGCATAGCGGCGTCAAGCAATGTCCGGTCACATACGCGCTGATCGATGCAGCGGAGAATGTCTCACCACTCTACAGTGACACGGCTCGTGATAAACAGCTCGTTGCGGTCGTCGAAGAGCCGCTCGACATCATCGCACTCGAAAAGACCAAGCAGTTTCGGGGAACATACCACGTCCTTGGTGGTGCCATCAGCCCGATCGACGGTGTTGGGCCGGAGCAACTTCATATACCTGAGCTCATAGAACGCCTCAAAAAAGATCATGTACAAGAAGTTATTCTGGCCACAAATGCCTCAGTTGAGGGCGAGTCGACTGCTCTCTATATCCAGCGTCATATCCAAGAAAGTGACATCGAGGATATCGTCGTCAGCCGCCTCGCGCGTGGTATTCCGGTCGGAGTCGACCTCGAGTATGCTGACCAAATCACGCTGACACACGCTCTCCAAGGACGTAAACAGCTCTCCTAGAGTTAGCTTCTGCTACAATAAAACAGATGTATGACACGGTAAAAACTTTGGTCGACGACGCAAAAAATATCGTCGTCATTCAACCAGAGAATCCCGATGGTGACAGCCTCGCGAGTAGCTTGGCGCTTGAAGCTATGCTCGAAGAGCAGGGCAAGACCGTATCGCAGTTCTGCGCCATCGATATGCCTAAATATCTGCGCTACATAAATGGTTGGGATCGGGTAACGAGCGAATGGGATGGCAAATACGACCTCGCTATCATCGTCGACACGTCAGCCGAAGCCTTGCTTCAGAAAGCACTCGCAACGTCCGGTCTGCGCCACTTTCTCGAGTCGCACCCTGTGCTTGTCTTTGATCACCACGTCGAAGCTGATGAGGGGAACGACCTGACATTTGAGCACACGCTCGTTCAGGACGACAGCGCAGCTTCAACTGGCGAGCTGTTGGTGCTTATCGCCAAGGAGCTCGGTTGGACGATTGACCAGGAGACTGCAGAAAACTTGTTTATCTCCCTCGCCGCGGACACGCTCGGACTCACGACCCCAAGCGTGACACTGAGATCATTTGAAACCGCAACCGAGCTCGTTCGACTCGGCGCAGTACCTGCCAACATTGAACTACGACGACGTGAAATGATGCGAAAACCTGCCGATATCCTCGAGTACAAAGGCAAACTCATCGAGCGCATCGAGTACCTATGTGACGGGAGGCTTGCACTCATTCACATTCCATGGGAAGACATTCAAGCCTATAGCGATCGTTACAACCCCAGCGTGCTTGTACTTGACGAGATGCGACTCGTCGAAGGCGTCGACGTTGCAATCGCGATCAAAACCTACCCCGATGGCAAGCTGACTGGTAAGATACGCGCCAACGTGCCGCTTGCAAACCAACTGGCAGGCTACTTCGGTGGTGGCGGTCATCCTTACTCGGCTGGTTTTAAGATTCATGAATCACTTGAGGAAACCAGACGTGAGCTCGCGACGGCGTTTCATAAACTAAAGGTTGATGATGCAACTGCATAACACTGCATCTGCTAAAACAGAGCAGTTCATCCCTATCTCAGACGATGTCGTCACGCTCTATACCTGTGGCCCAACGGTATACAGTGAACCACTGATCGGTAACTGGGTTACATACCTACGCTGGGACCTGCTCGTTCGGACATTGCGTGCGAACAACTACGCCGTAAACCGTGTCATGAACATCACCGACGTCGGCCATCTGACAAGTGATGCTGACGAAGGTGAAGACAAGATGGAAAAAGGAGCACGACGGGAGGGCGTCACCGCATGGGAAGTTGCGGAACGCTACACAAACCGTTTCCTAGAAGGCATGACCGCGCTCAACCTCTTGCCGCCTGAAACATTGAGCAAAGCGACCGAGCACATCCAGGAGCAGATCGCACTCATCCAGCAACTCGAAGTAGGTGGACATACTTACGTTATCGACGATGGTGTGTACTTTGATACTGCAACGTTCCCCTCATACGCGAATTTTGCACATCTCGACCTTGAAGCCATGAAGGCCGGTGCACGTGTCGAATTCAACTCACAAAAACATAATCCGAGTGACTTCGCACTATGGAAGTTCAGCCCTAAAGACCAAAAGCGAGATATGGAATGGGAAAGCCCATGGGGCAAGGGTTTCCCTGGTTGGCACATCGAATGTTCTGCGATGGCGATAAAGTACCTCGGTGAAACGCTCGATATTCACACGGGTGGGATCGACCATATTCCGGTTCATCACACTAACGAGATCGCTCAGTCAGAAGCAGCAACTGGCAAGCGCTTCGCAAACTACTGGCTGCACGCCAACTTTCTACTCGTAAACGGCACAAAGATCAGCAAGAGTCTCGAAAACGGCTTTACACTTGCCGATCTAGGCGAAAAAGGCTTTACGCCACTCGATTTTCGCATGTTCGTACTCCAGAGCCATTACCGGACCGAGAGTAACTTTACTTGGGAGAATCTCGAGGCTGCCGCAAATCGTCTCCATCACTGGAAAGCGGTTGCGTGTCTCAGGCATCAGGTGGCGCCAAGCAGTAATAGTGATGGAGGTTCACAACTACTTGCCGCATCTCATGCTGCACTCGAAGCCCTGTGTGATGACCTCAACAGCCCACTTGCACTCGCCCATTTTGATAAAGCATTCGATGAGTTGGAGCGTAAAGATAAAAGCACCATCGATGCAAGTTCGATCGAATCAGCACTCGCTACAGCCGATGACTTGCTTGGCTTGAAGCTGCTTGATACGACACCCGATATCTCGGACGAGCTCAAACAGGTTCTGATTGAGCGCGAACGTGCTCGTGAACTTCGTGACTGGGAGCGTTCAGATGCCCTCCGTGTTCAACTTGCAGAGGGTGGTATCGGTCTCGACGATACACCAAGCGGCGCTCGCTGGTATTACCTCTAAGCGGGTTTTGTCTTTTTGATCAGTTTCTTGACTGGATGTTGCTCATCTTTGGCACGTTTTTTGCGAGCGTGTTCAAGCTGATCAATAAGTAGCACGCGCAGGCATCCCGCGACCGGTATTGCGATGACACCACCGAGTAGGCCACCGAGACTGACACCGATGAGGATAGCCGCCAAGATGCCAAGCGCAGAGAGTTCGACGCTCTTTGACTGGATGGTTGGGGATATGAAGTTATTTTCAATCTGCTGGTAGACGATGAAGTAGATAAGGAATATCAAGGCAGCGGTTGGGTTATTGAGCAAGAGCACGAGGCCGACTAGCACTGCACCGATAGTCGCACCGACCATCGGAACCATACCACAAAAGAAGATAACGACAGCAAGCGGCACCGCGAGGTTAGCCGACAAGCCAAGCGTCGCGCTAAGAGCAAGTAGTACGATTAGCGTACTGACGCCAGCGATAGCCGCAACTGCAAGCTGTCCGTTGACGAAACCAGTGACCACACGGTACATACGTTTCACGAGGTCGCGGTGTCGTTCTAGCTTACCAGTGTCGCTGTAGAGACCCCAAAGACGTCGCATCCACACTGGACCTTCGATCAGCATCAAGAACGTGAGAACAAGGAGGATGATGAGGTTTGCGACACCGCTGAGGAGTGACCCGACTCCTCCGACGAGTGAGTTCCCGAGGTTCGCAGCAACGGATGACGCCTGATCCTTGGCGCCTTCAACCGCGTTATTGACTGTCTCTTCCAGACCATAGCGTTGAATGAAGTCGTCAAATATATAGCGTTGTTCGTTCGCCTCGTCGATGAGACTTGGCACTGTATCGGCAAACTTGGCACTTTGTTCGATCACTGGCGGCACGATTAGCACGAGAAATCCGCCTAGCACCGCAAGTACGACGAGGTACGCGATAGCAGTCGCACCGACTCGACTGTTACTCGGTAGCTGCTTTGCGATCTTTGAAACCGGTGGATTGAGTGCGAGCGCCAAGAAAAGTGATAGTCCGAGAAGGGTGAGTGCGCTACGTGTCTTATATATAACAAGTATCGCCAGACCAAACCCGAGACACACCAACACGAAACGGATGAAAACTTTCGTCTCGATATCAACCTTCACCTTCATATGCAATCAAGTATGCCTCAAGCAGTATCGAAACACAATCACCTAAGTGAACCGAAGCCACCTATACCACACCCAGATACCTAGCAAGCTACCGGCTGTTGAGAATATGACCATCATTAACAAATCATTTGAGCCCCAAAGCAGTGGGATAAGTGAGCCAAGGAGTCCACCTAGTACGACGCAGACCCAAAGCAGCAGTTTCGACATGACTACAACCCGGACGTCACGCCAAGCGCGGCAAACAGGACAATGCATGTGACGCCAACGACGACGACCAAAAACAGTACGCGGTAAGGCCGAAACTCGGCAACTTGTGCTTTCGAACTCTTTTTCTTAGTCGTCTTTTTCATGACGTTAGTATAGCACGAGCATTTCGCAGTCTGGTATTATGTGCATATGCATATATACGAGGAGCTCTCGTCTCTGTTTCAGGGCGAACTCGACACATCAAAAGAAACGCTCGAAACTTACTCACATGACGCCAGCCTCTTTGAACTGAAACCAGCCGTCGTCGCCCGACCAAAAGATGTCCGCGATATCCAGTCAGTAGTTTCGTGGGTGCTCAAAAACAAAGAGAAACATCCTGAACTCTCGATAACCCCACGCAGCGCCGGTACTGACATGTCTGGAGGCGCTATCGGTCAATCGATCGTGCTCGACATGACGGCTCATTTCAATGAAGTTACCAAACTCAGTCGCGAATCAGCCCGTGTTCAACCTGGTACCTACTACCGCGATTTCGACAAAAAGACGATCGATCTCGGCGTGATGCTGCCAAGCTACCCTGCAAGTCGCGATCTCTGCACGCTCGGAGGCATGGTCAGTAACAACTCGGGTGGTGAAAAGTCACTACAATACGGCAAAACTGATCAGTTTGTGACCGAGCTGAGCGTCGTGATGGGCGATGGAAATGAATATGTCGTCAAGCCTCTCACGAAGGATGAGTTGGTACGAAAGATGGCTCAAAACGATTTCGAGGGTAAGTTATATAAAAAGACGTTTGAACTACTTGAAAAACATTATGACGAGATCCATGCAGCAGCACCAAAGGTCAGCAAGGACTCAACAGGTTATCATCTTTGGAACGTTTGGAATCGCGAAACAGGCATCTTTGACCTCACGAAACTATTCATTGGCGCACAAGGTACGCTCGGAATCGTTACCGATATAAAGGTAAAGCTCGTCGAACGGCCGGAGCACTCCGGCGTACTTGTCGGGTACCTACGGAACATCGACAGCTTGGGCGATATCATTACCACCGTTCTCAAACACCAACCGGCAACGTTTGAGAGCTTCGACGATAATACATTGTGGCTCAGTTTCAAGTTCTTTTTCAGCTTCATTAAAAAACTTGGCTTCAAGCGCTGGGTAAAGCTAGCCTTTCAGCTCATCCCTGACGGATTGATGCTCGTCAAAGGCGTCCCTCAGCTCGTCTTGATGATTGAGTTCACTGGCAATTCGGTTGACGAAGTCGAGCACAAGATCGATCTCATGAAAGAGGAACTGGAAGTATTTCCATTCAGTTACCTCGAAAAAGATGAGACCGAAGAAAAGGCACAAAAGTTCTGGATCATGCGTCGCGAAAGCTTTAGCCTGCTTCGTAGCAAAGTCAAAGACAAGCACACCGCACCATTCATCGATGACTTCGTCGTTCCACCGGCAAACCTCAGCGCATTCCTTCCGAAGCTCCGCGTCATCATCAAAAAATACAAGCTGCTTGCAACTATCGCTGGTCACATGGGCGATGGTAACTTCCACGTCATCCCACTCATGAAGATTGAGGATCCCAATGAACGCAATAAGCTGCAACCTGCTATGAAAGAAGTTAACGAACTCGTGCTCGAATATGGTGGTTCCATATCAGGTGAACACAACGACGGTATGGTACGCGGCCCGTGGCTCGAGCGCATGTATGGCCCAAGTGTCTTTGGCCATATGAAAGCCGTCAAACAGCTCTACGATCCTAAGAACATCTTTAATCCGCACAAAAAGACTGACGCCGACTGGGACTTTAGTTTCTCTCATATCAGAAAGAATTTCTAGCATGCGCAAAGGTAAGTCAACCATCACGCTGGCAAATGTCACAAAGCGTTTTGGAGATTTTGAAGCCGTCAGCGACGTCACACTTGCTGTTGAACCTGGTCAAGTCGTCGGTTTCGTTGGTCCGAACGGTGCAGGCAAGACGACGACCATCTCAATGATGATGGGCTTCTTGAAGCCAAGCAAAGGTACGGTGACTGTCCTTGGTACAAACATCGAGCCCCAAACCTCGCATAGCGTCCACGGCTCGATCGGCTATGTCGCTGGAGACATGGTGTTACCGGGCGCATTGTCTGGCAGGCAGTTCTTGGCATTTTCAGCCGCGAGAAACGGTAGGATCGACGAACGTTTCAATTCACTTGTCGACAAACTGCAACCCGTGCTCCATAAGCCACTCAAGCAGCTTTCACGCGGCAACAAACAAAAGATCGCGCTCATTGCAGCACTTCAGCATGCTCCGACCGTTTTGATACTCGACGAGCCAACCTCAGGCCTCGACCCACTTATGCAGGATGTATTTCTCGACACCGTCAAAGATGAATCAAAGCGCGGCACAACCGTTTTCATGTCATCGCATATACTCAGTGAAGTTTCATCCGTTTGTGACCGGATAGTCTTTATGAGGGCAGGGAAATTCATCCTGGACAAACCTGTCCGTGAGCTGACCTCACAGCTCGGTAAGCACATCGTCATCAAGGGGCATGATGTCGGAAAGCTGGCAAAATTCCTGCCAGATAGCGCCAAGCTTCTCTATAAAAATGCCAACGAGATTCGTCTCAGTATTCCATCCGCGAACATTAAGACATTCATGCGCTGGATCGTTACCAAGGAGTTCGATGACATTCTCATCGAAGACCGTGATCTCGACGATGTCTTCCACGAGCTCTATGGAGGAAAAACGAAATGATGCGAACGCTCCTTACGAGAACCTTATACGAAAAACGTTGGTTCTTAGCCGGCTGGTCTGTCGTCTTCGCGGTCATGACTACGCTCGTACTGCTGTTCTATCCATCTTTCAGCGAGGGTCCGGCGATCGATGAACTGACAAAAACCATGCCACAACAGTTACGTGGTCTAATCGGTGATCCTGATCAATACAAAACCATCGAAGGATTTATCGCTTCACAGATCTACGACATCAGAATGCCACTACTCATCATGATCATGGGCCTGGTACTTTCCGTCGGTTTGACTGTCAGGGAAGAAGAGACGGGTGAACTTCGTACGCTGAGTGCGGTCAAACTCAGCAGAACTCGTTTGCTTGTTGAAAAATGGCTGGCTGGAAGCCTCATTGTCATCGCCTTAAATCTGGTTGCAGCTGCTGGTACCTATGTCGGCGTACTCGCACTTGGTGAGCCGTTACCGCACGAACTTATCTGGAGGCTCATGACACTTTCTAGCATCTTTGGCATCGTCGCATTTTCTATTCCGTTTTCTGTCGGGATTGGCTCCGGCAACCGAGCAGCGACGATGTTCATTGGACTCGTCGTGACGGTCGGTAGCTTCTTGCTGACCACGTTCGCTAAGGCGGTTGATTGGCTCAAGGATTGGGAAGTGTTGTCTCTCGTTCATTATTACGACACCCAGTCGTTGAAAAGTGGAGATTTCAGTCAAGCTGACATCTCCGTGTTGCTGGTCGTACTACTCGCAGTGTTGACTTTCGCGATCATCCGATTCCGTTCACGTGACATAGCCTGAAGACTGAAAGCACTTTCAGTACTCAGGTTATGGCCGGATGCGCTCCGGCGGGCGGACTGTTTCAAAACGCGAAACAGTCAAAGCGCGTTTTTCATCAGAAAGTGATTCCTCGCTCTCTCATGAAGGGGACAGGGTCGACCGAACCCGCCTGCTCACCGTAGAGGATATCCATGGACGTCCCGACAGTGAAGTGCAAGTGTGAACCTGCCGAACAGGCTCCGGTGTCACCAACCGCCCCAATGTACTGACCAGCTCTTACCGGGAAACCCGGTATCGATAGCCCGATCGCAAAGGATGACAGGTGAGTGTACATACTGAGATGATCACCATGGTCAATAATCACTAGGTTACCCCAGCAACTATCGTAGTACGCCTTCACGACCTTTCCGTCGCCGATCGAGTAGATCCTGGCACCCGTGACAGCACCAAGGTCAATGCCATTATGGAAGTCCTGCGTCCCCCGAATCGGGTGGATGCGCCAACCGTAGTCACCACCATCTGACGGCAGCGTGTAGGTGCCCTTTTTCATTGGAGGCGCCCACTGACCCGATACATTGACGATCTCGACATCATCAGGCTTCTCTGTGACGGTCAATCTCAAAACGCCGACAACCTTACGGGTATCGAGCGCCTCAAGACCGACAGTGTCTTCCACCTTAGTCACGAGAGTACTGGACCACTTCTTGTCCCGCGGACCATTCAAGCCCGGTCCAAACTCGGCTTCGACGACAACGACTGGGTGGTCAGATGCCGTTCGCTTCCTGACGACTTCATACGACTTCACGTTCACATCACTGCTGACGTAGACATGGTCGATAACCCCCTGACCGAGTTCACGAGTCGTCCGCTCAGGACAGGCACCCGTACGACCCTTGTTGGCATCGTAGGCATTACGCATCGTTCCCGACCTGGTCATAATGCACCACGTCAAGTTCTCACGCTTGCCCTCGTAGGTCACATTTCCGTTTGGAGGTGATCTCAGGCCAAAGCCCGAGTTAAAGTCGCCAGTAAAGAACATCGGCAGGCCTTGCGAAGCGAGCGCATCCATCTGCTGCTCGTGTGCGAGCGCATTCAGGTAGCGCAGCTCAGCGTACTGGGCTTTCGCCGGATCATGCGTGTTCGTGACGTAGAACTCTTGTCCCGAAACGATATCTCGCAGTTTGACCCGCGGAATGTCCGTCGGCTGCTTTCCGAAGTAGTACTTCATCGGCACCAGCTCACCACCGTTTGCCGTCAGCTCGTAGCGTGACGGGTCCCAGATGATCGAGTTAACCGACACTGCCCCAGCGCCGTACATTGGCTGTTTCGGGAAGATCTCGTAACCGGTCAACCGTAGCAATGCCCCGCGTTGATCGGGACGAAGCTCCTGCAGACCAACCACGCCCAGCTTCTGTTGCTCGATGAAACGAGCGGTCGCCTTGATCCGACGATCGGCCGACGCGTCGCTCGTGTGGTTCGAGCCCAGAACGTTGTAAGACCCGATCCTGAGTCCGTCACTTGCGCTGCGCGGCACCCGAACATCCGCTACGAGAACGGGGTGATCGGTTGTCGTGACAGCACGACCGATCTCAGAAAATGACTCGACTTGCACACCCGGCGACACGTAGATGTGATCGACCGGTCCGCCACCTTCTGATGGGTTCCTGGGGCAATAGCCATCCAAGCCTTCGAGCACATCACGCGCATTCCTCATCAAGTCGCCAGCCGTAAGCTGGCAATAGGTGAGGTTCTTGCGAACGTTGCCGTACGTGATGTTGATGCTGTCCCTCAGGCCGTAACCCGAGTTGAAGTCACCGACGAAAAACACCGGCAACCCACTAGCGCGAATCTCCTTGATCTTGGCAACATACGCCAGTCCAGCATCGTACCGCTCCTTAGCGAAACGGGCGTATGCGGTACTGTGCGTGTTGATTACCACGAATTCCTGGCCGGTCGCACGGTCGCGCAACCAGATGACCGGAATGTGGTTCGGCTGATCCGGACGCTCACCCTTCATACGATCAAACGCGATGTAGTCCGAGTCATACAACTCGAACCGTGTCTTGTCGTACACGATCGCGCGTGCTTGCAGATGGTGCCTGTATGCACGGGGTGAGGGCTCAGGGTAGATGCCGTACTGGCTGCCGACGCCTGAAGCCATTGCTTGGTAGGCGTCACGGAGCTCAAGTTCTTGGAACCCAGTGATGTCAATTCGACGGTCACGAATGATCTGGTGCGCACGCTTGACCCTATCCAGCCGGCCGAGACCGGTGTGGATATTATACGTCGCGATGCGGAAGCTGGTGCCAGCGTTAGATCCGCCCGAACCTAGCTCGACGCCAACCTTTTCGGGGTCAGCATCGTCATCGGTCGAGTAGAAAACGATATCGCCGCGTTGCAACGACTCGCTATCCGTGATCTCACGCGTTGTCAGGTAGGTCGCCTCGACGCCTTCTTCGCCGTTGCCGTTAAACGACTTCAGCTCAGAAAGCGAGTCGGGAAGGGTAAACCCAGCCCGCGAAGCAGCCTCAGCGATGAGACCAGAGCCGTTGGGATCGTCCCACTCGTACGATTCGCCCTCAAAACTCAGAGCGGCACGAACGAACTTTTCCATCGGGTCGAGGTCTTCGATGCACTCTTCGTACTGAGCAGCCGTTTCGACCCCAGCGTCGCCGCCAGTGATGGCCTCGACGATTGCTTCAGCTTCGAGCATATGCTGGTCGTATGCGTCGGGAAAACCTGATTGCTGCACTTCTTGCGCAGCATCGCCTGGTGACATGTTTTCCCAACCAGGAACATCAGTCAGTCCACGCTGACCCTGTTGTCCACCAAAGTAGAACATGTAGGCAGATTTACGTGGATTCATGCGATCGCGGTATGGCCCCCACGCTGCAATTTGTTGAAACAAACCGACACTTGTACTCCCCGGGTACCCATAAGGTATGTTCCGCAGTGTCGCTTCTTGCATTGCGGTCGCAACCGCGATCTTGCCCGCAGTTCTTGGTGACAGACCATTTTCGATGCCGACGTTGACGATAACCTTGGCGTTACGCCATTGCTCGTCGCTGATCGGAACATCCTTGACCGTCAGGCCAGAGGGGGCGGTATCGCTAGCCCCCGAGATATTTGCTTCACCACCCGATCCTTGCAAAACATCACAGTCTGCGATCGGACCGGTGCCACCTGTGTACATGCCGATACCAAGGATAAATAACCCCGGAACAACACCGAACAACAGTACACAGCCAATAATGAAGGCTTTGAACTTCACGATACTCACCCCCTCTCAAGGAGTGTCAGGGCAGCTGATCGACGCGCCATCCATCTTCAGTCATGAGGACGGTTAGCTCAACGTCAAAGACGTTATCATCAACCAAACTGCCGTCTGGATTAATCGTTCGTATCCTTACCTCGATGTGGGCATGTGCGTAACTCATGTCAGGCGGCAGCTCGGCGTGGAACGACTTCGCATCTGCAGAGCCTTTCACTTGCCACCCACCGTCGGCATACGCCTGAGCCTGCGGCGTGACCGGACCGACGGCATAGCTCTCGAGGAAACCAGACGTCACGTAGCCGTCAAGACGGCCGCGATAATCAATCTCCTCGAGAGAGCCGTCGATCGTGTAGTAGTACTCCACAAATTTGCGTATTGTGCGTTCGAGAGCTGTTTTTTTCGCCACGACATTGGGCGGATCTTCTTCCGCAGCTGGCAGGGGCGACGCACTAGGTATCTCACCAGACTCTGGGTCACTGTGCTGCTCGTCGCCACTAAAAACGACGTAGGCGACGAGCGCGACGACGGTCACCACTGCCGAGAGAATGACCTTCCATGCCCCCAGTACCTTTGAGATCATCTGGCGCATATCAGGACACATCCCCGACACCAACGAGTTCAACACCGTTCTTGCGCCGCAGCCTATCGAGCACCTGCGGCGACTGCATGACCGGCAAACGATCCAGCATTCGGTTTGTGGCACCACTGGTCTGGATATACTCCAGCTCCATCGGGGTCACGAACACACGCAGCGGAATCATCTTCTGATCACCGAGGCACAGCCCGAAGCAGAACCTCGGGTTGCGCGTCAGCCAACGCCTATCAGTTGTTGACAGGTGATGTCTCTGCTGCACCTCGTCGAGTACCGACTCTTCATCGGCCTGCCGTCCGAGCAACGTAAAGCTGTTGTCGTTGATGACACTCTGACCGTAGCCGTAGAGTTGGCTGCCGACGCCACCCTTTCGGAAGTCATCGTAGCGGTGTGTGCTCGACAACTCAAGCTCATACAGAGCACGTGCGATCTTGCTGTCGAATGCCGCCCACTTCGCAAAGACAGGGTCTTCCATTGATTGCGACAACTCGTCTTGCAGGCTGATGTGTGGGATGAACCGCCAGTCACCACGTGCCGCTGAAGATGCACGAACGATGCGAAGCACCGTCCGAAGCAGCGCTTTGGCACGATCCGGAACACCGGTCCAGTCAAGCGTCACGACGTCCTGAGTTAGGACATCGCTCATAGACTCCCCATCTCCGAACAATTCACCGAAAGCACCGCCTCTGGTCTGAGCCAGCAGCGAAGCGCAGTGAGCTCCAGCATTTTGGATTTCATGCAGAGGCAAGTTGGTCGGCCTATCGAGCATCAACCGGGTCTCCGCGATCAAGTCGCGCGGCTCGTATCCACCTGCAGCTGCAAGCTCGTTTTCCTCAAGCTGGCGCACGTGGACGGACTCCATCAACAGATTGTTGCTCGTTTCAAAAAACTCGTCGATGTGATACTTGTCGAGCCGGAACAGCTCAGCCTCCAGTTTCATCGGTGTCACGTGCACAGCACCCATCTTGATGAGTGTGTTGACTGCCAGCTGCATCGCAAACGGCAAGTAGCCGACAAGTGGGTCACGACCGACAAACTCTGCGACGGCTAGTGCTGCCTCGAGCGTATCGGAAGGTGTAAGCCCCATTGCCTGATCGATGTAGTTCACCTTGTGCGTGGCAAGACGGTACTCGTAGCTCTCAAAGAATCCCTCCGAAAGCCTCGTGTACTCACCCTCGTTCTCCTCCGGCTTGTGGTTATTAATCAAACCACGCATCGTTTCCCGACCAGCCCCAAGAGAGGCCAGCCGGATCATTAGGATCTTGAGAATCGTCGACTTGCCATGGTTTTTTTCACCAAGCACCGTGCCACGGCAAGAGTTGATAATGCTCATACTCTGCAGCAGCCACGGATCGAAGTTTACGACCTTGCGAGTCTTCATGTTGATGCCAATCGGAACACCCGGAATCTCCGGTGCCTCAGCGGCATAGAACGGCTGTGCTAAGGAAGCCACCTCCGGCGTCCACGGCAAAACAGTCGAACGGATAGCCATGACGGCCCCCTTAACTGGTAGTTGGATTGTTAACGTCCTCGGGTGTATCGGAACCGTCCGATGACACCTCGGATCAACAGTTACTCGTAACTGCTCATCTGAGAGGTCATCCGGGGGCGCGTTTTCGCACGCCCCCGGACGGTGACTCGTTCACATGACTACTACATCTGGTTCGCCGCCAAAGTACCGGTCTGCATCGCGCGCAGTTGCCGACTTTCACCCTTGACGACCTTGAGGATCTTGTTCTTGCCGCGTGCACTCTTCAGGAAGGCGTGCTGCGCATCGTCAAGATCCTCTTCGGTGAGCCCGGAAACAGTAATGAAAATGTTGCCGTGCTGACCAACCGATCCGCTGCGCTGGATGTCGGTGTGTCGACGTTCCAGATCGCGCTTCTTCTGCTTCTCATCGTGAGTCTCGTAAATGCGACGACCTCGAGCCCTATCGATGCCACGCAGCAGCGTGATGCCCCACGTGAAACGACGAGACTCGGCCTTGCCGGAGATTGTCTCGCCAGAGAAGGCAACGCTCGACCAGTGAGATGTGACGCTGTAGAGTGAATGGATATCACTTGGTAGCATCTGTCTCGGTGTTTCGACAACGCGAAGCGTCCGATGCTTCGTGCCCCCGATGTCCACCCAGGTCCGACCAACAGTGATTTTCCCGTCGGGGTACTCATGCATGTCAGTCAAAACCTCACCGGAATCTGATACTTCCAGTTGATCATCGTCAAGCGGAACCTTGCCTAGTGCGATTGCCCGACGATAACCGTCGAGCTGCGCGATATCCATCGACAGCCTGCGCATTCTAGCTAGCGCAGTCAGACTGAGGCAACGGACGTTTTCAACGCCAATCGTCTCAAGGTCCTCGACCATCGTCGTCGCGATTCGCACCAGAGGAGCGTTATAAAGCTCACGCTCGCTCAAGCCACGCTTCTTCAGTTTGCGCCAGGCAGATGGACGTGTAACGCTCACGACCACGAAGTACATCGGCTCGGCACCCTTCCGGGCGACAAGCGATTTCAACTGATTCATGTTCTTGTGAAGGCGCATGTCCACGCGCTGTCGTCTCGTCAGCTCCGACCAGTCAGTGACAGTCCCTTCCGGAACAGCCACGTCAGGGTTCATGATCTTGTTGAGCGACGTAGCCAAGCCCCACTCATCATAGGGGCGCAGCAAACGGCCATACGAAGCACCAATCTGCAACTGTGTTTCCGCCTTGGCATGCTTGATGACTTCCGCGATACGCATATTCTGCGCATCGTAGCCATCCATGTCCAGAGCCGAGGCATTACTGCCCCTGCCGACGATAACGAGGTGATCAACCTTCTTCCTCACGTCGTGAAGTACTGCGACACGCCTCTTACCGGCATCAATGCGCTGGACGCTCAAGTCGAATGGGCGACGCTGGCGCAGCTTCCTCCCGAACCACGACAGCGTGGGGTCTGGATCCCAAATCACACCTCGCAGCACATGGCGGATATAGAGTGTCTTGAGGTACTCGATCAGCACATCATACCCACGACCGTAGGGGAAACGGAACATCAGCATCACCAAGGCAAGCACAGCGACGAAAGCGACGCGCAGGCCAAGAAGTTGTGAGCTGACGAAAACAACCGCCACGCTCGGTACGAGAACCAGCCAGTCGTTCGACGTCATGTCGAGCAGTCGCCATGCCAGTCTGCCGCCGTTTGGTACGACGACATACGGCAGGCTGTTTGGAAGGCGATTCATCACCCATCCTCCTCCTGCCGCTGAGCGGCATCGCTAGCTTTCTTCTGCTCTGCGACCGCATCGATTACAGGCACGAGGTACGCCTGCCCACCAGCCACAGCAGCTCCCTTTGCGACCTCTGCTGTCATATCTGTCTTCAGGTCGTCAGTGTCACCGTCACTATCCATACTCGTGATCATCTCGGCAAGACCTATACCTGACGCCGAGCCGCTAACAGCATCGTCATCGAGTGTAACGGTCAAATCTTGATCATCATCGAGCACTCGTTGCAAATCTTCAGGCTCAGGCGAAGGCATGTCGTTGACATCGACATCAGTATGCCCCTCGACGTTCAGGAACCCGTCAAGAACCGTACTAAAGCCCTTGTTCGCCAACCAGAAGATGAAGAACGGCATTGCTGCCGCAAACAAGTAGAACACCACAATCACGAGCGGATCGGATGGTGCACCAGCAATCAGGAACGAACCGATGCCTAGTACCGCCACCATCAAAGGCTTTCCAAGCAACGACGTCACTAGAAGCGCCATCGTCACCCGGATTGTCTTGCCACCCCGACCGCCTCTCGTCCACGCCCACGTGACGAAAGAAAAGACGAAGAGCAGCAAGGTGAAGTAAGGGAGGTAGACAAGGATGAAACCCTCGATCTTCAGTCCCCAACTCAATACATAACCTGCCCAGTAAACGAACATCGCATTGAAGACGTCCGTCGCAGCATCGAGAGCACTGAAGCCGCTCGTCCATTCGGGGTTTTCACCACCGCCACTAGCGACGCTTTCCGCCCAGTTCGTGAGCGACTGACTCACTTTGTCGAGCGTGACGACGATGATGTACATCGCCTGGTTTGCAAAGAACAGCAGCATAGTGATACCAAACGCTCTGCCCGCCTCAGGGATCCACCGCCTGACGATCATACCTATCAGGCCCATCAGCATGATAGAGAGCGTAAGAAGTGTATACACGAGCCCAAAACTGTTACCAACCAAGTACTCATACCAAGACTGATCGAAGCTCGGCCACTCGATGGCAGTGAGTTGTTCGATTGTGTCTTGAATCAGTTCATCGGTAGACTTGCCGAACTTGTCGACAATCCACTCCAGTCCTGCGTCGAGCATGTCCTCGGCCCAGTCGCGCGGATCAAGACCGATCATTGGCAGAAGCTTGGCAGTGCCTATGTGAAGGCGCGCCAATGCATCCGAGATGAGCATCATTGCTACCTCCAGAAAGTATTGAGGGGGCCTACTCGACGAGCAGGCCCCCTGGAGTTGTCAGCAGTTCACCGGTGCGCTAGTAGAAATAGCGAAGATGACTGCCGGCACGAACAGGATGATGGCCAGGCCAACGAAGACCCAGCCCACAGCCTTGACCCATACCCCGACGTCGTCGCGTCCAAGCGTCTTCACCAGGATGACCAGACCGATCACCAAGGAGACTCCAGCGGCGATCCACGGCGCGATGCCGCGAATGTTGCCGAAGGCCCATTCGAGCAGGGGCTTGAACGCGTTGACGAAGTCGTTCTTCGGCGCGTAGCAGGGGGGATCGGGCGGAGCCGCCGTCACTACCTGCAACTGAACCGCCAGCATCACCGGCAGTTCCGAGAGCTTGGCGACCATTGCTGCCGCCGAGTGCACGAGAATCATGCTTGATTCCTTCCGTCGGACGGCGATGCCGTCTGGTCGTCGTTGCTAGCCTCGTGTTGAGACGAGGCCAAACTACGCAACTTGGGCGACTGTTCCAGGATGGCACTCACGACCTCGATGTAGGCCTGGAGCGTCTCCCAGCTCAGTGCTTCAAGATCGACGATTCCGTCGCGTGCGACGTGCGCGTCATGCGGCACGCCGACGAACTTGCCGTCGAACTTGTGGTCGAGCATCCGCTTGACCTTGTCTTCGAGCGTGACCTCGTTGAGGTAAAGGCGGTAGTCATCGAGATCCTTGCCCTTGGGCATGTTGCTGATAACGACGACTGCGTGATTCACCTTGTCCTCGAAACCCAGCTTGCGCAGGGTATCCATCGTGGTTGCGATCTTGCGAAGCGTGTCATTGCCTCGAGTGGCGTCGTTCTGCGCGTTGGCAGTGAAGACGAAGACGTCAACGTACTCACCGATGGAGCGTGCCAACGACTCGACGACGTTGTTGCCGGTGTCGACTACGAGGTACTCGCTGTTGTGACCCATGAGCTCAAGCACACGAGCCATGCCCTTGCCACTCAGCTGACGCTGATCATCAACAATCGACTCCGCGCTCACGACCCTGACCCCCTTGGCGCTTGGCCGAGCCAGAGTGATTTGCGACTTGAAGTCACGGTGAGCGAGTTCTTCGCCCTCCCGAATGTTGCGTGAGAGTTGGTGCGTCGTGACAGTGTCTCCGTAGTCGAGACCGTACCGAGCGGCACACGTACCGGCGGCTTGGTTGCCGTCGATGAGTACCGTCAGTGTTCGAGAATGCTCCGAAAGCACCTCCGCGGCATGCACGGCGGTGGGTGTCTTGGAAGCACCACCCTTGGTGTTCCAGAACGCGAACGAGAGAGACGGGACCTGATCGGTAAGACTGCGAAGATACGCAACTCCCGCCTGACGGTCCAGTACTCGCTGTTCCTTCGAACCCACTCTCGGGACACGGTGTCTCTGACCGAGGATGCACATCAGCTTGTACCATCCGGCTTGCCACCCCATTGCAGGGATGGGCCGGTCGGGCATGGGCTTGCTTCTGTCCTTGCGTTGCTGCACCGGGCGCCGAGGGGCGACCCGAGGCTGCGGCTGTCCAGTCCTGACCACCTGAGCCGAAGGCCCAGGCTGCGGAGCTTGTTCAGTCATGATCCACCCCTTCACGTGTTTGGATGGGTTGTAGTAGCCACGGATGTTAACGAGCTACATGCCAGCATTGCCAGCTCCCCCAAGCGGGTGCCTGAGAGCCCGGATTTTCGTCCGGTCTCAACTCTCATTGCAAAGACGAATGCCAAAGCGGTGACAGAGCTGAGATCGGCCGACAATCTCGTCTGATTTTGCAGTATTTTGCTTTGAATTTTATTTACAGTATCACAGTTTTGTAAAACTGTCATCTTTGCATTTTAATAACTATATTATTTAATAATTCTAGTTAAATTACGGTGCCAAACAGCACGCCAACGTAATACGTGACAAGAGATGCGAACAAAACGATTAGAAATTGACGTATCGCGCCAAACATGAGCGAATTGCCACTACTGTAGGCTACATAGCCACCAGCAACCAGTCCACCAATAGCAGTCAAGGTGATCGACCAGATCATACCTGCGCCACCATCAATGAAGAACCAGGGCGCAAGCGGCGCAAGCGCACCGAGCGTAAAGAGCGCAAATGACGAGATGGCCGCTACCCATGGGGAACCGAGCTCGTCGGGGTTAACACCTATAACTTGTTCAGCGTAGGTGACAAAAAAGCGCTCTTTGTCTTTACCGAGCTCTTTTGTGGCTGCAGTCGCCGTCTTTTTTGAGTAGCCATCCTCCATCAGGTGATCGGCTAGGTTGTCCTCGAGAAGAGTTTTGTCTTTCTTAATCATACGACGAAGATCTTTCAGGACACCGTTGAACAGATCAACTTGTGACTGAACTGAAATCCATTCACCGGCCGCCATGCTGATCGAACCGGCAATCAGACCGGCAAGTCCAGCGAGCAACACGGCAGACTGGTCCGCACCTGCAGCGGCCACACCAAGAACGATACAAAGCGTACTGACGAGGCCGTCGTTGACCCCAAGAACCGCAGCTCGTGCGCCACCTCGCTGTACCTGCGCAGCCCGTCTCGCTAGTATCTCGCTGTCTTTTGTCCGGTAATCTTCAGCCATCGTATCCTCATTAAACTGTTATCTATCGCAACCAAGTATACTAAGTTCATGAGCAGACTTGCAAAATTTGGACGCCAGATTATCTCGGCTCTTATAGGGATACCCCTCCTAATCATAGGCATCATCCTCATCCCATTACCAGGTCCTGGGGTACTCGTCTCATTCCTCGCACTCCTCGTACTCTCGTGGGGCTTCGACTGGGCACATCAGTACGTCGAAAAATGCAAAGATTTCTTTCGCAACCTCTATAAAGAGGCAAAAGAACGAGCCGACAGGTTCGAAGAAAAACATAAGTAGCACTACCCATGGTGGTTTTGGTCGGATTCAGCCTTGATTGTTCAGAGGTAAACCGTGATAATACACTACATGTAGCGTAGGGGTAGTCTGCAAAATGAGCGAGATGGTGCAACCAGAGGAGAGGAAACAGCGGCTTGGTGAGCTCCTTGATGCCAATGCGACACTTTATACCGAGATCGACGCCGCTAACCCCACACTCGGAGCTTTTGCACTCGCTGCCCGAGAAGCACTCGCTCAACCGAAGTTCCAGGACTTGCTCGGCCGGGTATACAGGCTCCACCCACTCCGTGATGAGAAGTTCGACGCCAAACTCCTCGAGCGAGTTTTTATGGCGGACCTCCGAGCATACGATCCGAGCTTTCCGTACGATTATCGTAAGCCGGAAGTATGGCTTCAACGTTTCAGCGAACTTGAACTCAGAAGCAGGATGAAGCGATGGCGCGCTTTTAGGGCGAACCTCAACCGACCGGTCCAGAGCAACATCGCCGATCGATACAAGACCGTCAAGCTGCTTGCAGCGCTGCTTGGACCTGAACGCTGGGAGAACCCGTCCCACCTCGATATAGGCTCAAGCGTGCTGCATGGCGACCTAAAACTTGCCTATGAGCAGGATGGACGATATGGCTTTTCGTTTAGTCCGATCGAGATTGCCTACGACCGCGAGCGAGAGCAAACTGATTATCGGGCTACTGAACTCGCCAATGTCGCGCTAGCGGCAACCGTCAATTTCGGCGTCATGACAGGGATAGATATCACCAATATCGACGACCCAGCAGTCAGACGATGGGCGAGAGACTGTTCATTTTACCCCGATGAGCTGCTTGACAACGAAAAGGTCGGTGAGTACGAACGGCTTGATAGGCTTGACCCACTCCACAAGCGAGTCGGTTTCTTACAAGGGGACTTCGCCCAGATGGACCCACGTGACATCCTTAGGCTCACGCCCACCGACGGATACGATATCATTACCTTTTCGACAGTCTTTTACCAGGTTTCAAGAGAGGACCAGCTAAAGATGCGTATCAATGCTTACAATCTACTCAGTCCAAACGGTATCATCATCATCCAAGATGCGCGTGATGGCGACTTTTCAAAACCATACAACTATATGACACGCGTAATTGATGCACTCGCACCAAGCAACCCGGAAACTCCGGTCATCGAATGGAAGAGTGGACGCTGCAAAAAAGCCGTCGCAGGTATGGGTAAGCTGAGTGTTAGCGGCACGATGCTGACGCTACCCGATGCGCTCGAAGCTCAATTCGGTGAAGCGATTTAGTCGACTGAGGCGTCGACCAGCTTGAGAGAAGCATTGTCGGTATATGACTTCATGAATGCGTGGTGAGCCTGTTTGATATTCGTCTTGGGCTCAAAATAACTGAATATCATCGCGCCAAATGGTTCTTTGTCACCTACTAGTAGCGGGTAGACAGCGCTACAGGCAACGCCAGCACCAGCTTGGTTGAACCGCGCCTCATCAGGCGTGAGGGCAGGCACGAACAAGCCAGCCCAGTCTTCGGTAAGCTGGTGTTCACCCGTCTGAATCGTTTTTGCGATCAAATTTTCATCGTCATCAAGTGGCACGACGATATCATGAAACGGTTTCGCGGAGTAGGCAACCGCACCAGAAGCCATTTCAGTATTCGAGAGAGCGATACGGTGAATCGCATTGTTCGAACGATCGGCCAGAAGTAAAACGACGATTCCGAGCCCTAGCTTGGTTGTGCTTAACCGGCTTTGAAACGGCATATCGACGATAGCCTGGAAAAGTGCCGAGTGTTTACTGAGGTGTTTAGGAAGTTTTTCCATATGGTTGCGCACCGTGTCGGTTGATTATGTGCGTACACCGTTATCATATCACTCTTCCTCATAAACTGAGAGAAAGTAACGAAGTCCACACAAGCAGGCATCTTCTTTGATAGAGTCTTGAGATATAATGATTTTGGATTATAATTGCATTTTTATCAAATTTAGTTTATAGTTTTATTAACTTATGAAATTGATTCGTGTTACACAGATGAAATTGTCGGGAGCTCTAAGAGCTACTTTGAGTGCGGTTCTCGTATTGACATTGGCTATCGTCACACCCGCTGAAGCAGCTATCATCAGCCCTGCCACGCCGCAGGTAACATTTACCTTCGATGACGGACCAGCGACTAACTTCACGAAGAGTGCCCCGATCCTATCAAAGTACAACCTGTCAGGTACTGCATACATCACGACCGGCTGCGTAGGGATGACGAAGGTGCCCAACACATGCCACGCCGACCAGGATATATCCTATATGACCTGGGCACAGATAAAGAGCTTAAAGAACACATACGGTTGGGAGATCGGGTCTCATACGCACACTCATCCTTATATGGCCAGCAAGGATGCAGACGACGGTCAGCCTAAAGAACTGACAGATGCACAGGTTATCAACGAGCTTAAAACCAGCAAATCCACACTCGCAGCACAGGGTATAAACGCAACATCATATGCGTCACCGTATGGTGATTATGATCCATTCGTTCTGCAAGAAGTTGCAAAACTTTACACGTCACACCGTGGTTTTGCTGATCAACGTGATAACACATGGCCCTACAACGACTTGCTGCTGAATAACATGCAGGTCCAGTACCCGGTGAGTGTTGCGAGCGTCAAGGCAAAAATTGACTATGCTATCGCAAACAAACTCTGGCTCGTCCTGACCTTCCACGACATCGTGGACCGTCCCAGTACGAATGCGGATGATTACCAATGGGGTACAGCACAGCTTGAGGCAATCGCTTCCTACGTAAACGCGAAGCGCAGCGCCGGGGCACTAAAGGCAGTAAATGCCTCTGGTGGTCTTGCGACAGGCGCAACTAACTTACTGCCCGGTAGCGACTTTACGGCAGGTATCGCGAACGGATGGCGCACTGACCGTCCCGCGTACTTCGTCGCCGATAGCCAGTCAAACGGTTCCATCCCAGAGGTAAAATCCAGCATCCGCATCAACGCAAACAATCTCGCAACTGATGCACACCTGTTTTCACCGAACGTAAAGGTAAATGCTGACACTATGTATCTCATCAAGCTGTACCTAAACGTAAAGTCGATCACGAAGGGTGAGGTTGGCTTCTATATCGACGAATACGATGCCATAGGTAATTGGGTATCCGGGCAGTACAAAGCTCGTGAAGCAGGTGTCTTCGCCCAAAATATCAACATGTCGTATGTCCCATCGAGTCCTCAAGTCAAGCAGGCGAGTCTTCAGGTCTACTCGACAGCGGGGAGTCGCGCAGCAGGGTACTTGGATAGCACAGCGTGGTACGCAGTAGCAACAGGGACCTCCAATCAACAGAACCTGCTGATTGGAGGTGACTTCTCGAATCCATGGGGCAATGGCTGGACAACCGATAGCCCTGACGTAGTACTACATGACGCCCCTAAAAGTGCGATGTCTGCCCAGGTCGCCGATCGCACAGTTCACCTTTTCTCGCCGAAGATCGGTGTAGACACCAGCCGGTCATATTACTTCGAGACCTATCTCAACATGACACAGAGTAATAACGCTGAAATCGGCGTCTACATCGACGAGTACGATACTGCTGGTAATTGGGTATCCGGGCAGTACAAACTTACGCACAAGGCGCTTGGTGCGCAAATGATCAGCACTACCTACGAGCCGACTTCGAGCTCCGTTCGATATATGCAAGTTCAGTACATATTCGTTGGTGGCAACGGTCTTACCGTCTATCTCGACGACGCCCAACTGTGGCGGCTATAAGCGTAATCATCACGTTTATAAAAAATAATATTTACATTTTTACAAAACTAGTGTATAATAATATATAAGTAGAGGTAGGTGTAGTTCATGTGTCCTCGGACCGGACTTGCGTCTTTCTTTGCTAAGTAATAACAAGGAGTACAGTATGTACCAAAACGGCACAACCCCAACTGTCTTGGGTGTAGCTTCTCTCCCGGCAACGGGCGGGAACAAGCTGCTGATTGCGGCTTCGGTCCTGACCATCCTTATTGGTCTCGCGATCGTCGTAACGACAGCTGTTCGCCACGCGGCTAAAAAGGGCGTCAAAGCTTAAGTCGCAGAAAATGCATCGGTGCAGGGCCTAGCCTTGCACCGAACATTTTCGAGGCATTCATTGTTATGAAATCTCGATTTACTTTTATTATCGGATGTCTTTGGATTATTGCTGGTATCTTTCTTGCATCACCAGTACTCATCCCGGCTCTCAAAGGGTCGAACCGGATCAGTGCCGCCCCCCAGGCCGACAATTCCCAGGCTATTGTCAACGAAGAACCACTTGTTAGTGGCACACCATCACGTATTGCGTTTCCAAGTGTCAACATTGATCTCGCGGTTGCACCAGGCTACTACGACGCAAAGTCGCAAAGTTGGACGTTGAGTAACGACAAGGCACATTTTGCCACAATCACGGACCTGCCAAACAACAAGACAGGGAACACGTTTATTTACGGTCATAACCGTCACCAGGTTTTTACTCGGTTGCTTGATGCCAAGGTTGGTGACAGGGCAGTATTGACTACGGATAACGGACATACGTTCACCTATGTGCTGCGTACGATTGCCGACATCGATCCGAGCAATACCTCGTACTTGCAAACTCATAAATCACCGATTCTCACAGTTCAGACGTGTTCAGGAATGTGGTATGAAAATCGCCGAATGCTCACTTTTGATCTCGTGGAGGTTTCCTAGTCATGGTTCTTGCCGTTTTCTTTTACGTATTCATGATCGTGAGTATAATCAACTTGATCCACCTGGGGCTATACCTAATCGGGGCAAACTTTTACGATGTCAGAAGTTTCAAGGCGATGCATGCCAAGAAGCGTCGCGCCCGACGTAACGCACTTGTTACTATTTTGATTCCCGCGCACAACGAAGAGAAATCATTGACTCGTTGTCTTGACTCAGTACGAAGAAGTAGTGTGCGTGACCTTGAGATCATCGTGATTGACGATGCCTCAACAGACCGAACATGGGAGATTCTCAACGAATATGTCCGCAAGCACCCTGACTTTAACCGGCCTATTCGCCCGCTTCGTTGCATAAAGAATGTTGGCAAAGCAGGGGCGCTCAACTACGCGCTTCGCCGTGGCATAAAAGGCGAGTTTGTCATGACGCTCGATGCGGACTCTATACTGCATCCTCATGCCATCCAGAACGCCGTCGACTACTTTATCGACGACCCGAATGTCGTAGGTGTCGCCGCAAATGTCCGAGTCATGGACGCAAAGTCTATTTTGGGACTCGTGCAAAAGTTTGAGTACATGGTCGGGTACCGCTCAAAGAAATTCTACTCGATCAGCAACTCTGAGTTCATCGTTGGTGGCGTTGCTTCGACCTATCGATACTCGGTTTTAAAAGAGGTTGGCTTCTATGACAACGATATCCAGACCGAGGACATTGCCCTCAGCCTCAAGGTCGCCTCACTCGGCAACCGCAAACACAAACTCGTCTATGGGTATGACGTCATTGCCAGCACTGAAGGCGTACAGACATTCAAAGCACTGCTCAAGCAACGCTATCGCTGGAAACTTGGCAGTATGCAAAGTCTGTTCAAGCATCGTCAGCTGTTCATGAACCTCAACCAGAAACACAGCAAAGCACTGACTTGGTACCGTATACCGATGTCATTTATAGGCGAGTTGATCGTTCTGACCGAACCGTTCCTGCTTGGCTTTATCGTGTATCTCAGCTTCATGGCACTTTCGACAGAGGCATTCGTCGGTAGCTATATGCTTATTACTGCGTATCTACTCTGGAGTGTTTGGCCTGACGAGCATATGCCAGCGCGCGAAAAGATCAAGATGACGTCCTACGCGCCAGCGATGTACTTCTTGTTCTATATCATGAACCTCGTTCAGTTTGTCGCTGTGATTCGCTGCCTAATAAACATGCGCTCAGTTTTGCGCCGCAAGCCAACCAGCGCTACCTGGGTTTCACCGGAGCGATCAGGCGCGGTTGCTAGTTATTCATAGCAATGTAAAGGGATTCACTTCCGTCGATTAATCTCCGGAAGTGCCGGGGAACAAAGGCTTTTGTTCCCGTTCGAATCCTGACCACGAACTAAGAAAAACGACGTAAATCGCGAGGACTAACGTCGTTTTTCTTGGCTGGGGTGGAGGGATTCGAACCCCCGAATGCATGGACCAAAACCATGTGCCTTACCACTTGGCCACACCCCAACAACAGGCGTTTACCTCAAGAGATTATACCATAACTTAGCGGCGCAGCAGGGGAGCGAAATGTTCACGTAACTTGGCGAGCTTGGGCTCGATGACGACACTGCAGTAGCCGGCGTTTTGGTTTTTCGCAAAATAGTCCTGATGATAGTCTTCGGCAGGATAAAACTCGTCAAGCTGCTCAATTCGGGTAACAATTTTTGCATCCAGCTGAGATTGAGCCTCATCCTGCGACATCTTGACGATCTTTTGTTGCGACTGTCCATCATAAAAGATGACGCTTGCATACTGCGGACCCACGTCTGCACCCTGTCGGTTGAGTGAGGTAGGGTCATGCAGCGACCAAAATACAGCGAGGATCGTGTTCAAATCTATGATATCAGGATCAAATTCGACACGTACGACCTCAACATGGCCGCTTCCACCATATGCCACATCATCATAGGTCGGGTGTGGTTCACTCCCGCCACTGTAACCAGATACTACAGTACTAACGCCCTCGAGTTGACGATATGCTGCATCGAGACACCAAAAACAACCGCCGCCGAGTACGATTGACTCAAGCTTTGTCATCAGGCTTAAACTCCAACGATAGAGAATTGATACAGTAGCGCTGTCCGCCACGATCACGTGGGCCATCGTCAAAGACATGACCAAGATGCCCACCACAGTTAGCACAGCTCACTTCAGTGCGCACCATATCATGAGATGTGTCGGTCGTTAGTTTTACATTTTCGAGATTTTTCGGCTCCGTAAAACTTGGCCAGCCAGAACCACTATCAAACTTGGTATCACTCGAAAACAGAACCTTGCCGCAGTTCGCACAGACGAAGTCTCCACTACGCTTTTCCTGCAAAAGTGCGCCAGAAAATGGTGCTTCTGTACCTTTCTCAAACAATATACGTTTTTGCTCGTCACTCAGCGTACTATTCATAGTTTATGATAATACACCTGCAAGACTGTGAGGTCTGTGAGAAAACCTACACGTTTATCTATAGCTCACCTTAATACTCGTCGTTATCATATTCGTACTTGTGCTCCATAAAGTTCGCGTTGCCGACACGGGCTAACTCGGTTATCTCGGGTACTGACTGGAAAACTTTATCTTTTGTCGCCATCTCATCATCGCTCAACCATTCATTGTGGTGACCCTCATCATCAACTATGAGTTCGCCTTGATGATTCTTGCCGTAGATCAATACAAAAATCTTATCTTCGAGTAAGTCACCGGATTCGCGATCATAGTCCATCTTGTGGTAAAAACCTGCGACACTTAGCTCAGCAGTCAAACCAGTTTCTTCCATCAGCTCGCGGGCTGCTGCCTCTTCCATCGTCTCCCCCCAGCGAATTTTGCCAGTTGGCCGTCCCCAAAAGCCATAATATGGCTGTTTGAGACGCTGCTGAGCCAAAAACTTACCTTCGTCGTTCTCAACTATCAGTGCAACTGATATCTTTGGTTGTTTTTCGATGACATTATCATCAGTATCCATCCGGTTCGCGTATTCTTTACCGATTCGCGTCAGCGTGTACTTGTCGGAGCCGTCTTTTTGCATGTAGCCGACCTCGACCAGCTTTTTGATATGAAAGTTCGCGTGATCACTCGTGAGGCCGGTCTTTTTCTGCAACTCAGCAAACCCTGCCGAGGGGCTGAGCAGCAGGTGTCGCAATATCTTCATCTGTGCCTCATGGGCTGATGCTTCGTAACTCATGGTTTCTCCTTTATCTTATGCGCCATATGCTATCACCCACAAGCACGAGCATCTAGTGAAGTCGACTTCAGTGATAGACTAAAGAGGATGAAAACACAAAAGCTCGAAGCATTCGACCTGAGGATCATCAACTGGCTCAGGAACCACTACGTGATGATCGCACGTGTCGCGATATTCATCGTTTTTTTCTGGTTCGGCGCTCTAAAGCTCCTTGGTCTCAGCCCGGCTAGCCCACTCGCCGAAGCGCTAACTGAGCGGACGATAGGCATGGAGTTCTTTCAGCTATCGTTCATTATATTGGCGGTACTCGAGTGTCTCATCGGCATACTTTTTTTGATACCGAAGGCTACCCGCATCGTCCTACCGCTTCTACTACTTCATATGGCGGTCGTTTGTAGCCCACTACTGCTCGTACCGGATCTCGTCTGGACGAATCCATTCGTTCCATCGCTCGAAGGTCAATACATTATCAAAAACGTGGTTCTTGTCGCGCTTGCAATCGCCATCGCTGCTACCACGAAGCCGCTCAAGAGTGCTCCATGAAGCAACATATCGAAACATTACATCTCGAGACCATAGTTGGCGGCGGACAAGCACTCGGTACACTTGAAAACGGTAAGAAAGCATTCGTATGGGGCGGTTTGCCAGATGAAACGGTCAAAATTCGTGTCACGAAAAATAAAAGTAGATACGTAGAAGGCGTAGTCGAAGAGGTTATAGACCCTTCGGAACAACGAATCACCCCGAAAGACCCAGACAGCTACCTCAGCACAAGTCCTTGGCAACTAATGGCGTTCGAGACGGAGCAACACTACAAAGCAGCCTTGATAGAGGAGGCGTTCGAGCTGCACAATATCGTTCTCCCAGACGCTATCGAGATTTACACAAACGGGGTGGAATATGGCTACCGAAACAAAGTTGAGTTCAGCTGGTATGGTGACACTAGCGGTAGCGTCGAGACACTAGATATAGCGTTTTTCAGACGTGGTAGCAAAGGGAAGATCCCGGTACAGGGTACTAGTCTTGCTCATCCCCGAATCAACGAGCTCGCACTCAAGATCCGCGACTTACTCTCGAGTAAAAATGTTGAAGCACGAAGCCTCAAGACCTTGCTCATTCGCTGTGACCAGACGGGTAGCTGCGTCTGGCAGCTCTATATCAAGGAAAATCTGCCTGACGTCATGACTCCAGATGAAGCCGCCAATTTGCCGGCGCAGGGTGGGGAGGTTATCTACTCTGATCCGAAGAGCCCCGCGAGTCGCATCACTGATCGCCTCGACTCGTTCGGCGATGTTGTCCTGAAAGACGAGCTTCGCGGCACGACATTTCGTTACGCCTGCGAGGGGTTCTTCCAGGTCAATCTGCCGATTTACGAACAGTCACTCCGGGACATGGCTGGGTGGCTCGACGACAACCCAGTCGTCGACTTTTACAGCGGCGTCGGCACGATCGGACTGACAATCGGTGGGAATGACGCAACACTCGTCGAGATCGATGAAAATGCTGTTCGTGAGATGAAACGTAACATCAAAGAACTCGGGATCTCGGCCAAAGCAGTGCTCGCACCCAGTGAAAAGGCAGTCGACTACATCACCAGTGATAAGACCATTATTTTAGATCCGCCACGAGCCGGGCTCCACGCAGATGTTATCGCACGGCTGCTCGAGACGAAGCCAGAGCGGATCATCTATCTGAGCTGCAACCCCGTCACCCAAGCACGTGACGTCGCCATGCTCGCCGAAACATATGGTATTAGGTGGCACCGTGGCTACAACTTTTTCCCGCGTACACCACATATCGAACACCTCGTTATTCTCGATCTAAAGCAAGTTGCTTAGCCTTATAAACACTGGGACATGTCGTCACATACTCCGAAAGCATCGCATCGTTTGGCGCTGTCGCCGAATAAACCGGTATGCCATGTGCGTACGCAAAGCCAATCTCAAACGCACCGCTCGTGCCAACATAGCCCTCAGGACAGTGAAGCCACACGAAGTCAGCATCATGTAGCGAAGCGAGGTGATTATCCTGGATAGTGCGGATGTTGAGTGCTTGCTCACCTCGACTACGTACAAATGACTCGTCATCAAACTCGATACTTCTCGGCGACAGCACTTGGCAATTGGTCTCGATCAGCTCACGATATTGTTGTCGCAGACTCGTCAGATCCCTCCGAAAGCTACCGCTGATAACGACCTTAGCGACGCTAAAATTCATCACCACTGTAGCGGTAAATGTCTTCCAAGAAGGCGCTACCTTTTATGCCGGCCTCCATTTCGACGTCGAAGCTCTTGTACTTCTTTTGCTCGGATGCCATCGACTCAAGTGTCCGCCAGACATTTCGACCACCGTCAAAAGTATCTTTTAGCGTGCCACTCGTTTGATTACAAAACATGAGGTTAAATATCTTGTCTTCCACGTACTCACCCGTATCGAGATGCATGACTCGTTCATGAAAGATTCCACGAAAGTCAAATGCACCCGTCAAACCCGTCTCTTCCTCAAGCTCCCTCGTTGCCGTCTCGGAAATAGATTCACCCCAACGAACTTTTCCGGTCGGTGCACCCCAAAAACCATAAAACGGGTGCTTGAGCCGTTCCTGAAGCAGATATTCTTTTTGACCGTCACGCTCACGTTCGACGACCAGCATGACCGCGATCTTTGGTTGCCGCTCGATCACGCCCGCGTCCGTATCTAGCTTGTTGGCGTACTCTTTGCCTTTGACGCTTAGGCGATACAATGAACCTTTCTTATCTATATAGCCAAGTTCAACGAGACGCTTGATATGAAACTTTGCGTGGTCACTCTCAAGACCGCTGACGCGTTGTAGCTCGGCAAAATTTGTCTCAAGAATAAAGAGCAATTCTCTTAGTATCTTAGTTTGCGCATCATGTATTTGTGCTTCGTGTGACATACCATCTCTCCTTCGTGACCATAGCGTAACGCCCGTTTGACATAAAAACTAGGGAAGTCTATTTCCCTGGTCTCACACTGTCTTTATACGTCGATACTGAAACTTAGCCGCAACCCGCCAGTTTGAACTATCTGAACTATCGAACTGACGAATCGTGCCGTCTGTGATGCTCGATACGAGAACAAGAGCAGGATTATATGGAGCACCGAGCCGGTAAAAACGCAGGTCAGCGTCTGAGATATCATGTCGACCTGGATAAACTGCTTTAAACTTTTCAACCGCAATGTCATCAAAGTAGTTAGGGCGATGAGCAGGGGGAAGGTATGCTTCAGCCTCAAGCCCCATGCGCTTTACGATTTTGCGAACATCGCCAAGTGTCAGCGGCGCACGACCATGGACGAGTGCGTAGAGTTGGTTCTTTGTCGTCAAGAAAACACTTGCCACGGTGGTGTGGGTTGTCGGAATGTTACGGACGATGACCTGGGCAATATCGAAGCGCTTGCCGAAATGCTCCTGCGCAATGGCCTCGAGCGCCATGTCGTCATAAATGTCGGCATTCATGATACTTGCATTGTATCATCCCTGTTACAATAGGGTTAGCAATGAAGGAATTCGAAACGCGTTACGGCGCCCTGAACGATGCGCAGAAACGTGCTGTCGACACGATCGACGGACCGGTCATGGTGGTAGCGGGACCAGGCACTGGTAAAACCGAACTACTGAGTATGCGTGTTGCCAACATCATGCGCACCACTGACGCACTTCCACAAAACGTCCTCTGTCTAACCTTCACCGAATCAGGTGCACATGCCATGCGAGAACGTCTTGCAGGCCTGATTGGACCCGACGCCTACAAGGTTGCCGTTCATACATTTCATAGCTTCGGTAGCGAAATTATCAACCGACACGGCGAATATTTTTACCATGGTGCGCATTTTCGCCCAGCCGATGAACTGAGTAGCTACGAAATCCTCCGAACTATATTTGAAAAGCTCTCGCACGATAATCAGCTCGCCAGCACCATGAACGGTGAGTTCACCTACTTGCGCGACGCTCAAGTGGCCATCTCAGACATCAAAAAAAGCGGTCTCACGTCTGACGAGCTGGTTGCAATCCTTGATCGCAACGACCGTTTTATCACCTGGTTGCAGCCGAGGCTAAATGCAGTACTTGCAGACCGGTTGAGTAAAAAGAGTTTCGACTCGATCCGTTCGCTGCTGAATGACTGCAACAGTTACAAGGAAGAAGCTTATGAACTCATAACCTACGAGCCGCTCAGTGAATTATTCCACGGTACGCTCGCGCAAGCTCTCGCTGACGCCGAGGATCTGGACAGTACTAAGCCGCTCAGTGCCTGGAAACGAGCATGGTGTGAAAAACGAGATGATGGCGAACTCACGCTCAAGGACGCAAAGCGTTCAACCCGGCTCCGCTCTGTCTCCGGCATTTACTATGATTACCTCGTCGAGATGCAGCGTCGAGCACTGTACGATTTCGACGATATGATTCTCCGTAGCGTTCACGCGCTTGAGGTCTTCGACGCGCTCAGACTTAACCTGCAAGAGCAATACCAATTCATTCTTGTCGACGAGTTTCAGGATACGAACGATGCACAGATGCGTCTACTCTGGAACCTGACTAATAATCCAGCCAGTGAAGGTCGGCCAAATGTCATGGTCGTTGGTGACGACGACCAAGCTATCTATCGCTTCCAAGGTGCAAAATTATCTAACATTCTCGACTACCGCGGCCTGTACCGTGATGTGCAGGTTGTAACACTCACCGATAATTACCGTTCAGCGGCTCCTATCCTCGACACAGCACGCGAAACAATCACCCAAGCCACTGAGCGTCTCGAGCATTCGCTACCCGATGTCAACAAGCAACTGACACCATATCATGAGCCAGAGCAATCAGTTGTCTCGTTTCAAGCCTACCCAGACGAAGCCTCAGAATACACAGCACTTGCTGCGCAGGTCATGAAGCGGCAACAAGCAGCCCCAAACGAGACGATTGCGATCATCGCCAGACATCACCGACAACTGACTGCAATGTTACCTTACTTACAGCAAGCGAATATCGCACTAAGTTATGACAGGCGAGACAATGTACTTGATTCGCCACCCGTACTTCTACTCGAGCTCCTTGCAAGAGTCACGACACTTGTTGCCGAGCAACGACTTGACGATGCCAACGCCTTACTCCCTGAACTGCTTGCCCACCCGGCCTGGGGTTTGACGCAAGCCGAGCTTTGGAGCCTCAGCCTCGAGTCATACAAATCTAGGCAACTATGGATCGAAACCATGCTCTCGCATGAAGGCAAACTGGCAGATATTGCAGAGTGGCTCGTCTACTGTGCCCACCTCTCGCTCCACGAACCACTCGAGTTCGTCATCGACCACCTCATGGGAACGGACGTCACGCAACTACCTGATTCATCCGAAATGGAAGGTGATGAGGGCGAGAGAACGACGCATGAGAGCTTCAAATCACCGCTGCGTGATTACTTCTTTTCATCCGACCGTCTCGAGACCGACCCGAGCTCGTATATCGCATATCTCGACGCCCTCGCGACTATCAGGCGTAAGATCCGCGACTACCGACCCGAAGGAAGGTTGCTGCTCAAAGAATTCGTACACTTTCTCGAGCAATACCGCGAACTCAATCTCACCGTTCAGGCTAGCGGTCGCGTGAGCGCGGACAGCAGAACGGTTGAACTTCTGACGGCACACCGCTCTAAGGGACTCGAGTTTGATACGGTGTTCGTTGTTGGACTAGCCGATAGCGTGTGGGGCGAGACTGCACGCAGCCGTGGCAAGCTCATCTCATACCCTCACAACCTACCGATCGGTATCAGTGGCGACAGCAGCGATGAGCATATCCGTCTTTTGTTTGTCGCCCTGACACGTAGTAAGACGAACCTTTATCTCAGCGCGCATTCCGTCTCGCCATCTGGTAAGCCACTTCTGCCGGTTGGGTATTTAAGCCACGTCGAGATAACTGACGTGAAAGCATCGTCACCAAGTATCGAAACTGAACAAACCGCCTGGCATGCTGGGCTGACCCAGTCCGGTAATCACGATTTGGCAACACTACTGAGCGATACGCTA
Source organism: Candidatus Saccharibacteria bacterium UBA6572 (assembly GCA_002434045.1). Classification (GTDB taxonomy): domain Bacteria; phylum Patescibacteriota; class Saccharimonadia; order Saccharimonadales; family Saccharimonadaceae; genus UBA5946. The sequence goes on from DJJI01000001.1 coordinate 543,515, forward strand.
TCAACCTACCGCTTGAGCGCCACCCATCTTTGCAACTACCTCGACGTGTCACGAGGTGGACCCGAGCTGTTCTTACTCCAGAACTTGCTCCGTTTCCCACAAGCCATGAGCCCGAGCGCGGCGTTCGGCTCGGCGATTCATACGACACTTCAACGTGCGCATGCCCACCTGACGGCCACTGGCAAGAAACGACCGGTCGAGGACCTACTCGGCGACTTCGAAACAGCGCTCGGCGAATACCAATTAGCCAGTGACCAATATGATCACTTCGCGAAAAAAGGATCGGACGTTTTAACGCAGTTCCTGGCCGCTCGTTATGACAGCTTTGCACCCGGGCAACTCGTCGAACAGCGATTTACAGCAGACATCGTTATCGACGACACACTCCGTCTCAGCGGCGCCATCGATCTTATGGAAGTCGATGTTGAAGCAAAGACTATCGTTGTTACTGACTACAAGACTGGTAAGGCGACCCAAAGCTGGCAAGGTAGAACTGACTACGAAAAGATAAAGCTCTATCACTACCGCCAACAGCTCCTTTTTTATAAATTGCTCATCGAAAACAGCCGTGAATACGCGGGCTATCGAGTCGAAAAAGGTATCGTTGAGTTCGTCGAGGCCGATGCGAGAGGCGTCATCAACCATATCGAGCTCGACTATAACGATGCTGAACTCGAAGAATTCCAAGCGCTTGTCGCAGCGGTATGGTCACAGATCCAAGCGCTAAAATTTTCAATCGACGGTGAGTTTGATGCTTCACTCAGTGGCATCAAGGCCTTCGAGCAAAGTTTACTCAGCTAACGCAGCTAATTTTATTGACCCACTCACCAATACTTGGTAAGATAGTTACCGCTGCAGAGGGTTTCGTGAGTCGGAATTCTCTAAGGAGTACAAAAGAGGTGAGGAAAAATGGGCTTCTTTGGCCCGGTTTCTCCGAAGTCAAGCACTTCGAAAACCTGTTACGGCTGTTGTGGTCGATGTGGCGGAAAGTCGCAGCGTTCGCTCGGAGGTACAGGCTCTTGCAACGAATGTCGTGGCGGTGGCCACGGAGGTTCGTGCAAGAAGACGAAGGGCTAGTTCTACGCTTTGTCCGGCGCTACAGGACACCAGCCGCCTTAGCTCAGTTGGTAGAGCGTCCGCCGAGCAAGCGGAAGGCCGGGGGTTCGAACCCCCTGGGCGGCGCTGGTGCTATAGCTCAGTGGTAGACGGCACGATACATGTGCTCTCTAGGGGTGGCCATCAAGGGCGCCCGCGAGTCCACCTCGACCAGAGGACGTGACGTGCCGCAGAGCGTTCCCTTGCCAAGGGAGAGGTCGTAGGTTCGAGTCCTACTAGCATCACCCGGGCTGGCCAGTTGCGTACCTCGTAACTGGTTAGCCCGACCATCGTGTCGGTGGCCCGAGAGAAGGCTTGGTGCTCATACCACCTCGTCATCGTTTCGGTATCCGATACGGCCGGGGCAGTGGATGCTCATACCATCTGTTGTCCCGGTATCAAACTTCCGAACTGTCCGGCCACCGCAAGGGGAAGGCAGTGGCCAGGATGAGCCAGTTCGGTTGAAAACCCGGTGAGGTCTCGTTTCCTCCAGGTCTCGCGGACCTCATCGGGTGTCAGCTTCGGCGAAGGGCGCCCCCCGAGACGCGCCGTTCAACTTCGCCGAGTGCGACCGGCCCGTGCGGATCGGTCGCGGGCCGCAGGTCGGCGAGTAGGTTCCCCCACCTATATCGCCACCTGCGGCCCACCAACACTTCGAGCGTGAGCTGAAAAGCTCCCATATGGTGACATTTGTCCGCTCGCTCCAGGCCCATCTTGTTACGACAAGATGGGCCAAAACTTTTTATGAGATATGAGATAATAAACTACTGATGAAATCTATCTGGACCGAACTACCACGACCGATTCTCGCACTTGCCCCCATGGAGGCGGTGACTGACGTCGTGTTTCGTCATGTCATCGAAAAAGCCGCTCCACCCGACCTCTATTTCACAGAGTTCACTAACGCAACCGGCTGGGCGCACGCCGGCGACAAAGCAATCGGCGGTAGGCTCGTGCGCACGGACGACGAGACCAAGCTAATCGCCCAGTTGTGGGGCAGTGATCCCACGGCCATGGCAGAACTTGCGATACATTGCAAAGATCTAGGCTACGTAGGTATCGACATTAATATGGGCTGTCCGGATGCCAGTGCTATAAAAGGTGGTGGTGGGGCGCAGATGATTCGTACGCCAGAAGTTGCGGCTGAAATAATCAAAGCTGCCAAGACTTCAGGCCTTCCCGTGAGTGTCAAAACCCGACTCGGCTACAGTTTCGTCGACGAGTGGCGGGGCTGGCTCACACATATTTTGAAACAAAACATCGTCGCACTGACGATACACCTACGCACCAAGAAAGAGATGAGTAAAGTCCCAGCCCACCATGAACTAATACCCGACATCAAAAGTCTCCGTGATGAGATTGCACCTGAAACGCTCCTCCTGATCAATGGCGATGTCGAAGACCGCGCCCATGCCGAGCACATTGCTAATGAAACCGGCGTCGACGGTGTCATGATCGGCCGAGGCATCTTTCATAACCCATATGCATTTGAGCAAGCTCCTCGTCTACATAGTCGCAGTGAACTCCTAAGGTTACTGGGCCTTCAGCTTGACCTCTACGATCAGTACCATGAGCTTACAAAACGTCCATTCGACACGCTCAAGCGCTTTTTCAAAATCTATGTCCGTGATTTCGACGGCGCCAGCAGCCTCCGTGACCAACTCATGCACACACACTCGACTGACGAAGTGCGGGCAATTATCGACGCGCTCCCCGCCGAATGATAGACTGAGTGCATGGCAAAGACTACAACGAACTCAAAACCGAAACCATACGAAAACAACCCATTCTTCGTGGCGACGAACGGCCTCGATCTGCTGTTCAAAAAAGCACAGTCTGTCGGTATTGCACTTGCGATACTAGCTGCGCTATCGTTCATCAGCTCAGTCCCATCACTCTTTACGAACCCGTCAGGTGACGCATCAACCACTACCCAAACCGCTGCGCAGCAGCAAGCCGAGGCGCAAAAGTTCGCTGACGCGATTGCAGCTATCCCGCTTGAAGTATGGTTAATCGCGGGAGGCATCGGCCTCCTTATACTCCTCATCGTCATCACTGTCGGTATCGTCATCCGTGGCGTGGCTGACTTCACGTCAGCACAGCTCGCCAACGGCAAAGACGTCACACTTAGTGAAGCGTTTCGATCAGTATTTTCAAACTTCTGGGGCTACGCCTGGGTCATGGTTGTCGTGGGCGTCAAAGTGTTCCTGTGGACACTGCTGTTTATCATCCCAGGCTTTATCATGGCCTATCGCTATTCGCTCTCGGGCGTCGCATTCTTTGAGAATAAACTCCGCGGTAATGCTGCGACCAAACATAGCGCCGCACTCACAAAGGGCGCATGGCTGACCACCTACGCTTCACAGAACCTTCTCAATTTGCTTACGTTCGGTGCGATTGCGTACCTCTTAGCTCCAGGCACGAACGGCGTCTTGTATCGTCAACTCACTGATGCCGGTGAAGTAAAACCGAAGGCACACGTCCTATCGTGGTTAACGCTCATCATTCCATTTGTTTTGCTCGTATTGATCATAGTAGTCGCAGTTTCACTCGCTATCTTGCTGTTCTCAATGGCTGCAAGTGGCGAGCTCAAGACCAACTAGCCGATCACAAAGACCGGGGTATCTTCGCTCGGTAACACTTTAGCCACTGCCATGTGCTTTGCGATGTCAGCGATCAGCGCTCGCGCAAATCCTGCGTCACCGTTCTCACCACCGAGTGCTTCTGCCTTTTTTATGATCGCGCTCAGACTCACGACGAATACATCATCAAGCGTAACGACCACACCGTCGCGTAGATCGATAACAAGCGCGTCCTCTGCGTGACCACTAAACCTATCGTCGACACCTTTAAGTTTCTCGACACCTACGGGCTCCTTATGAGAAGCCTTGTCAACGTATGCCTGACCATTCCATCCATTGGCGCGTAGCCACTGCGCGGTTTTTTGTGCTTGCTCGCGCACCGCAGCTGCAAGTGTTTCATCATACATCACTCCGGTACGTTCGCGTACGGTAGGTAGATCCATCAGTGCCTTGGTCGCTGCGAGCGGGGCAGCACTGGTGCCAATCAGCTCATTGTGGAGGATCGCACCGTTCGCACCACCGCAACCTTCGGTGTGCGCGGAGCGTTTCTTGCCGCTCCGACGCTCAACGTAAGTCGTGACAGCATCTATCGTCTCTGAGAGGGACGCATCCGGCGCAAGGACGTCAAAGACAGGCGAACCGGCATTCATCGCAATCTCAGTATCGGATGCTGTACCTGAAACGTGGCGCTCGCGAACTTCTGGAGCGGATCCATCGAGGTTACAGATAACATGACGTCCATCCTTGCATCCGTCATGCGTAAAATCAGTCACTGGCCGTGTTGACTTGAGCAAACGCTCACCGAACAGCTCGAGCTCTTTGTGAGAAGCACCAGCAAGCCGGCTCGGGATGCCGTCAGGATTGCCGAGGTCGAGGTCTCTCAGTCGTCCGAGGTAGGCTACGGTTACTTTTTCTGCAATTTCAGGTGTTGAACCCATATCAAATCCTTGCTTCGCTCATGTTACACACTATCCTTTAACAATCATTATTTGTCTTTGACTGACAACTTTCTTTATTTTACGCTCCTCAGACCAGATGTAAACCATAGGAGCCGTCGGTATGATTACAGAAAATACACTATCTATAGTGTATAAACACCACAGGTAGCGTAGAGGTGGTGTTATGGGGCCTAGTGACGGTGCTTACGGAGTCCAGCGACCTTGAGTCGTGCTGCAGCGCGGTTCATAAGCGCCTCGGCCTCAGAGACGCTGACTGCGTCTTTGGCGTTCTCACGTAGCTCTTTGGCCCGAGCGAGAGCCTCTTCGGCTTCATGCATCGCAATCTCATCACCAGCTTCGGCTTCATCTACCAAAATTCGTACCAATGTCGGGCTGATTTGAACGACTCCACCACTGAGCGCGAACACGTCGCGGTCTTCGTCTCGCTGGTTCTTGGTCTTGCGCACATAGAGAGCGCCGTCCGTTGCCACAGATGTCAACGTCTCGTGCCCAGGAAACACCGAGATTTCACCGTCCATGGTTGGTATCGTCACCTCATAGACGTCTTCGGCCAGCTTTTCGCCGGTCAGCGTGATGAGTTCCAGCTTCATCGGATTAGAGCGTACCCTTCATGTAGAATGCGTTTTCAGGCTTGTCGTCATGTTTGCCATCGAGAATCTCAGCAAAACCTTTGATAGTATCCTCGAGTTTGACGTAGGCACCTGCAGTACCGGTGAAGCCTTCAGCGACATGGAACGGTTGCGAGAAGAAACGCTGGATACGACGAGCACGTGCAACCGTTTGTTTGTCTTCATCACTCAGCTCTTCCATACCCATGATTGCAATGATGTCCTGAAGGTCTTTGTAGCGCTGCAACACACGCTGAACTTCACGAGCAACTCGGTAATGCTCCTCGCCAACCACCTCAGGGTCAAGGATGGTCGAGCTTGAGTCGAGTGGGTCGACGGCAGGATAGATACCGATCTCAGTCAGCGCACGGTTCAGAGCGATCGTTGAGTCGAGGTGAGCAAAAGTAGTCGCTGGCGCAGGGTCAGTGAGGTCATCGGCCGGGACATAGACTGCTTGGACTGAGGTCACAGAACCCTTTTTTGTACTCGTGATACGTTCTTGGAGTGCACCCATCTCTTGCTGCAGGTTCGGCTGATACCCAACCGCTGACGGTAAACGACCGAGTAGGGCGGACACCTCAGCACCGGCCTGGGTGAAACGGAAGATGTTGTCGACGAACAGGAGGACGTCTTTACCTTCGTCACGGAAGGTTTCTGCCATCGTCAGACCAGTCAGGGCGACACGAAGTCGTGCCCCTGGTGGTTCGTTCATCTGACCAAAGACAAGTGAGGTTTTGTCGAGAACGCCAGATTCTTCCATCTCGTGGTAGAGGTCGTTGCCTTCACGGGTACGCTCACCGACACCGGCAAATACCGAGTTACCTGAGTGGAACTTGGCGATGTTGTTGATAAGCTCCTGGATCAGGACCGTCTTGCCGACACCAGCACCACCGAACAGACCGACCTTACCGCCCTTGGCGATCGGCGCGATCAGATCGATAACCTTGATACCTGTTTCGAGAATCTCCGTCTTGCCGGACTGCTCGGTCAGGGCAGGTGGATCACGGTGAATCGGTGCCGTAACTTTAAACGTACCTTTTTTGCCGTCGATCGGCTCGCCGATAACGTTGAACATACGTCCTTGGGTCTCTTTACCGACCGGGACCGAGATGGCTGCGCCAGTTGCTTCGACCACATCACCACGCTTGAGACCGTCGGTGCTACTGAGTGCAATCGCGCGGATGCTCGTCTCTGACAGGTGCTGTGCAACCTCGAGCACGAGCAACTCTTTGTCGCGCGTCACATGGAGGGCGTCATAGATCGCTGGTAATGTGCCTTTTTCGAACTCAACGTCTACCACGACGCCCACGACCTGGATAACGTGTCCTTTCTTGGTTTTTACAGCTGTGGTTGTCATGATGTTGTCTCCTGTTCTCGTTGAGGCTTAGGTTGTCGGTGAGTAATGAGGGGTGTATGTGAGTTGAATGGGCCGATATCGTTTGGGCTCGCATACAGCGGGTCCGGCCAATGTGGCCATTCTGTTTCTGGGGTTAGTATCATTTCATTGCCTCCACACCAGCGCTGATTTCACTCAGTTCCTGGGTGATTGCTGCTTGGCGAACCTTGTTCATCTCGAGCGTCAAGTCATCGACGATCTCTGCAGCGTTGTCGCTCGCGTTCTTCATGGCTACTCGGCGCATCGCGTGCTCGCTAGCTCGAGCGTCGAGAATAGCCTGGTACAGGTGTGCTTCGACAAGACGAGTTGTCGCGTAGTCGAGCACTTCTTCGGGTGATGGCTCGAACAACATGTCAGCCCTTGGCTTTTCCATACCTTCGATGTCCTTGGTACCGGCCGGCAGCAGATTTGTCATCTCAGCTGTCTGCGTGAAACTGTTCACAAACTTGGTTGAAATGACTTCGACTGAGTCGACGTCACCACTCTTGAACTGTTCGATGACGCTAAGAAGTATCGGACGGACTTCATCAACCGAGACGTCCTCGTCAACATGATACGAACCGGTTGCTTCGACGTCACGAAGTTTCGCCACGAACGATGAACCTTTGCGACCGATCGTAATCACCTTGGTCGCTATCTTGGCTGCATCATCTTCACGCAGCTGCTTGGTGAGTAGTTTGAGAGCGTTTGCATTGTAGGCACCAGCGAGACCTCGGTCACTCGTGATGACGATAATGGCACGCGATTTTAGCGGTCTTACTTCGTACAGCGGACTACGGGCGACATCTGTCGTAGCAGACAGAGCATTGAGAACCTCGATCGCGGCATCGGTGAACCAACGGGTCGCAAGTGTTCGCTCCTGTGCTTTGCGCAGCTTGCTGGCGGCGACAAGTTCCATTGCCTTGGTAATCTGTCGGTTAGACCGAACAGATCGGATGCGAGACTTAATCTGCCGCGTGGACGCCATTCAACTTACCCTTCAAAACCTTTCATAACTTTTTCAGCGGCTTTTTTAACGAGCACAACTGTCTTTTCAGTTGGCTTGTCGCCCTTGTTGAGCTCGCGCATGGCTTCCTTTTGCGAACTCCACAGCTCAGTCAGTAGCGCCGTCTGCGCATCTTTGACCTTAGGAAGCGGCACCTTGTCGAACGCACCGTTTTCGGCAGCCATCAATGTCGCGGTCTGTTCCCAGATACCCATAGGTTGGTACTGCGGCTGTTTGAGTAGTTCCGTAAGGCGTGCGCCGCGGCTCAACGTCGTCTGAGTTTCTTTGTCGAGGTCGCTACCGAATTGGGCGAAAGCTGCAAGTTCACGGTACTGCGCCAAGTTGAGGCGGAGCTGACCGGAGACCGATTTAACGGCCTTGGTCTGCGCTGAACCACCGACACGAGAGACCGACAGACCAACGGAAATAGCCGGTCGAATACCTTGGTAGAACAGGTCAGTCTCGAGGAAGATCTGGCCGTCAGTGATTGAGATAACGTTGGTCGGGATGTAAGCCGAAATGTCACCTGCCTGCGTTTCGATGATAGGCAGTGCGGTCAGCGAGCCACCCCCGAGGTCATCACTCAGTTTAGCGGCACGCTCCAGCAGGCGAGAGTGCAGGTAGAACACATCGCCTGGGTAGGCCTCTCGTCCTGGTGGACGTCGAAGCAGGAGAGACATCTGACGATACGCTGCCGCGTGTTTAGTCAGGTCGTCGTAGATCATCAGCGCGTGGCCCTTGTTGTCTCGGAAGTATTCACCCATGGCAGTACCCGCATATGGCGCGAGGTAGAGCAGGGAAGCTGGGTCGCTTGGCCCGGTCGCAACAATGATAGTTTGGTCCATCACACCTTCTTCTTCGAGACGATCGATGATGCGTGCGACCTTTGAAAGTTTTTGACCGATCGCGACATAGACGTTGACGACACCCGACTTTTGGCGAGCCTGGTTGATCATCGTGTCGACGGCGATAGCAGTCTTACCCGTCTGGCGGTCACCGATGATAAGCTCACGCTGTCCACGACCGATTGGCACCATCGTGTCGATCGCCATCAAACCAGTCATCAACGGTTCGTGGACTGACTTGCGTCCCATCACACCGATCGCAGCGCGTTCAACCAAGCCTGTTTTTTTGGCTTTGATCGGACCTTTGCCATCGAGCGGCTGACCGAGCGGGTTAACCACACGACCGAGCAACTCCTCACCAACCGGCACTGAGAGCACGCTACCGGCTAGCGTCACGCGCGCACCCGCCTTGACCTTTTCGTCACTACCGAGCAGCACCGCACCGATTTCATCTTCCATGAGGTTGAGCGCAAACGCCTCAACCACACCGTCGGACGTCTCGATACGGACGACTTCGTTAAAACCTGCGTCGGTCAGACCGTAGATCCAAGCCACACCGTCGCCAACACGTGTCACGATACCACTCGTACCGAGCTCACCACCAACCTGCAGCTTCTCAATGTTGCGCTGCAGATCCTTTGCTAGTTCTTTTACATTAATCTCTGCCATTCTCTTTCCTTTCCTCACTCAGGCGTTTTTCAGACGTTTAAGTTTCGTACTCACCGAAGCGTCGAACCGCTTATTCGGCATTTCGATGATGACGCCACCGAGGATGCTTGCGTCGACGTTTTCGTCGAGCGTGACATCCTTTGCGTTCTCAATTTTTTTAATATAAGCAACCAGCTCGCTGCGCAGTGTCTTGTCTAGTGGACGCGCGGTCGTAACCGTCGCCTCAACCCGTCCGAATGCCGCGAGGTTAGTAGCGATATCGGCAACGATAAGCTCGAGCTGCGACTGCAGTCGATGGGTCACGATATACGCCGCGAGGCCTTCCAGCAACGCTTTCTGACTAGAGCCAGCCTGAAGTTCGCTGGCGATGTGGCGAGTAAGAACGCGACGTGACACTTTCATTTAGCGAGTCTCCGTGAGTGCTTCTTTGATTAGTTTGGTGTCTTGCTTTGCATCAAGCTTTTGCTCGATAACTTTTTCGGTTGCGGCGATAACCAAACCAACCATTTCCGTCTGCAGACCTTGTCGAGCAGCTGCAATATCACTATGGATACGCGCCTCGGCCTGTTCAATCAGGTGTTCGGCCTTCTTAGCCGCTCTTGCTTCGACATCTTCTGAAACCTTGTTTGCTTCTTTTTTAGCAAGCGCTACGATATCAGCCGCCTCTTTTCTGGCTTCCTTGAGTAGCTCAGCTGCTTTTTCGTTGCTCTTTTCGAGAGCTGCGGCGGCTTCTTTGGCGTTGTCGAGGCTATCGACGACAGCTTTGCGACGCGTTTCGAGCGTATCAACAAGCCGTTGATAGACAAACTTGCGCAGGACCAAAAGCACAATCACAAATGTGATTAACTGAAACAGGAACCCTTGCAGGTTTATCCCGAGTGCTCCGAGACCACTGCTGCTAGCTTGTTCCGCCGCAAATTGTAGAACTGGGTTCATCTGCTCGGCTCCTTAAGTGGTAAAGACGATAAGTAACACGAAGGCGAGGACTGCGTCGACCAGACCAGCCATAATGAAGGCAGTCGAAAGCACCTTACCTTGAGCCTCTGGGTTGCGAGCGACTGAGCGCACTGCGCTCGCACCAACAAGACCAACACCGATAGCTGGGCCGATAGCACCAAGACCGATCGCGATACCTTTGATAAATGCTGGATCGATATTTTCCATTAGTTATTTCTCCTTATTTACTGACATTAGGTTGCTTGACTCACTCGTTGAGGGGTTACGGGATCTTTCTCAGAGTGGTCTTCGGGGTGATCGTCATGCTCGGTAGTCGTCGCCATAGCAATGTAAACCATCGCGAGCATCATGAATAAGTAGGCTTGGATACAGCTAAAGAATATTTCCATAAAGTAGATAGGCACGGTCGCTGCCCAGCCAAAGTTGCCAGCCAGCTCACCAACGACATGAATAAGTACCTCCCCGGCGTAGATAACACCAAACAACCTCATCGAAAGCGTCATGATACGGATGAATTCACCCATCACTTCGATCAGACCGATAAAGATATTTGTTGGATTGAACGGGTTCTTTGAGACCAGCGTAAAGTAGTGTTTTGCGTGTCCACCAAAACCTCGTGCGCTTATCGCTGCAACCTGGACGGTACCGATGGTCAGGATCGCCATGGCTAGCGTCGCGTTTAGGTCGGCGGTAAATGCACGGAGTAGGGGCACTTGGCCCTCGGCTGTCGCGACGTTGATCGTACTAACGCCTGGTATCAATGCGCACAAGTTCGAGAAGAGGATGAACGTAAACAGGGTCAACAGCAGCGGCATGTATTTGAGTGATTTCTCACGAGAGCCAAAGTTATCTTCACCGAGCCCGATCACGAACTCAACGAGGCTTTCGACAGCGAATGCAAACTTCGAGGTTGGTCGTGCACTACTGCGACGCGCTGCCCAGGTAAAGAGACTGACGACGATGACAGCCATGATGAGACCGTAAATCATCGAGTTGGTGATATGAAGTCCGAAGAAATCAGTCACTGGTTCAGCGGCGAGCGGAATGCCGACACTTGATGCGAACACATCAAACACCACGACCTCCACGTCGTGACATGTGCTTAGGAGCGCTGCTGTGCAGTACTGTGTTCGTTCGCATCATCACTTTGTTTTAGTATACCAGTAAACGGGTCGCTCTCAAAGCCGGTATATAGTGGTAGGTATGAGTCAAAAGCACCGTCCTTTCGTACCCAGCAAGCGGCCGATGTGTTGCGGGAAAAACGCCTACGCAACTCGTCAAGAAGCCGAATTGGTTGCCGACGAACAAACATTGATCACCGATGGTCTCGTTCTCGCCACCTATCGCTGCACATGTGGCTGTGGCAGCTGGCACCTAACACGACAACAAGTCGACGATAAACAGCAATAGTGTGCTATACTTTGTATAGTTTTACGTAACGAATCAGGAGAATATATGGCAGATACAACCAATCCAGTCATCATCTACAGCACGACGTGGTGTGGCTACTGCGGAGCCCTCAAAGATTTCCTCGATAAAAAGAATGTCGCGTGGGTTGAAAAGGACATTGAAAAGGATGCTGAAGCCTACCGCGAAGTCACTGAAAAGATGCAGGGGGAGGTCCGCGGCGTTCCGGTATCAGATGTCCACGGCACTATGGTGCTCGGCTTTGACCGACCTGCCATCGAAGCCGCTTTGGCTAAGTAGCGATCTATCTGTTACAATAGTAGACGGAACACGAGCGGAGTCTACGGTTTCCCAAAAAACGCGACATATCAGCCGCTCGAACAAATTCGAGCGGTTCTTTTTAAAGAAAAATAAAGAGAGGAGTAGCGTATCAACCATAACGTCCATCCACAAATCATGAATCGCTTCCGAGCCGAATCAGACCTCGGCTCGGAAGGCATCGGTCACCTCCACCACTTACCACAACCTCGGACGCCGGAACGCGACGAACCCGAGGCGGAAACCACAAATAAGAGAAGGGTGCGTCGGAGAAAAGGGCGAGTCGCCCTCATGATCACGGAAACGGAAGAGGATTAACTACCATAACCATGACTGAAGCCATGAACTACACACCCGACATGACTGACCCGAACAGAGCAGTACAAGCCGCTGTTGATAATAAGGAGACCGCCGTTGAGGTTGACTTTTCACAAGTCGGCCCTGAACTCGCGATCCGGTATTTGCTTTCGCGTCTCCGCGATCCCCAGCATGCTCACCTCAGAGGTGACGCACTTGCACGAACTGTCGTGTCACTGACGTCAGCAGATGATGATGCAGACACGTCATCACATGAGGGCCGCATGGAAGAACTCCGTCGAATGCCGATTGATGAACAGTTCTGGGACAAGAAATCAGCCGAAGATCCAGTCTTTGCGCTATTAGAACGGTATCTGCGTACACAACAAGCACGTAGCCTGACCGAGCCACGACTCGCTGCTCGGCACCTTTATGCGCTGCGCGCCAGCTTTACTGACATGACCACGACCGCTGATGATGAATGGGTCGACGTCATCGAGCGGCTGTTCCCGCAACCATAACGACCTCGCCACCGATATTTCTCTGAAAATAACTGTCATGCGACACGTAGAGTATCGCGCCGCTATAGCGTTCGAGCGCATTCTCAAGTTCTTCGATGGACGGTAGATCGAGGTGGTTTGTTGGTTCGTCGAGTATCAGCAGCTGGGGGTCGTTGGCGAGCATGCTTATCAACTGAAACCGGGCTTTTTGGCCACCACTGAGCTTTGAAAGTGGGATCTGCCCATCGCCTTCAGTAAACAGATAGTCACTCATCAGACCACGAATCTTCGTTTCGTTGATGGCCAAGCCTTTATCTAAATACATTCGCTCGATTGCGTCGTGGAGCGACAACTCGAAGTAACCGCGCGAGACTTCTTGTTCGTAGATGCCGACCCTAACTTTTGCATCCAGCTCGAGCTCACCCGTAAAATATCGTGGCTCGCGACTTCCGAGTAGTGCTTTGATGATAGTCGTTTTACCAGCACCATTGCGACCACGTAGCTCGACTGCTTCACCCTCACGCAGGTCGATGTTGACACGCGCAAACAGTGGGGTATCGTAGCCGAGTGACAGGTCTTTGGCACTGACAAGCACGTGTTTTGACCGCGAACCGTCGTCTTTCATCGTCATACGAATGTTTTTCGCCTTGAATTTTTCGTACTGGGCACCAACTTTGTAGTTGAGGTTCTCGACTGATTCTTTGTCGATCCAGAAGGTCGGCTTTTCTTTGGCTTGCAGCTCGGCTAGTTCTTTTCGCGAGACTTCTTCGAGTCGTTTGAACTTTTGGATCGTGCCAGGATTGCGTGATTTTTCTTTGAGACGCTGATAGTCGAGTACCTTGACTTTGAGGTTGGCGATGCGCTTTTCGATCATCGAGAACTCGTTCATGCTCGAGCTCGTCGAGACGGCGTTTTGCTTGAGATAGGCGTCGTAGTTTCCTTTGAAACTCACGCTCGCGGTATCTTTTATCTCGATAATACGGTCGACATGCCTCAGAACATCACGGTCGTGGGTGATGATCAGCATAGCTTCACGTGCGCCCTTTACCCAGTCGATGAACTGTTGCTTCGCTACATAGTCCATGTGGTTGGTTGGTTCGTCGATGAGGGCCAGGTGCGCATCACTATGCATGACTTTGACGACTTCAACCAGTCGTTTCTGGCCACCGGACAGCGTGTTGAACGATCGGTGCGCGAGGCCATCAAGCTGAAAGTTATCGAGTTCGCGCTCCACGACTTCCTCGATCTGGTAAAATCCTTTGTCATCAAAGCGCTGCAGGGCAGAAGTATAACCCTCGATCTTTTTCATGTCGTCACCCATCGTCGCCGGGTAGGTTTCGACGATGTGACTCAGCTCGGCGTATTCAGGCAGGCCAGCCAGTACATATTGCAGCACGGTTGTGTCATCTGCCTCATGGTGTTCCTGAGCAGTGGAGACAACGGTGGTGCCACGCTTGTAGATGATATCGCCAGTGAAATCCGCATCAATGCCTGTCATGATACCAAACAGCGTCGACTTACCGACGCCGTTGCGACCAACGACGCCGATCTTTTCACCGTCAGCTATTGAAAAAGAAACGTCCGAGTAGAGATTTTTCGGACCGAACGATTTTTCAGTGATAGTGATATCGGCGATCATGCCGACTTATTATAACAGGGGTGCCATCAGTTAGAAGTGTTAAGCGACTGATTCTGAATCAAAATCAGTAAAAACAAAGCCCTCGTCTGGAACCGAGTGTAAATCTGGTTGGGTGTTCGCGCCAAGCAGGCTAGTCAAATCACCGAGCATCGCTCGTTCACTGGGCGTCAGATCTTGCGGTGCCGATTTGAGGCGTTGGACGAGGATAGCGATGGCCTGTTTACTAAGGTTTGCCTCGGTACGTCTCAAGCGTTGTTCTGGTGAAATCATTTCCTCTTCAAGAACGAACAGCTCACCATCATGATAGCTGGCGGCTTCGATAATCGAATTGATATTCGCCTTAATGACATCTGTCTTCTTACGAGCAGTCATGCCTTTCAGTTCGTCTGACTTGATTTTCTTTACCAAAACCATCGTTCCATCGCTGACATCTTTCGCCAAGGTCCTCCCTGACTCTGGGTCGTGATACAGATGGGCGTATTTGCGGCCATAGTACCGCTCCAGTGCTTTCACGTAACCGTGCAACTCAACAGCGTGCCCGTATGCCAAAAGGCCGGCTGCCGCTTCTTGCTGGACGGCGTCCGGCAAACCTGCGAAACGGAGCGCCTCAGATACCTTGGTCTCAGAAAAGCCTAGCACACGAGAACACGACGCAATGGTTGGTCGGACACCTTCACGTCGTGAGCGTAATTGGTAGTAGCGGTCAATCTGTTTCGCTTCATCGACGGCCGGAGGTCGTAGATGAACATTTTCACGAAGCTGCAGTACGAGCGCTTCTTCAAAACGGATACCGCGCTTCAGCGAACTTGCCACATAGGCATCCTCGAATGCGATGCCCTGTTTGGCACAATTCTCTTCGATGGCCAAACTGCGCCTATGTCCAGCAATCGCGACATACCATAGGCCATCATCTGACCGCGACAACTCTGAGAAGTTAACTTTCTCGCCGTAGAAATCTTCGTGATCACGGATATACTGCTCGAGCTCATCGTCATCAAAGACACCGATCGTCAAGTCGTGAATCAGCTCAAACCGACGTTCGCCCGTCTCATCCTCATATACCATTGATTCCGCTAGTTCGCTGATACCCTCAGGAGCGTACTCTTGACGAGTTTGCTGTAGCCGATTGATATCAGCTACTCGCACCCATTCCGCGCGCGCGTTACCGAACTCTACTCTCTGGAGAGCATCATTATTTAGCTCTTTGTTTTCAACCCCGGCCATTTGGTTTCAGTATGCAGTGAAATATTTCACAAAACAATGGAACAATCATTGTGATATTTACATGGTTATGCTTGTGAACACTTCTTTGCACTGATTAGATAGTACTGATGAGTGAGTTCGAGGTAACGATTGCGCCTGAATCCCACGTAAAAAACGAGGTGCTTTTTGAACTTGCAGATGCGTACGGTCTTGAGCCCAAACTATGTCAGCAAGCCGAAGCTTGGGCTGAAAACTGGTTACGGACAATGCTCGATACGAATACGCTTGATAACCCCACCCAACAGAGCCTTGCCGTGACACGCGACATGGCAGCAGACGAGCTTGGAGCCGAGATACCACGCGATATTCATGGCAACCCCTCATTTAGGGCAGAGTTTGCAACTACGAAACTACTGCTAAAGTTACTGCCTCAGGACCAGGCAATTGTACAGCTACTTGAAGCCGATCCCACCTCAGTCGTACCCATACCTAACTTCAAACAGCTAGATGCGATCGTTGACACTCTTATAGCTGAACGATCCGCAAACCGCTTTCCATACTATCTAGATGCGGCACAACTTCCACAAGACGAAGCAAATATGCCGGGTTCATTACCTCTAGGCGGCGTAGAACACGCCGTCTTTCTCTTTAACTCGTGTTACTACATGCGCGGCGGTATCAAATCTGTCACAGCATTCAAACAACTTTCTGCTATGTACGAGATGAGTCCCGAGCTATTTGATCCGTTCATGGTCAAGGATATTGACCCAGAGTTTGTCCGCGGAGTTTTAGCTCAACACGGCCTAAATTATAAGAGTAAAGAGGTTTCAAAAAGCTGGGTAGAAAACTCTGCGCGATTAGTAGAGCAATTTGACGGTGACCCTCGTAATATCTTCGAGGATAACCTGGATTACTTTGAGCTACTCAGGCGAGTGCGTAATCAGCGCGGTAAAGGCTTTATTGGCTTCCAGAAGAAAATGACAAGTATGTTGTCGTACTATCTGATGAGCGCCGGACTCGTTCGATATCGTGATTACCCACTACCGGTTGACTTTCATGTCCTACGGGTCAGTGCCGCGACTGATATCATCCGTTTTGAGAACATGCCCGATGATGGTGATATTTACAAAGAACATGTCCTCGATCTACTCAGAGATATGTACCGAGATTATTCTGTTACCCACGGCGTAAGTCAACTCGATGTCTGTGATGCCGTTTGGTCACTATCATCGGCGATTTGCGGCACACAGCCAGGGAACGTTATGGTTGAGCCTAACAAGAGTCGAGGCAGGCAAGGGCGCAAGACCGAAATCTATCCGCTTGAGATCGATGTGAACGACCCAAAACAACAGCGCATGTACGAGCGATCCTGTTCACTATGTCCGATTGAAGGAGACTGTCATCAAAACTTCCCGAGTAAGACCTACTACGTTCGCGGTAAGATGATTGGCTCTCCGAGAATCAGGTTCCCCAAAACAACTCTTTTTTGACAGGAATGTTGACAATGTCTGCCATAAGTGATAATATAGATATTACCACCCCTGACGAGGGGCAGTAAAAGGGATGCTCCCTCCAGCCTGTCGTCGGCTGTGGAGTATGGGTGAAGCGGAAATCCAGGACGGCTTGACGTCGAGGATGGAAGTGAAGCTCTGGCGCTTCAGCGCCGTGGCCGGGTGCTAATACCGGTCGCGCCGCATGCTCGCGGGGCTGAGACCCCGGCTCGCGCCGAAAAAATACTGGATGGTGAGCTTTAAAGCACGAGGCCGCAAGCCAACTGTTGAGAAGCAACACATGACGAGTTCTGGTGACGCGTACGACCTGGTTCAAGACCTGTGTCGACGACTACGCGAAGCCTGGGTTCTGAACCATCCTGCGCCTGGTTGTGCGCTAAAAGTTGCAGTCCGGCAGGACTTGCGACAACAACTAGGGGGCTCAGGCCTCCTACCTGCCAGGGTAGCCGCCGTCAATGCACCTTAATATGAGGCACAATGACGCGGCCAACCCTGGCCCCACTCGTCCGTGCTACTGGTGCGGATGGGGCGGGGCCCGAGGTTCGCTAGATAGCGTTTGTTGGCAGCTGCCACCGCCGTCGCACCTCGGGCCCGCCCGGACCCCCCAACCACTAAAGCTGGGGGATAGGGGCCCCGGGATGTGAAGCAGCGTTCGCAACCGCGGCGCAAACCACATCCCGGGGCCCGGGCAACTCCTCTGCGCGAGGAGTTTTTTCTTGCTGACAAGAATATTGCTTATTATCATAAAATATAGTATAATTACCAAGACTTCGTCCTCGGTGAAGTCGAACCTCATAATTTCTACCCCCGATGACGGAAGAGGTCATGATGAATCCGAAGTTCCGCAAGTTCCAGCTGCCGGCCCTCGGTGTTCTCGGCACGGTGATCATCTTGTTGATCGCCATGATGCCGGCGCACTCCGCCAGTACCGCAACCGCAGTTCAGTACGACTGGGCCTACAGCGCTGCACAGAACAGGATCGTGAGCAGCAACGGTGGTTCGTCCTTCACCCTGAAGGGTGGTACGGCGGTCACCAGCAGCACTGGTCAGCCCGGCATCAGATTCACGGCCGCACCATCGCTCGCGACGTACTCCACGACCAGCTTCCCCGTACCGGATGAGCAGGACTTCTCGTGGATGGCGACCGTCAGTGTGGACAAGATCTACCCCAAGTCGAGCGCCAACATCACTCAGATGGGTCTGTGGAACGGACACCAGATCAAGATGCAGCTCGACGCCAAGGGTGTGCCGCAGTGCGTGTTCAACGGCACCAACGGACGACTCATGCTGACGTCGAACTACCGAAGTTCGCTCATCGACGGCAAGGCCCACTCGATCAGCTGCTGGCGTTCCGGCAACTCACTCGGCGTGAGTGTCGACGGTACGTCGAACTCCGAGGTCTTCGCCATCGGCAACATCACGCCGACCGGCAAGCCGACGATCGGCAGCAAGAGCGCCACGGCCGACTCGACCGATCAGTTCTTCGGAACGTTCTGGGGCCTGTCGGTCACGATCGGCAACACGCCGACGCCCAGCACACCGGAGCCCAGCGTTCCTGAGCCGAGCACGTCGGAGCCCACGTCGTCACCCGAGCCCACCACGCCGGAGCCCACCGATGGCTGTCAGTGAGGTTGCGCGGTAACAACTTTGAGCTGGAGCCCGGTACACCCCGGGCTCCAGCTCCTACACCAGCCACGCTGGTGTTTTTTCATGTTAGCTATACTAGAACTATGGCTTTTGATGATTTTAAACACAAAGACGCCGTGACGGTCGTCTATACCGGGGACAGTAAAGGCAAGACCAGCGCCGGTCTCGGTTTGATGGTCCGTGGCCTCGGGAACGACTGGAAGGTCGCCTTCGTGCAATTCATCAAGCTCTGGGACGTATCAGAGCATCAGTTCATTCGCAGCATCATGCCGATCTATGAGGACAAGCTCGACTTTTACAAGGGGGGTTTGGGCTTTTATGAAGCAGGAGAGATGAGCGCCGACAGCACGACCGCCGAAGAACATAAGGCGCAGGCCAGAAGTACCTATGACTTCGCATTTGAGGCAGTTAAAAGCGGACAATACCAGCTTGTTATCTGCGATGAGATCAATAACGCGGTTGCCGACGGCCTTCTCGATGTCGCCGATCTCGAGCGACTCATCGCTTCGCGGCACAAAACTACCAACCTCTGTCTGACTGGTCGCAATTTTCCGACCAAGTTGTTGGAACGTGTCGACATCGCGACCGAAATGGTCAAGCTACGACACCATTTTGATGATAAGTTTATCGCCAACAAGGGCATCGACTACTAGTCACTAATCTGGTATAATAATCATATAAGCTCACGGGTTCCTTGTGAGTTTTTGTATCTTCTACCAACTGGGGTGATTACATGCCGCGAGGCACACGTGGACCGGGAGGCGGTCCGAAACGACGCATCCGGACGCGCCTGATGACGATCGACACGCGGTCGGTCATCATCCTGCGCAACCGCAGTAAAAAACCGATACCTGCCAACTGGCGCGAGCTACTCGTCCAGGTCGTGGACAAGGTCTGTCTGCAACCACCTCGGCATTTCTTCGGACCAGGCCTCGAGCCTCGGCCGATCGAACGTCCGCTGGCAACCATCACGAACGGTAGCTTGCCGACTGGATCGGTTCTGTTCACGCTCAATCAGCGCGAGGACCGGACGCGGCTCCAGAAGCGAGTCATCGACTGGGCACTCAGCCGCTGTGACGTCAATCTATGGCCAGTACCAAAGCCGACCAGTCACGTTGGCAAGGGTGGAGAACGGTTCGTCAACTCCGGCCTGCTGCTTCGCGACACGCTAGTCGGCGACAACCGTCACAGCTTCAACCCGTTCCGTCTCCAGGATGTGAGTGGTGTCAACTGGCGGCATGTCGTCCAGTACACCGCCCGCAAGGGTCGTGCTGAGTACCTCGGTATCAAGACGACCTGCGGTGGTCCGTGCGAGTGTCGGCGCACCTTGCCGGAGCTTTGGCCGCTCGGCTGGGAGATGCACACCTGATCGCCTTGGGGTATCCGCCATCACAGCGGATACCCCAAGGCCTATTTTTTTATTTAGTTAAACTGTTTCGTCTCGTGTCGAGCAACCGCGGTTTCGTAGACTTTCTCGAGCTTTTGGATCTGACCTGCCTCGGTGAACTGACCAGACAACTCTCGGCTTCTTTCACCGAACCGTTTTTGCAATTTTTTGTCTCCGAGTATACGTGTCACTGCAGTGGCAAACTCGCTGACATCGTTTGGCACGATATAGCCGTTTTCATCGTCAAAGACGACTTCAGATAGTTCAGGGTCAATCATGACAACCGGTAGTCCTGCATGGGTGGCCTCGTGGAGAACCCACGCTTGTGTATCAGTAAGAGACGGGAAGGCAAAAACACTACTTGTATCATAAACACGACCGAGTTCCTCACGCGGCAGCGCCCCAGTAAAGGTAATCCGATCCGGGGATAGCGACGCAGCTGCGAGACTCTCGAGCGTTTCTCGGTACTCGAAGTCGCCGACGAACAACAGACGAGCCTTATCATGCACCGCGTGCACCTGCTCGATAACTGGTATGAGCATGGCGAGGTTCTTTTCGGCACCGAGACGACCGACGAACGTGATCAGCTCGTCATCAGGTGCGATGCCATACTGCTCTCGAAAGGCCTTTTGCTCAGCCTTTGTACTAGCTGGTAGTGGCGTGACGCCGTCCGGCTTGAGCGTCACCATATATTTATAATTGTCGGCGTGTTGCCAACTCTCGAGCTGGATTTTTGATTTACGACTGAGCGCTACGACGGCGTCACATTTGCTGTATACAAGCGTCACCATGCGTTCGACGATGTCGATATTCCACTCAACCCGGCCACGCCGCGGTCGATAGAGTTTCATGATCTCACGGAGATCCTTGCCATCAACCTTTACGGCGAATGGCAGAAGCGCGATGAGCGCCAGCAGACCTGGCAGCAACATGCCGTCACGGTAGTGTTCAACGTATTCCCGCAGATCAGTACAGTGCTGAGCAACTAGCGGGGTATCGGATTTGAACGCGGTGTAGACGCCCATCAAGCCGACTTGGCCAGGTGTGAAAAAATGGATCACATCGAGTTCGAGCTCACGAATACGCCTCAGGACTCGAGGTGGAAAAAAGATACTTGTGTCGTAGTCATCGTAAAACGCCCCTTTTATGCTTGGAAAACGAATAATGTGGTCGTCTTCATCAAACGCCAGGGCATTTTTGCTCGGCCGAATCGAGCGGGCCGGACAAAAGATATAGACTTCGTGGCCAAGTTCCTCGAGATGTTTTTTGGTTGAGTCGACGACGTACACGATGCCATTTATCGACGGCCGGTAGGTGTCGGTGAACAATCCGATTTTCATTATCTTGTTTCACAGTATACCAAAATGATGAGTTTTACCGTACACTACAGGTAGCAAAACTAGTTATGGTTAAAAAACAAAAGACCAAGAAAAAACGTAGTCTCAAACCAAGTCGCTGGTGGCATTGGACACTCATCATCCTCTGTTTCCTCATCGCGCTTGTCTACAGCGCCCGCTGGTGGAACCCGATTGTCTTTCCGCCGGTCAAAGATCCAATCATCGGCGTGAGCTTTTCCGAGAAACGCTCGAAAGAGCTTGGTCTAGATTGGAAAGCCAACTTTACGGCGCTACTCGACGACATGCATATCTCGACGTTCCGCCTCATGAGCTACTGGGACTTGCACGAACCAGTCCGCGGTCAATACGACTTCTCCACGCTCGACTGGCAAATCGAAGAAGCAGGTAAGCGTGGCGCAACCGTCTCGTTAGCACTTGGGCAGCGTCAGCCGAGATGGCCCGAATGCCACCAACCAACCTGGACCAACGATCTCCAGGGTGACGACTGGCGCCAAGCCCTCTATGACTACGTCGAGGTCGTCGTGAAGCGCTATGAAAACAACCCGACCGTCATCAACTGGCAGCTCGAGAACGAAGCCGTGAATGAATGGTTCGGGCTCTGCGGTAAACCTGACCGTGAGAGGATTCATGCCGAATACAAGCTTGTTGATAAGTTATCTGACAAACCGATCTGGATGAGTCTGAGCGACCAGCACGGTTATCCGGTTACGACGCCTGTTCCTGACAAATACGGCTACTCAGTCTACCGAGTCGTCTGGTCAGAGAAAACCTGGCCATACAAAGGTTATCTCATCTATCCGACACCTATTTGGTATCACAAACTCCGCGGAGCAATCATCAAGGCCTACACCGGACGAGACATCTACATCCACGAGCTCCAACTTGAGCCATGGGGACCGGTCGACACCAAGGAAATGACGGTCGCCGACCAAGAGATATCGATGAGTGAGGCTCGTATCAAAGATAACGTGCTGTTCGCCCGTGAAATCGGCGCCCGTGAGATCTACACCTGGGGCGGTGAATGGTGGTATTGGCGCATGGTAAATGGCGACCCATCGATCTGGAACACCGTCAAGGACACCTTTGCCGACGCTCAGGAGTAGGTAACTAAACCAACAATTGCTTGTAAATATCGATGACTTTGCTGGCGTTGGCGGTAGAATCATAACGCTCAGCAATCACTTTAGCCCGAGCTCGCGATGCTGAGTAAAATTTGCTATCATCACGCAACATTTGGAGTGTGTCGGTCACCGTCTCTTCGTTGACAAGTAGGACATCGTTGGCAAACGTTTCTTTGTAATCAGGGATGTTCCGTAGAACGACCGGTAGATTGGCTGCGGCTGCTTCAACGACCACTAGCCCAAACGTTTCTTGCTCCGATGGCAGCCAAAACACATCCGCTGCCTGGTAATAGGCCTTCACTTCCTCGTGCTTGATCACGCCGGTAAACCTAACGTTCTTTGGCGCATTATCCATTAAGGACTGCATTTGCTTGTTATCTGCAGCTAACCTACCGAACGGCATACCGCCGACCCATACAAACTGCTGATCGGACAGCTCACCGGCAACACGCACAAAATCATCGACGCGTTTTCGTGGCTGCACTTGACCAGCACCGACTACGACCCACGCATCTGACTTGATCCCGAGTAACTCTCGGGCTCGTTCTTTGTCGGCATCGGTCGTGGTGTACCAGCTCGTATCGATCATGTTATAGACGACTTCGATCGGCTTTTTGACACCAAGCTGCTCGAGTTCGCGCTTTGTCTCATCAGATACCGCAAACAACATGTCTGCCCGGTTATAGAACCAGCGCAGATACAGTTTAGCGAGCGGCAGCCATAGTGATGCACCGACGAGACTCCCAACCAGCGAAGCAGGGACGATATGTGCCGAAACAACCTTTTTTGACTTATCAAACAGCAGTCGACGAAGTGAATAAAAACCGACAGTATGTAAATGTGTAATGTCGGCCGGGCCAGTCTGGTTCACGACGACCTCAATGCCATCGATCTTTTTCAGCGCGTTCGTCAGCTCGACATAGGCCGTGTGAACACCGTGACCCTGGACAGTGAATTCACTTTCTGAGACTACGGATACTTTCAAGGCTACATTTTCCTTCGTTCGTTCAGGAAATACCATGCACTCCGAACGTTACCACGCAACCGCCGGAACTTTGTTGGGACGACCGCGGTCACGACACCGATGGCCTGCTCGGGAATCAAACGCTCGGTTGGTGTCATATCCTTGAGAATCTCGTCCTCAAGCTTTTTCTGCCATTTACCTGGTTGTGGCCAGGCACGACCTCGATTTGTCGCCCTATACGCGAGAACAATCGCAGGAATCACCGTGAACGCTATGCGTTTTTCAGGTAGCATCTGAGCATCGACGGCAACGTCGGCTTTTTTGCCAGGAACACTCCGGAGCAAATGGCCGCCACCGTCAACAGCTAGATATTCTTCGAAGGTACCCGATGCATTGATGCCGTTTATCAGTCGGTTTTCGAGTTCTCCCGCCAGTCGATGAAGGCGGTGGCGACGTAGGCCCTCGATCACCATGAAGTTGAACATCGGCCAGACCGTCAACCGGCCATGATACTCAACGACACCAGGCAGTGGCTGATCAGCGTGTAGCGAACGGGAACGCATGCCCACAGGAGTGAGGAAATCATCAGAAAACAGCCGCCTCACGATAGCACCGATAACCTCCTCGCGCTTTTCATCATCAACCTCGTCCCATAGACCGGTATTGAGGGTCCAGCCAGCAGAAATATTGGGCATATCAACCAGACCTTTTTGATCGAACGCGCTACCAAAGAACTGTTCCTTTTCACTCCAAAAGTCGCGGAGCAGGGCTTTTCGCATCGCGTGGGCGCTGCGCTGCCATTCATGTCGGCGTTCGTGGTCCTCGAGCAGTCGTGTGACATCTTCAAGCGCGTCAATCACGAACGCCTGGATCTCGGTATAGGTGATACCACGACGAAAGTTCGCGAGCGTCCCGTCTTGGCGTGGATAGGCAGTCGACGAATCTTGGAACGTCTGATAGGGTAGGGACCACTCATTGTGACGCGTAGAGACGAAATGTTCATGCTCATCGACCTGCGTCATCAGCCAATCAGCCGCCAGCGCGAGCGAATCGCGGATCGAGATGGCGCCATCGCGTCGGTTTTTGACGACGACATCGAGAAATGATTTGTCGACATGGGTAAC
Organism: Candidatus Saccharibacteria bacterium UBA6572; assembly: GCA_002434045.1. Taxonomy (GTDB): domain Bacteria; phylum Patescibacteriota; class Saccharimonadia; order Saccharimonadales; family Saccharimonadaceae; genus UBA5946. Next base: position 568,087 of record DJJI01000001.1, read on the forward strand.
ATACTTGTTGATGAGTCTGATGTAGAGTGCGGTCGTGTCAGCCGCGTAATACGTCAACATCTGGTTATCGACCACACCCCAGCGCCTCGAAAAGAACTTGAGTGCAAATTTTTCGAATCCTCCACCTTGCCAGGTCGTGAAGTCACGAAATTCGTGGTGAATACGGCCAGGCTCTTCATTGGTTGTTTTATCCTCTTCGGTACCCTGAAGCGCCGCGAGCGCCACGATGGTGTCTTTGGTTACCTGGTGGTCAAAATCTGCTACGAACTTTGACGCCATCGACGCGTCGCGAGCGAAAAATGTGTGATTATAGAACGCACCGTTGCTGGTAAAAATACCCATGCCGTTCTTGGCCTTGAGGCTCTCATAGGCGTCGAGTGCTCCGGGGATGATAGCTTCCAGTTCGTCTCGGTACCGTCCTATGTCCATACTGCTTATAGCGTAGCACATTACTTCTGTGTCACCTCTGATACAATAGTCTTTATGAAAAAGAAGGCTAGCCCACCGCCAACCGTCGTCAACCGCCGCGCTCGTTATGACTACGAGCTCGGTGCTGATTTGGTCGTAGGCTTGAGCCTCAGTGGCAAAGAAGTGCGCGCAGCACGCCTCGGCCATGTTCAGCTCAAAGGAAGCTACGTAAATGTCAAAAGTGGTGAGCTCTGGCTCAACAACGCCAGTTTTAGCGTCATCAACAACGAAAAAGGCGCAACCAACACCCGAACGGTCGATGACAAACCGCGCAAGCTCCTCGCCAAACGCCGCGAGATCGAACAGCTCGAAGCCGCCAAGCAACAGGGAATGACGATCGTCCCAACCAAACTCCTCTCGTCTGGCCGATACATAAAACTTGTCATCGCCCTCGGTAAGGGAAAGAAGAACTACGACAAACGACAGGCAATCAAAAAACGTGATCTCGAGCGCGAACAACGCTAGAGTCAAAAGTCTTCGACTATCGTGGCCTGATGCGATTGTTATACTGGTGATATGAAGTTATACAGTTGGAACGTAAACGGAATTCGTGCCGTCCTCAACAAAGGCGCGTTGCAAGATTTCATCAAAAAACATGATCCTGATATCCTCTGTCTCCAGGAGACTAAAGCCAGTCGCGATCAGTTTGAGATCGATTTCCCGCAGTATCACGAGCATTTCTTTAGCGCCGTCAAAAAAGGCTATAGCGGTACAGCGATCTTTTCCAAAGAACCAGCTCTCAGCTACGTCGATGGCTTTCCATCTGACATTATCGAAAAGTTCGAGGTCACCGGCGACACCTACGGCAACCCAAACGACGAAGGTCGTGTCATCGCTGCCGAGTTCAAAGACTTTTGGGTCGTCACTGTGTACACGCCGAACAGCAAAGGCGACCTTAGTCGTTTATCACTGCGCTACGACAAATGGGACCGCGCATTTCTCGCATACATACAGCAGCTCGAAAAAACAAAACCAGTCTTGTTCTGTGGTGACTTGAACGTCGCGCATCAAGAAATCGACCTCGCCAGACCAAAGCAAAACGAAGGCCAGCACGGTTACACGAACGAAGAACGCGAGCGCTTCAGCGACTTCCTCGACGCTGGCTACACCGACACATTCCGTGCCTTTTATCCTGATATGCGCGACGTCTACAGCTGGTGGACGGCGTGGGGCGGGGCACGCGCCAACAACGTCGGCTGGCGCATTGACTACTGGCTCGCGAGTAAAGACATCGTCGACCGCGTTTCAAATCCTCAGGTCCACGCCGACGTCATGGGCTCTGACCACTGTCCGGTCAGTATCGAGGTCGACGCTTGATGCTGACGCTTGAGCAGGCCGCAAGCGGAGAGCGAACCTACCGAGCACGAGAAGCAGTTCGACGGCCGCTCGGCAGCACGAGTCTCATCGCTTTTGTCGGACCAACGGCTGCCGGCAAGAACTTCCTGATGGAGCAAAGTGAACTACCGATTGTCGGAACTGTCACGACGAGAGAGAAACGCCCAACCGACGGGCCTGGTTATCGGTATCTATCACACGATGAAGTGTTAGCAAGGATTGAGGCAGGTCGGCTCGTTCAATACGCCGTTCATCCGCCAAACGTGTATGGTTCCGAGCTCGAAGACTACGCACTTGATGCGCCCAACGCAGCGGATATCTACTATCACGCAGTGTACGCACTGGAAAACAAAGGTTTTGAGAACGTCCGAGCAGTAAGTGTACTGACTCCACCAGAGCAATGGATGAGCCAGCTCTTTGAACGATTCGAAGGAATGGAGATCGGCAAAATTTTTGGCAGACTCGATGAAGCGCGCCATAGCTTGCGCTGGATTCGGAGCCAGCACCTTGGCAACCGAGCGACCAACCGGCTTGTCGTTATCAACCAAACCGACAACGTCGTTAGCAATATCGATAAGATTCATAGCTTCGCGGATGGAAAGTTCGTACCGCCACCGTCCGACGAGGCAACCGCATCAGCCATCGATGCCATGGAGCGTACCATAGGAACCATGTATAGTCGAATTACATGACAGCGCATCCATATTGGCAGAAACAATCATCGACAAGCCCGCTCTTTCCAGATATCGAGTGGAATCGTCCTGAGCAGCGTGCCCATGCGGGACGTCTCGCAATCATTGGCGGCAACAAGCTTGGCTTTGTGGCAGTCCGTGACGCCTATGAGGCCGCCAACACACTCGGTGCAGGGCAAATTCGTGCCATTTTACCAGACGTTCTCAAACGCTCCGTTCCATCTAGCGTCGCTGATGCGGTTTTTTTGCCAAGCAATCAATCCGGTGGATTCAGTCGAGAGGGCCTAGGTGAGTTTGAAGCCGCTTGCGCCTGGGCTGATGTCTGCCTGCTCATCGGTGATGCCGGTCGTAACTCCGAAACTGCTATGGCATTTGAGTCGCTGCTTGGCTCGGATTCGCATCTGGTCGTGACCCGTGATGCTGTCGATCTCGTCATGCCGGCAATGAATCGCCTCGTTGAGCGCGAAAATACAATCTTTGTCGTATCGTTCGCGCAGCTACAAAAAATGTTCCAGAGTGTGTACTACCCGAAAATCCTCAGCTTTTCGATGCAGCTGATGCAGCTCGTTGAGACATTACACAAATTTACCATCACCTATCCAGTAACGATCGTAACCTTTCACAACTCCCAACTTGTCGTCGCACATGGTGGTGTAGTCGTCACCCAAGAGTTCGACCAGCCAATGGCTATCTGGCGTGGTGTTACCGCGACGAGAGCGGCCACCTATTTGCTTTGGAACCCCACGAAACCTCTCGAAGCCATCGCGACAAGTTTTACTGCCTAAGCTTGCAATAACCCTGTCGTAGGCCTAGCATGAGACGGTATGGACAGACCAAACCGGTCGCACTGCCGTAAAGAAGGCGGATGCCTTGATCAAAATGGCCGCACTATCACGATCTGCCCTACCGGCAGAGAAATAGAGCGATATTTTGAACAGACGCCACTCGTTCCCGCAGAACGTCTCTGCTTAGATGGACTATCTGCCGTAAAAGAATCTCGCGCCAAACCGGTTCTCGTCGATAGCCTTGCTGATGTCAGTTTTGATCTGGACCGAGCGATAGCCTTGCCATCTGTTATCTGGGATGAAGATGGTTCATTGATGAAAGATAACCGGGCTATAAAGCTTGATATATTCCGCCAGGTAGCCGCAACGTTGCATACTGCATCACGCGAGCAAGCTGGCCGTCATCTCCCGATAAGCCTTCAGTTGTCGAGGATAGGAATCTTCATGGCTGCATTTCGGGCACGAGTGGAGAGTAGGCGAGTTGATTCGGGTTTAGTGAGGCAAACTCACGGTGGCCTCTGCGACTACATCGCTAAGCTTGATCGTCGCATCCAATCCGCTAGCGGCAACCATGCAGTCCAAAAGATCCTCGCAGCGCACAAGGCAGAGACAGAAGTTATGGCGCTCCTAACTCGTCAAGGTATCATGGTGTACCCAGCCCTTGCACGAGAAGAAGCATCGCATGAACGCAGCCAGTTCAACCATGACTTTTACGAACTCTCTTCGGGCGACCGAAAAAAACCTTACCAAGTCAAAACAAGCTCCAACGGCCGCGGATATACTAACGTTGCCGTCATCAGGCACTACGAGATACTTCACGGCTTCCGCCAAGACCCAACGACTCACCGAGTAGAGTGGCGTCCAGCTAGAAATCACGAAGATTTCGAGTGGCCAAACCCATATCGCTATGAGCAAGTTCTCGTCGGAGAGAAACCAAGTCCACTAGGCATGTTACTTGCCGAAGAGGCGTCGCTCGGCGGTCGACTACCGCAGGACAAACGTAACGCCCTCAACCTCGCAAGCCACTTCGTCCGCAGCCACTAAAAAATCTGCTTGCCACCAGCTCATCCGCGCGCTACCATAAGCGTAAATGGGGGAAACACAAACAAATAATCCGTCCCGTCATTGGCGTTTTTCCGCTAAGCGCTACGACGAGTTACTCCCACCTGGACCACTTGCAGAGCACCTCGAGCCTCAGGCTGCGCTCGCTGGAATGAGACATTGTATGACCCTCAGAAAATCTGAGGGTTTTTTTCTCTCTGCTTGGCATCATCTCGAGTATGCCATGAACCAAAGTGCTGAATATTTCGACGACGAACTACGACGCAAATATATCGGTGACGCAGCATATTTATTAGGCCAAGTAATCGACACTTTTAACGGTAGTGGTAGCCGGCGTATCAACCCGTCACTTTATACACAAGCACTTGTCGTCAACACCTACTTACCCGTCTTTACGAAACGAGCATTGGGGCGTTCTATTTCACCCGCAGATTGTAGTGATATCTATTTGTCGCTCGGACGTGTATTTAGAGACATCAACTCCTTGGCATATCCTGACGCAAGTTTTAAAAGCGCCCGGTTTGCTGAGATGGTTGGTCCCGCTCTCAGTGCTAGGACACTACGTCCTGACGCGCTCCTATATCCCGCATCACCACGCGAAGAGGCATCTGCGCAACAGACCTTGAACCATGACGGCTACTTCATTAAGGCTGGTCACAAAATGCCACTCCAAACAAAGCTCATTGAAACAGGAAAAGCATACGATGACCCAACGCAGACCATTTACATCGAACCGCTTGCGGAACATGCACTCGCACGAGCAGGCATGCTCCCTGACGGCATTAGATTACCCCTCGGAGTTCATACGGGAATGATAGCAGAATTGATTAGTGAAGACGCAGAAGGCGTAATTGATCGTCAAGGAAAAGCCGCTCTCGATTTCCTTACACGATCAGTCATGGCGCGGTTTGCATTCGTGAGACCAATCGCTGCTTAGTTTAAACCTTGCTGGTACCGCGGACCGGACTTGAACCGGTACGTCCTATTGGACATCAGATTTTGAGTCTAACGCGTCTACCAATTCCGCCACCGCGGCACGAGCAAAGCTTAAGGGTTCTGTCCCTTTGAGCAGAACGGGTTCAATTGTACAATAAGATGCACAGGAACTACAGACCATGAACCCCTCAAACGATGATAATTCACGCAACGTCAACGTGCCGGCTCGCCCGAGTAACGTTCCTGCGCGTGCATCAGAGCGCGAGGCTGCCGCACGGCTCATGCGCCAGCAAATCGATAGTATCTACGACGAAGCGGAACCAAAAGGGACCGAAACCACTAACCCGTACCGCCAAACGCATTCTGAAACAACCGACCACGCGGCTGCAGAAAAAAGTACGACCAGCGATTGGAAACAGTACCACTCAGCGTGGCAGTCATATTACCAACAGTACTACGAGCGCTACTACATGGCGCAGCTTCGTCGACGCCAGCAGCAAGTGCAGCCAACGACAACTCTACCTTCATCTACTGCACCCGAGCCTGTCACTGGCGCGCCCGGTGAGCTGACGCAGAACGAGGCTGTCAACGAACTCAGGACAAAGATCATCAAAAACGTAAAAGACCGCTCGAGCAAGGTTCGAAAGAGTCGCCACTTCATGCCGATCATGGCCGCTGTGACCGTCGCGCTCGTTTTTGGCATCCTGCAGTACAACCGCCTCATCGTTGCGCAGGTTAAAGCTTATGTGAGCCCTGGTTCGATCAATCCGCAGAATGTCGTCCTGGACCCGACTGCCAGCACAAAGGTCGGTCCCGAACCAAAGATAGTCATCCCAAAGATCAACGTCGATGCGCCAGTCGTCTACGACGTCCCATCGCTCGAGGAAAATGTCATCCAAAACAAACTCCGTGATGGCGTCGTGCATTATCCGATACCAGGCGCTGATAGCATGCCGGGTGAGACCGGTAACACTGTGGTGCTTGGACACTCCAGCAACGATGTCTTTGATAACGGCAACTACAAATTTGTCTTTGTCCAACTGGACAAACTGGAAAAGGGAGATACATTCTACCTGCATTACAACGGCACGCGCTACACGTACAGTGTAACGGAAAAGAAAGTGATCGACCCGACCCAGGTATCCGAACTCGTTATCGATAACGGCAAGCCACTTGCGACCCTTGTAACCTGCACGCCCCCGGGTACTGCCTTGAAACGTCTCGTCGTCATCGCCGAGCAGATCAGCCCAGACCCAACCAAGGCCACCACAAAAAGCAGTAGCGCAGGCTCGACGCAGCCGGGCAATATCGCTGGCAACTCGCCGACGCTGTTTGAAAGACTTTTTGGGCTCGACTAGTCGTTGGTTGTCATCTTTGTAACTTGAAGCGCCGTCGTGCCACTCTGGGTCTTGGTCAGGCTATAGAGCAGGCGGCCGTTCTCGTTCAGCGTGACTGCATAACCAGGCAGGGCAGAAGCGATTACATGTTGGTTGCCACCATCAAATTCAGTCAATCGTAAATCGTTGTCAGCCGCTGACACCATGTAGTAGTCGTCGAGCCACTGGAGCGGTTTCGTGGCTTCGAGTGCTGTACCGGGTAGGTTCACGTCAAACTTTTCATCAGTCTCGATGTCATAGGTCATGAACTGCGAGCCGTTACCGCTGACGACGAACCTGCCACTGTTACCGAACCGCAGCCATGCAATAGCACTTGGTGAGACGTGTGCTGCAATCTTGCGACGATTGTTATCAGATTCTGGGTCTTTGAACACCTCGACGCTGTTACCGCGAGCAACCGCAAAATAGTAGTCGTTGAAATATTCGTTGAGATCAATCAGAACTGGCAATGTTGAATCGTAGGTAGCAACGCGTTTCGCATTGTTGTTCACCACGATGCCGACACCTACCTTGTTCTCGACAGCCATCTTCACGTAGCCGAGTGTGTTGGTCTTGTAGATACGGAAACTCGCGACATCACGTACGATCGGCTCAGATATCGTTCCAGCCCCGCTATCGAGTTTGCGCAGCAACCCTTTTTCGAGTGCGTAGTAAACAGTGCCGCTCGTACCGGAAAAGTGAATATCGTCCGGCGTAACTCCGAGCTGGGTTGAGATATTCACCGTATTTGCAACGTCAGTGCGATCAATCCTGAGATATTCGGTCGTATCACCGATGACGTGCTTGACGAGGATGTAACGGGCGCCAAAGTCCCACTCAACCAGACGGAATGCATGCTTTTGACCCTCGCGAGTAGTATAGCTACCTGCTGGCAGCCTCAGCTCGCTAAAGACAGGTTTGTCCTGGTCACGTAGATCAACGAGCGTGAACTCCGCCCGATCAGCATGCTGCAGCATCAGCATCCATTTTTTATCTGGCGATGGTAGCTCGTCTACAACACTTGGGAACTCCTTGACGACGCTTGTACGCAGATTCGTCGGAATCATACGGGCATAGTTGAGCCAGCGCAACTCACTCGGCTTGACGGTAAAATCCTTTTGCCACTGGTGATACCCGTCCAGTCGCATGTTGACGTTATGCTTGCCGACCGCGACGTTCTTTTTGCCTGGTGTCACGAACGACATCACTTCCTGATCAAGCGTGATGGTCGCACCGGCCGGGAAACTCCTGAACTGTAACAACGAGCCTTGCTCGACATCACCATTCTTTAGATCGAACCGATATCCAAGGACGAGCAAAATACAAATAGTTGAGATCAACGCAACAGCCGCAGTCATCAGACCGTAAGTGAAGTACAGGACCAGTTTGCGTTTTCGTGGTGATTGTCCGTGTTGCTGCATGAGTAAAAAGTGTGCCACGTATGGCTTAGTACTAGCTCTTAGTATAACAAAGCGCTACCAAAAAGTCCTTGCTTATTTTCCCCCGGGTCACTACTATAGTGGTAAAGGTTCTCAGACTGTAAAACGTGAGGAAATCAAGCAGGGTTATGAGGGGAAAACAGACACTCGTTATCAATGGTAAAGTCTACGACGCCGTCACCGGTCTTCCGGTGGCTGCACCTGAAAAAGTTGTTCATAAAGAGGCTACCGTCGTCAAACCTGCGCCAGTCCCAGCGGCACCAGTCACTGAGCACGACCATGTTCGTCATGCAAAGCACGCCCGGAACGCGCACGCGAGCACCAAAAAGAGCGCAACGTTACACCGCCAGTTCCTCGCGAAGCCAGCCGGTGCCGCACACGTCGGCATTGCTCGCCGCAAGCCTGAAACCGGTCACGTTGAACGTAGCCCACAGATAAGTAAGTTCGCTGCGCACCCGCAACCAATAACGAAACCCGCCAAACGTGCGACTGCCGTGCCTCGTCTCGACATCACGCCAGTCAAGAACAAACCGGCTGCGATCGTAGCCCAAAAGCAAGCGCTTGTCACCCCGAGCACACCTGTAGAAAAGACTTCGCCAGCGCTGAGTAGCCGTTCCGTCAAAGAACAGCTCATCGCCGACCGTCTCGCCTCAGTCGACACACCTACATCCAGCGCACCAAAAAAGAAGCGGGGCAGCCTGTTCGCGAAACAACCGCGCCGCCTCAGTATTGTGACGGCGTCTCTGGCGGTTATGGTGCTTGGTGGATACTTTACCTACCTCAATATGCCAGCACTTTCAGTCCGTGTTGCCGCAGCCCAAGCTGATGTCGCCGCCACATTCCCGGACTACAACCCAGACGGCTATCGATTTAACGGACCGGTCGCGTATGCGCCAGGCCAGGTCGCGATCGACTTCGTCGCCAACGGTGGCACCGGTAAATACACAGTCACCGAACAAAAAAGTACCTGGGACTCTCAGGCTGTTTACGACAATATCGTCGCCAAGGTCGCTGATGATAGTTATGTCACTAACTCTCAGCAGGGTCTGACGATCTACACCTTCAAAGGTGAAGCTGCTTGGGTCAACAAAGGCATTCTTTATACAATCTCAGGTGACGCACCGCTTTCAAACGAGCAGCTCCTCCGCATCGCCGGCAGCCTCTAGCATATTTGCTTTTTACTCATTCTTATAGTATAAAAATTGTCATAGATTGCCCTCACGAACGGAAGGTTATCAATGCACCGTGACAAGGATGAACCTCGGGCTGACCGGCTCGAGGCCACGGAAGACATGTGGGATGACGCAGGACATCCAGGCTGGGATGCGCTCGAAGAAGAGCTCGATAACATGCCGCCGCCAACGATGACCGGTGAGGTCACATTCGGCGAACAGAGTGTTTCGCGTCTAAGCCTGTGGTGGGCGAAACGAACCAAGCAAAAGAAGTTTGTACTGCAGGTTGTCGTCCATCAGAAGAGCGAACCTGTCGGAGGATGGTACTCATGTAGCGTGGGTCCCGCGGAGGAAAAAGCCGCGCTCGCGTACTGCAAGCAGTTCTTCGAAGAGGCCGGTTTCAAGATCGACGACATCACCATCCATCAATCCGGAGCTGGCATCGGACGTGCTGTCTTCTACCTCACGGTAACCACTACCTAAGTGCGTGACGTGATCTATCGCCACCCCACAAGGGTGGCGTTTCACTTATTCAACCGATATCTGTCAATGGCTCTATCTGTTCGCTATCTGGTAAAATGAGGTGAGTTATGTCCGATATCGTTACCCGTTTCGCCCCAAGTCCGACAGGCTTTTTGCACGTCGGAGGTATCCGCACCGCGCTGTTCGCGTATCTTGTCGCAAGACAAGCCGATGGGCAGTTTATCCTACGCCTCGAAGACACAGACCAAAAACGCGAAGTTGAGGGCTCGGCGGAGCATCTCGTTGCCAGCCTCAAGGCACTCGGTCTCACCTACGACCAAGGACCGGATATCGGCGGTCCGCACGCACCGTATAAGCAATCACAGCGCCTCGAAACTTATCACGCGTGGGCATTACGCCTCGTCGAAGCGGGCAGAGCATATGCTGATCCGTATAGCCCGGAGGAGCTAGGCAGCCTCCGCGAAGAAGCCCGAGCTGCCAAAAAACCATTCCTCTACCGTGACCATCGACCTGAAAATCCCCCAGTCTGGGACGGCAAACTACCACTCCGCTTTCGTAGCGACCCAAAAGCCTACGACTGGCACGACGAGGTCATGGGCGATCTACACACCGGTCCGGAAGTCGTGGACGATTTCATCCTGATCAAGTCTGATGGCTACCCGACCTACAACTTCGCCCATATCGTCGATGATGCTGAGATGGGCGTCACCCACGTCATCCGCGGCCAAGAGTTCCTGAGCTCCACGCCGAACTATCTCAACCTCTACGACGCCTACGGGCTCGACCGACCAGTCTTTGCCACCATGCCACACATCATGAACGAGCAGGGCAATAAAAAGCTCTCAAAACGTGACGGTGCCAAAGATGTCCTCGACTACATCGCCGACGGATACTTGCCAGAGACGCTTGTCAGCTTCATCGCTACCATGGGGTGGAACGACGGCACCGAGCAGGAAGTCTTCACAATGACCGAACTGGTGCAAAAGTTCAGCCTCGAGCGTGTCCAACGCTCAGGGGCACGCTTTGACGAAAAACGACTCCTCTGGATGAACGGTCAGTTCATCCGTGAGCTCAGCCTCGATGACCTCGCGAGTCGTGTCGAAGATTTTTGGCCAGACAGTGCCGCCAGCGCCGAGCCGGACTACAAACGAAAGGTTTTAGCGCTCGTGCAGGATCGTCTCAAGACACTCAAAGACTTACCAACACTCTCCAACTACTTTTTTGAGGAACCAAGCGTCGACACGACACTCATCACTGACAACAAACAGCTGAAAAAGCTCGATATCGCCGAGGCCAAGATGCTGCTCGAGCAAGCAGCCCAGGCACTTGAATCAAGCGAATGGACTCCAGAGGCAATTCAAGAGACTCTCAATCACTTACTCGAGACCACCGGGCAAAAGCCAGGTATCCTGTTCAGCCTCGTCCGCATCGCCACGACCTGGGCACCGTTCAGCCCTCAACTCAACGACACGCTGACACTGCTCGGACGCGATCGTACTCTGATGCGACTCAAGAACGCGACCGATAGTCTCACCTAAAGACGCTCACGCTTTTTTCTGATATACTTATCCCTGTAAAAGGGCATCGAAATAAACATGTTACCAATCAAAACACTGCCATGGACCAGACTGCATCAATTTCTCCATGACAATCATGGTATACGTTACTTTGTTGCTGCGGTTGGCATACTTCTCGCCACCGGACTCACCGTCATCGCCTGGATGTGGCAGCAGCCTGTTGCCCAAACACCAACGATCTATGCTACCGCAAAGCCCGAGCCCGAACCGCCAAAGTACTACTCGCCACTGACAGGTGCTGTTTTTACTGACGAAGCACCCACTAAGCGTCATGTCACAGCCGTCATGATCGAGAACAGTCCTGATGCGCGCCCGCAATCAGGCCTCAAAGAAGCCGGTATTGTCTACGAGGCTATCGCCGAAGGTGGTATCACCCGATTTCTCGCACTCTACCAAGAATCACGTCCCGGACTCGTCGGACCAGTTCGTAGCGTCAGGCCATACTACGTTGAATGGGGAGCGGCCTTCGACCCAGGCGTCGCGCACATTGGTGGCAGCCGTAACGCGCTGAGCATGATCCGCTCCGGACAATATGGTGTCGACCTCGACCAGTTCTTCAACGCCGGAGCCTATTGGCGCGCGAAAGACCGCTATGCGCCTCATAACGTCTATACGAATTTTGACCGACTCGATGCGCTCTCGAGTAAAAAGAATAAAACCGCCAGTACGTTCACAGCCATAGAACGCAAAGACGATTCGGCCAGCAAATCACCGAACGCCACCCATATCGATCTACCGATTTCATCAAGGTGGTACAACGTCGACTACAACTATGACGCAGCGAGCAACAGCTATAAGCGAGGTGTCGGCGGTGAGGCGCATAACGACCGCGAAGCCGGACAGATCACTCCAAAGGTTGTTGTTGCCATCCAGGTCTCAATGACGCGCCAGCTTGAGGACGGATACCGAGAGCAAATCAGAACCACCGGTAGTGGTAAAGCATGGTTGTTCCAAGATGGGACGGTCACAGAAGCGACCTGGCAACGACCCGATGTGAAAAGTCAGTTAGTACTGGTTGGCGCTGATGGCAAACCGCTCAAACTCAACCGTGGTCAAACGTGGATAACGGCACTGTCGAACCAAAAGGTGCCAGCATGGCGATAACCAGGCTACCCGATGTTTTTCCTGCTCACCTACGTCGAGTAATATGGGCGACTATCGCGCTCCAATCAGTGCTGCTTGTCGTACTCGGCATCTTACTCTGGGGAGCGGGAGTGGGATGGCTCCAAATGGTCGTCTACTTCTTGCTACCGGTCGCGGTGCTGCAGATCTTCGCCTTTATCATCATCGGCAAGTACGCCCTGGAGCCGCTAGATTTCCTCTCACGCACCGTCACGCAGATCTCAGACCATCCACACTCAACGACACCGCCGAATCTGAATGGTACACGCCATGAGCGCACCGGCTTCAAGCTCATGGTCGACACGATCTACCAACGTTCATCGCAGAGTCAGGCATCAACACCCGCGGTCGACGAAACCGATGCAGCGCTTCAAGCGACGGTCTTGAACACGCTGCCTGGTGGTGTTATCGCTCTCAACCAAGAGCGCAAGGTGATTTACGCAAACAAACTCGCACCCGTCATGACGAACAGCAAAGGTGAACACGTCATCCTTCTGGACTTTCCACCCAACGGCAGCCTCGAGGCTTGGCTCAATATGGTCGAATCATCCGAAGTTCATGCCATGAAAAAGTGGTCAGGTGTGCAAACGGCAGCACCTGGCGCCAGCGATAGACGCGTCTTTGATATCATCGCGTCCTACGAAAAGAACGCGACTGGTGGCGCCGACACGATCATCATGCTGTTTGACCAAACTCAGCACTACTCGGTCGCGGAAGAAAGCCTCGACTTCATGGCACTCGCGGCGCATGAGCTACGCGGTCCTATCACGGTCATCCGTGGTTATCTCGACATCCTACGCCCAGAACTCGAGCCATCGCTTAGTGACGATCAACGCGTCCTGTTCGACCGTCTTGATGTCTCATCGAGTCGCCTCAGTGGTTACATCGGCAATATTTTGAACGCCGCCAAATTCGACCGCCGCCACCTCAAACTTCACCTACGCGAAGAGCGTCTCACTGATATCTACCAGTTGGTCGCTGATGACCTCGCGCTTCGTGCAAGCACGCAGAACCGACTGATCGCAGTCGCGTTCCCGGACAACCTGCCGACCGTCGCCGCCGATCGCAACAGTCTGTCTGAAGTTATCGGTAACTTTGTCGATAACGCTATCAAATACTCACGCGAGGGAGGACAGATCAACGTTACCGCCGCTGTCGATGGTAATAACGTCCGATTTAGCGTCCAAGACTACGGAGTTGGTATGCCGGGGTCAGTCGTCTCGGGACTTTTCGGTAAATTCTACCGCTCACATCGATCAAAACACACTGTGTCTGGTACCGGCCTTGGCCTCTATATCAGCAAAGCCATCATCGAATCCCACGGTGGACAGGTCGGGGTCACGTCGACCGAAGGCGAAGGCAGTACCTTTTCCTTCAGCGTGCCGACGTATGCTTCCGTAAAAGACAAGCTTCTCGCGAGCGACGCTGAAAATGAGGGTATTATAGAAACAAGCAGTGGCTGGATAAAAAACCACTCAATGTACAGGGGATAAACCGAAATGCCTGCCATAAAGACCATCCTAATCATCGAAGACGACCGCTTTATCGGCGAAATGTACCAACGCAGCCTCCGCCAGGCCGGCTATGAAGTTGACTGGGCTGTGACGGGTCGTGACGGTGCGAGGGCAGCGATCAGCAAACCCTACGACTTGATCCTGCTTGATATTATGCTGCCTGAAACCCAGGGCGACGTCGTGCTCGACGTGCTGCGTGGTGACGTCGACAAGATACCGAGCAGCCGGGTCATCGTACTGACCAATTTTGACCAAGACGATGAAGCCCGTAAAACGCTCCAGCAAAAGGTCGACGGCTATCTCATCAAGGCGGACATCACTCCACGCAAATTGATCGATATCATATCTCAGATGGCTACCGTACACTAAGTCGGTCGCTTCGGTTTATACTGGATATATGCTTGCGAGTAGGCTGAATATCGGAATGTGGCTGTTGAGCGCCGTCGTCGTGTTGCTCGCTATCATCGTATGGCTCCCCGAGCCCGGAGACGAGCTAACTGCCTACGTCCTGTTTCCGCTGTTCGGTATCGTGGCGTTCAGCCTGATGTGGACACACTACATCGGTGGGGCGCTGCGTCGTTACCTGGGACTCGACAAGGATGTCCTGCGCACCCAGTTCATGGTCACGAGCTACATTGTACTGTTCTGTATCCTCGTCCATCCGGCGCTGCTTGAATTCCAGCTCTATCTCGACGGTCTCGGTCTACCTCTTCAAAGTCTGCCAGCCGTCTATACTGAAGCGAGCGAGCGGCTCGCCATCCTGGCTGGTGCGACTGCGCTCATCTGTTTTCTGTTCTATGAACTGCATAGATTCTTTCGTGACAAATCATGGTGGACCTACGTCGAATGGGCAAACGTCGCCGCGATGCTGCTCATACTCTGGCACGGCTTCACGCTCGGAGGCGAGCTGAAAACTGATTGGTTCCAGACGCTGTGGGTCTTTTATGGACTCAGCTTTGTCGCCGCCGTCATCTATAGCGAATACCATAAAAGGAGGTACGATCATGGAAACGAACTCATCACGTAAGACACTCATTATCGGGGTAATCATCGCTGTTCTCGTTATTGGTGGAGTCACGGTCTACGCGCTGACAAACCAGCAAGAACCTGCGCCAAACAGCGAACAAACTCAGGCTGACACGCCAACCGGCTCCTCCGACCCAGCTAGCGACACTGCGCCGACACCGAGTGAGCGCGTCGCGATCAGCTTTACCGATAACGGTTTTGAGCCTGACTCAGTTACGGTCAAAAAGGGAACTGTCATCACGGTCACGAACAATTCATCCGAAGATGTACAGTTCTCATCAGATGAACACCCATCGCACCGTGACAACACTGAAATGAACCTGGAGGTATTGTCGCCAGGCGAATCTGGTAGCTACACCGCCAACACGGTCGGTGCATGGGGCTTTCATGATCACCTCAACGACGAGATGACAGGCACGGTAACCGTAACGGAGTAATCTATGGCAAACTTTTCTTTTGATATCGTTTCTGAATACGACAAAGCAGAAATGAATAACGTCTTCATGCAGGCGAGTCGTGAGTTGGGTAACCGGTATGACCTCAAAGGCACCCCGGCCAACCTCGAGTGGCTCGGTGACAAAGATGGCTTTGTCGTCACTGCAGGCAACGATATGCATCTCGAGGCGATCATCGATATCGTCCGCCGCAACCTTATCAACAGAAATCAAAGCACCAGGGTGCTGGACCTTAGCCACACTCCAGTCACGGCGAATCTTAAGGTCACCCAAGAAATTCCATTCGTCGCAGGGCTCGATAGCGACAGGGCAAAATCCGTCAGTAAAACGGTCCGTGACGCATTTCCAAAGGTCAAGCCTCAAATCCAGGGTGATGCCGTCCGTGTCAGTAGCTCAAGCAAAGATGAGCTCCAAAAGGTTATGCAGCTGCTGCGTGAACAAGACTTTGATTTTCCGCTCAGTTTTACGAACTACCGCTAAAAAGGAAAGGACCCGGCACCATGGAGGTGCCGGGTCGCATTCCCGATGAGAAGGCTCAGTCGTAGCAGTAGACGCTACGGACAGTTCGCTTGACGATCTTGCCGCTCCGGAGCTTGAGGAAGCCCTTGATGGCGAGACACGCACCAGCGCGTCCCGTCGAGTAGGCCGAGCCCGCGAAGTCTCGGAACCGACCGACATCGTAGGTCGTGCCCTCCGATGAGGGCCAGACGGGTCGCTCGCCGGGTGTGTGCCAGGCTAGCTTGATCGACATGCGCTTGTACTTGCCAAGCGTCTTCTCACCGCTCTTGGTGATAACACACCAGCGGTTGTAGCCGTCGTTCTGTCGCTCGTAGACCTTGAGCACACCCAAGTCGGACCGCTTCTCGCCGCCGAGCTTGAGGTCGTACTCGACGCGCGGGTCATCACAGCCGAGTGCCGCTGGCGTCGTGGAGTCACCTCCCGCCATCGCGGCGCCTGTCGGGCTGATAATCAGCGTCGCCCCGAGCGCTGTCGCCGCGATGAACCTGCCGAGATTCCTGTTCATGTGCCATCCATTCTGTCGGGAATGTCAGCTATATATTATAGCACACTAGATATATTATGTCAATATCTAGAACATATCCTGAACTTGAGCGAGCGCCAGCACGACGGCTATCATCACGATGAGTGCGACCTCAAACGCTGGGCCTTTGTCGAGATGAGGCAACCGACCAGCACGTATAGCCTTGTCAGCAGCACGAAAGCGACGGTAGCCGATCACGGCGATCACGGCGCCAGCGATCACGGCCGAAACACCGGTTGCAAAACCAAGTAGTGAATCGCTCACGAAGTGCGCGAGCGCCACACCCCCCGCCTGCATGGTCAAGGCGGTACGTATCCAGGCCAGCAAGGTACGTTCATTGGCGAGTAGGAATCTGACGTCAACATCGAGTTTTTCTTGTTTTTTCATACCGGCCCATTTTATCACGAGAAACTTTTGCGTATTTAGCAAAAGTAGTATCATAGAAGCATATAGGTGTAGCTAGAAAAAGGGAGAGGGATGAAAAAGTTTATCGTCATGAGTCTTGTCCTAGCCGTCGTTACGGCCGGTGTCGCAGCACCATCAGCTCACGCTGTGAGCCTCAGTGACACGCTCAATAATGTTTCAGACAAGGTAGAGGGCGCCGTTCAGGGTGTCGAAAGTGACATAAAGGCTCGCTTGCAGCAGTTCGAGCAAAAGCGCCAAGATGAGATCCAGAACAAACGCCAAGAGATCGAGAACCGTGTCGCCGAAAAGCGTGCTGCCATCGCCGAAAAGCTTAGCGGTGAACGTAAACTCCGTTGCGAGAGCAGAGAAGCGGGAATCAACCAGCTCCTCGACAACCGTACCGCTGCTGCACAGCGCCACTTTGATACGTTCAAATCCATCCAGGACCGTCTCACTACCTTTGTCGCCAACAAAAACATCAATGTCGAGAACGCTGCCGCCCTCGAGTTGATCATGAACGATGCCCAAACTGCCGCCCAGGCAGCCATCACTGCAGTTGGTGGTGTTGATTTCGTCTGCAAAGACGCCGATGCCAGCTCTCCTGGCCATATCGTCATGGATGAGGTCGTTGCCGCAAAGGAAGCACTGAAAGAATACCGTCAGGCTATTCGTGACTATGCCGTCGCTGTCAGAGCAGCCGTGACAGTCGAAACTGAGACACCGGAAGGAGCAGCGCAGTGAAGATAGCCAAACGCCCACTCCAGCACGGCTTCGCGATGCTCGGTATCGTCATGGTCGTCGCTACGATCACGGTCGTCGGTGTCGTCGCATTTCGTTTCCTCGACGCGACTGACAACACAGAAGTCGCTACCCAAACTACTCAGCCCGAAGCTGTTCAAGTCGCAGCTATCGAAACGCCGGAAGACGTTGAGAAAGTCACGAACGAACTCGACGCCGCCGAACTCGACAGTCTCGACGCTGAACTCGACGCCGAATTTGACTTCTAGTCATACTGCTCATCTGGACAAACCGCCCCTGTTTTGGTAGAGTTTTTAGGTACCTTTATGGCCGCATCTTCTAACGGTTAGGAAATCGGGTTCTCATCCCGGCAATCGGGGTTCGATTCCCCGTGCGGTCACCAAGAAAAAAGATCATCCATCGTGATGGTCTTTTTTCTTGGCACTCGCTCGGCGGAATAGAACACCGCAGGGTTCGCATACCGTCAAGTCGCGTAGTTGACGGTATCTAGCTGATGATAGAACAAGTAGCGCAGCGGATTCGTTATATCATCGCAGCGTCGGAGCCGTGCAGCTACTAAATGCCGTCAAAACGCTGAGCCCGCCCCTTGCGGAGCGGTGCTCAACACTACAGGACGGGCGGGAAATCTGGAGCCGCAGGGGCAAGAACGAAGCCGAGCGAGCCAGGACGGCCGTCGTAGGTGACCATGACCTCATCCCCGAAAAGCTGAAGTTTGCCAGTCGCGTCTTCGGCGATGTCGCAGTAGTCGCGTTCCGACCATCCGGTGGATTTGTCGAAATCACGCGGATCGACGGTGTCACGGGGGATGAATGCGTCCACCGTGCCTTGCTTGACAAGCCGACCGACGTGGTCGACGAGCCTCAAGACAAACCGCAACCTGTCCGTATCGGTTTCCATGTGCAACCCCTCTCATGAGAAGTGTTTCGTCTGTCTATATCATCATAAATATACTGACTGGTCAATCAAAAATGCCAACCGCCAGCTCAACCCACACAAACGACAGAGCTGCCAACAGCACAAGACCAATGATGATTTTCTGTCGCCGATCTTTCAGGCCTCTGGTCGAAAATTCCCAAAGTAGACCGGTGCCAAAAAGCAGAATACCGGCAACGATAAAATCGAACAGATTCCACTGGACCTCATCTGTAAACTGCATAGCGATAAGTGGGGCTGCTAGTATTGCTAGTGTTACAAGTCCAATAATGCCGATGTTACGGTTCTTCTTTACAAAACTTGTCGTTGCCATACTAGTGATCCTCTCGTTTATATTCCAAAATATCGCCTGGCTGGCAGTCAAGCGCTTTGCAGATTGCTTCGAGTGTTGATAGCCTGATAGCCTTGGCTTTGCCATTTTTCAAGATGGACAGATTCGCCATTGTGATGCCGACGCGCTCCGCGAGTTCCGTCACGCTCATCTTGCGACGAGCCAGCATAACGTCAATGTTGATGACAATCGCCATATGTTTATACCGTTAGGTCATTTTCATTTTTGATATCGATGGCATTTTGTAAAATACGCTCCAGTAGTGCCGCTGCGGTAGCAATGACGGCTGCGCAGAATGCCACGAGTACCCCCATCATGACGCCCCCAGCACGGTCATCGTTGCCTGAGGTGAAAATGATGAGCAGCTCAGCAACTGTAACAAAACCAAGGATGGCAAGCCCGCAGTATTTGATGACACGAAGAGAATTCACGACCTCACTCGTAAATACTTTGTTCTCACGTATACGGTTGAGTATGCCAAATGCTTTATACAGCGCGACGAAAAATGGCACCGAACCGATGTATACCAGCAGTAGAAATGGGTCAGTAAAGTAAATCTCGAAGTTAGTGCGTCCAATGTTTCTGCCCTCGATCCGCGGACCAAGCAGCAGAGCAGCAAGTGCCGCCAGACCGATCACCACAAGTGCCGCCTGCAAAATTACCGTTGAGCTACGCCGAATCGGCTGTGCGTCATGTGTCTTCATACCCCAGATAATACACTAATAATTATCGTTTTACAATAAAAAAGTATTGAATAATAACATATTATTTACATTATCTCTTAAAAGTGACATGATTATGTTCATTCTGGTCACAAGTTTACTTGGCCAACGCGCACCTTGAAGGGAATACGCAATGTGGGAAGCCGCTGAAAGAACTCCACTACACCCAAAGGCCCTCACGCTTGACGGCATCGTCGTCGGGCGAGAGGTAATCGTCTACAACATCCACGGCACCATGCGACGTAGGGGCAGGGTCCTAGCTAAGCCGTTCGAAGCACAGGGGCCAGCTGGCAGCACCACGCTGCGCGTCACACTAGAACTGGAGGATGGCAAACAGGAAAGTTTGTTCCTGACCGACTGCGGGGTCATCCAGAACTGGATGGGGCAGTGGAACCGTCACAACTTCACCATCGACGCTGGCGACGAGCGCGACCTACCGGAACCCGTCCCCGACGACCGCCCGCTGCCATAGACCGAGCCACGACCCGGAGTAGAGCCATGCTCCTCTGGGACGTGGCTTTATTTCGTAATAAAATGTGTTATAATATACATAGAGAGTAGTGGACCTTTACAGCTAGGAGACATTCATGGCCCTCGAAAGCCTGTTGGAGACCGCGTTCTCACGCGGTTGCGGGATTTCGAGGCGTCATGCGCTTCGGACTGCCCGCTACAAGGAAATCGTCGATGAAGGCCGCCGAATACCAAATACAACGCTGGCCGAGACCAGTGAGATGATTTATCTCGGAGAACGGTTGGCCGATCGCGCATTTCGCAATCTTCCATACTCGATTCGCTCGAGAGCCGTCCAGTGGCAGGCTATGTCGGATCTGGAGCGTCGCGAGCTACTCGACTGGTTGATGACGAAACTCAGCTCGTCACGCTGGAGACGCCGTGACGGCAGGAACGCCAGCAGTAAACCCATTCAGAGCGCGTTGCCGCATGAAACTGGTAGCTGGTACAGAGGGTCTTACATGCCCAACTGCCTCGGCATGTCCCAGATGCTTATTGGCTTCGCACGAGCAACCGGTGCCCGCCATCTGATGATTGACACCATCGTGCAGCGCGATGCATACCTGGAGCAGCAACTGTTCCAAACATCAGACAGGATGATCAAGCTGTTGGAGCCGGTACAAGACGATCATGGGCTCCGACGAGTGTCCCGAAGGCTTGAAAGCATTCGGGAGCGTTCACTCAAGACGCTCGATTGGGCTACTCGCAACAAGCAAGCCCATCATGCATTGGCAATTATGGTCGGCGAGCAATGGATGGTAGTCGATCCGTATATGCAGAGAATCTATCCATTGACCGCCCTCGGTCAGAAACGGCTCCAGGGCATTGATACGACGATTCTGAGACGTCCTCGTTTTCGTTGGATGTTTATAGGGTGTCGTAGTGACGCTCTCGATATTCAGATGGGGCTTGAGGCGTTCGAACGAGCGCTTACGGCGTACGCACGGCGCAGCGAGCCTGTCACTGCATTCTCGCTCGGGGAGGCGATCGCGGATGTCAGTGCACCACTCGCTTGGATTGGTGTCAATATTAAGGAGAAGACTCTCCCAAAGAGTCGTCAAGACGACGCATGGCACCAGGCATGGATGCAGGCATGTTTTACCCGTGCCCAGATCAATGAATGGAACGAGACCGACACGAAACCAAAGACATTCGTCGGCCTCGAGCTCATTCAACGTGCCCAGCGGCTCAAGCGTCACCGCGACGCCAGCCTGAAGCGGCTAGTCCGCTACGTCGCGACGTGCTGTCTCGTCACGTTGTATGAAGCCCGGGAGAAGTTGGAAGGCGAACATCGGACCATCGAGATCGCTCACCCCACCTCGCACCTGGCAGTTATGACGTTGAACCACATCGCTAGGCATACGGAAACGTGCAACGCCGAGTTGATCCGGTTTGACAGCTCTCAGTGGATCGTTCATGATACGCTGGAAGCAGTGGCCGCCTCGAGCAACGCCAAGCTGATGCGCATCATCGACACCCAACTATGCAGCACCTTGAAGCATCGACCGTTCTCGCTCGCCGAAAACGTCGCCCACGCCGAGCACAGGAAATGAGGTGAAAGCATGGCCAAGAAGAAGATGCCCGTCGACGCGCAGGTTGCCGCCGTCCGTTCCATGATGGACGGCGGGACGTCTCTCGACACCATCGCCAAGGACTACGCCGACCTCGCAGAGGGAGTCGCGCAGGTCCGCAGCACATCCGCCGCCCCGCCGCGGCGCAGGGGTTCCGGCCCCACCTCAGAGGTGTCGTCGCTCACGCGACGGCCCAGCCTCTGACCTACCCTGGTGGGCGGTAGTATGCTGACCCAGTCAGCAGCTACCGCCCTCCGGGGCGTTTTTTATGTCGCTTATTTTTATCGGGTGTATACTAAAAGTACTAGGCAATCATCCTCCGGGCCCTGTGCGCCTTCATTCATACGCATCAGTTTGCCGTCATGATCCGACCCATAAGCGGTGAGAACGATCTACTGGTAAGCTCCAAACCCCAAATCCCGTTTCAGCTGAACATCAGGTTTAGTTGCTTTTCTATCTATAAAGAACAGGGAGCAAGCGTATGAATGAATCTATCAACAACCAATGGCGTGAATTCCTCGAAACACCTCGCCGCATCACATCAGAACCGGTCAAGCTCGACACCATACTCGCTGAGCGAATGGAGGCATTCCTAAAAGCCCGCAAAGTAAAGCCGTTCCGAGTCCAGGGCAAATAGACAGGTGCCGCCGTGGCAATGCAGCTGAAGCACTTAGAGCTTCAGGGTGTTGCTACTACGGTTCCGATACGTCCGCATCGCCCATGGCCAGATCTGGAGAATCAATGCGACGAGCAGCATGACGAAGCCTGGAACCAGGATGAACCAAATCGTCTGTTCGTTGAACGTGGCGAGAAAGGCTGTCAGCAGATTTTCAGTCACGACACGCAGGTTTTCACTCGATACCTGCGCAAGCACCGTCGGTCGCACGAGCGGACCGAGTGAGAGCGCAAGTAGCCCCGTAATAACAACTGCTCCACCTTGAATCGTGAGAAGGCGTTTGAGCTCGGCGACACCGATGCGATATGCACGGTAGAGAGGATAGAGGAGACAGCCGAGCACTGTGAGGAGCGCCAGCGGCGTCAGCCATAGGGCCGTCAAACCTACCGCATACATACTCGGTAAGGTTGAAGGATCAAAGATGACGATCTGATCAGGCACGTCATCGACATCGATCCGTTGTTCTTCGACTGGCCGATCGGTCAACTCGCGGCCGAGTGACAGAATCTGGGCAACGACGTTCTTGATACCAGATAGATCAATCGCGACCACTTTCGGGTTGGCGGTTGTCAACGATATCTGCAGTGTCCTGACGCTGCGCTCAACAAGACGCTCGCTGAGATCGGTCTGGAGCAGGGCAGCCACCAGGCTGACGACGCGATCGTTGAGGGTAGATTTCAAGACCGGCCGATCTTCAAGCAGTTTATCCGTTACCTCGCTCGCGATGGCTTGGGTGCTTGACTGGCTGAGCAGGGCAGGTAGAGCGGTCTCAGAAAACTTGTCGGTCGACATGACGTACCGGTTCAGCCACACCGCCGTGTTGAACAGCAACAAAAAGAAACAGGCGACCAGCGTCGTAATGACGATGAAGCGCCTTGAGAGTTGCACGATTGTTTGTGGGGCAGGCTGGGACTTTGCGGCCATCACTCACTCCTTGCACACGTTACCTACCATCTACTATTCGCCTCGCTGAGGGTATTGTCAAGAAAACTATATTCTCAGACTTGACGCGCGGGTGTATTATGTGACTAAGCAGGAGGAAGCGACATGAGTGCATCAGATTCTAGGCCTGACTACATCCGAATTCTGTTAAATTGTGCATTCATAGGTCTCGGCGTCGCGCTGCTATTCGGCTTCCTCGACTATTCAACGGACAACTTTTGGGCACCATGGCTCTTCACATTAGCTGGGGTGGTGCTCGCCAGTTTCCCTGGGCGATATGCCAAAGTTGCCGGCATGATCGTTATATTGGTCGGCGTCTATATGCTGCTGCGCTACTATGATGTCATCACGGCACCGATACTGCGCTATGGGGTGGGTCTGTTGCTTATTCTGTTCGGTGTTGTGAATCTAGTGCGGGGCCCTACAGGAGGAGACGGCCCTCAAAACAAAACAATTCAAAATGATGAAAGTTAATTTGGTGTAATCCGGTTTCTAAACCGTATCAAGGAGAAAACTATGAAAGATTCTGCCGCAGGCGAGTTTGACACCAGTATGTGGTGGCTCGGCGTCGTTGCCGGTATCATTACGATATTCTTCGGTATTGCCGCGCTCTTTTGGCCAGGTCTGACACTCGTCACATTCGTCTATCTGTTTAGCGCATTCGTGCTCGCACTTGGTGTTGTATCAATCATTAAAAGTCTCGCTTCCATCAAGGGATCGAGCGGTGTCTGGTGGCTATCGCTCATCTTCGGCGTGCTGGCAGTGGGACTCGGTGTCTACCTCGTACGACATCCTAACGTATCGTTCGAAACGCTAATTCTGCTCGTTGGATTTACGTTCATCGTCCGAGGTGTCTTTGATGTCGTCGAAGGGATCTTTAGTGAGCGCACATCCGGCTCAAAAGTGCTGTTCTTTATTGCCGGAGTACTAGGCGTGCTCGCTGGCGTCTTCCTGCTGACCCAACCTGTAGCAGGCGGTGTCGCTTTTGTCTGGATTCTCGGTCTTTACGCACTCATCATGGGACCGCTGCTCATCGCAATGTCCATCGATGAGCACGGCGAAGCCGCGTAGGTTACAGCCTCAGAGCCCAAGTCCATCGGTTACGCCATCGACGATATCAATCACTGGATCAGGGTCGATAATCACACCCCCTCCGTCATCAGGCGGGGGTGTTGTTATTTGCGGCGGCTCCGTACTGCCGGCTGGTGCAGGTGTCGGACTCGGTGATATTGGACTGCTCGTAACGCTCGGCTCGGAGACGGTCGCCGAAGTGCCGCCCTGGACGTTCGATGACGACGCTGGAGCAGTAGCAAGGCTGGTATCCGCTGCCTGTGGCGACATCGCCTCGCCCGTGCCTGTATCGCTCGCTGTACTACGCGTTGTTGACGCGCCGGCAACTTGACCGGAATCGTCTTTAGTCTCTGATTGTTCTTTGTTAAATACCAGGTTTTGATGTTCGGACGTACTGTTTAGATAGGCTGCAACGCCGGTAAGGCCGACTGCAAAGGCGAGTGATCCTGTGGCCAACACCTTGACGATCTCTGGTCGTTTCTTGATAGCTAACAAAAAACCTCCTCGTTAGATAACGAGGCCAACTGTATCATCGACATATTTTCGTGTAAGTGACAATTGTCACAGTCACAGGGGTCAGACTAAAATATCCGGTTTGAAAAGAACTTGTACACGAGCAAACCCGCACCCAGAAATGCGATTGCAAGCTGCAGCCCAATCGGAAAATCCTCGAGTCCGACCAGATAGAACACCATCCAGAGCAATGCCCAGAACACCAGGCCGATACCTAGCGTGAGCAAGGCAAGCTGCACATAACGATTGTTAAAAAATTCCATACAGCCCAAGTATAACGCACCGATGGCGATGTGGGCTGATTTCGATTGCCAACCTAAGCGAACGGGGGTACTATAGTCACAGATATGGCTGAAAAACCAAAGATTCTGGTGATTGACGATGATGGCTTGCTATTGAAGTCGCTCTCGGACATGCTCGACAAAAAGGGCTACCACGTCGATACCGCAGGCGACGGTGAAACCGGCCTCAAGCTCGCCCTCGACAAAAAACCAGCGCTCATCATCCTCGACTACCAAATGCCCGGTATGGACGGTCTCACGATGCTGCAACAGCTGCGCCAATCGGATGGCACTCAGTCGATAGAGGTTATCTTCGCAACTAACACCTACGACACATCGGTCATCAACACCGCGCTCAGTCTTGGCGTACACGACTATATCCTAAAAAGTGATTCGTCACTCGAGCAGATTGCCGAGCTCGTCAACCAGTACGTTCCCCCGAGCCCATAAGGATCGTGACCGTGATCAACAAAAAACAAAAAACCAAATCACTCTTTCAATCGGAAAACACGCTCCTGGTTACAACCAGGGTCAAAGTACTACTCGCGCTACTCGTTGGGCTAGTCCTATCATTGCTCGCCGTCTATGTTGCTCGAGAGCAGTACCTCGGGTCACTGATTAGCCAAACCGAGACACTCGCGACACTCGTCGATAAAGAGCGCGTGTCGTCCCTCGTTGAAGACGACGAAAACGCTGAAGGCAACGAACGCGTCCTCAAATCCCAACTCCAAGAAGCACGAAGCGTGAACGGCAGCGCACATTTTCTTTATCTCATGGCGACCTCACCGACCGGTGATGTCTATTTCCTGGTTGACTCAGAAAATCCCGGCTCGGAGTCCTACTCACCACGCGGCCAAGTTTACCCCGAGGCCACCGAAGCCCTCAAAGCGTCATTCTACACGGGTAAATCATTCATCGAGGGCCCGGTGACAGACCGATGGGGAACCTGGCTATCAGTCATTTCACCCGTTTACAACACTGCGGGACAACAGGTGGCAATCATCGGCATGGACCTGACGCCCGCAACGTACTACTCCGTCCTGACGACCGCTGCCGTTATACCATTGATTGGCGCTTTGTTGGTCTCGATCGTCTTTATCGCGACCGATACGATACGCCGACGTCGCCAAGAAGCGGTTCGCATGCGCAGCGAACTCGTCTCGATCGCCTCACACGAACTACGTACGCCACTGACCGGTATCCGCTGGGGCGAAGAGGCACTCCTCGCCGGCAAACTAGCGAAAGGCGATCGTGAAACCCTGCAAACCATGTACGACAGCACACTTCGACTCCAGGAATCGATCGAAGACATCCTCCAGCTCGCCAACTGGCAAGCTGGCAGGAACCAGGACCTCGTCCGCACCAGTATCAACATCGGCCAGCTCATCGACGGTATCTACGCGACCCAAAAACTGCCAGCCGCCCAAAAGAACATCACCCTCACGTTCGGCCAAGACTGGCCCGAAGAGCTGCTCATCAATTGCGACGGTCAGCGCATGAAACGTGTTCTCAATAACCTCATCAGCAACGCCATCAAGTATTCAAAGCCTAGCACTTCGGTTGTGGTCGACTATCAGCGCGTCGACGGCCAGCACCTTATCAGCATCAAAGATCACGGTATCGGCATTCCAAAACGCGAGCAGGAAAAAGTCTTTGCTGGTTTTTACCGCGCCAGCAACGCCATACAACACGATGCCAGCGGTACCGGTATGGGACTTTACATGTCACGCAGTACGGTCGAGCAGCATGGGGGCAAACTATGGCTGACCTCAGAGACAGGTAAGGGAACGACCGCTTTTATTCGCTTGCCATAAAAAACCACCTTTTCACACTCGAAGCCACCAAAAACAAGACTTTGCTTCAGCCCGTGCCAGGCCTATAGTTAATGGCAGCTATGTGAGTACTCGCATCCGCGTTTCCACTCACAAGTTTTATTCATACGGTATACCCATACCGCCCCACTACGACCTCGGTTACAGCGACTACTTGAACGTCTAGTCCGCCTCTGTCCACGTCGTACCATCTCCACCAATCGTTCACTGACACGTTTTTACAGTTCAAAACGCCATGTCAGTCTTTTTCATATCTATACTCTACTAACTCATCAGGAGATGAAATCATGACTAAAACTACCATCGAAAAACCAGTCCTCGTCACCGCCATCCGGTTCGCCAGAAACTTTGAAACCGTCCCGCGTCGTATCGAGTTCGAAGGTCGTACCATCAGCTTCGTCGACGAGGGCCTCCGCTACTGCATCAAGCACGGTAGCGAGATAACCCGGCTGTTCGACCTCAGCGACGGGGAGGCGCTGTTTCGGCTCAAACTCGAACCACGGAGCCGCACCTGGAACCTGCTCAGCATTTCACGCTAAGGCTGTCCAAAATCAAAGGCGCCGGGACCGACCGGCGCTTTTGATTTTCAAGGGGTTTTTACATAACCTCTTTGCTATACTAATGGGAGTTTATGGGCATCACGAAAACCAACCATTCCGTCGCCGACTTTTGGTACCGACGTGTCAACGAAGTCGCGCTCCTAATTTGTCTCGCGCTCGGCCTCATCTGGGGCCTCGTAACATTCGACATCGTCGGTCCTGTGTTGCAACCGCTTGTCGTTTCGCTACCGACAGCGGCAATGACTGCCGTGACTTTTCTGGTCGGAATAGTCGCCTTCATCTCGCAACGCAAGGAGGTAAAAACATGGGTGACAGTGCTACTCGTCGCTTGTGTCAGCGCGACGATTCTCTCAGCTATACACGATACCGGTGATATGGAGTCACCGTTCCGAGCGCTGTGGGTACTATCGGCCATATTCGCTGCGGTTGCGGGATTCGCCTCGTTCATTCCTGTTGCTGTCTGTGTCGCTATCTACGGCGGCTACCTGTACCTGGTCGGTACAACGCCACCGCTCGACTGGATCATATTTGCGATCGTCATCGTGCTACCGCTCTTGGTCGGTTTGTTCATATGGACTCGCCGCCACCAAATGAAGGAGCCATCAGACCAAACCGTTACTGAGCTCGCCAGCGAACTTGATCAAGAAGCTAACAAATCATCGATCATTATTAACTCGATCACTGATGGGGTGATATTGCTCGACAAAAACGGCTTGATCGAACTCATCAACCCCGCTGCGGAAAAGATCGTCGGTTGGGGAAGCCATGACGCCGTCAAGCTCGACTATCGTTCCGTGCTCAAAATCGTCAATCCAAAAGATAAAGTCGTTGACGAGACACTCGACCCTATCCAGGAATGTCTCCGCCGCCAGGAAAGCGTCATCACCGACACCTTTAGCCTCCGCACCAGCTCAGGCAAGCAGGTACCCGCATCGATTATGGTGTCACCACTCAGTGGTGGAGCAGGAGTCGTGGTGGTGTTTCGTGACATCACCGCACAGCGTGCCGAAGAACGTGACCAAGCTGAGTTCGTTTCGACTGCTAGCCATGAGATGCGCACACCGGTCGCAGCCATCGAGGGTTATCTCGGTCTAGCACTTAATCCGCAGACCGCTGCGATCGATGAAAAAGCCCGTACCTACCTCCTAAAAGCTCAGGAGTCCGCCAAGCACCTTGGGCGGCTGTTCCAGGACCTGCTCGATATTTCGAAAGTCGAAGATGGCCGACTCGAGACCGAACTGACCATCATAAACGTTCCGACGTTCGTTCGTGAGCTCCTCGATGACTTCAGCGGACAAGTCGCCGAAAAATCCCTCACGCTCATCTACGCCCCTAGTACGAGCGCGACAGGTGGCAATGCCGTTGAACCACTGTTTTACGCCAAAGCTGACCAGAGTCATCTCCAGGAGGTGCTCTCGAACCTGATCGGTAACGCTATCAAATACACCAAAGAGGGTAGCGTGACCGTTGACGTAACTGCCGACAACGACCATGTCTTTATATCCGTCAAAGATACCGGTATTGGCATTCCCGCCGAAGACATCCCACACCTGTTCCAAAAATTCTACCGCGTCGACAACACTGATACTCGTGAGATAGGTGGCACCGGCCTCGGGCTTTACCTGGCACGCCGCCTTGTCGAAACCATGCGTGGGCGCCTCAATCTTGAGAGCGAATACGGTAAGGGAAGCACCTTTACGGTTGAGTTGCCTCGTATTAGTCGTGAGCAAGCTGAACAACCCGACCTGACCGTTGCCAACCCTGAGGCAGCACCCATAGCGCCCACGCCAACCACAACTCCCGAGCAGCCCCAACCAGCGGCAACTATCGCACCCACAACACCTTCTGCCGCACCAACTCCCCAAACGCCTCCTGGGCCAGCTCCCACACAGCCGCCAACAGCACCCCAAGCCGCTCCAACGCCAGCCTCAGCTACCCAGCCGCCGGCTACTCCCACCCCAGGAGCAGCTGCTCCCACGCCACCATCAACGACCCCTTGAAAACAAAACTATGGCTTTTTTAAGCGTAAGTTTTTACAATAGACACTAATATGACAAAAGTTATGCTTGTCGAAGACGACAAAAGCCTGCGTGAAATCTATGGTGTTCGTTTGTTGGCAGAGGGCTACGACATCGTCTCGGCGGGCGACGGCGAAGAAGCGCTCGCCATGGCTATCAAAGAACGCCCGCAGCTCATCGTCAGCGATGTCATGATGCCAAAGATCAGCGGCTTTGATATGCTCGACATCCTACGCTCTACGACTGAAACAAAGAACATAAAGGTCATCATGATGACCGCTCTTAGCTCCGAAGAACAACGCCAGCGAGGCGAAACGCTCGGTGCAGACCGCTACCTCGTAAAATCCCAGGTTGGTATCGAAGACGTGGTTCGTGCCGTTCACGAAGTGCTCGAAGACCAGCCGGCAGCCACAGCACCCGCCGTGGCAACTGCACCAGCCGCTACACCCAGCCCGGTCGCTCAACCCGCGCCACCACCACCAGCCGCTACACCTACGCCAGCTCCTGTACCTGCAGCGGCTCGTCCGGCACAACCCGCTCCATCAGCTGTTCCACCTCGACCACCAGTAGCACCAGCTCCTGCGCCGGCAACAGCGGCTACGGCACCGGCACCAGCTCCACCGCCACCACCACCACAGAACCAGACCCCAAAACCACCATCCGCGACAGCCAGGGTAATCCAGCCTCTCTCTGACCCAACCAAGCCATCGATCGATATCAACCAGCTACTCGACAAAGAGCTTGCCAAAGAAGCTGGTCTCGACAGTGATGCAATCCCGACCGTTCAGACGACCGAGCAAGAGAAAGAGGCGCTCGCAAAAGAGCTTGCCGACTTCGAAGCAGGCAAGGTCGATAACACCGGCACGATTCCACCACCGCCACCACCGCCTCCCGGTGCACCAGCTACCTAGGCTATAATACGAACCATGAATACAGAGGACACCACCCGTGTCAATAAATTCCTTGCCCACGCGACTGGGTTGAGTCGTCGTGAGATCGATAATGCTGTTTCGGCTGGGCGCATCACTATAAACGGCTCACCAGCCGCCATGGGAGCGCAAGTGGGTCCCGATGACGTTGTCATGTTCGACGGCAAGCCGATCTCCCCCCAGCAGGCCTACACATACCTTATGCTCAACAAACCGGTCGGCTACGTTTGCTCACGACGTCGACAGGGTGATACGCCAACTATTTATGAGCTGCTCAATCCTGATCAGCAGCGCCTCAAAGCGGTTGGTCGACTCGATCGTGATAGTTCGGGCATCTTACTGCTGACTGATGACGGTGACTTTGCGCACCAAATGACACACCCTAGTTTTGCCAAGCGAAAAGTTTACGAAATAAAACTCGATCGTGACCTCGAGCCGCTACATCAACAGATGATCAACGACTATGGCGTCACCCTCGAGGACGGGCAGAGTAAACTGCAACTGGAACGGCTATCAGAAGATGAACGCTGGAGCTGGCGGGTCGTAATGAGCGAAGGCCGTAACCGTCAAATCCGTCGTACCTTCGCCGCACTCGGTTACACCGTTACTCGGCTACACCGGACCGCCTTTGGGCCATACACACTCGAGGACCTTGCATCTGGCGAGTGCCGAATAGCCTCGAAGCTATAGGTCTTTTGCTAACTTCTCAGCGATTGCGTCGAGGTCGTCATAGGTGAACTTATCGAGAAGCTGCCAAACTCGTAAATCCGCCGGCTGAGCAGCAAGGATTTGCTCAACATCAACCGGCAAGGGACGTCCAGCGGCAAGCGCGCGCTCACCGATCGTTCGTGCGCGAGCTTTTAGCTCATCAGAGAACCTTTCGAGAGGAATCGTTTCTCCTGGAATTATTCGTCGCCTACGAGGTAACATTTTTATATTATAGTAATAAATTTTTTATCTTGTCAATATTACTCACCTCTGTTATAATGGTACGAAATGAGTAAGCTTCCTACCGTCGCCATCGTTGGCCAAACCAACGTCGGCAAGAGCAGCCTCTTTAACCGCCTCTATGGATCCCAGGAGGCGATTGTTGCGCGTGAGGCAGGAACGACACGTGACAACGTCATACGTCGCATCTCCGACGGCGAGAAGAGCTTTTGGTTGGTCGACACTGCTGGTCTCAAAGACGCCGAAGACGAGTTTGAAGCCTCGATCCAGGAACAAATCAGTGAAGCCACCGAGCTCGCCGATGTTATCCTCGTCGTTGTCGACAGTACCATCTACCCAAGCGACCAGGACCGCCGTATCGCTAAGACAGCGCTCAAGAGCAAAAAACCAGTCATTCTGGTGTGCAACAAAGTCGATCTCAAGGGATCGCTCGCCATCGACGAGTTTCGTCGACTCGGCATCAAAAAGATTCTGCAGACCAGCGCCGAACACAATCAAGGCCTCGGCACGCTCCGAACCACTATCTACTCAGAAATTCCTGTTGTTCATGAAACCGAACCTGACGAAGTACTTCGGATTGCGCTCATCGGCCGACCAAACGTTGGCAAAAGTCATTTGTTCAACACGCTAGCTGGAAAGCAGCAGGCTATCGTCGCCAATGTTGCAGGTACAACTCGAGACGTCAACCGCGTCGCCGTTCGCTACCATAGTCGCGACATAGAACTCCTTGATACCGCAGGCGTACGCCGATCAGGCAAGCAAGAGGTCGGTATCGAAAAGTTTTCGGTCCTGAGAACCCTCCAAGCCATCGAGGAAGCTGACATCTGTTTGCTCCTGATGGACGTTAACGAACTCAACACACAACTTGACCAAAAGCTGGCCGGCATGATCAAAGAAGCTGGTCGAGGCCTCGTTATCGTTGTCAGTAAATGGGACAGCGTCGAAGGACGTGACGCCTACACCCGTGATGCGCTTGCACCGCAGATTTCACGCAACTTTGCCTTTGTGCCGTGGGCACCACTCATCTTTACCAGCTCCGTGACTGGCCAAAACGTTACCAAGCTGTTTGATATCGCCCTTCAGATCGATGAGCGTCGTCAGCATCAGCTCAAGACTACCGAACTCAACAAGATTCTCCAGGCATGTGTTCGCAAACATCCACCAGCCGGACTCAAGAACACTATGCCAAAGCTTCGTTACATGGTGCAAACCGATCAGAGCCCACCGTGGTTCGTTATCTTTGGCGCCAACCTCAAGTTCCTCCACTGGTCATATAAGCGCTACCTCGAACGCTCTGTTCGTGATGCTCATGACTTTACCGGCACACCGATCATGTTCAGTTTCCGCGACGAAAAGCAAATCAAATCCAACCGCCAGCGCGTCGCCGAAGGCAAAGAGCCCGTTACCAAGGCCTATAAGCAACGTAAAGACGCTGAACAGGAGAGTTAGGTGAAACTCATCCTCGGCCTCGGTAACCCAGAAACACGCTACGACCGGACTCGTCATAACGTCGGGTACGCGATGCTTGATGCCTATGCGGCAGAAAAGGGCGCAGAGTTCCAAAACAAGGACAAGTTCCGCTCGCAGATTGCCGAACTTACGGTTGGAGATGAAAAAGTCATCCTCGCCAAACCGACTACCTACTACAACAACACTGGCGAGGCAGGGCGGCTCATCGCTGACTTTTACAAGGTCGAGCCCACGAATATTCTCATCATTCATGACGAGCTGGCGCTCCCATTTGGTACCATCCGCACGCGCCTGGGCGGCTCAGATGCCGGGAACAACGGCGTCAAGTCTATGAACCAACATCTCGGCCCCGATACTGCACGCATCCGTATCGGCGTCTACAACGACCTTCGCGACCGCATCGACGACGCGGACTTTGTACTGAGCAACTTTACAAAAGACGAAAGTACGGCTCTCAGTGATCTTTCGAGCAAAGTACTTGCTATCATCGATGATTTCATAAACGGATTGTTCGAACATACAACTCACGCTTAACTTGTATTTTTAGCTATAAATGCTATAATAAGCAACAAGTTCGTTTGAGAAACTCGCCGCGTCCCGTTTCTCCGAACAGGAGTTTAACGGGAACCAATCGAAGGGAAATGTCATGTTCCCACCCCGTAAGGATGAGGAGTTCGAGAACGAAGTTCTCGGCATCGTGCTCATCGAGCCCAACGACGATGGAACCGAGACGGTGCACATGGGTATGGTCCAGAAGCCGAAGCTCTGAGCACCGCCGATTCTGAAGGGAAGTGGAGTTCCATGGCAGCATTCACTGATGCCATCAGGCAAGCGTCGTTCGAGCAGACGCGTGAGAACGTCGTCCAGCGCATGAGTATCGGACTGCTTCGACCCACGCTTCATCCACCGCTCAATGACCAGCCGTACGTCGGCTTCGCGGTCATCCCACCGGAGCCACTTGATCCCAGCGAGGATGATAGGTACTTCATCGGGCAGGACGGAGCACTCGTGCTCTGCGATTTTCATTCCAGCTGCGTAGTACCTATCATACTGACGGTAGAAGAGGCAATGCAGAGCGGGCGACCCTGGCTCGTCGGCATGGAAGTGCTACTCGGCAGAATCCGTCGGCCGCGCGACATCGTTCTTCTCGTCCGCTGACGACCCCGTCAAACATCAGCCCCCGATCGCAAGGTCGGGGGCGTTTGAATTTATGAAAAATTATGGTATTATTTTATATATTTCGTCGGTTGGCGAAAGCCGTCGATGAACCATCCGGCTTTGCTTTGATCGTCGAGATCGGAGCTTGAAATACCTTGGAGGTAAAAGTGATCAACCAAGAGCGTTTTGATCGTGAACTCAAGGATGCAGAGACTCTTCAGACGGAGCAGCGGAGACAATTCCGAATCCAGCACAAACAGAACAAGGCGCAGTTCAAGGTAGTCAAAGCAGCACTGGGGCCCGCCAAGCGAAGTCTGGACCTCAGAGACTGGCCTGGTTCGACAGAAGAGACCGTTGTGTGCCTCGTCCCACCGTGGCGACGCTCACAGAGGACCCGACTCATCCTGCTCGTAGGCGAACCGTTCGATGGTTCGCTAGCCTCAGTGCCTAAGGATGAGTCAGATCAGCCAATCTGGCTCGGAGAAGATGGCAGACTTTACCAGCTCGACACGATGATGCTCAAGTACTACCCCAAGCCAGGATCACCCGCATTCACACCAGTTGACCTGCGCTACGTCTCATACCGCAGCAACTGGCCGGAAGTCTTGAGCGCACTCAGGCAACTGATCAGCGGTTGATAGAGACCTCATTCAAGCTCCGAGCCCCGATGAAACTATCGGGGCTCGGTTTATTTATGGACATAAAAATAACCCCCGATGTACACCGGGGGTTATTTCATACTCAATTCTTTCGAAAGGCACCAGGTAAGGGTGGGCATCACCTGGCGCCATTCGACCCTTCAACCCACCCGGGCTACGCACGGCGAAGCGCTAGAAGTGTATTTATGTACGCACTCTGCGCTTGGCAAGCCAGTTGGTTCATACTCGCCATATTGTGGTCCGCCTGAAAAATCGGGATCCTCGCCACCTCACACAGAGAAGACAAGGGGTTAAAGGGGTTAGTATGCACGTGACTGTTTAGATGTGTACGAAGTGGAGGGTAGAAAACTTCGACACCAGTACACGCGCACTCTAACTTACGTTAGAATTGGGGGTATAAGGTACGATTTGACCGCTGTTACGCGATCAACCATACAGTATATTAGCACGCTTTTTACATAAAGTCAATACTATTTAACACTTTTCATTATGAAAATCAATAGCATAAGCAGTACAAGCAAGGATTTCCCAGAACGTCTCAGAACAATACCACAGGTGCCGGGCAGACTCTATATCAGAGGTGAAATACCCGAGTATCGGTTCGGTATCGCGATCGTTGGTACCCGTAAGCCGACTACATATGGCCGTCAGATCACATCTGAGCTCGCCACGCGCTTAACAGAGAAGGGAGCCTTGATCGTCAGCAGTCTCGCGCACGGTATCGATGGCATCGCAAATGAGGCCACCGTGAAAGCCGGTGGAACAGGGGTCGCAGTACTCGCAAATGGTCTCGATACCGTCTATCCGTCGACCCATGCAAGTCTTGCAGACAAAAAAAGTGCCCTAGACGGGGCACTTTTTGCTCAAACGATGACGATGCTCGAAATCAGAGGTGCGATCCGCGCTCTGAGCGCAAACCGTTGGGGGCTTTAGGCGGCGTTACTGGTAGAGAGGCCACTTCACTCGCAACGGCTATTTCAGCACCACGAGTTTCGAGAGCCGGTTTGTCTCGGGCATCACGTTCTTTACGCTCAGCAGCTTCTTGAGCCATCTCGGCCGCGATCATAGCTTTTACACGCTCATCCATGTCGTCGACTAATTCTGCAAAGTCCTGACCAATCTCGACAGGTAGAGCAGGAGTATGTGCGAGATCCAGATCGTGAGAAAGAATATCTTGGCCAATCACACCGTGGCGACCAATTACATCGTGGTTTGCTTTGGGTGGCATATTCATAATCCTTTCACTATACACCATTTTGTATATTTTGTCAATACCTGTGGCGTTGGTATTGAAGTAACATATTTCCAGTGTGCGCCTCTCTATAGGCGTTGTCAACAACTCTGTGAAAGATTTCACAAGATTTTTGTCTGTATTTGTGGTGAAAGTATTCTCACGTACAACGTTTGGCTTATTTGAACGTGAATTTGATGATCGAGTTCGTGTATGAGGCCCAGATGTCTTGTCCCTTGAAAGTAAGTCCGAGCACATTTTTATAGCCAGCTGGGGCGGCAAAGCGAGTAATCTTACCTGACTCGGTAATGCGTCCGATGGAACCACTGGTCCAGTCACTGAACCATGCTGTGTTATTTGGTCCTGAGTATACCCTGAATAGATTGTTAGTTGATGCACTGCTATAGCTCTTGAAAGTGCCGTCAAGACCGACTCGTATCAATTTACTTCCTTCCGAGCCATCGTGGCCTAGTAGCCAAATCGCCTTGCCAGCGCTCGCGATACCCCATGGAGAATACGAGCGCCCTCCATAAGTGTCCACGTACGAAATGTTACCGGATGTCGAAATACTGCCAACACCGAGGCCCGTCGCAAACCACACCCGTCCGTCCGCACCGACAGTCAGACCTCGTGCATAGCCGTTACGCAGCTTATATTCAGTCACTGTGCCCGACGGAGTTATTTTACCGACAATACCCTGTTGATTATTGTTCCACGTGGTAAACCATATATTTTTGTCAGGCCCCAGCACCATACTCTCTACCAGGATAGGCTGCGAGGGGATAGTGTAGGTGGTTTCTTTTCCGTTTGTAGACATAGCGTGGATTTTTTGCGTATTGCCAGCGAACCACACTCGTCCATCGGAGCCTTTGACGATTGGTGTGAAGTAGGAGCCGTTAAGGGAAGATTTATACGATCGAACATTGCCGCTTGGCGATATCACTCCGATATATGAGGTGTTGGCGTTCGTGAACCATAAGTCATCACCGACGAGCGCGATTTCTCGATAGGCTGGTAGGTTTGATGAATTAGTGCCGTAAGCACGCGTCGCAGTTAGGGTAGCACCTGCGAACGAAAACGGTGTTAGGGGCGTAGGAGCAGGCTTCGCCACCATTGGCGCAGGATAGCTTGGAGTAGTCTCTTGTGGCTTTTTGACTTCAATGTCAGCATCCTCGAGTGCTTTCTCTTCGACTTGGGATAATAGCCTCGCGTCACCGGCGTCATTTTTATGTTTCGCCTCTGCCAACGTTTTTTCGGACGCGACAAGTGATTGCTTACTTTGATAGCCGGTATAAAACCTATACCCTACACCCCCAATCAGCGCGATAATAAGCACCACAGCTATCGCCACATGCGCACTACCACGCTGGTCAGAATAAAACTGGTTTTTAGTCATTTTTTTACTTTCAATTTGTTTTTCGAATGGTGTACCTTTCGTGATAATAGTACGATGTGCATCGTTTGTAAATAATCTAATATACCTACGACACCCGCGACTGGATTTATTTACAATACAGCGTGAGTCAAGTAGTATGGGCAGTTGACTATATTGTGTTAACCATGAGCGTCAATAAGATATGAGCAAGAACCTCGTCATCGTCGAGTCCCCAGCAAAAGCGAAAACTATCGAGAAATATCTCGGTAAAGATTTTGTCGTACTCTCGTCCATCGGCCATATCCGCTCGATCGTCAAGAAAACCAAAGACGGCACACCCCCTATAGACGTCAAAAACGGCTTCAAAACTATATATGAGGTTGATCCTGATAAGAAAAAAGTCATCACCGAACTCAAAAAGGCCGTCAAGACCGCTGACACCGTCTGGCTCGCCACCGATGAGGACCGCGAAGGGGAGGCTATCGCTTGGCACCTCTGTGAAGTACTTGGCCTCGATCCAACCAAGACAAAGCGAATCGTTTTCCACGAAATCACCGAAAGCGCCATCACCGAGGCGGTCAAGAGCCCACGAACCGTCGATATGCATCTTGTCCAAGCCCAGCAGGCCCGGCAGATCCTTGACCGCATCGTCGGTTTTGAACTGAGTCCAGTCGTGTGGCAAAAGGTCCCCGGTGGCAAGAGCGCCGGTCGCGTCCAGAGTCCTGCGGTCCGACTGCTCGTCGAGCGTGAGCGTGAAATTCGCGCTTTCGAGGGTTCATTCCAGTTCAAGATAACAGCGCTACTTCTCCATAACGGCGAAGAGGTAAAAGCCGAGCTGCCGCAACGGTTTGATACCGAAGAGGAGGCCACGGCCTTTCTCGAGAGCCTGAAAGGGGCAGAGTTCAGTGTTAGCGACGTCACCAAGAGCCCGAGTACCCGCAACCCTGGGGCGCCGTTCACGACTAGCACGCTCCAGCAGGATGCTAACGCAAAACTTGGGTTTGGCAGCAAAGCTACCATGGCCAGTGCCCAAAAACTCTATCAGGACGGTAAGATTACCTACATGCGTACCGACTCGGTCAACCTGAGCAAGCAGGCGATCGCAAGTG
Organism: Candidatus Saccharibacteria bacterium UBA6572; assembly: GCA_002434045.1. Taxonomy (GTDB): domain Bacteria; phylum Patescibacteriota; class Saccharimonadia; order Saccharimonadales; family Saccharimonadaceae; genus UBA5946. The sequence goes on from DJJI01000001.1 coordinate 606,574, forward strand.
CCGCTACATATATAAAGACTGCTTTCGGCGACGAATATTCGCACGTCCGAACGTTCAAGACCAAGAACAGTAGTGCTCAGGAAGCTCACGAAGCTATCCGCCCAACCAACATGGCGCTCGAAAAGGGCAGTAGCAATGAATACGACCAGAAACTCTATGATCTCATCCGACGCCGCACACTCGCCAGTCAGATGTCACCGGCCAAGCTTGAGAAGACAACGGTAACGATTACTATCTCCTCACAAAAAGAGAAACTTGAGGCAAAGGGTGAAGTGGTTATCTTTGACGGTTTCATGAAAGTTTACGGTGGAAGTAAAAAAGACGCTGATCTGTTGCCAGCCTTGGCAAGTGGTGATGCTCTCAAACTAGGCGAAGCTGGTGCTCGTCAGGTCTTCGCCCGTCCACCAGCCCGCTACACCGAGGGTAGCCTGGTCAAAAAACTCGAGGACCTCGGCATCGGTCGTCCGAGTACCTACGCAACTATCATCGATACTGTCCAGACACGTGGCTACGTTGAAAAAGGTGAAGGCGAGGGCACGCCACGCGACATTATCCAGCTCAGCCTCAAGGATAATGAGCTGGTAAGAGAAGTAGTCCAGGAAAAGACCGGCGCGGATCGCGGCAAACTCGTCCCCACCCCGAGCGGCGAACTGATCGCTGATTTCCTCGGTGACTACTTTGAGCAAGTCGTTGACTACGGCTTTACCGCCAGCGTCGAGGAACACTTCGACGATATCGCCGAGAACAAACTCGAACGCAACAAGATGCTCGAGGATTTTTACACACCGTTCCACGAACTCATCGAAAAATCCGGCGGTATAGACCGCTCGACCGTCGGCAATAGTCGTGAAATCGGCACAGATCCTAAAACTGGCAAGCCGATTATTGCCCGCTTTGGCCGTTTCGGTCCAATGCTCCAGCTTGGCGATACAGAAGACAAAGAGAATAAGCCTCAATTTGCTCCTATGCCATCAGGTACACGTATCGAGACTATCACGCTCGAGGAGGCGCTTCATGCATTTAAGTTGCCGCGTCTAGTCGGCCAAACCAAAGACGGTAAAGACATCAAGGCTAACATCGGTCGTTTTGGACCGTATATCCAGGTAGATAAGCTGTTCGTCAGTATCAAACCCGAGGATCCGCACGATATCACGCTCGAGAAAGCGCTCGAACTCTACGAGGCTAAGCTAAAATCTGAGGCAGAGAAGAATATCGCCGATTTTGGTGACGGCATCAAGGTGCTGAACGGTCGTTTTGGACCGTATATAACCGATGGCAAAAAGAACGCCAAGATACCAAAAGATGTCGATCCTAAAAAGATTACGCACCAGGAAGCAAAGAAGCTTCTCGACGACGCCCCAGCCAAGAAATCCTTCCGACGCGGCTCAAAGAAATAAACATTGCATTATATATCATAGTATTTTATAGTATGTCTATTGTCTCCTAAGAAAGGCAAAGACATGCACTTTCTCTTGACAGCCTGCTTTCTGTCGTTCATGACGTTCGTCGTCATCTCGATCGTCTTCAGGTCTGAGCTCAGGTCGAGTCCTCGACTGCGAGTGCAGATTGATGTCGGCATGCTCGGCGTCCTACTGTTCCTGTTCGTCATCCTGACGGGGTTGCTCGGCGAAGCCGACCCATCTGCAGCCTTGTACGGGTTGGTTGGCGTGCTACTCGCGTTCGTGGTTTACCGCTCTATCGTCGGCTGGCCCTCGGGTCAGCTTGTCATGGATGCGTTCCGTCGACAGGGTGCCCGCAAGCACAAGCCTGCGACGACCGTTCGCGGACCCGAGGACGACCCCGACTGGCTGAACTACTCCGGAAGGAAATGAGCATGACACTTCGTAACCCCCTGAGTGAAGGGGCGATGACTATCGATGACGTGGGGCCTGGTGTCCTCTTCACCTGGTACAAGCCCCAGGATCCATCTTCGGTCAAGCGCGGTATGTTCCTGTCACATCCGTCTCAGGACGGTCGCGAGGACTACATCGTCAGCTACAGCATCGAGGGCACCGAGGAGGTGCGCACAACGGACCTTTGCTCATTCGGTATCACTCGTTCAAGAGAAGGCCAGTGGAGTGACTGCCTCACCGTTGCACGGGAGGAGTAACACCCGTCCTAGATAGACCCAATCCGGGATATCTGGGGCGGGTTTATCATTTACATAAACTTGTTTTTATGGTAATATATCAAAATCAAACCTATCCGGTTCGCACTTCACCAGGGAAGGAGGGAGCGATGTCGGCTCCAGAAGACGGCAAAGCTCGCAAGCGCTACTACATCGAGCAGCTCATCGAACGCCTCGACCAGCCCAGCCTGTACGTCGTTGAGGCGAGGCCGCAACTAAGTCAGCAGCTCGCATGGGTCAAGACCCGACTCCAACAGATCAGCGACCTCGACCGACCACTCGACCAATCGGAACTGCTCCGAACGATCGACGATATCGGACAAGCCTGCCGAGATGCTGTCAAGGATCTTGTTGACCCACGTTGTCACCTGATGATGTTCATCGGCATCAGCAAGTGGAAGACGAGGGCCAACCACCTCGAACTACTCGCCATCGCTCAACCCTAAACTACCCGCCACCGATAAGCCCGTCCCAAGCCTCAACTGGGACCCGGCCTTTGGGGCGGGTTTATCATTTCAGACCCCGGTCAACTCAAGATCTTTTTCTACGACAACAGTATGCTCAGGAAAGAAAGGTGTGCTTTGTTGGTATACAATTGCGTCGACCATTTGGTTATTGGCTGGCTTGCCGTGCATTTTGCCTCGATAGGTGATAGGTTCTACGGGATTCCAGACACCATCGAACCATTCACCATCTGCAAAACTTGTACCAGTATGTGGTGTTGTAATTGTAAAGCGCACTGCATAGACACCGATCGTCTCTGCCTGCTGGACATCATCCAGCTCGACCAGCAACTCATAGGCACCATGACCTTTAGGGGCATGCATTACGCGAAAGAGTAGTGGGAATTTGTCGCCTTGGGTCAATTCCGTAGGGCTGATGACGCGTTCATTATACCGTTCTCGGTAATACTCAAGTGTTCGAAAACCATTACCATTCGCAGTACTCATATCTGCGATTACTGTACCCCCCGATAGGCTATAAAACAATAAACCTCAGTATAAAAAAGCGTAAAAATACTATTTACCACAAGCGTCTAGTATGTGCTATAATTAATACATCACAGATTATATTTGACATTTATAAAAAGTAGTTCTATAATAGTCATTAAATCTGATGTGAGAACATCGAAAACCAGCCGTAACGAAGGAAGAACATGAGCACAAACGCCGAATCAACCACCCCTGACATTAAGAACGTCGTGAGTACGATTCTTGATGGTATTGAGCGTGAACGCGAACGCGAAATCATCTCGCGTCGTTTTGGCCTGTTTGACCGCAAAGAAACGCTGGAACAGATCGGTGAACTCCTCGGTATCACACGTGAACGTGTCCGTCAGCTTGAAAAAGCCATCCTAATCCGTCTCAAGATCGCTGCCGAAGAAGGTCGTCTCGATCTCGACGCCGTTGAACGCTACCTGGTAGAGCAACTCCACGAACTTGGCCGTGCCGCTCGTCTGAGCGAGCTGACAGAGCGTGTCACCCCTGGTGGTGACGAGCGAGACCGCGCTCACGTCGCCTTTGTAGCTGAACTTGCACCAAAACTGTCCGTTCTGTCTGAGAACGACCACTATTACTACGGTATCGCCCTGAGCGAGTATTACGATGAAAAGCAGCTCAAAAAGCGTGTTGACGAAGTCGTCAAAGCCGTCAAAGAACACGGAACCACACTCTCAGTCCAGGAACTGCATGCCAAGCTCAATTACGAGCACCCTGACTACGTCCGTGCTCTCGCCAGCCTGAGCAAGAACCTCGCGAACCTCAAGGACGTATGGGGTCTTACAAAGTGGCCGACCGTCAACCCAAAGAACATCCGTGACAAGATCTACGTAATCCTGCAGGAGAACGGCAAGCCAATGCACTTTTCTGACATCGCCGGTGCTATCAAGGACAGTGACTTCAAGCGCAAAGACGTCACGACCCAAGCGATTCACAACGAGCTCATCAAGGATAAGCGCTTCGTCCTGATCGGCCGCGGTATCTACGCCCTCAACGAATGGGGTTACAAAAAGGGCACCGTTGCTGATATCATCACCGACGTTCTAAAGAAGGCTAACGAGCCACTTCACCGTGACGAGATCGTCAAGCGTGTCCTCAAGGACCGTCAGGTAAAAGAAACGACTATTCTGCTCAACCTCCAGAGCAAGCCAGAATTCAAGCGCGTCGCCAAAGCGACCTACTCACTGGCTGAAAGCTAATCTGTCAAACACTGTTTGCAACTGAGGCGGCTTTGAGGGACAATAAGGCGTAGCAATGGGTGATTTACTTGCATGGATTTTCAGTCTCCTCCTACAGTGGTATGTATGGGTTCCGCTCGCTATTCTGCTGCTTTATCTCGCGTGGCGTAATAACCGCCAAGCCGAAGTCATCGACACTACCGAACACGTCCTGCTGACACTTGAGATTCCTCGTGCCAACGACAAGAAAGAGCTCGCGGCAGAGCAGTTGTTCGCCAGCCTGCACGGTATTTTGCGTGACAAACGCGAGCTGCGCATGTCCGGCGGGCTTCAGGAACATATCAGTTTCGAGATCGCAGCCATCGACAAACTCATCCGTTTTTATGTCTGGGTGCCAAAACACCTACAAAACTTCGTCGAAGGTCAGATCTACGCTCAGTACCCGACGGTTCAGATCCACACGCTCGACGAGGACTACACGAACCGCGAATTTCAACACAGCGTCGTCTACACATCTGAACTGACACTGACTGACAATGAGATGTTACCGATTAAGACGTTTCAGAGTTTCGAAGTTGACCCACTCGCTGGTATTACCGCGACGCTCGCCAAGCTGGAGGACAGCTCCGAAGAGGTTTGGGTACAGGTTCTAGCCCGCCCGATTGCCGATGACTGGCACAAGCGTGCCAGTGCGTTCTCGCGCCGCATCAAGAGCGGTAGTGCCAACCTCGATCTGCTCAGCGGGGGAGGCAAGTACTTCCTACAGGCCATCGAAGCCCTCTGGAAACCTCCGGAACAGACTGCGACCGGTAGCACGGCTCCTGAACTATCGGAGCGCGACAAGACGCGTATCTCTGAGATAGAGAACAAGTCGGTCAAGCTAGGCTACCAGGTCAAGATTCGTATCGCCTACCTGGGTGAAAACCAGGCGATCGCCAAACAGCGTATGCAAGCGCTCGTCGGTACGTTCAAACAGTTCAACTCGACCAACCTGAACGGATTCAAATCAAGCGGTGGCAGCTTTAAACGCGAAGAGCTCGAAAAATACCGCGCTCGTTTCTTCATCGATCGTGGGTACATCCTGAACATCGAAGAGCTCGCCTCAGTCTTTCACTTGCCGCACACCAACGTCGAGACACCAAACATCGTCTGGGCCAGCAACAAGACTGCTGAACCACCAGCGAAACTGCCTATCATCAATGGCGATCCGGCTCACGATGAACAGATTAGCGCTTTTGGGCTGACGAACTTCCGCGGCATCAACCACCAGTTTGGCCTATACCGCTACGACCGCTCACGACACGTTTATATCATCGGTCAGACCGGAGCAGGTAAGTCGGGGCTACTCGAGCTATTCGCACTCAGCGACGTGTACCACAAGCACGGATACGCTATCATCGACCCGCACGGTGACTTTGCGGTCAACAACATGCATTTCATCCCAGCTGATCGTATCGACGACGTCGTCTACTTCAATCCGGCTGATACCGCATTTCCGCTCGGTTTCAACCCGATGGAAGTCTATGACCCAAATCAAAAGAACAATATCTCATCGGAAATCATCGGGGTATTGAAACGCATGTTCGGCGACAGCTGGGGTCCACGGCTCGAGTACATTCTGCGCTACACAATCCTCGCGCTCCTCGACCATCCGAACACGACCATGCTCGACATCACGCGCATGCTGACCGATAAAAAGTTCCGCAAAGAAGTCCTCGAAACTTGCCAGGACAGCGTGGTGCTAAACTTTTGGAACATAGAATTCAACAGCTGGAACGAAAAGTTCCAGGCCGAAGCCGTCGCCCCAGTCTTGAACAAGGTCGGAGCCTTCACAGCCAACCCGATCATCCGTAACATCATCGGTCAGCCAAAGAGCACGTTCAACATCCGCCAGATAATGGACGATGGCAAAATCCTCATCGTCAACCTGTCTAAGGGTCTGATCGGTGAGGACAACGCCGGTATCTTGGGATCATTCCTGGTTACAAAGATCCAGTTGGCAGCCATGAGCCGCAGCGATATCCCTCGCATCGAAGACAGGCGTCCATTTTACCTCTACGTAGATGAGTTCCAGAACTTCGCGACAGACTCATTCGCCACCATCCTGTCCGAGGCGCGTAAATATGGCCTGAACCTCACCGTTGCTAACCAGTACGTCTCACAGATGCAGGATACCGTGCGTGACGCAGTGTTCGGCAACGTGGGCACCATGGTGAGTTTTCGAGTTAGTGCTGATGACGCGCCACTGCTCGGCAAGCAGTTTGAGCCGCAGTTTGAGCCAAATGACCTCTTACAGATGCACAACCGTAACTTCATCATCAACATGGTAATCAAGGGAGAGAAATCGCCAGCCTTCTCAGCCACGACCCTGACCATTCCAGCCAGCCAGGCTAACTTTATGCAGCATATCGTCGATAGTAGCCGACGCAAATACGCCAGAGACCGAACAGAGGTAGAACAGGAGATACAGTCGCTCATTTCGACCCAGACAGCCCCATCTGCCCAGCCAAAGCCGCAGTCGCAATCCCTTGCTAAGAAATGGCCAGTCGATGCTAGCGCCAAGCCAGTCCGGGCAAAAGAGGAGGGGAGCGAGACAAAGATCAGCCACGACAAACCTGCTACCCCGTCCCCTGACACTCCTCCAAAGAAACGTACTCGCAGCCGCTCACGCAAGAAAAAGCCAACGGAATCGGTAGAGCCCAACCGACCACGAATCATCCGAGAGGGCAGTGAAGCCCCCCGCCCTAAGCCCCAGCCAAAAGAAGAAGAGATCCGTCTCCGCTAGGCGGATTCTTTTTATTTGCTCTCATCTCACGCAATTATTTGGTGGACAAAGTATATAGAACAAATATAGAACACTCAGTATGTCTAAGAGCTAGGTATCGAAACGTATGAATGTAGCAAAAATGCCCAAGGCTCAGGCCAGGCAGCAATAGGGATCAAAAACACGTAGAAACAAAAAGTGCAGAAAATATACATAGAAAGCAGGAGAAAAAGATGAGTAACAATACATGGGCAGTGTATATAGTTAATGTCGCACAATATATCTTTTACGACACGTAAAGTAGTAACAAAAGATGAATACCAATACCCCCTAACGGGGTAGTTTTATCCGTATTTTGTTCTAATTGCCTGTAAAGGATGTTTTTTAGTGAAAAATGTATAACGATAAATGCCTGCACGGGACTATGTCGTACTCAAACTAAGATCCGTCGACTTTTCCACACTCCGCGTCGCTATTTGTTTGACTTTTTGAACAAATGTTTTCACACCACCCCACTTCTCTATTTTTGACAAATGTTTGACTTTACTGCCCTACTATGTTTTTATAAAGTTTTTGCATACAGCAATATAGAACAAAAATAGAACTAGAACAGGGAGTGATAGAGCGGCCCTCTGCCTACCTGTCTCGGTAAAATGCCTTTGAACTTACGCGTACATCCAAATACTGTGGTCGTAGTTGTTTCTCCCCAACGTAGGTAACGGCGTTGATGATATCTGCTGCCTGCCCTGCTGGATCACGGTCGAGATTACCTTTTATGATGTAAGCCCTATCCTTGAGCTTGAAGTCGACTTGGCGGGTTGAGTTAGCAGGTAACTCAACCACATCTACGGCAGGTAGCCCAGAGGCATTCACGATGGTGATGACGCGACCGATATAGCGGAGCAGTTTGGTAGATGTGACGACGCCTGCCTCAGCGTTTACGCCACTCTTGTCCGTCACGACCACAGTTGGTGCCGCAAAATAGTTCACGGTAAATGCGTTGCCACTAGAGTCAACGAAGTACTGCTGGTTTTGGATCGTCCAGGCCACGACCGGTTCGCGCAATGTGAGTGCGAGTGTGGCGCTCCCGAACGTCTCACCTTTATCAAGGCGAGCGTCTGAGATCTCGGGTGCTTTGGACTGCATGTACGAATCAAATGTCTCTTCGTTTAGCGCGAACGAGAAACGCTCAAATGGTCGATCTGCAAAGTAGTCATTAACCACACTAGCGTAGCGCTGTTCATCCAAGGCTTGCTTGATAGGCTGCGTAGACATAGTACTCGACGAAACGGTTGAGCCGATGTAGCTGGTGATCACGTACCAGAGCACGCCACAGGCTGTGAGGATCAACAGCAGATACGCTAGTAGCTTACGCCGGTGCTTACGGAGTGAATGTTCATGAAGTCGAGGTGATTTAAGTTGTGCGCGGTTCTCGCCAGCTGCACGTACGTTATCAGTCGTACTCCCAGTGATAGTACGACTCCTGCGAAACGCGTACGACTGCTCATCGGCATCCATCCGGGGTTGACGGACTGGCTGCTCCTGCCTGCGACGGCTACGCATCAGTGCGTACGCCCCTTGCCAGCCTTTAGAACGAGCTTGGCGACTACCGTCGCTGCATCATCTTTCGCAAACGTTCGAAAACGCTTTGCCATCGCCTGTCGTGTCGATTCCTCTCGCCACAGCTCCGTGATGGCTTGGAGTAGCGCGTCACCCTCCCGTACCGACGCATCGTCGAGCACAACAGCGGACGAAGCCTCCTCATACACGCGAGCGTTTTTTACCTGATCACCGAGATGACTCGCTGGCACAATGATCGTTGGCTTGCCGAGCGCCGCTAGTTCTTGCAGGAACGTTGCACTGCCGCGGCTCACGACGATATCAGCAGCGCCAAGTACCGTTACCATGTCCTTGTATACGAAATCAACGACCATGTATTCGGCATGTTTTACTGCACTGCTCTTCACTGCACTGTAGTGTTTTTTACCTGTGACGTGGTAGAGCAAGAAACCCTTGTTTAAAAGTCGCGGTGCACTCCTCAATACACCGCTGTTGATGCTCTCGGCGCCTAATCCTCCCCCAACGAACACTACTAGTGGTTTTTTGAGATCAGTAAAACCTAGGACGTGTTTTGCCTTTTGTTGCTCCTCCCTTGTAAACGGATGGAATGCCTTATCGATAGGGACGCCAGTATAGACACTTCTGTCTTCCGGATAATCATAGTTGTCGAGTGGTGAACCGGTCGCGATAGCGTTTGCAAAACGACCGAGCTGTCGGTTCGTCAACCCAGGACGGGTGTCAGAATCATGGATCACAAGTGGGATACCAAGTGCCCGCGCAGCATACCCGAGGGGCAGACAGACGTACCCGCCTTTAGCGAACACGACATCAGGCTTGGAACGAGCGAGTAACCATAGGCTCTCAACGAACCCGATACCGATCAAAAAGACGTCACGAATGTTTCTTAGCACCGTCGGAATATCCAGTAGTTGTTTCCAAAGTGGCACGCCGTAGTACCGCCTGAGTTTGCCGGCATGGATCACGTGAACCGGCACGGAGACCGTCGCATGGTTCATCAGCCCCCTGCTCTGACTCTCAAAGGCGCGATCGCAGACAAAAGCAGCCTCGAGTGACGGATCGAGGCGCTTAAGCTCGTTGATGACGGCGAGTACTGGCGTAACGTGTCCGCCCGATCCCCCGCCGGCGCATAGAACTTTCATCCGCACCCTCCTTTACGTCATCATTCAGTCGATGGCTAGTGTAGCGCGATATATGGAACACCAGGCCAAGTCCTAGCATCATGAACAGCAAGCTTGTACCGCCGAAACTCAGAAACGGCAACGTTACACCGGTGAGCGGGAACACACCGGTCATCGCCCCAACGTTGACGATCACGTGGGTCGCGATCAAACCGAACACACCGGCCACGATAAGTCGCATCGTCGGGTCACCAAGACGGTCGACGGTCAGCAGTAATCGTCTCAGCAGCATATAAAACAATACCAGTATCACGATCAGGCCAATAAAACCGAACGTCTCACCGAGAACAGCAAATATTGAGTCATTCACGGCCTCAGGCAGGTAGCCAAATGGAGAAACGCTTTCACCGAGGCCTTTGCCAAACAGTCCACCGCTTCCCATCGCGATGGTCGCCTGAGTGATGTGATACGACTCAACGTCGGCACTAGACGGGTTAAAGAACGTCAGGACGCGCTCGATGCGGTGAGGAGACGTTATGATGAGCAACACACCCAAGCCTGCTGCGACTGTGGCACAAAGCGCGAATAAGCGCGCTTTCAGCCCTGCGACTACCAGCATTGCCATCACCATACCGAACATCGTGATACCAGTACCCATGTCCTTTTGAAACACGATGATGAACAGTGACGCGATACCGACAAGCACGCCAAGCGGTATGAGCGTGTCATTGATGCTGTTTACTTTGTCCTGCTGGATACGTCGCCCCAAAAAGGCCGCGATGAACAGCAGGAGCCCGAATTTCAGCAGTTCAGCCGGCTGGAACGAGCCGATGCCAAAGTTGTACCACCTGGTAGCGCCACCAGTGTTAATCACCAACGGATTTCCCGGTATGAGCCCGAGTATCAACAGCAATAAACAGGCGCCGAGCCCTGCATATAGTATCTTGGTGGTCTGTTTTTGCCACCATTCAGGACGGATGGTCGCAGCAAAGGCAAAGGCACTCAATCCAATACCGAGATAAAGGAGCTGTTTTTGCATGAAATGAGCCTGGTCAAGCGTGTGACCGCCTTGGTTGATCAGCTCAACACGTGCGGGCGAGATGGCATAGAGCACGACGAGCCCGAGGAGCACGAGAATACCCATGAACAACACGATCTGATAATCAGGTCGGTGTCGACGTGGGCCGATGACGGACTGCGTTGTTGCCTGCCGTCGCGTGCGCGGTGTCATGCGATGATCCCTCCCGCAAAGGCGAGGAGCAGCCCAACGAAGCCAACGATATGGCCGATAACCCAGAATCGCATCGTGACTTTGGTCTCAGGCCAGCCCATTGCTTCGAGATGATGGTGAATCGGGGCTGATAGAAAGACTTTGCGTTTAAAGAACTTCTTACTGACGACTTGGATGAGACTCGAACCACCTTCGAGAACAAAGACGAAGCCGATGATTGGTAATAAGAACAGACTATCAGTCAGCATCGCCACGACCCCGAGTGCCGTTCCATAGGCAAAACTCCCGACATCCCCCATAAAAAAGCGCGCCGGATGAATATTGAACCAGATGTAGCTCATCAGAACACCGATGATCGTGAAACAAAAGCCGGCGATACCAAAGTTACCTTGTAGTAGCGCAATGACGCCGAACACGCCGAACGATGTGGCAAGCAGCCCGCCAGCCAAGCCGTCGAGGCCGTCACTGATATTCACCGCGTTACTCGTACTGACAACCACCAGAATAAACAGTGGTATGATGAGCCAACCAACTTCAAGTGCCCCGTAAAACGGCACATGGATATCGGTATAGCCGAGCTTACTGTAAAAGAACCAGGCACCTATCACGGCAATGAGTGTGATGAGACCAAATTTGACGCTCGACCTGAGCCCTGCCGCGCCGATACCGGAGCCGCGAAGGTTTATCACATCATCGATAAGCCCTACCATCGCTCCACCGACGAATGCCGCGAGCGGCAACCATGTTTGCTCACGATCGAGATTCGCCAGCAGTGTGACCAGTGTCACGACGATGAGTGCGATCAGACCGGCCATCGTCGGGATATTGCGACGGAACTTGGCAGCGTGAAGCTTGGTAAATACCTCGAGTAACTCACCCGTGGTGCTCGTCGTACGCTGCTTTTTCCAGAACCGATACCGGTATGCGACATACGTGTAGACTGGCGTAAGCAGCATCGCAAGGCTAAAGCCGCCAACGGCCAACGCAAAAAGTTTGACGAGCTCCTGGGTGAGGTCGACGAGACTGAAAGCTTCGGGTAATAGCATGAGATTCTTTCTGTTAGTTTTTTGGTGGTATTTCTAAGTAGCTGAGCATCCAGGTGGACAATTCATTAAAGATCGGTCCAGCGGCAACTGTTCCAGCATAACCAGTGGTTAGTTTGGAATCCTCGACACGTACCATTATGACATATTGGGGCTTATCAGAGCCACCAAATCCCAGATACGAACCAATTGAGTTGTCATCACTGTACTTGCCAGTTTTCGGGTCAATGATCTGGCTGGTTCCGGTCTTGCCACCGATCTTGTAGCCAGCTGGGTCGAGTTTGCCAAAGAATCCTTTGTGACGGCCCTGGTAAGTCATCTCTCGCAGCTCATTTGACGCACCTACCGACAGCACGCCGGTCGCGACGACTTTCGGTGCCTGCTCTTGGACCGTCCCGTCATCCGCGATCGTCCCTTTGACGAGTGTCGGCTGGTAGTAGGTACCACCGTTCATGGCAGCTGAGAAAGCTGCTGCCGTCTGGATCATCGTCAGGTTCATACCCTGTCCGAACGCCATGTTGGCGTAGCGGACATTTCGACCCTGCCCCGAGTTCGGTCCAACTAGGATGCTATCGGCCTCAAATGACTGCTCGATACCGGTCAATTTGTCAAAGCGATATCGCCCTGCGTAGTAGTCGTAAAGTTTTTGCCGAGCTTGTTGGTTGACGCTGCCGCCACCCATGCGCTCGAGAATATGCACGACACCGGTGTTGAGTGAGTACTGCAGCGTATCAGCCATGGTTGCGACCGCCTGGCGGGGATCTTCTTCGACGTTACAGATACGCTCACCATCAACCGTCGTACAGCCGCTGATATCGTTGAACGTTGAGTTGACGGTGACCGCACCGCTATCGAGTCCTGCGCCCATAGTGAGTACCTTCATGACCGAACCGACCTCATACGGTTCGTTGACGACACTATTGAGAAACAGCCGATAATCCTCAACCTCAGCGTACTTGTTGGCGTCGTAGGTTGGATAGTTCGCCATCGCCATGACACGTCCAGTGTTCGGGTCCATGACGATCACACTTCCCTTTGTCGCTTTGGCTTTTGCAAGCCCGTCTTTGAGGACTTGTTCAGTTTGCTGCTGAATATTGCGGTCAATCGAGAGTAGTAGGTTATCGCCATTCACAGCCGGTCGAGATGTATCACTGTCACCGATCGTCAGTGGGATTTGTCGCACATCAGTCACTGTTTCGAGCAGGCCTTGCTTGCCTGCGAGACGAGAATTCAAGAAGCCCTCGAGACCATATTTCCCTTCGCCCTCACTATCCACATAGCCGAGCATCTGAGAGCCCAGCTGACCTTCAGGATAGTCACGTCGTGAGCCCTTCTGAAACCCAACACCCGCCAGCTTTTTTGCTTGCAGTTTTTCGGCTTGCTCACGCGAGAGTTGTCGCCCCATGACAACATAGCGAAGCTCCTCATCATCAAGTCGTTCCTGATAGCCATCAACGACGTTGCCACCTGCAATCTCGCTCATTGCACGTGTCACCGCGTTCTTATCCTCGACCTCCTGCGGATCAGCGAACACAGTAAAGACAGTTTGGTTCAGTACCAACGGCACCGGCTGGTTACCGTCGAGCGCATATATCTTGCCTCGCTCAGGTACGATAGTCAGCTTGCTGACCTGTGTCTGCTGGGCGAGGTACGTGTAATGTCCGTGTCGAATAACCTGCAGGTAAAACAACCGCAGCGCAAACAATACCAATACCCCGATGAGGATATAGAGCAGCAACGTTGTGCGCTTTGAAGCGCTCGTGAGTCGTGGCAACTGCATAAGCTTTTAGTGTACTAGTTATTGGCGTATTCAGTCGAGGCCGGCTTGGTCATAGAGGCAGCGACGCTACTATTCTTGACCCGCTCAAGTGCCTGCAATCGCGCGTTCTCATTCTCGAGGTCCTGACGTTCAGCGAGCAGTTCTGAACGCTGAGTTTCCAGGTTGTCGAGCTGATAGCCATAGGTGCTGGTTTTCGTGACCTGCGTCAGGTAAATCAGACCGAGAACCGCGATCATGAGGGCAACGAGCACCGTGTGCGCGACCGGACCGAGCGTGGCGGATGGTGCGAACGCGACCGTGTTCTGGTTACGTCGCCACATGCGGTCAGAGCGCGCGCCGAATGTAGATGTGGTGGATCGGTATCGTGTCATATTGGTTTCTTTTTGTTTTTGGTGGTTGGGCTGACCGCCAAAGCGGCCCGCCCTCCCGAGCTTCAGGCGGTTATTTGACCGCGGCGTCAGTGTGGATGACGTGAACGTCGATCTTGACTGCGCGAGAAGCGTCTTTTACTACGATAGGCATTTTGTGTGTCCTATCCTTTCATATTTTTATTTTTTCACAGCGGCGCGGAGCGTTGCGCTCCTTGCACGCGGATTGTGAACATCGTCAGTGGCACCACGGATTGCTTTTTTGGTAAGACTCGCAAATTCTGCTTCATACCCTGCAGCGGTGTGCTCGGCGATAAAGCGTTTGACCAGACGATCCTCAAGGCTATGGAAGGATATGAAAGCGACTCTGCCGCCTGGACGAACCAAGTTCGTCAAACAGCCAAGAAGCCGCTCGATCTGGCCGAGCTCGTCATTGAGCGCGATCCGGATGGCTTGAAAGGTGCGCGTAGCCGGGTGCACTTTCGCACGTGGGCCACGATGGGTTGAGAGAACAGCGCGTGCGAGATCCTCGGTAGTTCTTAGTGGTCGAGACCGGACGACAGCCCGTGCGATGCGCGCGGCCTGCGTGGGTCGTTCTTCGCCGTAGGTGACTAACATACGGGCGAAATCCCGCTCACTCATGCCATTGACCAATGACTGAGCCGTTCTGCTCTGTCGTGGGTCCATGCGCATATCGAGGGGACCGGGGCGTTGGATCGAGAATCCTCGCTCTGCTCTGTCAAGTTGCGGTGACGATACACCGAAATCAACAAGTACCATATCATATGACTGACCAGCCTCGGTGGCCGATTCAGCAAAATGTGCAAAATCGTCGTGAACGACTGTGGCGCCCTGCTGCTCATACTGCGTAAGTTCAGCGATAGCGTTCTCGTCACGATCGACCAGCGTTACTGTTCGGAATCCGCCAAGTCGATCTGCGATCGCGCTGGCGTGCCCCGCATACCCTGCCGTCAGGTCGAGGTATGTTTCACCAGGCTGAGGAGCTAAAAGCTCGACAACCCGATCCAGTAAAACCGGTGCATGGAGTTGTTGTGGTGTATGTTTACTCATATCTTGAGGTCACCTATCTGACAGTCAGTTTTTATTTTCGCATAGTTTTTGTTTTTTTGTGGAGTCAATGGAGTTGTTGTGGTGTGAAGTATGGGGTAAACCGTACTTCGCTGTTACCCACTGACTTGAGTGAGAGACTTATGTGTGAGGTGGAGTTTTTTGGGAGGTGTGTGTTAAATAATGTACTCGTGTAAAAGTGCGCGGTTACACGTGCCACGTCTGACTGCCAGGTAGTCGACCTCGAGACTTCTCGGTTCTTTCCCTGGCCCTGATTGTTAAAGAGCGTTCGCCAACTAACTAGCTTTCATCAAGCGCCAGTACTTACCTGCGCGGACACAGACGACATCTCGTGTGATGCCAGCGTAGTCCAGCAGATGCTGTTCCAGCGTGATTCGTCCCTGTTTGTCATCGAGCTGCGCGCTCACCTTGCCCATACGAAACTGGACGTTCAAGTCGGCTGTTTTCTCATCGAGAATACCGCCGGCGAGTGCCGGTTCGACATCTCCATCCCAAATGTTCTGGGGATAGATATGTAGGTAGTTTGAAAAGCCGCGCGTGATAACTACTCCGCCTGCGAACTCGGCTCGAAGCTCGGTCGGTATTGTCAACCGCCGCTTGTCATCTAGCTTTCGTTCAAAGTAGTCTGGGCTGGCCATCTTCTCTCTGCCTTAGGACCGCTAATTGTTTTGTTGGTGCCGTGGTTTTTGTTTTGTGGTGTGGTGTTACCCACACTTACCCACTGACGACAGTATAGTACCCACTTCTACCCACACGCAAGCCCTTTTTTGAAGATTCTTATGGCAATCTGTCAAGTTATCCACAGATTGTTCTAAAACTGATCGAGAAAACAGAGGCGATACTGCCTCTGTCTCTCAGGATGGTTTTGTACTGCCCTGTTACTTGTTTACGAGGAGTAATGCAAGTGTTGGATCGGTCTGGATGACCAACCAGGCAGTAAAGATAAACAGGTTCACGGTGACCGAGACGATTAGCAAAGCTGATTTGAGGTCCTCGCTCGTTTGAAAGACGGCAACACGTTCCTGAACTTCGGTGTTTGTGTTTGTAGTGTTCATACTTTCATATTAGCATAAGCTTTGTTATTTGTCAAGTATATGGCTCAGGAATTGAAAAGCCCGCCCCTGCTAAGGAGAGGACGGGAGACACGTGTCTCGACCGGGCTTTCCATGGGACGGGTTCACACCGCTACTTGCTAATGATTTGATCGATGTGCTTGATGCTCGGCTCTTTGCCCCACGAGACATAGTACGCCGCGATCAGTTCGAGAACATGCTCTTGCGCCTGCTGCGAGCAGCAAAGTGTGAAGTGCTGTGAACCGACGACGTCGGGCTTGTACCCGAGCAGTACGAGACCATGACGCAGCAGATATGGCCGGAGCCCTTCATCGATCTGCGGATCATCGGTCAGAAAACACGCGACTCGGATACCGCTAGCGTCGGTATCATAGGTAATCGATACTCTTGCTGTTTCCACGGTATTTCTTCCTCTCTACTGTTCGGACATTCGTCGAAGTAGTTCATACATGTCAACAAGTTCTTCGTGCGGCGTTGGTGTATCGGTTCGCATGTACACCTTGACCAGGTGTGTGGCGTCATCGTCGTCGACGTACTCACACTCGCGAACCATCGGAAGCTCGCCGAGCGCCGCAACGAGTTCTTCAGCCTCAGATTTCTCGCCTCTCACCCAGACCGAAAACTGTGGCCAGATATCAACAACCCGAGTCTGCTTGGCAGCATCGTTCATAATGTCCTCACCTCTCAGAAGCGTGGACTCATAGTACGGCATTACTTCTCAGACGTGCAAGCATAAGTGCTAAGAGGCGTCGAGTAACCACTGGTTGGCTTTAACCCACGTCTCAACAGTACCGGTATCGAGAAAAGTTCCTTGCGCTTCGACTAACTGAATAGCCTGACCGCTCTCGACGAGCTCTGCGATAGGGTCACTGATGTAGTACTCACCGCTTGCGTTTGGTCTGCCTTGCATCGCAGCTTCAATAAACGGCATAACACTGCCGGGCAACACGTATTTCGTAACATTGATCATGCGGCTTGGCTCTTCGCCAGGAGCTGGCTTTTCGACGATTGACTTGAATATACCGTCTTCAGTCGTCTCAATAACGCCGTACTGACTGATGTCACCCTCTGGCACCGGCAAACCAAGTAGCGCCGGGACACCGAGCGATACGAGCTGTTCGATATCGCTCAGCCCTTCGGGTTTGTATGTTACATCATCCCCCGTCATATACAGTACAAGCTCGTCAGGTGCGATATAGTCACGACACAACCACATCGGGACGGTTGTCCCATAGCGTCCGTCGTTCAGATCCTGTTCAATATAGTGGAAGGTCACTCCCTCCGGTGGAAGTATGGTCTCAACCAAGTTGTCTTTGCCTTTGTCGTGGAGCATCACCTCAAGCTCGACATCACGACTGTAGTACGACCGTAGCTGCGTCGCCGCACCACTGATAACAAAATAGATATCTGTGATACCAGCTGTCACACAATCCCTGACGATGTAGTCAATGACGGGCCGGTTGCCGAGTGGCAGCATGCACTTCTCAATACTCTTGGTGATTGGTAGCCGGCGTGTTCCGTAGCCAGCGACCGGGATAATAGCTTTAGTGCATGACGTCATCAAAGAACTCCTTTACATCAGTGAGCGAATAAAATACTGGCCAATCGAGCTGCTGGTACTGCTGTCCTTCGAGACTTACCTGCACGAAACTGACATTTCCAGGCAGCTCATTCCCGATCGGTTTATCATCAACCAGCCAGCACTCTTCTTCCGAGGCTTCAAAAAGCTCCGACTTTGGCGACAAGGTGGTCGTCACAGCGAGGCTGCGAAGCGATGGACATAGCGACGCCTTGAATCGCTGATAATCATCTGGGCCGAACGTCAGGACACGAACATCGACATCAGCGGACTGGAGTGAACTGATCAACGTTGCAGCTCCCTCGTACTCGAGACGACCATCAGCAAGGTCCGTACCGGCCAACTCGGTGAAAACCTCCTCAGCATCGAGCCCATACGTGCTCAGCTGACGACCGAGATCCCAGTAGTAGAGATCACCGACCGTCTCATGAAACGTCGTTCGATCTTTTTCGAGTTGCGAGGCGTCAAGCTCCGGGTATAGCTCGGCAATCTTGAGTAGAATCTTCTCGCTATCGTTTGTCTTAAAGATAGTGCGATCTAAATCGAGGTAAACGATCACGCGAAATAAATCCTCATCAGCTGACGTGCGACCGCATCGGAATCATGACGGATAAAACTGCGACTGTGCGCGAGCGGGTCACTCGCCTGCTCACCGTCCCAGGCAGCATTCGCGATGATACGGGCACCTTTGGCTTCCCAATGACGTTGTACCATCTCGTCCTTGTCTAGTCCGACACCGTACTCGCCGTCATGCGCGTAGCGCTCAAGCAACTGCTCGCTCGGAGCACTCGTGTTATAGATGACATAGTCAAGGAAATCACCGCCAGCCAGGCGCTCTACTTCATCAGCAAAATCATGCACCTTGAAGCCCTCGGTCGGACCAGGTTTCGTCACGAGGTTTGCCACATAGACACAAGTCGCATTGGTTTCACGAAGCGCATCGCCAATGCCGGGCACCGCGAGAGCCGGAGCGAGACTGCCGTACAAGTTTCCAGGAGCGATCACGACGACGTCAGCATCAGTGATTGCGCTGAGTGCACGTGGGTTAGCTTCTGCCTCAGGCTCGAGCCAGATCTTTGGACGGCTCGCGAGTTCTTTGTGCGCGATCGTATACTCACCCCGGACCGGTTCACCGTCTACTCCTTCGGCGCAGAGCGTGACATTCGTCATCGTGACCGGTTCGACACGCCCGGTGATATTGAGTACCTGACTGGCAAGCTCCACTGCTTCGGCGAAATTTCCCGTCATCTTTTCGAGAGCCGTCAGAAAGAGGTTGCCGAATGCATGACCCTTGAGCGTTCCTTCCGCAAATCGATAGTTAAAGAGTTCACGCACCTTCTCGCTGTCACTGAGCGCGACGAGACACTGTCGGACATCACCAGGTGGTAGCGCACCGAGTTCGTCCCTCAGCTGCCCCGTCGAACCACCGTCATCAGCCATATTGACCAGTGCCGTGATGTCTGACACATAATGCTTGAGGCCTGACAACAACGTAAAGCTACCTGTACCACCACCGATAACGACAAATTTCGCACCGCGAACGACATCTTTTTGCTGCATGAACTAGCCTTTCATTTTGCTGATGAGTTTCCCGTACCAAATTGCACTCGGGCGAACGGTTCGTTTTAGACCGTTTTTGTAATCGACACCGATCAGACCAAACCGTGGCCAGCGACCATAGGCCCACTCAAAGTTATCGAGCAAGCTCCAGTGGAGATAGCCAAAGACGTCAACGCCGGCATGAATCGCACCATGAACCGCAGCCAGCGTCTGAGCGATCCACCATTTACGATGCTCATCCCTGTGGTCGGCGACACCGGTTTCGGTGATGATGATCGGTTTTTTCCACTTTCTGAGTCTGATGAGCACGTGCTTGAGGTCCTCGGGTCGCATGTCCCAACCGAGATCGTTCACCTTCGTATTCTCGTTATTGATACCGACGCCAATATGACGATCGGAAAAGTAATAGTTCACACCGAGGAAATCGCACTTCCTTCGGACATATCTGATGACGACATCATCACGAACCCACAGATCAACGCGAACCGCGAGTCGCGTGATCAAGCGATCATCGCCCGCCCTCACCCAGGCATACGACTTCGTGAAACCAACCTTTAACCGCCGACTCTTTTTGTGTGCGTAATTATAGATAGCTTTGTGAGCACGTAACAGATTGCGATACACCAAAAAAGCCTTGAGATATGAGCGCTGTTGTGGCGGATGGTCAAGGGTGATATAGCCGTGGCTAATGACGGTGTCCGGCTCGTTGATGGTCGTGATGTAGCGAAAGTCCTCGTGATACTCATCGATGACTTTTTCAGCGAAGCGAGTAAAGAATTTTATATTGCCTTTGTGCTCAAACCCACCCATCTCTGAGAACCAAACTGGTACTGTCCAGTGATAGAGTGTCGGCAGCGGCTCCATGCCACGCCTTTTAATTTCACGGATGTAGTCACGATAGTGATCGATAGCTTCCCGGTTCCAGACTCCTGGCTCTGGCTCTATCCTCGACCACTCGATACTAAACCGAAAGGCGTTCATATTGAGCTTTTCGGCTAATGCCAAGTCGAGTTGATAACGGCTGTAGTGGTCGATAGCCTCGCCTGAAACATAGTTGTCTGGATCGATCGCATCATCTTTTACTTCGTCCCAAACCGGCAAATCAGCTAGTTTGTATTCGGCACTTTTGGCGAGTGTTTTCGCGCTCTCAAGCTCCCAAACGGACCAGTTGTTATGGTTGTTACCCTCGACTTGGTGCGCGCTGGTGCTCGCTCCGAAGAAAAAACGCTTCGGAAACGCTAGGGGCGTGTCTTTTTGCTGCATGTATACCCTAGTATACTAGACGTCTCGTATCGGCTCGATGAGTTGGAAACTATTTATTTCGTAACTGCTGTTGTCGGCTGAGAAACTGTACTCGATCATATGATCGGCGCGGAAATAATCCCCTGTCTGGACGTCCTTGTAGTAAAGCTCAAGCGTCTTGTAGTTGTCGTGTTTGAGAAGTGAGCCACCATACAGTTTGAATACGCGCTGGCCGCGAGGAGGTAGGGGGTAGCCATGTTGAGTCGTCGTACCAAACAACGTGATCTTGTCGATATGGACTGGTCGATCAGATTGGTTTGATACGGTCGCCCATAGCTCGAACCGGTCACCAAGCAGTTTATAGTCGACATCCGTCAGCGCCGCGGGCGGAATCTGTTTGTACCCGTTCTCATCCACCAGACTCGTACTGGTGGCATCGTCGCGTTTTTGCTGACGCTCCTCGGCGAAGTCGGTCGTTGGCGCATCATCATCCCAGTCATCACCGCTATTTTGCGGCGCCTCAAAAGCAGGTTTACCCTGGATCATGCGTTTCGTAACATCCCAGATACCCATTTCGCCCCCTGATTTAGTAACCCATCAGGCCGATGACGACGGCCATGATGAGTATGGTCACGAGTTCGTGCGCAGCGTTCATAAGAAACAGTTTTTTGCGACGACCTTCAAATGCATCATGGACGTAAAAGCGGGTCGCCGTAAAGCCGAGCCAGAGCCAAAAACCGGTCGTGAGCGCGTCTTGCCAGAACGCATTCTGAAAGAAGGTATTTGACAGAAAGGCGACATGGGCCAGGATATACGCCGTGATGAGTGAGGCGACGAACGTCGAACCCATCAACCAAACTAGCTGGCCGGTCGATGGTGATTTACTGAGGTCAACTTTGGCAAGCTTTGCCCAACTATTGCCAAACACACCCTTGGCATACCATACGCTGCCGACCACCATCGTTGAGGCCGCCGCCAGAAAAACTGCTAGGTAGTTAACTGATACGTCCATCGCTCACTCCTCCTGTACAGGTTAATATCCTGAGTATGCGCTGAAAGAGCAGCTTTTGGCAAGCCGCAGAGAATTATTCTTGTTTCTGGTTGTACTGGTCGATCGACTGAGTGACTTTACCATCACCAGTCAGGTTCTCAAAAAAGAGTACCTGTTCTTTACTGATTATCATCGCGTCCTCTGGACCATGTACTTCTTTACCGAGTTTGATAAGTTCGATGTCCGATGACTGCCCGTTGGTTTCCTGTGGGTTTTCGGTCTGAGAGCTTTGTTGGATATAGAAAACATCCGTCAGACGGAAGTATCCGGCGTTGACTTGGCTGAGCTTACCGAAGTAGACTTGGCCGTTGGTGAAAAAGACAGCCTGGTACTTGCTGCTGTCGATGGTTGAGGCAACGCTCGAACGATTCATGAACCATAAGCCAAGCGTTATAGCTGCCATGACGACCAAGACCGTGATAACGACTTTGACGATTTTGCCGCTCACAAACGGGTTCTTTTTTGACTTTCTTGCAGCGCCACTAGGTGTCTGAGACATTTCCATACGAACGAGTTCCCCTTATTTTGCTCCTGTTGCCACCATCATACCACAAGGGTTATATGGAAATGGCGTCATCGCCGAACAGTTTCTGGATACGCATCACGACCGACTTCTCGTGACGTCCGAGTTGCTTCATCATCGCCTCAACACTGTCGCCGTTTTGAAACCGTTCACTGAGCAGCGCATCGTCGGCAGGTGTCCACGGCTTGTACGCTTTCGGATGCTTTTCGCGCATTTTTTCCAGTCGTTCATTCCAGTTGCTCGCCTTTTTCTCCTTCGTCTTTTTGGCACGCTTGCCCGCGTTTGCTCGAAGATGCTCGAACGATTTTGCCGCGTCGCTCGAACGACTACGCAGCTCGCCGTCGATTTGAAGTGCCTCTGGGCTGACCTTGAGCGCCATACGGTTGATACCGAGGAGACTGAGGCTATCAAGCCGTTTGACTCGCGACAACGCAACGTAACCCATACCCTCGACAAAGGCCTTCCTGAGATCGATCCGTGCTGCATCGAGCGTCATGCCCTGAGACTTGTGAACTGTAATGGCCCACGCTAGCCGCAACGGTATCTGGCTGAGCCCAGCTCGCTTTTTATCGCCATCACGCAGCTCCCAACTATCCGGTTTCATGGTCACCGTTTTTCCGCTGCGGAACTCGACCACTGGATAGCCACTGCCCTTTTCAAAACCGACGACGATTCCGAGACTGCCATTTACGTATTTACGATCGAGGCTGTTCTTGATCGCCATGACAAGCGCGCCTTGTTTGAGCGCCAAACGCTCCATGGCGAGGCAACTCCGCTTGAGTGACGTGACATAGTTCTCGCTACCTGTCGTCACCATTTCGTAGTAATGTGTCTCGCCATCAAGATGCTGCAGCTGGCTGTGATTGATCGATTCGACATCGATGTTCGTTACGTGAAGTTCGGTGATGTTATCGTCCGCGAGGTGAGCGTCAACGCGGTTCATGAGCGCTTCTGCGTGGCGACGACGGATATCGCCCGCCCTGAGCGCATTGAGTATTCCGAGAAACTCAGCATCATCCTGTCGGTGTTGTTCGTTGAGATAGCAGATAACGAGATCAAGATCTTGCCATGCTTTTGAACTGGTGACGAACCCACCCTGTCGACCACTATCTCGATTGACAGGTGGTAGCTGGAAAAAGTCACCACACAGCACTACTTGAATGCCGCCAAATGGTCGTGGATCATCTCGGACCGTTCGCGCTACCGTATCGACCATGTCGAGACGAAAGTCATGTAGCATCGAGATCTCATCAATGATGAGTACGTCTGTCGTCTCGATGATGTCGCGACGGCTCTTGAGCAGATAGTCCTCGAAATCATCAGGTAGCTCATCACTCACGCCGATACCACTCCAAGCGTGGATTGTATTGCCTCCGATGTGCGTTGCCGCGAGCCCAGTGGTCGCTGTTACTGATACATGCTTGCTATCACTTTTGGCTTGTTGAATAAACTGATTGAGCACGTACGTTTTACCAGCACCAGCCGGTCCGGTCAGCATGACGTTCTGACCAGCGTGAAGAATCTCAAGCGCAAGCGCTTGGTCCATCAGCCCTTGACTCCCGCTTGCTGTTTAATCGCATCAACCACCCGCTTCACATAGCCGCCGGTAATTTCGTGGCCGCCGAGAAACTTGGTAACCGATATAAACTCCGATACCTCAGCCGCACGTTTGATATTCTGGCCGATAACGAACGGGTCGAGCGTGCCGTAAATGATATGGATTGGTCGCTTTATCCTGACGATATCACGCATGCTTGTTTGGTTGAGAATGTTGGCGCGCAGCGCCAAGACGTAGTTGTCGATATTCATCCTATCAACATCGAAGTCCGGATTAAGAAGATTATAGCGCTGCGCGAGCTTGCTAAGACGAATGATGTTATCTGGGTTCTTGAGCGCGAACTCATACAAACGTCTGAGCTGCTCGTCGCGCTCAACGAACAGGCGCTTATCGTCAGTCGGATCGACGTTGTAGAGCGGCGGACTACAAAGGACCAGCGATCTAACAAGTGTCGGATAGCGTTTTGCGAACTCGACCGCGACCAGCGCACCCATGGAATGACCGACGAGTATTATGCGGCGTTGCAACCCCAATCCGAGCAATGTCTTGGCGAGCGAACGGGCCTGTGTTTTTGCATCGTAGGTTGCCCAGTCGGGTTTTGGTGAGTCACCAAAGCCAAGCAGATCGACAACGGTCAGGTTGACATCGTCAGGCAGCTTCATCGATACCTCATCCCAAGTCCGTCCTGAGTTACCGATGCCGTGTAAAAACACGAGTGTCATACGTGGCTTTGAAACCGTCGACTGACGGTAAACGTGCAGACTATACGGCACACGAAGATGACGATGGATAAGCGCATCAACAAACCGCACCTACCGTCTCCTGGCCGAGTTCACGAGCGAGTAAATGAGTGCGAACAGGCCGAGCCCGAAAAATGCGATTATGATTGCAAGCCATGTGTACTGACCAAACAGAGGCCACAAAACATCCGAGAACTGGAGGATGATAAATCCGACGAAAATGACCACGACGAAAATGTTCACGCCCTTTTTCAGTCGCCTGCCACTCGGCGCGATGATATCTGCCGATCGATCGTTCACACGCTCATCAGCATAGTTACTTGACTGCTTACGAATCTCCACACCGATATGCGCAACCATCTTTAGTAGTGTCTCGAGTTGTTCAGGTGACGTCAGGTTGAACGCGGTCGAGCTATATACATAGAGCTTATTATCAACGACCTCCATGTCATGATATTTGCCGTTGTCGATCAACGACACCATGACATCGGGAGTGAAAACGTAGAGCGCATCGCGTTCATATGCTTTCGGAGCAAACAGATTGAAGTGCTCATTGAAGTCACCCTCGAGCTTGAGTGTCTGACTGCTATCAAATGTATCCGGCAAATTACTGATACCGAAAAAGTTGTTTCGTTTCGCGTCAAGCACCATGTGCGGCAACCGGCGGTCTATCGGTACACTGACGTAGCCGAAAGTGTGTTGCTGCTGATTTTTACCGCTGCCAGTCGTGTACTCATAGTTCCCTATCTCAACCCCGTCCCTGAACCGAAAACCTTCGTTGATCCTCCGTGAATGTCCTTCGTCAAAAATCATCCCACTATACGCAGGATCGGGCCGACTAACCAAAAAAGTTATGTTGTTAACAGTCGCAAATCGATCCAGACGCACCAATCTCTCGTCGTGCCTCCTCAGGAGAAAAAAACCGGCAATTATCAGACCGACAGTCGCACAGATCGTAACGCCGCCTATCAGTAAGTTTGCGACAGCATCAGGACTGAATGCCGAAGCCACCATCACGCCCATAAACGGCACGAAGAAAAGTGCGATCAGAACTACCACGATGATCAAGATCGCTTTTTCTATACTCCAGTGGCGAGGGTACTTACGCTTAAAATCGGCGATGTCGGCTCGTGTTACCGGCGAAGTCAGTGGACTGTAGTCGAGTTGGTGTTTGCCGGTCGGAGTATTCACTCGTTTATTGTAGCAAAAGCGCTAAGACTAAAGTTGTATCAACAGCGAGTCGTCTTTGCTTTCGGGCTCGCGTAGTGGTTTTTTGCTCTTGATCTCGTAGCGAAGGCCAGTGACAGGAGATTCGATGTAGTCGTCATTGAGCAGGTTCACGAACTTCACGAGGTCCTTTTCATCCATGATGATGATCGCGCCACTTTCATCTTCCATGAGATCGACCCCGACCTCTTCGGCGTGGTTGAGCAGTTGCTCTTGGGTCATGAGGGTCGGCTCGATTTTCTGCAGTTTCTTGATGGTTGAGCGTCTACCCTTCACCGCATTTTGTAACGTCAAACCTTCCGCAAAACTCAATCGGAAATTCGCTTCGATCTCTTTCACCTTTTGATCGGCGATAAATGACTCCTTGGCATCGTAACCGAACAGACTCTTTAGTTTTGCCTGAGAAAATACGAACAGATCATCACCTAGCACGAGCAGATGATTTTCTGACGGGATACGGATAGCTGCGTCAGCATCGAACGGTACGAATTTGCCATTTCGTATCATCCAACCCACGCGACCACTCATCATCTGACTTGCTGGGAGTTGCTTGACGACATAGAACGTCTCCATACCCTCATGAGACACGCGTGCGATAGCACCCTTCATCCGTTTGATGTCATGCGTCTCGTCGGAAAACAGCTCCATCTCGTGCTCCTGGGTCTTTATCCAGCGCAGCACATCAGCGGCTTTTTCAACTTTGCTGACACGAGTACGCTGCAACACGTTTTCTTCGGCCTCGGCGTCTTCAAAACCTCGGACTTGCAAACCTTCTTCGGCACCCTTGAGGACATACTCGAGTATCTCGTCGATAAATAATGGCTCCATCTGTCCATCAAGCTTTTTTGACCGACTCGTACGGTAGGTCACGCCATTTTTGTTGAAAAAGAATAGATCGATTTGTAGCTCATCTTTGTACTGGACCAGGTTGTTCGACCATTGAAAGATGTCACTAGACTCATATGCTTCTTCTGCCGGTGTCAGTATGTCAGTATCAAGTGTTGGAGTAGGTTTGTTTTCTTCGCTCATAGTGTCCCATTGTACTAAGAACACATGTCTCGAGGTGCTGTAATATTATCCTTCTCGTTCGAACATTGAGGGAGAAGCACTCACTGCCGTCTCATGGATCCAATGATTCGCGAGATTACGCTCGACCAGCATGAATACCAACCCTGCACCAAGTTCTATCACTTCAGGTTTTTCCCTGCCTTGGTCGATCTCGTCCAAATAGTACTGAATCAAATCGTGGATATTTGGATTGTCAGCGAGATAGTACTGCACATCCTGGCGGAGCTGCTCCTCACGGTCAGCACTTCTGACGATATGCTGGACGTAAGACACGACGCTGAGCCGCGCATTCTCTTCGTGGATGATTTGCGTCACCTCATATGCAAACACCATTGCCCGGTAGATTGCGACGCGCGACACTTCATCATCGACGCCTAATGCTTCGTGCTGGACAAACCGTGAGAAGTACCGAAAACTATCGTAGTCCTCCAGCTCAATACTCGGATCCAGAATCTCCTCATTGCCAAGCTGACGATCGTCGATCTCGAGTCGAACCTCGTCACCACACTCCTCCAATAACGGATCGATCCGATGGTCATGTGGTAAAACCTTCTCACTATCCATAGTGACACTATAGGTTGAGCCGGACGTCTAGGACAAGTGTGTTACTTTTTATGTCGCAGCTTTGACGGCCACCACACAAATGCCCCGATGTCCTTGATAAGTGCTGGTACGAGCAGTGACCGAACGATGAAGGTATCGAGCAGCACACCGAACGAAACGATGAACGCAAGCTGGAACAGAAACAAGATAGGTATGACGCTCAGCGCAGCAAACGTCGCGGCGAGCACGATACCTGCGCTCGTAATGACACCACCTGTCACGACAAGTCCTTTGATGACTCCTTTTGACGTACCGATCTTGAGTGTTTCTTCTCGCACACGGGTCATCAGGAATATGTTGTAGTCGATACCGAGCGCAACCAAGAATACAAAAGCGTAGAGAATGACAGACGCATCAGCTCCAGGGAAATGCAGGATATCGTTGAACAAGAACGCTGCGACACCGAGCGAGGCACCAAACGAAATGATCGTGCTGAGTAGTAGCAGTATCGGCGCGATGATCGCCCGGAGTAGCACCATCAAAATAATCGTGATGGCAGCGAGCACGACTGGAATGATCACGGTACGGTCACGAATCGACGCGGTGTTCGTGTCGAGCTGCACTGCTGTCACGCCACCGACGATCGCGGTCTCATCCACGCTTTTTACCGCCACACGGAGGCTCTCGACGGAAGCTTTGGCGACTTCGCTATCGGGCGCGTCAACAAGCGTTACCTGGAGCAACACCTCTTCATCAACTACTTTGACCCATGCGTCTTTGAAGGGGTTAGCGTCTTCGACGATGCTATCGACGCTCGGGATGCTCGCAAGTGCCTGCTCTCTCGCCAGCGCCGCAACCTCAGGACCGGCCGTGGCTTCGAGCTCTGCCATTGAGGCTTCGAGCTCCTCAATCTTGGCATCGTATTCCTTTTGGACTTCCTGACGAATCTCCTGGTTTATTTCATCCATCGCCTTGCCAAGCGGCAGGATACCAGCGTCAACCCCATCCGCGACAGCGCTCACACTATCGACGCCGTCAACGGTCTCGGCTTTGGCGGCGACTTCCTCGTACTTTTCAACGCTCGTAATGACGAGCGCCGGACTGCCGGAGCCATCGGGGAGATGTCGACTCAGCGCTTCTTGACCATCACGTGCTTCGGAGTATCCGAGGATGAGATCGCTTTGCGAGACGCCCTCTGCCTTTATCTGTGTTGAGAACGCAGCCGCAGCGAGCAATACGATTGTTGTCACGATCCAAATCGGTCGGTAACGACGGTTAACGAATCCACCGACTCTATGCCAAAAGCCACGTTCGAGCTTTGCTTTATGCGCTGCAGCGACCTTTTTGTCCGCACTTGGTTTGATAGGCCAAAAACTGACACGTCCAAACGCATAGAGAACCGCAGGCAAGAACGTTAATGCGGCGAGCATTGCAAACAAAATACCTATCGAACCGACGGGACCGAGCGCCGTGTTTGAGCTGAGGTCAGAAAGCAGCAGACAAAGCAGTCCGACAATAACCGTACCCCCGCTTGCAATGATAGGCTCGAACGCACCTTTCCATGCGTCGAGTGTCGCATCAAATTTTGATGGTAATCGATAGAGAGCCTCGCGATACCGTGACACGTAGAGTAATGAGTAGTCGGTTGCAGCACCAATCACGAGAATAAACAGGATACCTTGGACCTGTCCGTTCAACGTCACGTAACCCTTGCTCGCCAGCCACCACACGACCAATATGCTCGCACTGAGCGCCAAGATGCTGGTCAGCAACACGACGATCGGCAAGATTGCCGATCGATACACGACCAAGAGGATCACGAACACGACCGCAAGTGCAGTAAATAGGAGTAATCCATCGATACCGGCGAACGCTTTTGTGAGATCGGCAGAAAAGCCGGCTGGACCAGTTATATACGACGTGAGTCCATCGGCTTGACCCTCATCAACTTCACTGCGTATATCGGCCAGAACTTCTTTGACATCCTCCTCGCTACCGATCGGTGCGACCAAGAACGCCGCCTTGTTGTCTTCGGCGATGATAGCCGGAGCGACATCATCAACGCCTTCGACACCCTGCACCGCTTCGCCAACAGCATCAATGCTCGTGAGTTGCTGCACGGTTAGTTCGCCTTTGCTCTCAAAAACGACGACAGCTGGTATCGTTTTTTCGTCGCTAAACTTTTTAGCCTCTTCGTTAGCCTCGGCTGCTTCAGAACTTTTCGGCAAGAACGCTGATAGGTCGAGTTCAGAAACCTCCTCGACGCGACCAAAATACGGGCCACCTACTCCGCCAAGGAGAAACCATACGCCGATGAGCACAGTTGGTAATAGGACGCGCAGCCACTTTGGAACTTTCATTTTCACCCCTCTCTTCATTCAGCTCTTATCTTACCGAAGTAAGCGTCGATATATCAATCGCGAAGTGCACCATAACCGACCCGGAGTATCCGATCGTCTTCACCCGACGGCGTGCCACGACCATCTAGGTTCGAGGTACTGATATAGAGATAGTTATCACTAGCCGTCACCGCACGAAGCCGTCCGTGGTCATTCCTGAGGTAACTCTTGAGGCTGACTGTGTCGCCAGTGATAGTTGCTTTATAGAGTGATTGCCCACGAAGTCCAGCAAAATATAGTGCGCCTTTATGATAGGCAAGGCCAGCAGGCGCCCAGGTCTCATCGTCACCTGACTGCGCCACCGGGCTCTTCATGTCCTGGTGTGTTTCAGTGCCAGTGATGATCGGCCAGCCATAATTGGCGCCTCGTTCGATTAGGTTCAGCTCATCCCTTCCCGATGCCGTACCAGACGGACCATGCTCGACCGACCATAGACGGTCGGTATCATCCCATGCGATACCTTGAGGGTTTCGGTGGCCATAACTCCATGTCAGATTGCCATATGGATTGTCACTTGGCGTCGATCCATCATCGTTCATACGCAGTATCTTTCCTGCCAGGGAGTTCATGTCCTGCGCCAAATCCTCCTGTGCCGCGTCCCCGGTCGTCACGTATAGTTTGTCATCAGGTCCGAACGCGATTGCGCCTCCGTTATGATTACTCGCTGCGGGGATGTTCGTCAGCACCGTCCGTTCAAACGTCATATCATCGTCGGCTAGTGTGTATTGGTCGATCTGGTTCAACAGATCACCGTTTTTCTCGGTCGTAAAGTAGATATAAAGCTGGTTGTTGTCCTCGAACTGAGGGTGCAGTGCGATGCCGAGCAGCCCTCCTTCGCTTGTTTCGCGAACGCCTTCGATACGGTAGGTTTGACCATTTTGACCAACTCGCCTCACCTGTCCAGTCCGCTCGGTGACAAGCAGACTGCCTTCCGGCATCAATGATATCGACCACGGTGTTTCGAGATGGTTTACGACCGCTTGCACGAGATCAGGATCAGACGCACCCTGCTGAACGTATGACTTCGTCGGCTTGAACAGCTGGGCGATGATCGCCTCACGGTTCAAGAACGCGATCACAGCCGCAACAACCAGCACCCCCAGAACGAGTAACAACCATCTTCGCTTTCGCATTCAGCCTCCGACGTTATGGTGTCGTTGACCTCATTATTACATATTCCCAGCGTTTTCTCAGACAAAACGGCTACCATGAGCGAAAAGGAGAAGATATATGCAACTTGCACACATGTACGCCGTTCGTGACGATGGAATGGGGCTATTCGGACCGTTTTTCAGCCTGCTGTTTCTCGTCCTCATCGTTCTGGGTATCGTTTTGTTAGTCAAAGCTATCAGTGACAAACCAAAACCACCTGTCGAGGGCAGCCTGCGAGACCCGCTCGACATCGCTCGTGAACGATACGCTAAGGGCGAGATCACGAAAGACGAACTAGCCGACATCAAAAAAGAGCTCGGCAAAAAGTAACCTAGCTCTTTAGTCGCTTGGTCAGGTTCGGGAACGTTTGCCGCATCATCTTTAGGGCGCTGCGGCGATTGTTCTTGTAGGTGAAGTACGCCACCATCGATGCGATGAGCGCACCGATGGTCGATACGATCAGATCAGACATCGTGTCACGCAGCCCACTGCCTTGGAACGGCTTACCGATCAACGGAGCGTTAGGCGGAAAACTCCAGCCCTGCATGTCGGTCAATAGCCAGTAGTCTACGCTAAACTCAAAGATCTCCCAGACCACACCGACGGCAATCGCAAAGGTGAACGCAAACACCCCCACGAACAACGGGTTCATCCGCATGTTATAACGACCGTTATAGAAATATACGAGCAAATAGCCGACAAACCCGGCGATAACGCCCGACGACGCATGAAGCATATCATCCCACCACCAGAAATTCCCATATTGCCCGAATGCGTCACCGATCACAAGCGACAGAACGGCGAACGTCATGATCGCGACGAGCAACGCCGTAGGTAGATGCATACGCTGGTGTTTCTCGAAGTGTGCGAACGCAAAGGTAACCACGACAGCGATAGACGAGAGCAAGATGACGCGCAGGTTCGTTCCTATGTCTACCGCAAGCCTTGGGTCATCCTGCAGCAAGAGATAGATGATGAAGCAGAGGCCATAGATGATCGGCACAAACAGCATGTAGCGCACGATCATGATCAGCATCAAGTTCGTGTTACGACTGGGCCGTACGGAGACCTTCATGGCTATATTTTACTACTACCCGAGAAATTCCCAATCAGACAGATTAGGTTTTATGTTGCAAGAGGCGCATACTAAAGGTATAGCAATATGCCACAAGGTATGTGCGGAAGGTTGAAAAATGGCAAAAGGTCAAAACAAGCGAAAAGAAATCAAAAAGAAAAAGCAGGTTTCAGCATGAGCGTAACTTATTACCCCACACCGGCTGATGTCCGACTAAAGCTGGAAGCCATGGTCGCCAACCCAAATATGATCACGCGTGACGCCTACTCCCCAGACACCGAAACCTACCCCGACAACCGCATCTCATTTATCGATCAACATCTGCGTTATCTACGCATGCACAAGCACGTCGATCCCGACCAATACATGTCGAATCTCTCTTTGATGATAAAAAAACGCTAGTCGTGTAGACCGAGGCGGTGTTCGATGCGAACGACCGCACCGAGCGGTTGTTCGTGGAACTTGACTGAGATGCCTTGGTGTTTGAGGCCGAGCTCGGGGTTTATCTTCTTTTCCATCCCGGCGTGGTTGAATGGCAAGTCTGGGTGCATGGCTTCAAACTGAGCGAGACTCCGAACAGTTACGAGCTCAACATGTTCAAGCCCTTCGGGATACGGTGAACTATCTTTTGGTTGTGGCAACTCGACGTACGGTATCTGCCAACCGCCAGCTTCAAGAGGAATAGAGAGTTCGAATGTCGCGATCATACGACCGGATATCTCAGTCTCACCGAGCAATACTGCCCTTGCACCAAGATCTCGCATCATCTCGATATAACGCTCGCCCGTCTCAACCCGGTAACAAATGTGATCCATCATCGCCAATTCATCGCGATCAATGCCGCATGCTTCAAGCCCACGATTCACGTTATCAACAAATGCTTCGTAGTCCCCGATAATGTCTTTCATATGTTGTTCAGTCTACTTGACCAGTGAGCTTCCAGAAAACCCCACGATGCAATAAAAAGTAGTAGTTTTTCAGCTCTTTTTCAACTGGAAGCTCGTAGTCTACTTCGGTAGGGCTATTGTGTTTGAATCTAGCGAATGACCCTTCAAGGCGGTAGCCAATCAACGAATAATGCCACAGAAAACTTATAACTTTCTGTACATTACCATGCGAAGCTTTCATATCCTTAGCAATAATTTGTCTGAATTCTGTGTACGATACACTACTCTTCTCCGATAAGGATTTAAACAATAGGATTATATTCTTTATATCAAGATTGAATCGCTTTGAAAAAATACTCAACTCGTCTTTTAATTCATTAACGAAATACATTTCGTATTCTCTTTCAGCCGCAACAATATGCGATACCTCCAGAGGCTTCGTGGCACTGAGCCTATTTTGCAATGCGTAGCAGAGTCGCAAGAAGTCTCTTGGTCGATTGAACGAAACAAGTTGTACATACGCATAGAAAGTAGTCTTATAAGTTTTGACCTCTTTCTTGTCTATATTCTTCTCCTGAAAAACTTTCTCAAACACATCATCTGGAAAAACTGTCTTAATACTAGATATAGGATCCTGCAAAGCGCTATCCTGATTAGCGGTAAAGTGAGGCAATCGACGAATCAAAAGCTTGCAGAAATTCTCTTCGTTCCATTTCAGCCACAGGCAATTATGCTTCAATTTATTTTCGTTTGAACCCTCAATGAACTCCCATAAGTCATCTCGAATTGTGCAGATGAAAGTCAGATCTGTGTCATCTTCTGCGAATTTTGAGTTATAACCGCTTAGCGAATGTAGTACGAGTTTTATTTGCTCAAGGCCTTTGATAACTTGTGATTTTGAGTGGTCTAGGTGATCAGTGATATCGTCAATAATTATTAAAATCTTTTTATCTTTACTCACTGATTCCGTCAGCCTATTTGCGAGTGTACTGGCTGACTCATCAAAAAGCTGCTTCTCATAAACTATCTCATCAGAGTGGCGTAAGTCGCCCTTGGCAACTCCTGTCACCCCGAGTGCAGCTGACTTCGACTCTATTAATTTCTTAGCTTTCACGTACCAATCGTTAAAGCTAGTAACATTCTGCAAGCCATGAGAGCTTAAGTAGTCAGTCCAGAAACTTTCGCCTTTTTCATTCAGCATTCCATGATCTAAGAGTTTTTGAGCAGTACGCACCATGAGCAATTTAACTAAACTATCGGCAGTTAGGGTATCGTAATCCCAGTCCACTCCATAGAAATCACTCAAGGTCAGTCTGTCGGCATAATCAACGCCGTAGTCTTTATGCCTCTTCTGTAGGTATTTTGCGATAGCAGTCTTCCCCGTCCCTTTTCGACCCGCAATTATTTCATATCGATCTTCAATCAGAGAAGTAATAACTCCGTTATCCTGAAAACATTCGATTAGGTACTCGTCTTTCTCGGCAGCAATTTTTGCAGATACTTTGAGTTTCTTGCCAATAAGCGCCATACCTTCTCCTTTTTAGATTGCTTCTAGAGTAACCCTCTGTTGCTCTGTCGTGTCACGATCACGAACTGTCACCGTTCCATCCTCAAGCGTCTGGAAGTCGATAACCACAACATGGGGGGTGCCGATCTCGTCTTGGCGGCGGTAACGTTTGCCGATATTTCCGTTGTCGTCCCACATGACAGCGCCATACTTTTTCTTGAGCGCAGCGTAAACTTCACGGGCTTTTTCGACGAGCTCTGGTTTGTTCTTCAACAGTGGTGAGACGGAGTATTTAACCGGCGCAAGGTGTTCGGGAAGCTTCAAGAATACACGCTTCTCACCGTTCACTTCATCCTCGGTGTATGCAGCGGTCAGCACGGCCATCAACGCGCGTTCGACACCGAAACTCGGCTCGATAACGTGCGGAATGAACTTGTCGTTCGTACCCTTTACCTGGTATTCCATGTTCTTGCCAGAGTGATCCTGGATGTTTTTCAGGTCAAAATCAGTACGATACGCCAGACCCATAAGCTCTTCGCGGCCAATCGGGAAATCAAACTCAAAGTCGATTGTTCGCTTACTGTAGTGTGCACGGTCGTCTTCTGGAACTTCGAGTTCGTGAACCATATCAGCTGGCAGTCCAAGCGCTTCGAACCACTTTTTACTCTGCTCTACCCAGTGATCGAACGCTTCTTGCCACATGTCAGGGTGAACGAAATACTCGATCTCCATCATCTCAAACTCACGATCGCGAAAGATAAAGTCGCGTGGTGAGATCTCGTTACGAAAACCTTTGCCCTGCTGCGCGATACCGAAAGGCAGATCTGGATAGAACGTGTCGACGACGTTCTTGTAGTTCGTAAACACACCCTGTGCTGTTTCTGGGCGAAGATAGCTGATGGAGTTTTCGTCAGCGACCGGCCCGACGTTGGTCTTGAACATCATATTAAATGCACGGGGCTCGCCAAACGTTCCGGTCTGACCACACGTTGGACATTTGTTCGCGTCCTCCAGCTTGTCAGCGCGATGGCGAGCGTGGCAATTCGAACACTCGACAAGCGGATCGGTAAACGTCGCGACGTGTCCGCTCGCTTCCCAAACTTTTTTGTTCATCAAAATCGCCGCATCGACACCGTACATATCATCACGCTCATCAACAAACATCTTCCACCATAGCTGCATTACGTTTCGCTTCAGCTGCACACCGAGTGGGCCGTAGTCCCAGGTACCACTCAGACCACCGTAAACATCACTACCTGGAAAGATGAACCCTCGTCGCTTTGACAGACTGACGATATCTTCTAACTTCACATTTTTGCTCATATGTCGCTCATTGTACCACATTTCACCTCTGTAAACTATTGATTTTAGTTATAAAATGTGCTATGATAGAAAGATACGTGTTCGCACTTGACAATCCGGGAGTCCTCATGAGTCGCGATGAACCTATCGTCATTCCCACCATCAGCAAGGAAGAAGCACTGGCTAGGATTGACGAGGCACTCGACTGCACCAAGAACTACTACGTAGCACGGCTCTACGCCACTTTCGTCTACGAATCATTTCCCGATTTGTCGGGAGGTGACCTCATCGTCGTGAGCATCGCCCTCAAGGTCGGTTCCGACCGCCGACCAGGCAACGACATCGCGTGCAAGCGGTTGGCCGATCAACTCTGGGGTGAAGCCGTCAGGAGATCCCCGCGCAGCGAAAGCGCAACGTTGGCCATGTTGGCCCTGTACCTCGTCAACCTGTTCCGTGAGCAGAACGATACACAGCGTGCTATTGAAGCCATCGTTCTGGCTGAGCCGCTCATCGACGCAGACGATGATGACGGTACGCTCCGCATCGCACTCGAGGAGGCGAAGCGAGAGCTCGGCTACAGATCCTGAGGAATTACGTACGGACGCGTTCGCCCTGACCAGCTATACAGCCCTGGTCAGGGCATATTTTTTATTCGCTGAACAATTGATTTATTCACCAAAAAATGGTGAAATGGTAGGACACGTTCGTACATTGAAAGAAGGTACAGAGGCATGGTGGATGATTCCCCGTTGCAACGCTGGGAAGAAGCCAGCATTTCATATCGGAATCGTCCCTATGCTTCGATGAGCAAAGACGATTTCATGGTGGCTATTACAGCTGCACTGACCCGGCTCGAGCAAGATCAAGGTTTGGCGTTCCCAGACATCCTGAAGGCGCGTGCGTGCGCCCACGCCTGCGCTGACCGAAGCTTCTTGCTCTCACCCATCGAACAGCTCTATCTGAGCGTGGCCGTTCTGCCGATGGCACGAGCTATCGACGATCGCCACGACCCGGAGCTGCGTTTCCACGTGCAGATGTGGGACCAGGCAGTCTCGCGACTCAAGGAACGGCACTACCCAGCGGCAGCTGAGATACTGATGATGCTCATCAGTCAGCTCATCGCGACTCGCAAGCTCGAACACGCCGACTTTCTCATGAACAAGACCGAGGAGTTCGTCGTGACCGACTCAGATGGGCTCCGGCTCAACGCGCTACACCGAGAACTGTCTCGTCGACGACACCCATCGTCACCGTAGCAGCCAACACCTCGCGGCACCTGAGAACAACGTGCATGCCCTGACCAGCTCCACCGCCCTGGTCAGGGCTTCTTTTATTTGACTGATGCGGATATTTTTTGTATAATATATTTATTCGTTCACGACCACGACCGAGAGGAAGCGTGATGACAGTACCCACCGTTCACAACTGGTTCAGCGCTGGTGCACAGATCAAGGACCTCTGCGAGGTCAGTGAGGCCTTCATCCGCGGTGATCAACCCGAGAAGACCGAACACCTGACGCTCGACGACATCACCAAGCTACACGAGCGGGCGATGGCCGTCCTGGACTTCTGTGTTCGCGTCATGCCACGCAAGCACTCGTTCGAGATCACCGAGATCGAGACCTACGTGTCGGCGCGCCAGTTCGCGAGGAACCTGACCCATCAGCTACTGCGCCACCCAGACTTCGACCGCTCGTCGGAGTTCGGTCGACAGCTCGATCGCTGGGTGACGGAGGAAGAGCGGCATCTGCCGAACGTCCCGCAACTCGTCTGAACGTCACGGCCTCGGTTCGCACCATGCGAACCGAGGCCTTTACACTGGAAAAATCCTAAAAATCATGCTAATGTATATGACTGCACTTTTCGGAACCGGCACAGCTAGCATGAGGAGCAAACTTGGTCGTTTTGGCATTCAAAAATCCGCAGTCAAGCCTGCGTCGCACCATCAAGGTCATGAAGGACCTGTACGACAACATCGAGCGCCGACTGGCGCTCGAACCAACCCTCAAGCGACAGCTCTTCCTCGAGAAGAACGAGGCGGACATCACCTGGAACGGCGAGGGGCTGCATCAGCTCGCGCTGTCACGTGAGAGCGTGGGTGACTTCGATTCGGCTGAGAAATACTTCCAGCTGGCAATCGAGTCGTTCGAGGCGCACGAGCTGCTTGGTATGGCCCGCGTCAAACGAGACTACGGTCTCTACCTCGCACGTCACGTCGACCCAAAACTTGGACGGTATGAGATCGAGCAGGCGCTTGCCCTGCACGACGACGACGTCCAGAATCGCAAGGGTCGCCGCCAGCGACGCATCACGGAGAGTTATCTGTGGCGCGTTCAGCTACTCGCTGACAGCGAGGACGCCGAGGCGCGTGACAAGCTGATCGAGTTTGCTCTGTCGGGCAGTCGCGACTGCTGTCAGCGTGATCAGGAGCAAGCCGTCGCCTTTGCACTGCCCTACGCTGGGCTGCAGCAACGGCCGCTGCTCGATGCACGGCTACTCGAGATCAAGGCCAAGCGACGTCAGCTGCCAGGCACGATCGGGTCTGCTACCAAGCTCATCATCGATACCGAGTTATTCATCCTCGGCTGGACGCTGAGAAAACTGTTCCGAAGGGAGTAATTACGCCCCGCCATCACGGCGGGGCTTTCCATTTTAGTGAGCAACTGCGCGTTCAGCCAGCCAGAGACAATCACTGATGAGATCTTCGATACCACGTACGTGCTGCGCCACGCCCGGTGGCTGGGCACTGAGGAGACGCAACAGCTTGATGTGTTCGGTCGTGAACCTACCCTGCTCACTGTAGGTAAGCGCCATTGACTCTTCTGAAAAGTTATACCGACTTTGATCGACCAGTTTCATACCGTTATCATCGGTCGACAGGTTGAGCCCGACACCGAGCAAGATGGCAAGCTGTAGCCAGAACCACGTCTCGGTTATCTTTTCCGATATCTCCGGATCATCCAGTGAAACGAACGCAACCTTGAGGAGCTCAAAAAAGGCCGGTTCTGAGACTTCCTCGGCGGCACGACTCACCTGTTTGATCGCTTCGTAGCCGAACTGCAAGCGGTCGTACTCCTCGAGGATGTGCGCGTAGAACGTATCGAGCCGTGAGCTCGTCAGTGTGCCCATATCACCCTTGCCGGGTATGACCGATACGTCACAAACCGCAAACAGCTCGATACCGCCAGCTAGTTTGCTCTTTTCGCGACGGACACCTTTTGCGATCACGCTCATCTTGCCATGGTCGGGCGTCAAAAGTTGCAGGATACGGTCGGCCTCCGCGTAATTGGTTCGCCTGAGTACGATTGCTTTGGTTCGTATCGGTTTCATCGATCCAGCCCTCGCTCTACCGGCAAATGCGACTCAACGGCCAAGACGAGCTGGTCAGGTGTCAGCGTCGCTTTATCAAGCACTTCAACGATTCCGTAGCTCTTTAGGTCAGCTTGTTTGAGACGGTCTTTGCCGAGCGTCGTACAGACGATTACCGGGATGCCTTCTGTGTCGGGATACGACTGAAGCTCATGAAACAGCGTGAAGGTATTATGGTCACCGAGCAGGATATCAGCAACGATCAAAACTGGCGCGTTCGCGTCGATCCATTCCATCGCTTCATACGCCGTACTGAGCTGCGTCACCTCATGCCCGCGAGACCGTAGAAGCGCCAGGTAGCTGTCTGCAAGCCACTGGTCGTCTTCAATGAGTAGGATGGGTTGTTTCATAATAGCGATAGTTGACCGGATTGAGGCACATGGAGCGAAAATGTCATACCACCGGCACGGTGGCGAGTGACGCTGAGCCGTGCCGACATTGCACGGGCAAAGTTACCGGCTATCCAGAGGCCGAGGCCACTGCTACCAGGTCGCGAGCCCAGCGGCTGCGGCGCGATACCGAGCCGTCCTTCGAGCTGCCGAAACGTACTAGCATCGATCTTTGGTCCATGGTCGCGGACGGAAAAGACGACTTCGTCGTCATGTCGCTTGGCGGCGAGCGTGACCGTCTCGCCCTTCGGGTTGTGCGCCAACGCATTGTCGCAGAGACCGGTCAGAACGGCCGGCAACAGTTCTTTGTGCGCAATGACGAGCAACGGTTTTTTCGGAACGGTAAGCTTGATCCGCTGATCAAGCTGTTCGGCGAGCGGTTTCATTTCACCTTCGACACCCTCCCATACAGAGCGGACGTGAAGCGGCTCGAGGGCGAAGAGTGTCTCATCGAGACGTCCAGTCTGGGTGATGTTCTCAACTAGGCGTAGAGAGCGCTCGGCCGTGAGTCGGAGTCGTTGCTGGATGATCTTTTGTTCAGGCGTCAGGTCGCCGACGATTTCCAGCTGATAACTGAGTTGTCGAAGGAGAACGAGAGGCGCTTTGAGCTCATGAGCGGCCGCAACAACTGACGGCATTGCGAGGCTGCCCCACTTGCTTGACTCCCCCGTGCTCGCATCCTTCATAGATACTTTTAGTGTAGCACAGAGGTAGACCGGTGGATGAAACTACGGATTGAAGTCGAGTGATTTGAGGATGACGTTGTCAAAGTCTGACTTGAACGTCGTCGAGTCGGTCGAGACCAGCAGAGTTTTGTCGCGAACCTTGAATACGACCGTCGAGCCTTGGCGTTGGTTACTAAACGCGCCGTCGAGACGAACTCCGGTAAAGCCGTTCGCGGTGACAGGAACGCTCGTCAGCTTGCCGTTCTTGACCAATGATTCATAGGTCTTGAGCACCGCATCGTAGGTGCGGCCGTCGATGACGACTCGGGTTGCGAATGGTTGCGTGTTGGTGACTGTTGGAACTGAGCCAGGGTTCAGGTAGGCCTCGTACTCACCAGCATTCACCTTGCCGATGTAGACACTCCACGTCTTAGGATAGTCAAAACTGACGTGACCGAGGTCATCAGGACCGTTGAACTTCGTGTATGGCTGTTTTTCACGCTCGACGAAGCTAGCTTCGAGTTTTTCCTCTTGGGCAACTTCCGCTTTTTGCACCGCTGCAGCTATCTTGGCATCGGTATTGTTCTTTTGGTCCATGTAGTTGGCGTAGGCCCAGACACTGAGACCAGCAAGACCGGCCGAAAGAACCGCAAGGAGAATACTGGAGATCAGGAGCGGATTGACGGAACCTGACTCGGAAGAATAACGCATATGGCTACTATACGGCTAACCCAGGCGCGCTGTAAAGAGTTAGGCTTCAAAGCGATAGACGAGAAAGCCGCCCTTGGTCTTTTCTGGTGCATGGCCAGGCATCTTCACCCCATAGCTGATGAGGACGATATCGTGTCCGAGTCGCTGGGCTTCGCGAGAAAGTTTGGTATCAAGCCGTTTCATGAACGGTCCTGCGAGAAAAACGAACACGACCGCCGTTTCTTTCGGAAGTGGTGTCGTCCAAAAATCAGCGAATCGCACTGTCGCCACCGTACGATACTTTCGCAGCTGAAGCCACGACGAGATAACGAGGAATGGGTTGAGCTCATAGCCGACCGAACGGATACCGCGCCTTGCGGCGGCAACCAACACCCTGCCATCACCCGAGCCTAGGTCAACGAGGACATCGCGCTTTTTGAACTTGTAGAGCGAGAACAGATCGTCGAGATCACGCGCCCTAGTTGGCACATAAGGCGCCCCACGAAAGACGATGAGCAAGAAACTCACGAATAAAATGCCGAAAATAACCCATAGGACGACCGTCATTCTTTGTCGAAACGCTCTTTCAGGACGGTTATCTTCGTCTTGAGCTCACCGAGTTGTGTCTCGATTTCCTCGGACAGCTTGCTCCCCTTTTCGAACTGCTCGAGCGCTTGCTCGATGCTGAGGTCATCGCGATCAAAATCGGCGACGATTCGCTGCAGTTCATCCAGTTTTTCACGTAAGTTTTTCTGTGACATCTTCTACTCCTCCGGTATTTATAACGTATCGATTGGTTTCTAGCCTCAACTTTTGACCGATTTTGACGGCCCGATTCCCGAGTGGTTTGCCCGACTCATCAAATACCAGCGCATACCCACGTTTTAGGGCTGAGCGTGGATCGAGTTGCGACAAAACAGCTGCAAGCTGTGCGTGGCGTTCGGTCAGTCGCTCATAGATACTGACCGTACGATCAGCCATGTATTGACGCTGTGTCGTAACCAGTTTGAGCTGCTCTGCGTGCAACGATGATATCGCTGCAACCATCGCTCGCACACTCGCCATGACACCATGACGAACATCTTGTTTGTCAGGTACGAGTATCTGCGCGGCGTTACTTGGCGTCGCAGCGCGCACGTCGGCCGCCAAGTCAGCCAAACTGACATCGACTTCATGACCGACACCGACGATCGTCGGCACGCGGCTCGCGGCAATCGCCCGAACGAGCGGTTCATCGTTGAACGCAGCGAGATCATCGGCACTACCGCCACCACGAATGATAGCGACCACATCGACCGGCTCGGCCATCTGGTTAAAGTATTCGAGCGCACGAATCATTTGGCGCGGCGCATCCATACCTTGGACCTGGGTGTGTGCAACGATAAGTTCAACACCGCCCCATCTCTCACTAAGGATCTTTACGAAGTCGACGTACCCTGCCGCATTGGTTGAGCTAATGACGCCGATGCGAGTTGGGATTACAGGAAGTTCACGCTTGCGTTCAGGTGCAAACAGCCCTTCTTTTTCCAGCTTTGCCCGCAGCAGCTCAAACGCACGCTTGAGGCTTCCCTCGCCAACTGGCTTCACATCGCGAATGTTCAAGCTGAACTTGCCCCAGTTAGTCAGTTTCGGGTTAGCGACCACACGCACTTTCATGCCGTCTTCGAGCTGGGTACGGAGCTGGTAAACCGACATGAAACAGCCGAGAGTACCGCTGTCATCTTTGATATCAAAAAAGACGTATTTGTTCTGGTTGACCTTGAAACTCGAGACTTCGCCTTCGACGACTATCGTCGGGTATGCGTAGTCGAGCGTCTGGTTTATATAGGCGATTGCCTCACTAACTTGGAGCGCGACTGTTTCCATATTTCCTCAATGCTAGGTGATAGAAAATATACCCACTACCGATCGTGATAAGAATCAAAATAACCCGTGCTAGCAGCACGCCAGCGATCGCCGTTGCACCCGCAATACCGGAACTGGTCAACATCAGGACCATCATCGCTTCGTAGCCACCAGCGCCTCCCGGGGTTATCATCACTGAACCCACAGCCGTTGCGATGCCGAGTGCGAGCAGAATAGCTGCAGGGTTAACCACTTCGCCAAGCGACAGAAACGTGAAAAAGAACAAACTGACCTCGGTAACGAGAAAAACGATTCCCCACAGAAACGGACGGATAAGGAGGCGTGGGTCTTTTTTAAGCACCGCGTAGTCTTCCTGTAACTCATGAAAGAACTTTTTGACCGTCTCGGCTGAGAGCATATCCTTTTTTTGACGTAGCACATGGCGCCCAAAACCATTGATGATACGGGCAATGAATCTCGAAAAGCCACCGAGACGCTTCTCGTTATCGATGACATACCAAACCACCATGATAGTGATGATGAGTCCGCTAGCTAATCCCGCTGCTCCGAGAATAGTCAAACGGTTAATGCCCGTGTCGAGCGTCACGACAACCAC
Organism: Candidatus Saccharibacteria bacterium UBA6572; assembly: GCA_002434045.1. GTDB lineage: Bacteria > Patescibacteriota > Saccharimonadia > Saccharimonadales > Saccharimonadaceae > UBA5946. The sequence continues at coordinate 649,912 of DJJI01000001.1, forward strand.
GGAAATACTGAGCAGTACGACGAATGCCGCGAACAACGCCACGAACTTTACCACCTGTGCAAGCGCTGCCCTACCCGGGCTGACGCCAAGCCGGTTGAGTCGCCATGTCATGTAGGACACGCCGGACACGCCCGCCGTCGGCAAGATGTGATTCACAAAGTTGAGCTCGAGTGACATACGCGTCATATCCCACGCATTGACATCCATTGCCTGGCCGCGCTGTTTCAGGTAGCTGAATATGGCCGCGCCCCCAGCGTAGTAGCTCACGAGCTGAAGCGGAATAATCAGCAACAGTACCCAAATATCAAGGCTACTGAGCAGCTCCCAAGCACGCGCCAATTCATCCCTCAGTGTCCAAAGCAGTATCAGGATGATGGCCGCCGTGACGACATTCAGCCAATTCCGAAACGACATACCACCTAGTATACCTATATACTGATACATATGACTATCTGCATCCTCGGCCGCCAACCGGCCATCGGCCTGGCCGAGCTCGAAGCCCTGTACGGCGCCGACACTGTTCGACCTGTTGAAAAGAATGCCGCGCTCGTTGACGCTGAGGTTGATTTCGTACGTCTCGGTGGCAGCCAAAAATCCGGCGAAGTTCTGACTACTATCGCTGGTTCCGACCCACAAAAGGCTTTGTTGTGGCTGCAAAAAAATATCAGTGACATCGCTGGGAACGTCGATGGCAAGCTCAAGCTCGGCGTCAGCATCTACGGCGCAACTATGTCTGTCGCAAAACTGAACGCAAACGTCCTGTCACTCAAAAAAGTCCTCCGAGAGCGAGGCCAGTCTGTTCGTGTCGTCCCAAATACTGAACTTGAGCTCTCGAGCGCACAGACACATCACAACAACCTGACCGACGAACGCGGCTGCGAGATCATGATCGTCCGTGATGGCGGCTCACTCATCATCGCTCGCGCCACGGATGTCCAAGACATCGATGCGTACCGCAAACGTGACCAAGAACGACCGCACCGCGACACCTTTGTCGGTATGCTGCCTCCTAAGCTGGCTCAGACCATCGTCAACCTCGCTGCTGCTGACAAGCTCGAAGGCGTAGTACTCGATCCATTCTGTGGAACGGGTGTAGTTCTTCAAGAAGCAGCATTGATGCGCTACGAAGTCTACGGCACAGATCTGGAAGAAAAAATGGTGCGCTACAGCCGTGATAACCTTAACTGGCTACAGGACCTGCAACGGCTCCATGTCGCAAAATACTACGAAACCGCCGACGCCACCGACCACACGTGGCGTAAGCCGATCGACATCGTCGCCTGTGAAGGCTACCTGGGACATCCATTCTCGTCCGAACCCAGCAAAGAGGCATTACTTGAGACCATCCAGACTAGCAACGTCATCATGAAGAAATTCCTCGCAAATATCGGTGATCAGCTCACACCAGGCACGCGCCTCTGTATCGCAGCGCCCGCCTGGTTCGTCCGGGGCCACATACATCACCTGCCCGTGAGCCTGAAACTCAATGAACTCGGATACGAACGAATTTCGTTTAGACACGCGAAAAATGAACAACTTATTTATCGCCGAGCCGACCAAGTCGTCGGGCGTGAGCTGCTTGTCCTTAAGAAGAAATAGTCCCTTAGAGTATCTGAGACGTACCGTCTTCGTTACACATCAACACACGGTTGCCCGTCGTGCCATCAGGTTTGGTGTACTGAATAGTATGCGTTCCAACGCCTAAGTCCTTACACTGCTCCTCTGCATTTCCGAGTGCGGTCTGTCCGTTATAAACCTTGTAGCCTAGCACTCCAACCATGAGCAGAACAAACGCCAAGACCACATACACGAGCAGCTTTGCGTTTACAGTGTCTAAGGAGACTTTCATTACGCTGATAATAACCGAAAGCATATAGATGCGCAATTGCGACACATTCCTGCCCCCTACCCCTTGACCAAACTGCTATTTTCGAGTACAATTTTCTAGATTGATTTTAGAATCTAGCCCTAAAGGAGCAGCGAATGTCAAAAGTTAAAGCAGGTGGCTCAAGCAAGAACGTCCACGACAGTCCCGGACAGCGTCTTGGCGTCAAGCGTTTTGGTGGCCAGAAAGTATCTGCCGGCGAAGTCATCGTCCGCCAGGTCGGTGAGACCAAGCAGGCAGGCCCAGGCACGTACATGAGCCGCAACTTCACCATTCACGCCAAGAAAGATGGCGTTGTCGGTTTCAAACAGGTTAAAACCCGCCGATTTACCGGCAAGACCGCTCGTCGCACACAGGTAACGGTCGAGTAAAAAAACCGGCTCAAACAAAAACCCGGCTACATGCCGGGTTTTTGTTTGGTTACGTTTCAGGGCCGTCTTCGCGAGGGACGATGCGTCCTGCTTCATCTTGCTTGTAAGGTGAGCCAATCGCATTCCTCATCATCTGAGGAGTCACGTTCTCTGGGGCTATAGTGACACGTCGATCACTCTGATCGCCCAGGGCTACTTTACCCATCTCAGTACGCTCATGAACAGGAACGCTCTGCTCCACGCCAGGAACTTGATCAACATCGATCATATGCGGTGCAGTAGATTCAGCACTTGTAGCACGAATTTCTTCGGCGAATGCCGCTTTATCAGCCATAGCCTGGTCAAGGGCCTCAGTCTGTGTGGCAGGAATTTGATAGTGTTCAGGTGTTGGTTTTGGTGTATCCATAAGCACATTTTAGCAAATATTTGCTATTTTGTCAATATGCTTACGCTTTGCTGACTATTTCTCGAGGCCGAGATGGTGACGAATACGAGCGACGACGTCGCTGATGACAACCTGTGATTTGACGAGATAGTCGTCGGCGCCCAGTTCCTCTGCCCGTTCCTTGTCTTTCGCCTGCGAGAGCGCCGTGAGCAGGATGACACGCATGTTGGTCGTTTCTGGGGTGTTACGGAGCGTATCGAGCACGTCAAAGCCGTTTATCTTTGGCATCATCACGTCGAGTATGATGAGATCTGGGCGGAATTCCACGGCGCTACTGAGCGCGTCTTCACCGTTATCAACGCGACGAACGTCAAAACCTTCCATCTCAAGTCGTGCAAAGTAAACATCAGCAAGGGCCATGTCGTCTTCAACGAGTAGAATTTTCTTTTTCTGCATATGGCTCAATAGTACTCTTTCTTGGGTATGACCACAAGCGGTTAGCGAACGAGCTCGAGTGCCTTGTCTTTTTGTGGGTCGCGGCTGGCGTTGACGTCATCAGCCGTTAACTCAACTTCTACGGACGGTTTAATGCCTTCTTTGGTGATGTTCTTGCCGTTTGGTGTGTACCACTTTGCGACCGTGACTTTGAGCTTGCCGCCCCCGGGAACGGACTCGATGACCTGGACGCTGCCTTTACCAAATGTCTTTTGGCCGACCAGCGTGGCTGCGTTATGGTCGAGTAGTGCCCCAGCGACGATCTCTGAGGCCGAGGCGCTGCCGCCGTCGACAAGCACGATAGTCTTTATGCCCTGTAACGGCGCGTTGCTTCCGGAGCGGAGCTCGTCTATCACCTTGCCGTTTTTGCGTTCACTAACGACGACTTTGTCCTCGAGCCATAGACTCGCGATATCTTTTGCGGCACCGAGGTAGCCGCCGCCGTTACCACGTAGGTCGAGGATGACCGCACGAACGCCACGAGCCTTGAAATCCTCCGCGGCGCGGGACGCCAGTGATACGGTGTCAGTTTCGCCAAAGCGCGAGATACGCAGGATACCGATGTTATCTGGGGTAACTTCGCTCTTGACGCTCGGATTCGTGATTGCCGCCCGGGTGATAGAAATCTCTTTTGAGCTATCGCCACGGATGACGGTCAGCTTCACGGTTGTGCCCTTTTCACCGCGAATCTTGCTAACGGCCTGCTCGACGGTCCAATTGTTTGTCTCTTCGTCGTTCACCTTGATGATGATGTCGCCGGCTAACAGGCCGGATGCTTTCGCCGGACTGTCATCGAGCGTGCTGATCACGACGAGACGATTCTCACGCCTGCCGAGTTCAGCACCGATACCCTGGAACGAGCCTTCGAGGTCATTGTCGAATTCTTCAGCTTCTTTATCGGTAAAGTAGGTCGTGTACGGGTCTCCGGTCGCCTCGACCATGCCACGTTTTGCACCTGCGATCAGTTTATCTGCATCGAGCTCGCCATCGTACTTCTCACGCAGAACGTCGTAGACGCCGCCGAGCGAGCTGAAATTGATACTACTCGGGTTCTTGTTGCCAGTTACGCGGTCTTTTATATCGTCGGCGCGGGTACCGGTCACGAATGAGACCATAGCGACAAAGACCGTAATGAGGATGACAGTCGGCAACGGCACGCTGCGCGACCAGAATGATTTTTTGACTTGAGGTTCCATGTTTCTCCTGAAAAGCTTTCTAGACTCCCTCTATACTAGCATGAGCGCTTCTTGAAAAACCGCGCACGTGGCGCGGTTTTAATATCTTTCTCAGTTGTGGTCAGCAGCCTGGGCCACCGCTCATATGTGCGTAGATGCTGCGTGAGCCGTTGCTGTGTTCGATGATCGCGACGTAACCATATGCCCAAGTGCCGAGCATCGCCTGTGAACAACCTCGATACATCATGCCGCTGTCGATAGCGTAGATAGGTGCTCCGGTGTTAGCCGCATAGTCAGTGCCTGGGTGCCAACCACGGACGTACATCGGGTCAGGGTTACCATAGTGCTGACTGATAAATGCAGGTGGCATGTTGACTGGGTCGGACTTGATAAACGGATCTGGGTTCGTGACGGCGCCACTGCTCGTGCGGACCTCAAGGTGAAGGTGTGGACCTGTGGACATACCTGTACTACCGACTGAGCCGACTACGGCACCAGCATTGACGTACCCAACTGGAGACACGGTGTAACTACGTGAGTTGAGCGAGGCCGCGAGGGCCGCTTCTGCGGCAGCCTTTTGCGCCTTCAGGTCGCCAACGCGTGCCTGGTAGGCGGATTCTTGAGACCGGGTCGCGGCAAGGAGTGAGGCCTGTTCGGCTTCTTTTGCGGCTAATTGATCACGCTGCACCTTTTGTTGTGCGAGAACATCCTCGACGTCTTTACGCTGCTTCGCAAGCTCAGCTTTGAGCTTCTTTACCGCACTGATAGCACTCTCTATCTGGTCCTGAACTGATGACCGATACTCTTGGCGATCGATGAAGTCACCGATGCTACTACTACCTGCAAGTAGTTCTATCGGACTGGTTTGGCTTTCGGCCGAGAGGTCGGAAATGGTCGAACCGAGCACTTGCTGTTGGCGTTCGAGCTTCTTTTGGTTCTCTTCTATTTTTTTCGTGAGTTCTTCGTACTTCGCCTGTGAGAGGTCGACTTGGGTCTGGATAGCATTCTTTTCGGCCGTCAGGATGGCCAGCGCATTCTGAAGCGTGTCGCCTTCATGGCGCAGTCGGTCAGCTTCTGCCTGGCTCGCGTCAATCTGAGCCTGGAGATTTGTAATCTTTTCACCAAGTGTTTCAGCTGATGCAATCTTGAGTGGCACCAAAGCAACGGCAAGCACTGCCAGTACGATAAATGCACGGGTCAAGGTTTGCCTGAATGTTGGTGTGGTGGACCTTTTCATAGCGATTTACTCCTAACGTACCACGGGAAAAAACGTCAGTCAAGACGCTCGTGGTTAGACTTTTAAGTAACGACGAACAGCCAGCCGAGATGAGATAACACCGATGAGTGCTCCGATAAAAATCATGATGACGAGCACAAGAGGGGCAAAGAGCGTGAATGTATCTCTGATCGGACTAATAGCGATACCATAGCTGGAAAGTGACGCTTCAGCCGAGTAGATCAACGCGTATCCAAGACCTGTCGCAACTAACGCAGCTATAAAGCCGTACATAACCGCCTCAACGACGAATGGTCCACGTATGAAGGCTTTGTCGGCACCGATGAGCTTCATCATTTGGATTTCCTCTCGACGGTTAAAGATTGCCATACGGATCGTATTGAAGATGATCAGCATCGAGATAGCGATAAAGACGATGGCCGCTACGAGCCCTCCCCTCTCTGCAAATGCGGTCCAACGTGAAATGGTTTCGATGACTTTCTTTTTCTCACCGCTAAAACTCGGTGCACGTTTTGGATCGGGGTGCAGTGTACTTTTTAACTCTTGGTCTTGATTCACGAGATCCGCTAGAGGCTTGACGTCGTTAGGATCCTTGATAATGACACGAAGCACGGGAAAGAACGGTGAAGTCGGAAGCTCAGAAATCGCTTGGAGTTGCTCACCTGACGGTTTGTTCTGCTCAATATAGATATTTTTGCTGTCCTCTAACGTGATGACACGAACGCTCTCGACACTCGGTAATGCTTCGAACTTTGATTTCGCTGAGTCAATTTCATCTTTCGTCGCGTCGGTTTTGAGGTTGATCGAAAAATCAACTTTGTCTTTGATCTCTTCGACCGTGGAGCTTAGAACGCTACGCGCCATGAACGTCGTAAAGATAATCAGCAACGTGATCGTCATGACAGCAGTCGCTGCCGTTGTCAGCCAGGCATTACGCGTAAAGTTGTTCGCACCGTAGCGAATCATCCGTAGCCACGTCAGCCATCGACGTCGTAGACGCTGTTTGCCACCAAGCTTGCCGACTGAGTTTTGCGTCGCCATTACTGCTTGTACCTTCCCTGTGCTTGGTCGGCAGTAATCTTGCCGTGGTCGATGGTAATGACACGACGCTTGAGCCGGTTGACGATCTCGACGTTATGGGTTGTCAGCAGGACGGTCGTGCCGTAACGGTTAATCTTTTCGAGTAATCGAACGATGTCCCAACTGTGCATCGGATCGAGGTTACCGGTCGGCTCGTCGGCGATCAGTATCTTCGGCTGGCGTACGACGGCACGGGCTATCGCGACACGTTGGCGCTCACCACCAGATAGTTGGTGAGGAAATTTCTTTTCCTTGCCGGTCAGACCAACCAATTCGATGACTTTTGGAACCGTTGAGCGAATCTCGCGATTGGTCATACCGGCGATCTCGAGTGCAAAGGCGACGTTCTCGAACACCGTACGCTGCGGCAACAGTTTGAAGTCCTGGAACACGACGCCGATCTTGCGACGCAGCAGTGGCACGTGCTTGTCCTTGAGCGTGTCGTAGTCGATGCCACCGACGACGATTTTGCCACTGGTTGGCTTTTCTTCACGTGTGAGGAGCTTGAGGAGTGTTGATTTGCCGGCACCGCTAGTACCGACGATGATGACGAACTCTTTCGGTTCGATATGAAGACTGATCCGGTTCAATGCCGGCGTACCCTCTTTACTGTACGTTTTTGTTACCCTATCCAGAAGTATCATTACTTAATGCATTTTAACACAAGTGGTATTGATGTCTTGAAATGAAGAAGAGCCCGCCCGTGAAGGAGCGGGGCTCAACTTCATGGGTGGACTCATTGTCGCGGGTGGATCTTCTCGAGCACAGTTGCCCTCAGCACATGAACGTCAATGCCGAGATCACCCAGGACTTGCCAGCTGATGCCCTCGGTTCGCAGAAGCCCCAGTAACAAGTGTTCAGGTGCAACGTAGCTGTGACCCTGATAGAGGGCTTCTTGCAATGATTGCCTCATCGCCTTCAGCGCTCGTGGGGAATGCGGCACGTGACCTGAGATCGGCTCACTACCGCGACCATTGATCGCTTCGACGACGCTTCGGACGACCGAGAGCTCGACGCCGTTTTCGCGCAGAGCCTTGAACGCAAGGCTTTCACCTTCGTTCAGCAACCCGAGGAGCAAATGCTCGGTTCCGACGAAGCTATGGTCGAGCATTCGAGCTTCTTCTGAAGCAAGATGGACTGCGCGCCGTGTTGTGTCGGTAAACCGTTCGAACATCGACTCACCTCCTCAGGATTGTCTTCGGAGTCGCAGCGCTTCTACCCTGCCTCGTTCGGTGAGGCCGTAGATGATGCGCGGCGGACGCTTGACGCTCATGTCTTCGGTGCGTGTCACGAGATCTCCAGCTTCGAGCTCGGTGAGCAACGGGTACATGTGCCACAAGCGCATCTTACAGCCCTTGTGGATGTCGTATCCGTAGTTAGAGCCGTTGTTCAGCAGCCAAACGAGCAGCGTCTTGCGACGCTCTTCGTGCCTTTGCTCTTTGGAAAGTGGCATCGGTGCTCTCAACCTTCTCTCGAGACAGCTTCTTGGATATCCCAGATCTCATCCTGACTGAGGCCGAGCTCGTAGCCAAGATCAAAACCGAGCGTACGAAGCGGGCCAAGCACGGCGCTGACAAAAAGCTTCGCCTCGTACGTGTAATATAGGCCGATGAGCACACTGCACGCTTGCTCAGGGCCGATCTGCCCACTAGCGAGATTGCTCGCCACATCCTCGAGAGATGCGAGGAGATGCGCAACGGTCTCCTTATTACCGGACTCATTTGCCGACAACTTCCAGATCATTGCGATACCGTCGCTAAGCGACGTTGCAACTCCAAGTGTGTCACTCTGGTGCGATGTATCCATGAGTTGCCTCGTTTCATTGGTACGTTCAAAACAATCTGACAGTTTTCAGATGTCGTTGAATTGAATTATTATAAAACCTTTTTATTTAGTTTTCAATCTGTGACGAATGTTCGAGATAGGCATCGATGAAACCGTCGATCTTGCCATCGAGCACACCCTGAGTATCGCGGTCTTCGTGTTTCGTTCGTGTATCTTTGACCATCGTGTATGGGTGAAGTACATAGTTGCGAATCTGGTTTCCCCAGCTCGCAGATTCACCTGCTCGTAGGTCAGTGAGCGTCTCGGCATGCTGCTCCATCTGCATCTGCGCAAGCTTTGAGCGTAGAATCTTGAGCGCCGTCTCTTTGTTCTGCAGCTGTGAGCGTTCGTTCTGAATGGCAACGACGGTGTTCGTTGGCAGGTGAGTCACACGGACGGCGCTATCGGTCGTATTCACCGACTGGCCGCCGTGACCGCCTGCGCGGTAGACATCGATCTTGAGATCCTTGTCGTCGAGCTCTACCTCATCTGGTGCATCGATCTCCGGCATAACCTCGACGAGCGCAAAGCTGGTCTGGCGCAGATTGTCGCTGTTGAACGGACTGAGTCGAACCAGACGATGGACACCATGCTCACTTCTGAGACGACCGTAAGCGAACGGTCCCGAGACACCGTAGGTCGCGCTCTTTATGCCAGCCTCCTCGGCTGCCGAACGCTCAATGAGCTCTGTCTTCATGCCAGTCTTTTCCGCCCACCGAACATACATACGCTCCAACATCTCCGTCCAATCTTGCGCGTCAGTACCACCGGCTCCAGCACTGAGTTTTAGAATCGCTGCATGATCATCATATTCACCTTGAAACAATAAATCCTTTTTAAGGCGCTCGTATTCGGTTTCGAGATGACCGATTTGCTCAGTCAGTTCCGCGATCATCGTCTCGTCGCCAAGCTCAAGCAGCTCTACACTATCGGCAACTTGCGTGACGAGAAGACGCCATGGTTCTATTTGTCCGCGTAAACTCGCCGCCTGCTTGGTCACCTGCTCCGCATGCGTTGGATCACGCCACAGGTCAGGATCAGCAAGTCGCACATCAAGTCCTGCCAGCTCGGTCTCTTTTGCCTCGATGTTTAGACGCTCGAAGGCGGCATCGAGTTCGTCACTCAGCACGGTGAGCCTTTGGCGAAGCGGCTGCACTTTAGACGAGCTCCTTTACAGCTTCTACGAATTGGTCACCACGATCCGCATAGTTTTTAAACATATCAAAGCTTGCTGCCGCTGGGCTGAGGATGACGACTGAACCTGGCGCTGCAAGCTCAGTCGCTGATCGCACGATAGATTGCATCGTCTTACCAGCCAGATCGGTCACTGCGACATGATGTTTTTGACATAGCTTGCGCAGCTTACCTGCCAACGCCCCGATCACAAGAACATGCGTATCGGTGCTCTTGCATGCCTCGATGAGTTCCGTGTAGTCCGCACCCTTATCCGAGCCACCGAGAATCAATAACTTTGGCTCGTCAAAAGCGCTTATGGCCGCTATCGCCGAGCCTGGCGTCGTTGCGATACTGTCATCGTAGTAACGTACACCACTCTTCTCGCCAACCAATTTCAGGCGGTGAGGCAGGCCGGTAAACGAGCGTAAGCCTTTTTCGATCGCATCATAAGCATTATCCAAGAACGGCAACGCTGCCGTGATAGCTGCACAGGCATTTTCCAGGTTGTGAGCTCCAGGGAGTTGCACCGCATCGTTGCTACAAAGTGCTTGATTTTGAACAAAAAATGTATTCTCTTTGACATATACAGCCCCGTCATCGACGACCGCATACCGTTTCGCCTCACCTTCTGTGCTCGCCGCTGCAACCTGCGCCGATAGCTCATTCGTCGGGTGGTAAATACAAATATCGTTATCTGTCTGATATCGTCGGATGTTGCTCTTGGCTCCAACATAGTCCTTCATATCCTTGTGAACGTCCAGGTGATCAGCTTCTATCATCAAGGCGACCGCGATGTGCGGGCTTTTCTCCAAATCCCACAGCTGAAAACTACTAAGCTCGAACACGGCCAGATCGTCGGGTTGAATCTTTGGGAGCACACTGAGTGCCGGTGTACCGATGTTCCCGACGAGATGCACTGTCTTGCCAGCCGCAGTTAAAATCGCGGCGATCAGACTAGCGGTCGTTCCCTTGCCTTTCGTGCCAGTCACGCCAATTATCGGCGCCGGGCACTTGGCGAAGAATTCGTTAGTTGCCGACCAGATCTTGCTGTCAGTTTTAAGTTTTGACGGATTGATACCAGGACTTCGAACGACGAGATCATAGCCGGCAAGATACTTGAACGCGTTTTTACCAAGCAACATATCCGAACCGTACGGCAGATCGTACGGACTGATCTCTTTTTCATCGACGATCGTGACTTCGTGCCCGAGATCACGCCAATAGCTATAGCTCGCCTTCCCCTCTGCTCCGTAACCGACAATGGCTATTTTCATATGTATAGTGTAACGCCTAAGCAGCGTCTTCAAAAAGCGTGCTCAGTTTGGCGTTGAGGCTATCGAGGAGCGCCTTGTCACCACTACCAACGCCGCCGAGAAGCCAGCAGTTGGCATTGATAAACTCTCGCGCCGTCTCGACGATGCGTCGTTTTGTGACGGCGTTGATTGCAGTTGGCCGGTTGTCATAGTTTTCGATGTGCCCATCAAAGAAATAACGGTCAGCGTACCAGCGGTTGATCTGACCGACTGTCTGCGCACCCATCTGGTGGCGGCCGACACCATATTGCTTGGCCTGCTCTATCTCTTCCTCGCTGATATCGCCCGCGAGAACCGCTTTTACTTCGCGCACCATGATGTCGAACAACGGTTCGATGGTGTCGAGGTTCACTTCGGCGCCAAAATCCCAACTGCTTGCGTGCTCGTTGGCACTGGTCTCAGAGAAGATACCGTAGGCGAGACCTGCTTTTCGAGCAGCGCCAAAGATTCGTGAATGCATCGTACCGGTGAGTACGTGATTGACGGAACTCATCGCATCGAGCTCAGAGTCGCTGAGCCGGCGGGGTACGACCATCGACCATCCAAAGGTGATGTTGCTCGATTCACTCCTTCGGATCAGGAATGGGTCGGCGCCGTGGACTTCGTCGATCGGGATGTTGAGGCGCTCGCCACGCGGCAAATCCCAGCTTTCCAGCATCTCGATGATGCGTTTTTTGCGGCGGTACATACGACCAGCGATGATAAAGCGCATGTTTTCGCTCGTGTGAGTGCGGCGGTAGTGTTCACGAATATCACGCAGCGTCACGTTACTGATCGTTTTGATCGCCTCAGGATACGTCAGCGTCGCTTCGCCGAGTACCTGCTGCATTTTTGGCCATAGGAGGCGTGGATGCTTGTTAAGATAGCCGTTCAACTCATTACGGACATTGCCTGCCTCGGCTTTTAGTTCTTCTTCGTTAAAGCGAGGTTTTGTGATGGCGACTTGTTTGAGATCCAAGATACGCTCCCACTCAAAATCAGCACAGTCACTGAGATACACCATACTGTGATCAGACGTATACGCATTGTGATAGGCGCCGTTTTTCGTGAACTCTGCCTCGTATGCCTGACCATCCTTGAACTGCGCATTGGCACCAAATGCCATGTGCTCCATGATGTGAGCCGCTTGCTCGATCTCGCCGCTACGTACGAAGCGGTTTCCAGCTCGGAAATGGAACTGGAAGCTCATCACGGTCGCACCTGGGATGTCGATGAGGAGACCCCGTGAACCGTTCTTTAGCGTGACTTCGTGAACCGTGTGCTTCATAACCGCTTAATGGCGCTTGCGGGCTGCCCTTGCTTGCTTTCGTTTCTTCTTGGCTGCTGTCTTTTTCTTAGTAGCTGTCGTTGACGCTTTCTTGACCTTGTATTCGTCCTCAGAGTGGACCGTTGGGAGACCGGCTTCGTTCACGCCTCGTTCAACTGAACCTTTGGCTGCATCGGTTAGTTCAGAATCATAGTGATCATCATGACTGACTGACGCCTCGGCTTCGTGTTTGTGAACATGGAAGATAGCGCGAAGCACTTCGTCACGTAGCGTCGCCTGGAGACTCTCGAACAGCTTTTGAGATTCCTGACGGTACTCGACGAGTGGGTCGCGCTGACCGACTGAGCGCCAGTGGATTCCCTCACGCAGGTGCTGCATGTTCTCGAGGTGTTGCATCCAAAGCAGGTCGAGTATCTGTAGGTAGATTTGACGCTCGATGCCGCGCATCGTCTCGACGCCAAACTCTTTTTCTTTAGCGGTGTAATAGTTCATCACTGCCTTTTGAGCCAGCTCAAAGCGGGTTTTATCACGCTTTTCTTCAGCAATTTTCTTAATGGTTGCGGTCTTGATCGGGATGATCGCTTCGAACTCATCGATGAACTTCTGACTACCGCGAGCTGGCACGGTGGTCACATCGCGGATCTTGGCTTCGATAAGTCGTTCGATCTCAGGCTTGATGTCCTCGCCGTCGAGAATCTCACGACGGATCTTGTAGACGACTTTACGGTGACGGTTGATGACGTTGTCATACTGGACGACGTTCTTTCGAGTGTCGTAGTTGTAGCCTTCGACACGTTTTTGCGCTGACTCGAGCGTCTTACTGACAGCGCGGTTTTCAATCGGCATGTCGTCCTCGACGCCGAGACGATCCATAAGGGCAGCAATACGCTCACCTTGGAAAATACGCATCAGGTCATCTTCGGTACTGACGTAGAACTGGGTCGTTCCTGGGTCGCCTTGACGGCCACCGCGACCACGTAGCTGGTTGTCGATACGACGAGCTTCGTGTCTCTCCGAACCGAGCACGACGAGCCCACCAAGCTCTTTGACGCCTTCGCCAAGGACGATATCCGTACCACGACCGGCAATGTTGGTTGCAAGCGTCACGGCGCCCTTCTTGCCTGCCTCGGCGACGATAGCTGCTTCGCGTTCGTTGTTCTTGGCATTGAGTAGTTCGTGTTTGACACCAGCTTTTTTGAGACCTCGTGAAATCAACTCGTTCTTTGCGATACTGGCCGAACCGATAAGGACTGGTCGTCCTTCCTTCTGAAATGCTTGCACATCAGCGACAAGCGCTTTGATTTTGCCTGCTTCTGACTTAAAAATCTTGTCTTGTTTGTCAATACGAGCAAGCGGTCGGTTCGGTGGAATCTGGATGACGTCGAGGCCATAAATCTGTTGGAATTCCTCGGCTTCGGTAAATGCTGTACCAGTCATACCACTGAGCTTTTCGTAGATACGGAAGTAGTTCTGGAAGGAGATAGTCGCGAGTGTCTGGCTTTCCTGTTGGACCGCGACGCCTTCCTTTGCCTCGATAGCCTGGTGTAGACCTTCGTTGTAGCGACGACCATGCATCAGACGACCCGTGAACTCATCGACGATGATAACTTCGCCGTCGTTCGCAACCACGTAGTCTTTGTCGCGACGAAACAGTGTCTGCGCCTTTAGTGCTTGATCCATGTGATAGACCGAGCGGACGTGTTCCGGACTGTAGAGGTTCTTGACACCGAGCATCTTTTCGATCTTGTCGACGCCTTCGTCCGTCAGACTTACGCTGCGGCGCTTTTCATCCAACACATAGTGATTTGGCTTGAGACTAGCGGCGACCTTGGCAAATTTTTGGTACAGCTCTGGGTTTTCCATCGCTGGCGCGCTGATGATGAGCGGTGTCCTTGCCTCGTCGATGAGAATGGAGTCTACCTCGTCAACGATCGCGAAGTTCAGTTCACGCTGACGAAGCAGGTCTTTGTCGTTGACCATGTTGTCGCGTAGGTAGTCGAACCCGAACTCGTTGTTGGTGCCATAGGTGATGTCGGCGGCGTAGGCTTCTTTACGGCTGACGGGACGAAGCTTGCGCATGCGCTCATCGGCATGCAGCCCGTTATCGTGCTTTGCGTCGTAGATAAAGCTCGCGTCATTGATGATGACACCGGTAGTCATGCCGAGGTAGGCGTAGAGTTCACCCATCCAACCTGCGTCACGCTGCGCCAGGTAGTCGTTAACAGTCACGACGTGCACGCCCTTTTCGCTGAGCGCGTTCAGGTATACCGGCAGTGTCGCCATCAAGGTTTTACCTTCACCGGTCTTCATCTCGGCCACGTTACCTTCGTGCAGCGCCATACCGGCCATCAACTGAACGTCAAAGTGACGCATACCGAGCACGCGGTCGCCTGCTTCGCGGACCAATGCAAAGGCATCAGGCAGAATGTCGTCGAGCGACGTTCCTTTCTTTGCCAAACGCTTTTTCAGAACCTCAGTCTGCTTCTTTAGCTCCACGACCTTCATATCGTGATATTTGTCGGCTAGATTGTTGACGGCTACAACTCGTTTTCTCAGTCGCTTGATGATTCGGGCCTGTGGATCGCCAAACACTTTTGTCAGTGCCTGTTTCATAGGTATACTTTTCCCTCTAACTTATCTCTTATCGAAACTCATACCAGTATACCGCTATATGGGGTGAAAAGAAAGCCGTTATATGCCGTAATAATGCTTTTTAGGAAAACTTATAAGCTACCACGAGGCATGCCGTTTATGCTTCACTTTTTCCCAAACCGGCGTACAATCACCATTTATGTACGACCGTGAGACCCGTGATGCCTTTTGGGGCATCATCCAACATAACTACGAAGAACTGACCCCGGAAGCCGACTGGAACCGACGCATGGGTGATGCCTATTTTGATAGAAGGATATCCGGTGCGGCGATTTTATTCACACTACCCGACATTTCACCTGACATCCATGAGCAAGCGATGGAAGATCTTGCGACTGCCGCCGAAGAACATGACTTAGACGCTGACGACGTGCGAGCACTACTGGAAAAGCACGAGAAAACACTCAAGAAACGTATCGAGCAACCGTTAATGTTGTCGGACGCTGACTTCGAAGACTAGTTTTATTCAGTCTCAAACGATGGACGATAGACACGCCGCTTGAGCCGGCCGAGCAAATCGTGCCGACCACGGTGTTCTTTGCGCGTGTCGTGATACTTCTTGAGTTGAGCGCGGAGTTTTTCCTCGACGATATCAACTGCCGCTAGCATGTTCAGCGTTGAGTCCTTGGCCATGATGGTCTGCTCCGGCAGATGCATGATGACATCACACTCATACTTGTTACCGTGGGCACGGTTCACTTCTTTGAGTTTGATATCGACATGCGCCGACTTTCGTGTGTGTCGCGAGAGATAGCGATCGAGCGAGCCAATTTTTTTTCGCACATACCGTTTCGTGAGATCGTCGGGTGTATAGCGGACTCCGGTTATGTTGATGACGTTCATCATGTAAACCTCCTTCCGTTGCTGTACTTCTATTATAGCATGACGAGGTGAGCATATAAGGGAGCCTACTCCCTTATACCGAACGAGGAAATGCTATATTTATCGAAGCTTAGATATAGCAGTTTAGAGCTGTTCGCGGCCACCAAGATATGGTTGGAGTACTGCCGGAACACGTAGTGTACCGTCATCGTTTTGGTAATGTTCGATGACCGCCACAAGTGAACGGGCTAGACTGACGGCCGTACCGTTGAGGGAGTGAAGCATTTCGATAGTGCCGTTGCTTCGTCGAACGCGAATATTGAGGTTACGAGTTTGGAAATTAGTACAGTTACTGCAGCTCGTCAGCTCGCGATAGATTTTATCGACTGGCGACCAATACTCGATGTCGTATTTCTTTGCCGCTGGAGCGCCAAGGTCACCGCTCGCGATATTAATGACGTGGTACGGGATATCGAGGGACTGCCACAGCTCCTCTTCGATGGCGAGGATTTGTTCATGCATGTCTTTTGAGTTTTCTGGAGTCGTGAATGCATACATCTCAAGCTTGTTGAACTGATGTACGCGGAACAGACCGCGGGTATGCTTGCCATAGGTACCGGCCTCTTTGCGGTAGCATGGGCTCAGTGCCGCGTACTGGAGCGGTAGATCTTTTTCATCGATTATCTCGTCAGCGTGTAGTCCGGTCAGTGATATCTCAGCTGTCGCGATCAGGCTCAGATCTTCACCCTCGATAGCGTATTCGTCGGATTGGTCGCTGGTGCGTGGCGCAAAACCGGTGCCCGTCAGCGTTCGCTGGTTGACGAGATGTGGCACCGTCATGAACGTAAAGCCTTTTTTGGTCACGAAATCGAGCGCGTACTGCGTGATAGCGTTTTCGAGTAGTGCCAGGTCACCTTTTAAGTAGTAGAACTTCGCCCCAGCAACTTTGGCGCCGCGCTCAAAATCGACCCAGTCACGTTTGGTAGCAAAATCGAGATGATCGACAGCCCCCTCGTTCTGTTCGCCGAATTTCTTGATTTCAACGCTCGCATCCTCACCACCGACAGGCACGTCATCAAATGTTACATTTGGGATGCCAGCGAGCAACTCAGCACACGTTGCTTCGAGTTCTCTCAGGAGCGGTTCCTGCGTAGCGAGCTCGTTCTTGAAGGCAGTCGCCTGACCAATCAACTCCGGTGAAGGCTTGCCGCCCTTCATCTGTGCCGAAATCTGATTCTGCTTGGTTCGCAGCTCGTCGACTTTAGCCTGTAGCTCACGACGCTCAGTATCACGCTCCAGTAGTGCGCCAATATCAACGGTGTAGCCTTTTTCGCGGCTGGTTTTTTCCACTAGCTCACGATTATCTCTGATAAAACGGATATCCAACATGAGCCTTAGTATAGCACCGTCTGCCCCATATACGACGCTTGCCAAAATACGTAGAGCCTTTTACAATAAACATAAGTTCTAAGAGACGAAAATGAAAAACCTGAAAGCTCATCATCACCTTGCGGTTGCCTCTATGCTGGTTTTTGGCGTGGTCGGCGTCTGGACCTGGGGAACGATGGTTTTCGCAGGTAACAATACAACCGTAACGGTCAACGTCGGACCAGCCGATAGCTGCCCGAATATCCCCGGCTATCAAACATCGGTGCCATCCGGTATGTTGGTTGATGGCGACGGCAACTGTTACACCCCGCCCCCACCTGCCGTTGATATGTGCGCCAACATGGCAGGCACCCAGGAAACGATCCCTGACGGGTACTATCATGAGAACAGTAGCTGTTTCCCACAACCAACGCCGTCAAAAGACGTTTGTCCGAATCTCACCGGTACCCAGAACTCAGTGCCCGAGGGCTATACGAACACCGAGAACGAGTTATGTGTACGACCGGCTACTGATATGTGCTCTAACATCACCGGCACGCAAGCCCTCGTACCTGATGAGCTCGACCGCGCCGAAGATGGTACATGTTTTACTCCATCGGTTACCTCACCTACCCTGCCTCCTAGCAGCGAAGACCCACCTTTGTCACCGCAACAGCCTGGTATCGCCGGTCTCAGCGACCTAAAGAACGTACCGGCTTTCTTTGAACCGTTCCTGCGGCCCTACGTCGACATGATTCCGCTCGCTGCCCAGGAAGCACTGCGTGCGATGCCGCCTATCGTCGCTCGAACTTTCCCTTACTTCACGTTCGCAATCCTCGCCATATCCGCCGCTATCATGGGCTGGCAGTCGGGTCGCGAGATACTTGCCGCCCGTCGTATGACTCGCGCCGCAAAACGAGAGCGTGATATCGCCGCCGAAAAAGACAACTTTATCCACCTCGCCTCGCACTATTTCAAGAGTCCGCTCATGGCGATGAACGCCGTGGCAGGCTCATCGTCGAAACGTCTGACTACACTGCTAAAAGACCTCGAAACAGACATCGATCGTATTGTCTCGGATATCGACTCGAACAGCGCACTGAGTGATATCAAAGCTCCCGAAAAGCCCCGTTTTGGCCATCTAGACTTCATATCATCGAGCTTTTTCTGGTTGCCGGTTGCGACCGCGCTCGTCATCGCATGGACGAGCAACTTCTTTCTCGGAGTCGTCGGCAACGTCGAGATCGGCACCTTTAACCTGATCGCACAGGCTGGCGTATTTATCGCGTCAGCATTATTCTTTTACAGCTCGGTTCGCACCCACCACATCAAGCTCGAGGAGCGTGATTACCGTGAGCAGGTACTGGCCTACGAAGAAGCTCTCGACCACGCTCGTAACGAATTTATCGAGAATTCCGTACTCGTCCTCACCAACCGCCTCGACCAACTCGACGCCCTACGCGACTCAGCGCCCCACGAAAAAAGCCGCGCATTTACGCGTGGCTTAGATGATATGCGTGAGTTACTGCATAAATTCAAGCTACTGAGCGAGATCGAGACGGGCGTGACGGGCGCGAGCGAAAAGTTTGACCTGCGTGCTTCAGTCGATGAACTGGTCCGTTTCTACCAACAGAGACTGGATGAAAAGAATCTGCGTGTCGTCGTTGATATCCCGAGCTCAACTATCAATCAACGGCGTTCGCTGTTCGACTTCGTGCTCGGCTCTCTCATCGACAATACGATCAAGTTCGCAGAACGAGGCAGCACGATTACGATCAGCGCCGTACCGCACGAGCATAGTCTGACCGTTCAAGTTAGCGACAGCGCTACGACCGCTGTAGATAACGGCCACAAACGCACTCAGAAAGCTCCGATGCGCTTCACGTACGACGGTCTCGGGCTCAGTCTCTTCCTGGACCGTATCATCATGGATTCACTCGGTGGCAGCCTCAGCCTGAGCAGCGCTGGAAGCCACCAGTCGACCATCAATATCACGGCTCCAAAGAAATAGTCTATTCGCCGCTACCAGGTCGAACTCCGATATCCGAGAGCGTATAGCCATACGACTCGAGCGTATCAACGACCAACTCCTTATCCCCTGTCTTGTAACCATGTGCGAGCGCGTCGAGAAACTCTCCTTCGGTCTCAAAGAACTGTCCGTCAAATTCAAAAGCTTGTCCCATAGGGTACCTCCTTTGCACCCTCAGCATATCGCGGAGAGACTGAGTTTCCTGAGACTTATTTCACAGTATTGCGGGCTACGCTGCCGGAACTGAGTGTTTTTCCACTACCGATTCGTATGCTTCTGCTGCGAATTCATCTATCAGCCGGTACGCGTCGGTTGCCGCCTGTCCATCCCTACCTTCATAGCGACTCGCGATAGGAGTTTGTGAATTCGTGTCGACGACAAGACCGATAGTATCGTTCATAGTTGGAGGGTTTATGTGAGCATCGGTACGCGATTTGATAGCTACTTTGGCTTGACCAGGCAAAGCCTTCCATATCGCTTTCACGGCACGACGGCCAAGGGATAGTTTTGCGACAGGACTTTCGTACGCTCGCCAAACATCCTTCAATGCTTCGTCGCCTACTCCACCTATGAACTCAATCTTTTGTGAAGCAATTTCCGATGTGGCAACTGCAGCAAATTCAGGAGTAGTAGAACTAACTTGTGCGAGATGCTCGCGTAAGAAATCTACAGTGCCACCTGTTTGTACGGACTCGGTGACTACAAGAGGTCGCAGTGGCTCGCCGAGCTGCTCTTCAAGGTACTTGAAATACTGCTCGTAAGGTTCTGCACCATTTTCTTTTCGGTAAGTAGCTGAGGCAGCGACAAAGAATGTCTTTACGTTCCGGCCGTCCTGTTTCAAGAGATCGTGTACAAAGTGTGCTGGTAGTCTTCCACCGGCATCGTCGCCGATGATAATATTCCATCGATCCTTATCTGTAAGCAAAATCTGTTCTGCCATATTGAAAAGGAGTGGTTTCGTCGCTTCGAGGTTGTGCTGTATTTCGGACGATTGTTTTGGTTTTATCGCTTCAGCGCTAGCTGTTGCCATACATCCATCATAGCATAGAGTTGTGTATTTGTCAATATTAACCCTCTGTGTCTGCATCGAGCATGTAGACTACATCACCATGCGGAACCTGTACGATGGGTTGAGGTTCATCGGCGATACGAAACCAACCGAGCCAGTTTTTGTCATTGCTATCGAACAGGCTCAAACGCGCCGTATCAAGTTCTACGACATCAACCCCAACAACAACCTCCGTCACACCCCTGTTCCCTATAAGGCGACGTAGATGTCCTTCGAACTGGCCATGTAAAACCTCGAGGATATCTGATGGTTCGACATCGTTACCAGGAAGCGGCAACTGTTTGCCTGCCCGCTCAAAACAGTCAAATGCGTCTGCGGCATTCATGGATATCTTTAATGATTCTGTCGACTCTGCCATTGACTCCGAGTATACGTCAGTTCTTAATACGGAAACGTTTCCAGATAAGTCCGTCGAGGAATAGGTGGCTGAAATACCCCGTGACGGCCGCGCCGTAGTAGACCAGGCTGATCGGCAATACGTTGTCGTTATATAGATACGGCACGAAGATGATCGGCAGCGGGATGACGAACATCGCCCATTTGCTATGCGTCCAGCCTCGGTGATGTGTCAGTATCGGCAAGATGGCGATAAGCCCAAGATACGCTGCTGCTTGGAACTGTCCGGCGTAGATGAGTAGTAAATCGAGCGGGAAAATGATCCAATAGAACAGGTCTTGCCCTTTGCTGTTCGTGTCGACGTCCGGAAACAGCGCGAACAGCATGCCGATGACGAACACCGCTGTCATCGCCTGCCAGTCGTAGAGCAGATGCGCGTACTCGGCAAGCCGTTCGACCGGCGCGTAGAACATCGCCAGCGTATACACCCCCGTGAACACCGCCCCACCTGCTATGTGTCCTTTGTAATTAGCCATAGTCTTCTACTTTTTATATAAAGTCATAAACGATAACGTATCTAACCCGATGTAATTGAACATTTTATAATTCGCTCGTCGTGCGGTTTTTGACAGCTGTCTTTTTTTGAGATTCTTCCTCGGGACAAACGGGTAAAAACGAATTTCTTGTCGTTCAACCCCTTTTTCCTGCCACTTAAAGTTAGCTATTAAAGGTGGCATCAGGTAGCCTGACTTTAATACCTTATCTGTTATATCCCACCCTGCTCCAAAAATCTCACTTTTGGGCTTAGTGCGGTTTGTCTTAATTTGCGCCCTGAAATTACATCCTGAGCATTGAACATCGCATAAAGGGTAGTTCGGCGGAAGTAACATCAGCTCTTTATTGCAATTTGGACAAGGAATGAGCTCAACGACCTCCTTCTCGCCTGCGTCACCGAATATTTTGTTTAGTCCAGGCATACGTTCGGTGCCATTTACAGTTTCGCTTCCGGGTAAATCCCTTTCGTCACCTCATCCACTTCGTGCCGCAGCTGCGGGAACGGCACGCCTTCACGAGCGGTAACGCCTTCGAATATCCAGAAAACTCGCTCGGAAAAACCCCAACCACATGCGGGCGGCATACCGTATTCGAGCATCTCGACGAAATCGATATCGAGCATCATTGCCTCTTCGTCACCTTCGTCGCGCATCTTTTGCTGTTCGATGAAACGGTTGTACTGATCGATCGGGTCATTCAGCTCCGAGAAACCGTTACCTAGCTCGCTCCCTGCAATAACCGGTTGGAAGCGCTGCACCGTCTCGGGACGGTCAGGGTTCGTCTTTGACAGTGGGCTGATGAACGTCGGCGTGTTGATGAGCCAGACCGGCCCGGCGACGTCCTTGCGGATATTTTTCCAGAGCTTGTCGATACCACGGGCTAGGTTTTCCGTTTTTTCGACTTCGAGGTTATTTTCTTTAAGAGCGGCCTTAACGTCAGCGATAGTCGTATTATAAGGATCAATGCCATACCTACTCTGAATAACGTCCGCATAGTCCCATTCCTCCCATTCTTTTTCGAGGTCGACCTCGAAATTACCTAGTTTGAACTGTAGGGTCCCAAATGTTTCTTTCAGTACGTAGCGGTACATCTCGGTCATGAGCTGCATACCGTCGCGCCAATCGGCGTAGGCCCAGTACCACTCCATGGCGACGTGTTCCGGCAGGTGCTCGTCGCTGTAGTTCTCGTTGCGAAAACGCGGCCCGATGTCGTAAACCTTCTCAAACCCACCGCCGAGCAGACGCTTGAGCGGTAACTCGTGCGAGATACGCAGGTAAAAGTCGTTGTCGAGCGCGTCCATGTGCGTGACGAACGGATTAGCATCAGCACCCCCTGTCGTGTGCTCAAGCACTGGTACATTAACCTCATAAAAACCACGTTGGTTCAGAAAATCACGGGTTGCCTGCCAGAACTTGCTGCGGCGGACGAAACGCTCGCGCACGTCCTCGTTGACGTTCATGTCGACGTAACGGCGGCGCATACGTTCTTCTTTGTTCGTGAAACCGTCTTGTTTGGTCGGCATCGGTCGCAGGCTCTTTGTCAGCAGACGCAGTTTGCGTACATCGACCGAGATCTCGCCTGTTTTGGTCTTTATAACCGGACCAGTGGCCTGGATGAAATCACCTGTATCGAGTAGTGGCAGCTCAGCCATACCCAGCTGGCTGTCTTCGACTTTGAGTGACTCAACGGTGTCGGTTTTCATGAATAGCTGTACTTGCCCGCTTTGATCCCGCAGAACGATGAACGCCAGCTGGCCGAACTTGCGGATACCGGCCACGCGACCGACGACGGTCACATCCTGGTTTTCGAGCGTATCGAAATCATCAACCACTTCTCTCAAAGTGTGGGTGCGCTCGGATTTTGCCGGGTACGGGTTGATACCGAGCTTTTTGAGCTCTTCCAGTTTTCTCAGTCGCTCGTCGCGTAGTTCTTTCAGCGTCGCCATATCAAACCCTAGTATACCAGAGGTAGTGAGAGCATAGACGGTTTGCTAGAATAGAAAGATGAAAACACCGATCATCAGCGTCAAAGACTTTCACCTGAGTATCGGCTCTAAAAAAATCGTCGACAGCCTCTCCTTCGATGTCCATTCGGGAGAGGTTTTCGCGTTTTTAGGAGCAAATGGCTCAGGCAAAACCAGTACTATCCGTAGCCTGCTACGTATCTACGAACCGACTTCTGGAGACCTACTCATCGACGGTAAGCCGTTTTCGTCTGAGCGTGGGTATCTCATCGGCTACCTTCCCGAGGAACGTGGCCTCTATACGCGTTCGAAAGTCCTCGACACGATGATTTATTTCGGCGAGCTAAAAGGTATGACGCGAGCCGAGGCGCGTGAGTTCTCACTGAAGTTTCTCGAGCGAGTCGACCTCGCTGACAAAGCCGACACCAAGATAAAGAAACTCTCCGGTGGTCAACAGCAAAAGATCCAGCTCGGCGTCGCCGTCATGGGTGATCCTAAAGTTTTGATACTCGACGAGCCAACCAAAGGTCTCGACCCTGTTAACCGCAAGCTCCTACTCGATATCGTCGACGAACAACAAGAAAAAGGTGCTGCCGTCATCTATATCACCCACCTGATGGAAGAGGTCGAGCGACTAGCTGATCGCCTGCTCATTCTCAAAGACGGCAAAGCACGTGCCTATGGCACCGTCAAAGCCGTCAAACAAGAGTTCAAATCAAAATCTATCGAGGAAATCTTTGTCACCATATATAACGAAAAGAGTGCGGAGGTAGCCCGTGTCTAAACTGAACTCCGTCATCCGACACGAATACATGACCATCGTCCGCCAGCCAAGCTTTTGGATCGCGATGGTCGCGACACCGCTGATCATCGGCGCGGTCATACTGCTCACTAACATCGGTAACCAGTCGAGCGCAGCCCGCATCGAAGAGCTTGCCAAAGAGCTAAGGAACGTCGCCATCATCGACGAAAGCACGCTTATCAATGAACAAGTCGTGACCGGAAGCGGTCTGGCGCTCAGCCCATCGTCCGAAAAAGCTGAGCTGATCGAAGCCGTACGTGACGAGAAAAAAGCCGCCCTGGTCGTCTACCCTGAAGATCTAGCGGGTGAACGAACGTATGACATCTACCTCAGTAGTAACGACCTGACGATCAACAACAGTGTGCACAGTCTCGCTAACAACCTGCTTGAGACCAGCGTGTTCTTGCCACTCGGTTCAGCCGACGTCATCGCCCTAGCCCAAAACGGTGCCGAAACCAAAGTCACGACCTACCACCACGGTGAGGAGACAGCGGGTATCAACGAATATATCGTCCCAGGTCTGTTCGTTGTGCTGTTTTACATCGTGTTCATGTTCTCTGTCGGCTACATGTTGACCAGCGTGAGCGAAGAAAAAGAAAACCGCTCGATGGAAATGGTACTCACCTACGTCAAGCCGCGTCACCTCATCGTCGGCAAGCTCCTCGCCGTGACACTCGTCACTTTTACGCAGATTGCATTCTTTATCCTCCTAGCCGGTGTGTCACTGCTCGTGATGCATATTCTCGGTAATACCATCGCGCTACCGGCGGGCATCAGTCTCGAACAGCTCGTTTTTGACCCGGTCGCGATCGCGTATGCAGCTGGTTACTTTGTCGTCGGTTTCTTGCTGTTCGCCGGTTTCATGACCGCAACTGCTGCTGCGGCACCATCGAGCAAAGAGGCGAACAACTTCTCAGCTGTCTTTTACGTCGGCGCGTTCATACCGTTCTACTTCATCATGACGATACTGACCGACCCAGAAAACCCTATCGTCAGATTCCTCACCTTTTTCCCGATTACCTCACCGGTCGTATCAATGGTACGAAACGCAGTCGGTAACATGGGCCCTATCGAGTCAGCCTTGTCGTTGATAGTCATGACAGGCTTTATGGTCATCAGTATCTGGGTGGCCGTACGCGCCTTTAGCCTCGGTGCGCTCGAGTTCTCACAGACCATCAAACTCCGCTCTCTCTTTTCGCGAAAAGCCTAGAGCATAAAAACACCCCGGTAACTCCGGGGTGTTTTTATAACTACAGTGAATCGGTCTAGCCAACGGCCTCGATAGAGTACTCGACGTGACCTTTTGGAGTGACGATCGATACTTTGTCACCTACTTTTTTACCCATCAGCGCGGCACCGATCGGTGATTCGTTACTGATCTTTCCCTCGAGCGGGTCAGCCTCGACAGGTCCGACGACTTTGTAGGTTACTTTCTTGCCGTTTTCGAGGTGAACCGTGCTACCAACTTTGATAGTGCTCGATTTGGTCGGCTTGATGATGTCAGCGTTCTTGAGAATGTCTTCGAGCTCAGCGATACGGCTTTCGAGCATGGCTTGCTCTTCACGTGCAGCGTCGTACTCGGCGTTCTCACTGAGGTCACCATAATCGCGTGCATTAGCAATCTTTTCAGCGATTTCAGAGCGTTTTGCGATCAATTCAGCTAGTTCGGCCTCTAATTCAGTCTTGCCTTCGGTTGTCAGGTGGTATTGTTTCTTCATGGTGACGATCCTTTGTTCTGTTATATAAACGCACACTTTAGATGTGTGCGTAAACTATTGTCGTTTCCTAAGACCCTACCCTCGCTTATTAAGCTGCAGATAGTGTAGCAAAGAGCTCGTCTTTAGTCAAGCTATTTGACTCGGTCTCGGTTCGCATTTTGTACTCAAACGACCCCTGTTCGATAAGTTTCGGACTGAGCACGACACGGTGCGGAATACCGAGCAAATCAGCGTCAGCGAATTTCTCGCCAGGACGTGTATCACGATCATCATAGAGTACTTCGATACCTTTGTTCCTTAGCTCATCATAGAGCGCGTCGGCCTGCTCTGCGACATCACCGATGGTTGCCAGGTAAACCTGATACGGTGCGACTGCTTCTGGCCAAACGATGCCACTCTCATCAGCGAACTTTTCGACGAGAACGCCCATCACACGAGTAATGCCGATGCCGTAGCTACCCATGTAGATCGAACTCTGCTGACCATCTTGGCTCGTGAACTTGAGACCCATTTCATCAGTTTTTTGGCTACCGAAGTTAAAGATATTGCCGACTTCAGCCGTTTTGACCTTCTCGAGTTCATCTCGTGAGATGCCGAGTTCTTTGACCGCATCATCGATGACCTCTTCGTTAATCGCGATATTCTTTTCACGATGCAGGTAGATGACGTCCTCACCGGCGTCACAAATCGTTTGGAACTCGTGGCTGAACTGTGTGAACGAACCGCCACTCGCAAAGGTCACGTAGGTATCGTCACTGAGGCCAAGCCGCTCGTACACTCGTTTGTATGCGTCGATCGTACGCTGGTAGTAAGCCTCGAGTTCCTCTGCGCTCCCGTGGAACGAGTACATGTCTTTCATGACGAACTCACGACCACGCATGATACCGCTCTTGGCACGGAGTTCGTTCCGTAGTTTGGTTTGGAACTGGTAGAGACTGACAGGTAGGTCCTTGTAGCTTCTGATGTGAGCTTTTAGCATCTCGACGATCGGCTCTTCGTGACTCCAGCCGAGCCCGAGTTCAGTTTCATCCTGTAGCTTGGTTTTGAACCAGATGTCGACGACTTCGTCGCTCCAGCGACCAGTCTTTTCCCAGACGTCCTTGCGCTGCAGCCCCGTCATGATGAGCTCGTTACTGTCGATAGCATCCATCTCTTCGCGGACGATCTGTTTGAT
The DNA here is from genome assembly GCA_002434045.1 of Candidatus Saccharibacteria bacterium UBA6572. Classification (GTDB taxonomy): domain Bacteria; phylum Patescibacteriota; class Saccharimonadia; order Saccharimonadales; family Saccharimonadaceae; genus UBA5946. Next base: position 676,608 of record DJJI01000001.1, read on the forward strand.
CTTTTCAACGACACGTAGACCGAGCGGTAGATAGGCATAAACACCCGCCATTTCCTTGTGAACATAACCGGCGCGGATCAGGAGCTGGGCGTTCTTTGCGACTTCGTCAGCCGGTGCAGTTTTGCTGGTTCGGGTAAATAATTTGGATACACGCATTGTAGCTATTGTAACAGTTGCCACCCCATAAGTGGTGCGATAAACAGCAAGAAGTACGCGATACCGTTCTTGATGGCGTGCAGTACCATACTCGCCCATATGGAACCAGTCGTTTCCCTGAGGTAACACAAGAAGATACTGAGCACGAACGTATCGATACCAACGTTCCACTGCAGATGCACGAAACCGAACGTCAGACTCGTCACGATCGCTGTCACCCAGAAGCCGAAGCGCTCTCGCAGTCGACCGAACAGATAGCCACGGAACAGTAGCTCTTCGGCAATCGGCGGTATAACAACCAGAGCGATAAAAGCTATGATGTACTCAATCGGAAGTGAGATACCATCAAAGCCAACTTCCTGCGCCTGATCGCCATCAACCCAAGGTAGGTACTGCGCACCAACCGCTGCAACAATAGTGACACCCATATAGGCAAGCCAGATGACAAATGGCAGCCACAGGATATTTCGCCCCGGCCTCTTGTTCATCCCTAGCAGCTTGATGACGTAGTCACGTTTTCGCACGATCAAAACCGGCAGAACTACCGCAATCACGACTAGAACATAGATAAGTGCACCGCTCAACAATTGTCCGAGCGTCGTACTGACCAACGGTTCAAGTCCAGGAACGGCCACGAGCAGCCCGCCGAAAACGACGGCCGCGACGAAAAAGAATGCAAAGATTACCCCTGCCGGCTCGCCCAACAGCGTCAAATAGCCGCGAAAGATGCGCGTCGCTCTTGTGTCAGAACTTTCCGACATCGGCGATCGTCACCAGCGCGAACAGTGCTAATAAAACTAGGAAACCAGTGCCGTGGACCTTTTCTTCGAGCTCTTTGCTGAGCGGCTTTTTCATGACCCTAAATAGCGCCATGACAAACCAACGTCCACCGTCGAGCGCCGGTATCGGCAGGATATTCATGATCGCTAGCGCCAGTGAGATGAGCGCCGTCATGAACAGTAGTGACGTGAAGCCGGCCTCCTGAGCTGATGGGAACAAGATACCGAGGATTGCGAGTGGTCCAGCGACACCGTTTCCGACTTCGGCAAGTTTTTCATCAGCCTGTTCACGTACTTCGCCTGACGGGTTGAGCTTTTCAACCAAACCGGTGCCAAACTTCGCCAGCATATCGCCGATCCCCTGTAATGTCACCGCGGTCAGCTGGCCTGTCAACGCGACGCCGACGATCGGCGCGGACCAGGTCGAACGGTAGGTTGTCCGCTGGTCAGCACTGACGCCGAGGTAACCTTGACCGTTGGCATTCTCTCCGCGTAGCGTCAGTCGAACGATACTCTCAGTGCCATCGCGGTTATAGATAATCTCAACTGAGTGACCTTTGAACTGCTTCGTGAGTGCTGTGAGATCTTTTGGCTCATCGAGCTGCTGACCAGCAAAGCGCACTACTTGGTCGCCTTCTTGTAGGCCGGCCTTGGCTGCTGGCGAATCATCGCCCACTCGGACGATCGTGACTGGCTTTCGTATCTCCGTTGTATCGCTCTCGATAGTAAACTGGTTGTCGATGACCTTTGGCAACCCAACGAGTGCCAAGCCGGTGAAAATTAGGACCGCAGTTATCCAGTTAATGAACACGCCAGCCAGCAAGATCTTGGTTTTGACCCAAAAACTGGCCGCACCATAGTCGCCTTCGTTCGACGCGGCGTCGTGTTCACCTTGCAGTTTTACGTACCCACCGAGTGGCAGGTAGTTGAGCGTGAACAAGACCCCGTTTTTGAGCTTTCGCGCCCAGGCACGCGGCGGAAAACCAATGCCAAATTCTTCAACTACAACGCCGTTACGACGTGCAGATAGGGCGTGACCAAGCTCGTGCAGAACGACGAGCAGCACTAATAAAAACAGTCCTACGAGCACTGAAAACACGAACCCTATACCCTCTAGCACCTTTTTCTATCCTCCAAATCTTCGCGAACGGCGGTTATATTCCTCTAATATAGCATCAACGTCCTCGGGACGCATGTCCGGCCACAGCTTGTCGAGAAACAGAAATTCGCTATATGCACTCCGCCACAACATAAAGTTGCTCAGTCGTTGCTCACCACTAGTTCGAACGACGATATCACAGGGGGGAATGTCAGGATGATCGAGGTATTTTTCAAAGACCTCAGCAGTCACGGTATCTGGATCAACTCCATCGGCTGCGATACGCTGCGCTGCACGCACGATTTCCTGTTGCCCGCCATAGTTAAAGCACATCGCGAGCGTTGCGCGACTACCATCTTTCGAGGCTTCTTCGGCTTCGTCGATCATCTTATTGATGTCGTCAGGTAGTTTGTCACGACCACCCAGTACAACGAGCTTGAAATCGTCACGCACGAGCTGTTTGATATCAACCTTGAACAGTCGCCGGATAAGCCGCATGATGCCCCGTACTTCGGTTTCCGCCCTGCTCCAGTTCTCTGTCGACCAGGTGTAAAACGAGATATATTTGACGCCAGCATCAGCCGTCGCCTCGACCACGTCTTTGAGCGCGTTATAGCCCGCTAGATGCCCCTCGTAGGTCGGTAATCCATGCTGCTTCGCCCAGCGACGGTTACCATCGAGGATGTAGCCGATATGTTGTGGTACTTGCTTATCGGTCACCTGTCTCTCCTCGATCACTGTTTGATGATTCTGGCGGGAGAATATCGATATCCTCAGGAAGCTGGTTGACGGCTTGAATACTCAATGCAGCGGTAAGCCCTACGACGCTTAGGCCGTTCGTAACCCGCCTCAAACGACGTCGAAACACGTCGACTCCTTCGACCTCCATTAAACCGTCATCACTTCTTTTTCTTTGGCCTTATAAATCTCATCTATCTTGGCCTGGAAATCACCCATCAGTTTGTCGACTTCCTTCTCGATACGTGCGACGTCGTTTTCAGACAGCTCTTTGGCTTCTTTACGACGTTTAGCATCCTTGAACGCATCCTGACGCACCTGACGCATAGCAATACGACAGTTTTCCACCTTTTCGCCGAGCTGTTTTACCATTTCACGGCGTCGTTCTTCGGTAAGTGCCGGAATCGGAACACGTATGACGCGACCATCATCGCTCGGGTTGAAACCGCGTGCTTGATCGTCACGAATAGCCTTGCTGATAGCGGCGATATTGCTCGGGTCGAACGGGTTGACCTGCAGCAGCTGAGGTTCTGGAATGGTGATGTTCGCAACCTGGTTGAGCGGCATGCGGGTGCCGTACACCTCGACGGAGACACCATCGAGCATATCGGGGTGCGCCCGGCCGGTGCGGACTTTCTTTAGGTCATCTTCAAAATGAACAAGTGCGCTGTTCATCTTGTCTTCATAGGTCTTGGTATCGAACATAGTCCTCGCTTTCTTTCCCTATTATTGTAGCAAACGCATTACTTACTTATCGAATAGGACTTCGCTGATTTCACCCTGATACGGCATGTCGTCTACGACTGGTAATACCAGGTTTCCCTCAGTGGTCGCGGCCTCAACCTCGTAGACACCGTCGGGCGTCACGATGCCGACACGGAACATACCAGTCGAGAATATGTGTTGGTTGAACTCGTCAGCCACCTCTGCCGTGCGACGTGCTTGTTCAGCCTTGCAAGTCTCCAGTGCCGCTGATAGTTGTTCTTCGGTCGCGGTCGGAAGTGGGCCATCATATTGGTCGAGCATACCCTCAAGCTTCTGTTGTATGACGTGCAGGTCGTCTGGATAGTAATCGTTCCTTATCCAAACCGTTTCTATCCAGTCCTGATAAAACCGGATGTCTTCACGTTGTTCTTTGGTTAAAAATGTCGGCAGGTCTTGTTCCATAATCTATTCCGCTGCCAAATGTGCAGCGCTCCAGAATATAACCAAGTCCGCTTTTTGTCAATGAAAATACCGGCAGATGCCGGTATTTTCACAAGCGTGGTTAACTCTTTTGCTACTCGCTGACGCCGAGTTCGATGCGCTTCATCTGGCGCACGACGATGTTCTCGCCGAGCTTGCTGATGTGTTCTTTGACGTACTCACCGACCGAGATATCAGGGTTCTTGATGAATGGTTGCTCGAGCAACGCCTTTTCTGCGAAGTACTTCGCCAGCTGACCTTCGACGATCTTGTCGGCGATATCACTCGGCTTACCTTCATTTTGTGCCTTTTCGACGAACTCAGCCTTTTTGACGCCACGAACTTCTTCGCTGACATCATCGAGTGAGATGTATTCCGGGGATGTCGCGCTGATGTGCAGCGCGAGGTCGTGAACCAAGTTCTTGAAATCATCGGTGCGAGCAACAAAGTCAGTCTCACAGTTTACCTCGAGAACAACACCGATACGGCCAGAGTGGACGTAAGCGTCAACGAGACCTTCGCGAGCTTCGCGCTCACCACGCTTTTCGGCCTTAGTCAGACCTTTCTTGCGCATTGCCTCTAACGCCTTGTCGAAGTCACCGTCAGTTTCTGTCAGCGCAGCCTTTGCGTCAGTCAGACCGACACCGGTCAGTTCCTTCAGCTTCTTTACGTCTTCGATAGAGATCGCCATTAGTTGCCCTCCTTTTTATCAGCGGTCGCCTTGCCTTCTTCGATTGCGGCAACAACGTAGTCGACGATCAGCTGGATACCCTTGATAGCGTCGTCGTTTGCAGGAATTGCGTAGTCAACCGTACCTGGGTCGGTGTTCGTGTCAGCGATAGCAACGACTGGCACGCCGAGCTTCTTGGCCTCGCGAACAGCGTTCACGTCTTCGAGGATGTCGGTCACAAAAACCACGCCAGGCTTGCCGTTCAGATCCTTGATACCACCGTATTTCTTGTTCAGGTCGTCGATCTCTTCCTGGAAACGCTGGACCTCGAGCTTGCTGTAGCGGTTTGCGAGCTCACCGGTATCCATCTTTTTCTCAAGCGTCTTGAGATGCTTGATGCGTGAAACCATCGTCTCGGTGTTGGTAAGCATACCGCCCATCCAACGCTCAGTAACGAATGGTTGGTTGGTTTTCTCAGCCGCAGCACGGACGATGTCCTGTGCCTGACGTTTCGTGCCGACCAAAAGTACCTGCTTGCCAGCGGCAACAGTTGCAGTAATGACCGGTAATGCCGCCTCGAGTGCCTCGACGGTCTTTGTCAGGTCGATAATGTGACTGTCCTGACGCTTACTATGAATGTATGGCGCCATCTTTGGGTGCCAACGGCTCGTTTTGTGTCCGAAATGAACACCGGCTTCGAGCAAAGCCCTGATATCAACCTTCACGGCCATGATATCCTTCTCCCTTCGCGCAGACTTCCCGTAGGAGGATAGTGTCCGCGTTGCTTCGTTAAAAATTTATTACAGAGGTGATTGTACCAATATTTACTCAATAATTCAAGAGTGCACGAATACTACTTGCCGATGACCCACTGTGTGCCATCATGACCCTTTGCTGGGTGTTCGACCCACGATGATCCATTCCACACTTTGACCGGGTGACTTACCCACGCCGAACCGTTCCAAACTTTCGCCTTTCCCGTTCGCGGACCTCCGCCACCACCAGTGCTGATGATATAACCCTGTCCAAGTGAGCCGTATATCGAACCTGTGTTCAGGGTACTCGGCGTGGTATATGAGCCTGTAGATGTCACGTAACGCCACTGAGCATACACCGCACGGTCACCGGTACCGTTCGTAGATGCCACCTTGGTTCCAAGCGTATAGTTTGTACCTGCCGTAGGGATGCGCGCGGCAGACACCAAGCCAACGACGTTCACAAGTAGGTTGTCTGCGTTCGCGGTCGTGAATGAGCCGCTATTGACGCTTGCCGAGGACGTGCCGCCGTTATCGTTCGTGGAACCCGTATCTTTGCCGCTGATTGTGTCATCAAATTCCTGAATGGTAACGGCAATACGGTTCGGTGTATTACCGGCACCTGTGACGGTGATAGTATCACCGGCATTTAGTGTCGTTGTTACGATCGAAGAAGCCTGGACGACGTACGTCAGTTGCCCGGTGATTGGAGCGATCGTGCGATCGTTTATCCAAGTATTACCTTTACTGTCAGTCACTGTGAGGTTCGGGTTGCTTGCACCACTCACGACTGCGACAGCACCGACAACAACTAAATGCCCGGCTGGAAATCCTCCTGTTGGGACCGTCACGACACATGTTGTTGAAGCGCTACTTGTTGCGTTCGAGGCTTCTTTAACCCATGCCATACTAGGCGCTCAAATCAATCCAGACGTCGCCAGTCGCAGGGCTTGAAGGCGCCGTCGATGAAGCTGTGACCTTTGCCCCGATGTTGCTTCCGGTGACCGTGCCAGTTGTAGAAATATTCTGCGTGCTGCTGACAGGAACCGTAAAGGATGCTGCTGTGCTGCTGACAGCGAAATACTCTGTACCAGCTGCTGATGGTGCGACTTCGAAGATATTGGCAGAACCTGAACCGAAATACATCGCCCGAAGCGCAACCGTATTGTTTTTTGCTGGACGAGCTCGGAGCTCACCGTATTCATTGTGATAACCAGTACGTGTACCTGAAAAGTAAAATGCGAAACGATCCGGCCAGCCACTGGTTGCACTTGCGTCGTCGGTGATATCAACACGCGCGAACCTATCGTTCGTCGAGTCTGTCAAACCGGTCACGCCGTTTTTCATAGGTAGGTAGGTCCCGGTATGTGCGTGGTTGCCGAGTGAAACGGTCGTACTTGTCGTACCAGTAGGAATACGAGCAATCCCGAGTGTGCCAGAGGTGATATCAGCAGCTGCATGTGCGTGAGACGTATCCGCTTTTGCATTCAGCGCCGTCTGGGTCGCAGATGAAACCGGTTTGTTAGCATCGGAGGTGTTATCGACGTTGGCGAGGCCGACAGCTGACTTGTCCAGCGTTTGCCAGGATTTGTCACCGCGGTAGTATTGACCAGTCGTACCGGCCGTGATGGTATTTTCTTTACTGGCGAGGCCTGGAACGGTCGGGCTTGCCGCGGTGCCACCGAGATCACCGGAGAGCTGGACGAGACCTTTGACTGAAGAGGTAGCGTCAGGGACGGTACCGGAACCAGAGACGGTGGTCCAGGTGAGATTAGAACCGTCATAGCTGAGGACTTGACCGGTCGTCGGCGTCGCTGAACTCAGGGTATCAGGAGTAACCGTATTGGATTTCAAGGTACCATCAGTATTGTGAGATTGAGTCAAGAACTCATTGAGGATGGCTCCCCATGTACCTGAGTCTCCACCTGGTTGCGGTAAGCGTGCCATATTTTCTTTTTTACCCCTATTTACCACTAGCTTTTCATAAGAATAGCGCCACAGAGGTCACGTTGTCAATGACACTCATCATGGATGGCTTGACCAAAAGACACTTAACAGATATAATCGTTGCTTGACTATGAAAAAAGATTTACACCCTACCGACTACCGTCCTGTCGTTTTCCAGGATGAGTCTGCTGGCTTTGCATTTTTGACCCAGTCAACTGCACAGACTACCGACACGATCAAATGGGAAGACGGCAACGAGTACCCGCTGGTCAAGACGCACATCAGTAGTGCCTCTCACCCATTCTTTACCGGTGAGGAAAAGATTATCGACACCGAAGGCCGTGTCGATCGTTTCAAGGCACGCTTTAAAGCCGCCGAGGATCGTAAAGCTGCTCTCGCGAACAAAGCCAAGAAGTCTGCAGCTCGCACAGAGAAAAAAGCTACCAAAGCCGCTGAAAAAAGCGCAGCCTAGCTGCCCAAATCTAAAAAACTGGCACGCCTCGCCAGTTTTTTTATTGGCTACGCCCCCGTATACTGCAAAGGAGAACCTATGGCAAAGATCAACCTCAATCTGGATGACCTGAACCGCGAGCGCCAAGAGCTCACGGATTTCCTCGCACGCCCTGATGCCTTTTCCGATCCTGATTTCGCCAAGAAAAACCGTCGCCTAACCGAGCTTGATGAGTTACTCGTTGCCGGAAGCCGTCAAAGTGAACTGCAAAAGCAGATCGAGGAGGCAAAGGAGCTACTTTCGGCTGACGATGAGCTCGCTGACCTGGCGAAGGAGGAGTTACCTGAGCTCGAGAAAGAGCTCGAGGAGCTCGATGACAAACTGTTCGTCATGCTGACTCCAAAAGACCCTAACGACGAAAAGAACGTTATCATCGAGATTCGTGCTGGTGCTGGTGGTGATGAAGCCAGTTTATTTGCGGCCGAGCTGCTCCGTATGTACCTACGCTGGTGCGAGACCCATGGGTTCAAGACCGAAATGATGAGTGAGAGCGCCAACGACACCGGCGGCTACAAAGAAGTGGTTTTTGAGGTCAACGGCGACAGTCCATATGCGAGCCTCAAGTTCGAGTCAGGCGTCCACCGTGTCCAGCGAGTGCCTGTCACTGAGAGCCAAGGCCGTATTCATACCAGTACCGTCACGGTCGCTGTCTTACCTGAGGCTGAAGAAACCGACATCGAAATCGACCCGAAAGACCTACGTATCGACATCTTTCGTGCCTCGGGCCATGGTGGCCAGAGCGTCAACACAACCGACTCGGCCGTACGTATCACTCACCTGCCATCTGGTCTCGTCGTCTCGAACCAAGACGAGAAATCCCAGCTCAAGAACAAAGAAAAGGCCATGAGCGTGCTTCGCTCACGCCTTTTGCAGCAAAAAGTTGACGAGGAACAAGCCAAGCAGTCCGCTGAACGACGCAGTCTGATCGGTTCAGGCGACCGCTCTGAGAAAATCCGTACGTACAACTTCCCACAAGACCGTATCACCGACCACCGCATCGGTTATAGCCGCTCCGGCATCCCACAAGCTCTCGGTGGAGACATCGACGACCTCATAGAAAAGCTCCAAGCCTACGAACGTGAGCTCAAAGCTCAGGGCGTCTCAGAGACTTAACTGAGATTACTCGGAAAGGAAAGGGATAGGTAGATGACCGTCGAAGAGTGGTTGATAGACGTTACCGAGCAGTTTACCCGCGCCAATATCCCGACCGCTCGGCTGGATGCTGAGTTGATACTGTGCCATATGCTCGGGGTTGAGAGATCATGGCTAGTAGCACATGGTGACGAATCGCTTGCTCGGGCTGCTCTTGCAAATCCAAAAGGTGTTCGACCAGGTGGGATTTCAGTTTATGGCGATAAACTCGTACTACGACGGTTAAAACGAGAGCCACTCGCCTACTTATTTGGCAAAAAAGAGTTCTATGGTCGAGACTTCTTCGTAAACAAACACGTCCTCATCCCCCGTCCTGAAACCGAAGCACTGATCGAGCTAGCTAAAAAACACAGTATAAGAGGCAAGGTAATCGATGTGGGCTGTGGTAGCGGCACAATCGGATTAACACTTGTAAAAGAGCTCCAAGACATCACCCTGACCCTTTCTGACACTTCGCCTGATGCACTAGAAGTTGCCGAAAAAAATGCCAAATCACTTCGGGCTAAAGACATCGAGTTTGTTCGGAGCGACCTACTGGAAGAGTGGCTCGAGACCGACACAAGGTTTGATTCCATTGTCGCCAACCTACCATACGTCGACCGCGCATGGGACCGTTCGCCGGAAACTAACCATGAACCAGCGTTCGCTCTCTTTGCCGACGATGGGGGTTTGGCACTCATCAAACGACTCGTCGATCAATGTGAAGGCGTCCTTGCGTCAAAGGGATACCTTTTACTTGAAGCCGACCCTGAACAACATGACGAGATCGTTCGCTACGCTACTCAGTTCAAAGATGTCGAGCGACTCGATTACGCTCTGCTACTCGAGAAGTTATGAACTCGGATAGGCTCCGAGTGTGACCTCGATGGTCGTCTCTTTGCCGTCGCGAACATAGGTGACTTTCACGGTGTCGCCAGGTGCATGCGCACCGATTGCGGACTGGAGTGGATAGGTAGCACCAAGCTCCTTGCCATCAACTTTCAAAATAACGTCACCCTCTTTCAGGCCGGCGGAAGCCGCAGGGCTATTTGGACGCACAGCATCGCCGTCATCGTTGCTGAGATATGCGCCCGACTCAACGTTGAGATTATATCGTTTAGCAATGTCAGCCGTTACCATGTTATAGGTGACGCCGAGGTAGGCTTTTTCAACTTTACCGTTTTTCGTGACAGATTCGATTAGTCCTTTGGTGTCATTGACCGGGATGGCGAACCCGATGCCTTCGGCGTCTTCATCGATAGCCGTATTGATACCGATCACTTCACCGTTGAGGTTTACGAGTGGACCGCCTGAGTTTCCAGGATTGATCGCCGCATCGGTCTGGAGCAGGTTCGATAGCTGCTCTGTTTCACCCTCTTCGCCTGTTCCGGCCACCAATGGCCGGCCGAGTCCTGAGACAATACCAGAAGTAACGGTTGTCTGATACTGGCCAAGAGCGTTCCCGATCGCAATCACCTTTTCGCCGACCTCAACCTTCGAAGAATCACCGATGGTTGCGGGCTTGAGGTCCTCAACGCCGTTGATCTTGAGAAATGCGATATCGTTGCTCGGGTCGCTGCCAACAAGCTCAATGTCGTCATACGCCGTGCCATCAGACAAGACAATTTGCAGGTCCGAGGCGCCATCAACGACATGTTTGTTGGTCAGGATATAACCATCCGAGCTAATAACGATGCCTGTCCCTGCACCTTGCTGCGTGTACGACCGAAGCCCGAGTGATGCTTGTGATTCAGTCAGAATGGACACGACGCTGGGACTAACGTTCTCGGCGACATCGGCAACGACTTCACCTTCTTGTGAGACGATATTGCGCTTTTCGGTTATCGACCCGTCACTCTGTATAAGCCCGGTTTCGATCGCAGTCCAGGCTCCAAGAAAACTCAGCCCAAAACAAAGTAGGCCGATTCCCGCCACGCGGACGAATGGTTGCGTCTTCTGCGGCTCAATTGGTACAGATTTGGTCGGTTTTGGCGCTAACTTTGGCTCAGCGACTTTGGCGCTTGGTTCAGATTCAAGTTTAGATTTTTCAGGCATCTTTAGTATTTCCCCCTTCCTACTATTTTATGCCGAATAATGCTGAGAAGATACTGAGAACTAGAGTGCCGTGATATCGAGCGAACCGTTGAAAAATATGAACAAGATGGCCATGACCGCACAAGCGAAAATGGTCGCCGAACGCGCATCCTTAAATGCCTTTTTATTATCACGATCTCGGAGTGCTTCGTACCAACGGATAACCACAAAACCGAGGAGCGTCACGACGATTGCGATCTGCGGAATCATCAGCTGCTGAGCGCCACCAAGTGCTACGTCGTTGTATATTGAATACGCAATCGTCCAGTGATGCGCGAGCCATGCAAGCTCGGCAACCACAAAACCCCAGACGAGGCTGAGTAGCGCTCGCTCATCTTCATCTTTGTACGACGTCAGTGCGTGCCGTGCGGACATATAACCAATAATCCAGGCTAGAACGACCGTCGGAAAACTACTGTCGGTCAGGAACGGTTTGAGCTCAAAACCATGCGCTAAGCTAAACAATGCCGTCAGCGCGACCGCCTGGCCAACGGCGGCCTGGATGATGACCCACTTTTGTGCCGTATGCGGCTTGAGGATGAGGAGCCAGCCAGCGAATAGCGCTGCGAGTAGTGCCGATACCCACGGCGTCGCCGACGCGGTCAATATCATCAGGGTAACGACGCTTATACCGACCATGAAGTCGACAAAATTCGCCTGTACGTTCGCAAACCAGAACCGTGGTCGAACCGCGATAACACGCCACTTACTGAGCAGTACGAGCGTAAACGCCAAATACGGAAGATCAACGCCTGGACTGACGAGAACGAACAACGCTGCTGCATAGGCAATGTTCAGCAGGATGTAGACGACGTCGCTGAGACGCGATCGTCGCGATGCGAATTTAATTAGCTCCATTTCCGACGATTATAACAAAATCAGCGTCCGACTGCACTCCGCCCGGTAGGACGGTACCGGTTGGGCTGGTGCCAAGAATCGACTTGAGCTTAGTAAGTGCCTGCGGTTTTTTACCTCCACTCAGGTCGTACCAAACATACTCGCCATAGGCGCTATCAGTATCCGTATCACCGGTTGAAACATCGTTAAATCCTGCAGCAGTGAGTTCGGCGGCTTTTTTGCCAGCTAGACCACCGAAGTCTGAACCGTTGAGCACTTGGATGCTCGGTTCCTCGCCATTCGTCGCGCTGACCGTCAGTTTGGAACGGACGAATCGCTTCACTTCTGAGAAGTTATAGATACCTGCGATAGGCCGTACGATACTCTGGCCGCTGACGTTACCTGTCGTCAGCACCGCCTTTCCCTGCTCAACGAGGCTCACGCGCTTGATACTGCTTGATGGCATCTCACTTGCCAGGTTGATAAGCGTCTTGACCTCCCCGGCAGAGAAATTAGTACGCACATTCGCACCGAGAGCGTCTAAAATACCACTGACAGCCACTGGGTTCGCCAGTGTTCCCGCACTCGCCGCCTTGTCTTTGAGGGCGATGATGATTTTTTGCTGGTACTGTTCGCGGTCAAAGTTGCCACCACCGAGGCCGTAGCCGCCCGAAGCGTTACGGGCACGCGCAAGCGCAAGCGCCTGGTCACCATTGAGCTTAGCGGGGCCGTTCGGCCATTTCACGTAGTAGCACTTGTATTTACAACGCCAGTCGAAGTTTCGATCGAGGATACCACGCGGGTCGTCGCTATCAATTTCGACTGTCACACCACCGACGGCGTTGACCGAATCACGTACGACGGTGTAGTTGACATGCGCATAGTACTGGATATCGATACCGAACGTATCACCGACCACGCTCATCAGTTTTTCGGCACCGGCCCGCTCGTTCTCGTTACTTCCGGCACCACATTCGTAAACGGCGTTTATTCGCCCTTCGTAGCCACTACTACATGCTTCACCGTACTTGACCCAGAGGTCACGCGGCACGCTGATCATCGCGGCATTCTTAGCCTTTTGGTCGAGACTGACGATCATGATCGAGTCGGTCAAATTGGCCCCTTGGTGGCCTGGGTCATCCTCGGAGGTTCCAAACACCAGGATGTTCGAACGTCCATATTCGTCGGTTTTGAGCGTTGCACCAGCACCGAGCAGATCAAAGATATTGCCGCTGAACAGCTTACTACTCGTCAGAAAAATCTTGATACCAAAATAACCGCCGACGATGATCAGTAGCGTGATGAGGAAAATAGCGACTCGTTTTTTTGTTACCCAACCGAACCGCTTTTTCTTGACCGGTGGCTCATTATCAAGGGCTCTGAGCGACTCACTCAACTCGGTTTTTGAAATACCAGCACCCGTCGGTCTCGGTAGCTCATTACTTACCGGTGTTGATTCAGTAGGCGTTTCACGTTGCAAAAACTGACCGGGTATCGCCGGTTTTTCGTTCAGGGCAGGACGAATTGCTCCTTGGCGGTCATCGCGCCGCAGCACGAAACCGTCCATACTTTGTCGTCTTCTTTTTTCCATAAAAAACTATCTACAACTATACCTGATTCATGGTTTGAACGTAAGCGTATTTTACCCGTTTTTTCAGGTAATTCGTGTATGCTAGTAAGGTATGCAACCTTTCCTTGAAAGACATCAGGGCATTAAAGATGTGCTCGGAATTATCGGATTCGTCGCCGCTGTTATTATCGGTGCCGCACTCATCAACCAGTTCCTGTTTCGTAGCTTCAGCGTTTCCGGCCCAAGTATGGAGCCAACCCTCTACACTGGGGATCGTCTAATCGTCAATCGTGTGCCCGTTACCATTGATCATATCCAAGGAAAACCCTACGTACCTGAACGCGGTCAGATCATCGTCTTCAAAAACCCGCACTGGATGCCAGGCGGCCTGGACGAATTCATCGTCAAGCGCGTCGTCGCCTATCCAGGTGAACGTGTGACTGTGCAAGACGGTGTCATGAAAGTCTACAGCGCATCCGACCCCGCCGGCTTCGTGTTCGATGACCGTTATCCGGGCGGCACCAGTCCAACCGCTGGAGCTGTCGATGTTATCGTGCCCGATAACGAGCTGTTCGTGGCTGGTGACCACCGTCAAGAAGGCTTCTCTCTCGACTCACGTGACGGTCTCGGTACTATCCCATATGAAGACCTTATCGGACCAGTCAGTATGCGGGTCTATCCGTTCACTGGGTTCAAAATCTACTAGAGAAACTTTCGCTTGAGTGCTTCGAGCTCGTCATCAGAGTTGTAACTGATGATGATTTGGCCACCTTTAGCGGTCGTTTTTTGAACGACTGGTAGCGATAGTCGCTGCGACAAGCTCTTCGTAAAGTCAGTCTCTTGGCGGGTGTTTTTGATAGCGCTCGCCTGTTTTGTATCCTCGATCTCTCCACGTTTGTAGCCGACGACGTATTGCTCGGTTTTACGCACGCTCCAACCCTCTCTGATAATGAGTTTCAGGAGTTGCGTTTTCGCGGCATCATCATCGAGTGCTAACAGTTGCCGCGCGTGTCCTTCGGAGATTTGCCCTTCTACCAAAGCCTGTTTCGCATCAGCTGGCAACTGCAGTAATCGTAGAACGTTACTGATCGTACTGACCGCCTTGCCTCCGACGCGGTGACCAATCTCTTCGTAGGTCAGGTTGAACTGGTTGTGCAGTTTCAGGTATGCCGTCGCTGTTTCAAGCGGATTCAGGTCGCGTCGTTGCAGGTTCTCAATAAGCGCTAGCTCGAGTTTGTGCTGCTCCGATAGGGTTCGGATGATAGCCGGAACCTTTTCGAGCCCGGCGATCCCCGCTGCTCGCCATCGACGCTCACCAGCGACGATTTGGTAGCCACCACCCTGTGGTGTCACCACCAGTGGCTGGATGATACCATGCTCACGGATAGACGCCGCTAGCTCTTCGAGCGCCTCATCATCAAAATGACGGCGTGGCTGATCAGGGTTCGGCGTGATATCGCTATGCTTGATGTTGCGTAGTTCGGACGACTGCTCGCCATCTGCCGTCGGGTCAAATGTTTCGTCGAGGACATCGGTTGGAATGAGTGACGCAAAGCCACGGCCCAAACCAGTTTGCTTCTTAGCTGACACGACCCATCACCTCCTTGGCAAGCGCTTTGTAGGCTCGCGCACCTTTGCTCCACTTGTCGTATTGACCAACTGGTTCACCATGGCTCGGTGCTTCTGCGATGCGAACGTTTCGTGGAATGGTTGTCTCAAAAACTTTACCTGGGAAATGCTTTTGGATTTCTGCCAGCACTTGGCGCGAGAGCATCGTACGACTATCCATCATCGTCACCAGTACGCCGACCAGTTCAAGTGTCGGGTTCATGCCTTTTCGCACCAACTTCATCGTTTCGAGCAATTGACCGAGACCTTCCATGGCGTAGAATTCTGCCTGAACCGGTAGGAGGACGTAATCCGCCGCGATTAGCCCATTCACCGTGAGCAGACTGAGACTCGGTGGGCTATCGATAAGAACGTAGTCGTAGTCTATGCCTGTCAGGGCCATCTTAAGCCGTGAAAAGCGTTTTTCGGCAGCTGCAAGCTCGACCTCGGTATTTGCAAGTTCTGGTGTCGCTGGCACAAGAAAGAGGTTCTTGACGTCGGTCGCCTGGACGACAGCGCTGAGCGGTGCTTCGTTGGTAATGACATCGCGAATCGTGTGTTCGAGAGATTCCTTGTCGACACCGAGACCGCTCGTCGCGTTACCCTGGGGGTCAAAGTCGACCAACAGCACCTTTTTGCCCTCTTTTGCCAGGCAATACGCGACATTGACGGTCGTCGTAGTTTTGCCGACACCGCCCTTTTGATTCGTTACTGCAATGATGACAGGTTTCGCCACGTTCTTTGCTTTCCCTCTCTGTTACTAATCCTCAGTATACCACGCGTGAAAACAAAAATACGCCCGCGAAAGGGCGTATTTTTAAGCAGTTTGGCTTACTTGCCTATCGCACCTATCGTGATGCGTGAGTACTGCTGACGATGGCCAGTTTCCTTGTGAACACGTTTCTTACTCTTGAAACGGATCACGCGCAGCTTCTCACCTTTCACTTCTGGTTCCGTGACGGTCGCTTTGATCGTGATGCCAGCTACTGTTGGCGCACCGATCTTTACGTCCTTGCCATCGAAGACCATCAGCGGTTCAAGTGAGAGCTCTTTAGTTCCATCCGGGAGGCGGTCCACCAGGAGGGACTCTTTCGCAGCGACAACATACTGTTTGCCACCGACTCGAACGACTGCTTTCATGGTTAATCCCTATGACTTAATTTTTAAACTCAAGGGAAGATTGTAACAGAGATGAGCGCCTCTGTAAAGTCCTGTCTATGGTAGGAGTGAGCTCGGTACGTCGAAGCCATCAACGAGCCGGCTACGATCAGCGGCGCTCATATCACCTGTCTCTCCATATATCACTACCCACACGCCTTTGGACTTCTCGAGTACTATTGTCAAAACATCTGCATCTGAGTTAGGGATAAGGGCTGTTACAACGGCATACATCCCCTCGACTTCAACACCGTCATCCTCGATAACATATTGCGTCTCAACTCGCGCTGCTATATAGGCTTCCGATTCTGTCGTGATCGCGTCCTCGTCAGTTGGTTCTGTATCAGAAGTTGTCGACGTACTGGGATCCACTTCAGAAGAACCGCTTACTGCTTTTACGGTCGCGAGCTCCTGCTTAGCTGATTCAGCTTCTTTCTTGGCATTCTCTGCTTCAGTCCACTGCCAGTACCCAAACGCCGCGAGACTTGCCAGGAGCAGCACAACAATACCCCAGAGTAACCATTTTTTCGCACCACCCTTTTTCTTAACCTTCATCGGCTCACTCGCCGGCGGCATCGGGTCTGACTCGCACGGCTGAAGTGGTGAGGTTGGTCCTGATGGTTGCTGACCTAGTGGTCGCTTAAAATCGTCCATAAACGCTCCTGCTTAGTTAGGAGCAGTGTAGCAGATGTGACGACAACCCGCTATTATTCTTCGCTAAACTTGAACCACTCAGGATCTTTGGAAACGTCATCGACGACAGCGTCCCAAAACTCAGTCAGTTCACCCATATCTGGGCGTTCATCGAGCTCCCATTGATCATCCCTGCTGGCCTGATCGTTCTCGATTGCTACTGTCAGTTCGTCATCATCATCGATAGCAACTGGACTGAGCGCTATCCGGGGTGATGCAGTTGGCAAATGTGGGAGATGGAGGTGGTGTTTGTGTTTGATTTCTAACATATGATTACTCTTTTGTATCCCTTACAAAATGCATGACGACGCCGTGCTGCTTGCTATGAGGCAGGTGTTCGTGGCCAGGGTTTGCGGCAAAGCGCCATCCATCAGTGTATTTATGTTCTAAATTTGTCGCGATCATACCAAGCCTACGTCGTGGGGTCGAATGATGCCTGTTTGGCTCGTGCACTTCCCAATGACCTGGGCCTGTTGCCAGTGGTCGTTCTTCGAATGGTGTGTGCTCGAGTAATTCTGTCATGGTGAAATACCTTATACTTTCATTTAAGCATAAACGTGACAAAAAGTCAATAGAGTGCTGTTAGCGCCAGTTTCGTTCGATCTCGTGAATCTTGTCGTGATCCAGCCCGTAAAAATGAGCGATCTCGTGCCAGAGCGTGTGTTTGATTTCCCGATAAAACCTCTCTTCATCATGCGAGATCGCCATCAAGGGGAACTTGAAAAGGGTTATCTTGTCAGGTAGCACCAGGTTGTACCCCGCCCCACGTTGCGTCAGCGGTATGCCTTCGTATAGTCCCAGCAATAGGCTGTCGCCACGCATCCGAAGCTTTGCCGTCTGATGCTGGTCTGGCTCGTCGGCATAGGTAATAACGATGTTGTCGAGATGCTCGACGTACTTTGGGGGCATTTCGTCGATGGCACGCGAAATCAGTTTGGCGAACTGGTCGTCAGAAATATCATGCATATGGTTCTAGTATACCGTGCCCTAGGCGTTTGAAGGGGGTGCCGGCTCATACTCGGCACCCCCTTGGAGGCGAAAAGAAGTCATGTGACGCCGCCGACGCGGCGAATGGTCCCGATGTGACGAGACAGGGCTTGGAACCGGTACGAGCGGTTGTCGTAAGCATGCCGGATGAAGTTCTTGATCTCCAACGGCAGGCCCGCGATGAACGCCCGGTAGTCGTCGCCGAGCCTCATGTCGATGCGAAGGATGTCGAACATCACCTCGCTGATCTGCTCTCCGGTGGCTCCGCCACGCACCGATTGTGAGTCAAGTAGCTCGAGCTCACGCGCGAACAGCTCCGCGAACCTCTGTACCAGGCTTTGTTCAGCTGCAATGGTCACCGCACTCACCTCTTTCCGTATAAGTCAGGGTACTTACCTAAATGCGTTGAACCTTTCATGGTTTTTGTGTACCTAGGGTATGACCTCGTTATACGCCCATGGCTGCGTATTGGTCAAGTACCTGTTTCAGATATTCCAGTTTCTGGTGCAGTGCTCAACGAACGCTCGGTATATGTGTGCGCCAGTCTCATCTGATTCCGGATGCCACTGGATACCGAAATGTCCGTGACCCTCAATGGCCTCTACAATTCCGTCTGGCGCTTCCGCCGACACCTTGAAGCCTTTGGCTAGCCTGTCGATCGCCTGATGATGGCGAGCGTTGATGGTGTGGACGCCTTTTTCACGCATGCCGAGGAATTCATGAATAAAAGTGATATCGTGCATCGTTTTGTAGTGACCGATGTTATCTGGCCAGTAGCTATCGATGTCTTGGGCTAGCGTACCACCATAGTGGACATTGAGCAGCTGCATCCCGTAACAGATACCAAGAATCGGGATTTCGGCCTTATCGCAGGCACTAACCAGCTTTGTCTCCCAGCGAAAGCGCTCTGGCGGTTCGAGCAGTCGTTCAGGCTTGAGCAGTTCGGCGCCATAGAGGGATGGGTCGATATCTTCGCCGCCGGATATGATGACGCCGTCGACCAGTTCGAGTATGTCATCCATCGACATTTCAGGGCTTAGCACAAACGGCACCGCGCCGATATTGCTCAGTACGTCCATGTATTCACGGCGGACGTAGATGCGATGCACATCGCGTTCAGGCTGGCCGTTCGCATAAAAATGATCACCGCTATCAAACCCCGGCGTGATACCGATGACCGGTTTTGTTTTTGTCTTTCCCATTGCTATCTAGTATAGCTGCTACGAGGCTTTAGCGTAATGCCGTAGCTCGTCTATGAACTCACTTGAGAGTAGCTGTTCCCACGGCAGGAAGAGTGGCTCTGGCAACTCATCGAACGTTACCCATCGTTGTTCGACAAACTTGTCAGGCTCAACGATGGTCGGTTCACCGCTCGCCCATTCACTCTTTACCCAAATGGTTATGTAGTGTTTGTTCTCTTCAGCAAACACGTCGTTTGTAACTGCTGCAAAGGTAATGTTTTTTATTTCCAGGCCAGTTTCTTCTCTCACTTCACGAATAGCAGTCTCTTCGGGGGATTCACCAAACTCGAGATGACCACCTGGAATTGACCAGCTATCGGCTCCATGAGCTCCTTGTCGCTGGCCCATGAGAAACTTGCCATCTTTGAAAATGAATACGCCGATGCCAACTTTGGGTATTAACTCTTCTTGACCCATAGTTTCAGTTCCTCGCCTTCGACTTTTACAGTTGTCTCAAATCCTCCACTGCCGTCACCAATCGTTGCAAGTGTTTCGTTTTCGATAGTTTCCTTGTGCTCATTGATCGACTCGGCAAGATCATCGCTCTGCGTCTGAAGACCAAGGATAATTCGATCATCGACGTTTAGCCCTGCAGTCTTTCGAGCTGCCTGCACATGACGAATAATCTCACGCATCATACCTTCGCGACGAAGCTCGGGCGTCAACTCAAAGTCCATTGATACTTCTACTGTGTCGTCACTTTTACCTTCATTTACAGGGAAGATCACGTCCTTAACGTTCAGCTCATCAATTATCACGTCAGCATACGCAACGAGACGCTCGCGTTTTGTAACACTAGTGCTGATTATAGGTGCAGCAAGTGGCTGTCGCACCTTGATACCCTCTTTCGCTCGTTGACTCAAGCCGTCGTTGATAATCTCTCGAACAGCCTTCATGTCATCAACGATGAGTTGGTTTACATGTCCAGCGGGTTGCCAGTCCTTGAGATGCACTGATTCTTTGTCACCGGTCAGATTGTGATACAGCTCTTCAGCCAAAAACGGTGTAAATGGCGCCATGACATAACTGAGACGAACCAAAACGTAGTGCAATGTTCGATATGCCATTTCCTTATCGTTATCATCCTCAGACTTCCAAAAACGTCGGCGTGAACGGCGTACGTACCAGTTGCTCGCGTCGTCAAGGAATGGCAAGATCGGGTTCATCGCGTCCGGGATGTTATAGCTGTCCATATACTTTTCAACATCGGCAACAAGCTGGTGCAAGCGGCTGATGATCCAGATATCGAGCGGATTCGTACAATCCTCAAGAGGATCCTTCAGCTCTCCATCATATTCCCAGCCATCGACTTCGGCGTACATCGTGAAGAAATCGTACATGTTCCAGATCATGCCGAGCTTGCGTGCCACATCGCCGACATCCTTGTCCTGGAGCGAGAAGTCTTCGCCATTTAGAAGCGGGCTGCTCAGTAGTAAGAAACGTAATGAGTCTGCTGAGAACTTGTCCATCAACTCATTTGGATCGGTGTAGTTACCGTAGGATTTGCTCATCTTTCGGCCATCATTGCCCGCGACGTTGCCCGTGACAATGACATTTTTGAAGCTGTTCTCGCCAAATAACGCGACACTCATAGCGTGCATATAGTAGAACCAGGCGCGAACTTGCCCGATGTATTCGACGATGAAATCGCCTGGAAAGTTCTCCTCGAACTTTTGCTTGTTTTCGAACGGATAGTGGAACTGCGCGAACGGCATGGAACCAGCCTCGAACCAGCTGTCCATGACTTTATCGATGCGGGTGTATGTTTCGCCGTCGATCTCAAATGTGATGTCGTCCACCCATGGCCGGTGATAATCATCGAGCTCCTTGCCACTCAGTTCCTTCAGCTCGGCGTAACTGCCGACGACGCGAACTTTACCGCTCTTGCTCTTCCAGACAGGCATAGCGGTCGCCCAGAAACGGTCACGCGAGATATTCCAGTCAGGTGCAGACTGAACGGTCTTGGCGAAACGGCCTTGTTTGACATGCGACGGGAACCATTCGATCGGCCCGTTTTTTTCCAGCATCAGCTCGCGCTGGCCTTCGATGTCCATGAACCAGCTCGGGTGCGCCCGGTACATCAACTTGGTGCCGCAGCGGTGACAGTGTGGGTAGCTATGTCGGATGTAGTCGATCTTCCAGACGACTCCGCGTGCGTGCAGGTCTTTGGCAATCTGC
Source organism: Candidatus Saccharibacteria bacterium UBA6572 (assembly GCA_002434045.1). Taxonomy (GTDB): domain Bacteria; phylum Patescibacteriota; class Saccharimonadia; order Saccharimonadales; family Saccharimonadaceae; genus UBA5946. The sequence goes on from DJJI01000001.1 coordinate 697,945, forward strand.
TTGTTAATATCCCAGACATTCTCGCCTTTCCAGTCGCCTTCCGTAAAGTAGCCGTTCTGATCGATGGTATGTACTGCCGGGAAACCTTTTTCTTTAGCTAACTGAAAATCCTCTTCACCATAGGTAGGTGCGAGGTGGACGATACCGGTACCGGTTGTATCATCTACGTAATCTGCGTTCCATACTCTATGAGCATTTTTGCCCCTATCGACCCCAAAGAGAGGCTCGTAATGCAAAGGTTTTTCTACAAGTCGTGATCCATGAACTTCATACAGAACTTCATATTTAATCGGTTGCTTTTTTTCATCAACAAATACTTTCTCGAGCAGCTCAGACGCTACAACGAGTAAAGTGCCGTCTTCTAGCGAAACAAGGCTATAGTGGAGCTGATTCCATATAGCTAAGGCCGTGTTAGCTGGCAACGTCCATGGCGTTGTGGTCCATGCGAGCATGTAGACAGGCTGGCTCTCGACAAGCTTCTGAACTTTCTTCATATTTGCACTGTCGTCTTTAAAGTATGGTGCTTCGAACATTGCGCCAAAGTTCTTTAATTTAAACTTCACAAATACGCTTGGATCGGTCACATCCTGATACGCACCAGCGTCCATCGTAACCTCGGCCTTTGAGAGCGGTGTACCGTCGAGCGTACAGTACATGAGCACCTTTTCGCCTTCGTAGATCTTGCCCTTTTCATAAAGCGTTTTGAATGCCCACCATATGGACTCCATATAGTCTTTGTCCATTGTTTTGTAGGCACCTTTGAAGTCAACCCAGCGACCGATACGATCGACGACTTCTTCCCATTCGCCAGATGTCTGCACCATGTTGGCTCGTGTAGCGTTGATATACTTTTCGATGCCGTATTCGATAACTTCTTGGCGTGAATGAATGCCTAGCTTCTTTTCAGTAAACCGTTCCGCCGGCAGACCGTGACAATCCCAGCCCCACACACGTTCAACTCGCTTGCCTTTCATCGTTTGGTAGCGTGGGACAGCATCTTTGACGATAGAACTCAGCAGCGTTCCGTGATGCGGCACGCCGGAAATGAACGGTGGACCGTCATAAAACACATAGGCATTGTCTTTCGGCCGGTTTTCGACCGACTTTTCAAATGTTTTATCCTGCTTCCAGCGCTGCACCCAATCTTTTTCGTACTCTAGCGCACGCCTGCGTGTCCCACTCTTGAATTTCATCTCAGCAAATCCTCCAGACCTATACCATGGCTATCGAGGTCAAGCGTATCAACGAGGTAACTCACGATTTGTTCGTCGGTGAAGGAGCTATCAAACAACTCTTTGGGGTACCCAACGCCGTGCTCGTCCAAGCGGGTCATTATCCTTTCTCGGTTCAGTGGTGGTTCAGGTGTAAGTCGTTCACTCATGCCATTCCTTATCGTTAATACCTTTTAAAAAACATAAAAATCCCTTTTCAGTCACTGGAATTCGCTGTACGGCGAACGGTACCATCCAGTTTCCAAAAAGAGAATCTCTTCTTAGCACTCAGTTACCTGGTCTCACGTGCCAGTTCCGGCGGGGTCTACTTTCTCGCTACCCAGCAAAGATTTCTTCCCGCGACTCGTGGGTGATAGCCACTTTTCGCTGCAAAGCGAACGTCTTACCTCTATTTTATCGGTAAAGACAGGATAATTTCAAGTAAACTCTCCTACGCATCTCCGAACCAGTATTCCATGTCTTGATTGCCATCGAGGTCTATCCCGTGTTTGAGACGCAGCCACTCCTGTGTTTCCTCAAGCTTTTCATGGTCCAATTTGTCATTTATATGGCGTAGGATCGTCGGATACACTCGACCAAAGTCAAAACCTGAATCCACCAACCAAAAAAACTCTTCTTCTAGATCTAACTCAGCACAGGCTCTTCCGAGCGCTTGATAATTTAGCGGCATATCCTCAAAGCGTCGAATGCGTGGGAAAGGATCTGCCTCACCTCTTTGGCCTGGCATTTCGCTCACCTATCTATTTTAACACTGGCTATGGCTTGCGTGGTGGAAGCGGGATGAGTGCGCTGGTACGTTTTCGGTATGCATCCCAGCCGGTTCGACCTTCAAACCGCTTTTCACTGAGCGACACGCCGGACACGAACAAAATCAAGTAACTAATGAGGGCTGGACCGATGATACCAACCAAACCATACGGTATCGTCAGACAAATGATAAATATCCCCCACCACTGCGTCAGTTCCCCAAAATAATTCGGGTGTCGCGAGTACTTCCAAAGCCCCGAGGTCATCAACTTGCCTTTATTCTCTGGCTGACTCAGAAAGTCGCGAAGCTGCTTGTCACCCACGACCTCGAACCAGAAACCGATCACCCACACCAACACACCAAGCCATGCAAACGCTGAGACGTTTCCTCCCGCAAACAAGTTGATATGAATGACGGGAATGCTAATGAACAGAGCCAGTAGAGCCTGCACAAGATAGATTCGAGTGTAGGTGTTGAAACGGACATTACCCTTCCAACGCTTCCGTAGTTCTACGTACCGAGCATCCTCTGTTTTCGAATCCTGAATACGGCGCAGGATATGCCACGTTAGTCGCCCGCCCCATAACAGAATAAGTGTCGTCACGATCAGCTGCAGGTCGAAATCAAGTACGGTTCCACGTTGCATAAAGAAGCTGAAGAGCGCTACGACGATGAACGTCATTCCCCAGGCAGCATCGACGAGATCATACCGTTTGATGCGCTCGGCGTAGAGAAAAACAAGGCTCATGAACGCGGCCGCGACCACGCCGCATAGGATAAAGTCCGTGAACACCCACGAGAATATACCCCCGCGAACCAGCGTTGCGACCGCACTAAACGCCCAGAGGATGAAAAAGACGACGATAGCTGCTATAGCCATGCGCTAACAGCCGTATAGGTTACGGTGGCGACGGTGGCCGTCAGCAAAGTACCCCACACGAGGTCAATCACGACGATTTTCCACGGAAATCCCTTTACCGTCGCCCTGTTCGTCAGGTCATAGGTGGCGTATGCGACGAACCCAAGAAGCGCTCCGAGCCAGAGTGAGTCCTGCCAACTGTTCGCTGGTTGAACGGCGAATAGCACGATACCAACGACATACACGATATAGAACAATGCTGCCGCGACCATGTCGGGCTTTTTACGTAGCAACTCGCCCAGCTCATCTTTATACAGCTTGTTTGCGATAACACCGAGCCACAGAGCGTCGATCACGCCCATGACGACTCCAGCGACCAATAGCGAGAGCAGAAAATCCATGCGTCACCTCCTATACTAGTTATGCGAACAGACCATTGCCGTACTTCAGGAAAATTCCGGCGACAATGAGAAAGATAACGATAGCCATCACAAACTTGTCGTAGTCTTTGTCGAGCCAGCCATGCGCCTGCTTGCTAAGTTTCTTCGGCAAATATAGGTTGTCTTCACGGATGTTATAGCGCGTTATCGCAAACCATACCAGAATAGTCGTGAGTGTCACGAGCAAGCACCATGGACAGAGCGCACCGATAATGAACATGCTGATGTAGAGGAGCGTCAATGCAAAGATGAGGCCAAGCGTATAGAAAATTTGTGCCGTGAACATAAAGAGCCGCGGAAACTTCACGCCCGCCAGTCCAGCGATCGCAACCGTGATAACGATCGGTTCGGTCATGAGACCGAGGAATGGGTTCGGGAATCCAAAGAGTGACGAGGTTGGATGCGCAGCAACTGTCGCACAGTTCAGGATGAGATTGACGCTACAGCTGAGCACCGCGTCTGGGTTCTTGGCGAGTTCGAACGCCTCGACCGACAGCACAAACGCCGCAAGCAAGCTCAGTAGTGCTCCCACGAGCATACTTGTGAATATCCATCGATTATCACGAAGCTTTTTATCCTCGTGTGTAAAGTAGTTTCGCAGCTTAGTCAGCATAGTAAGAGACCTCGGATATGGTTGGTAACGGCAAACCTCGCCAGACATTCTGGACGATACCGCTATCGTCCAGCGTCACGACGCTCGGTAGCTCGACGAGGTCGTATGTCTCGCGCAAATGTGCCCCTTCGGGCGTGTTCGGATCAACCGTTTCCAACACCTTGCCGGTCTGACGATTAAAATCATGCATGAACGTATCGACATCGCGCGCATGGTCACTCTGCTGCTGGTAGATAACAAAGGTCCGCATATGGATTTATTGTAGCATCAAAACCGCCCCGAAGATTGGGGCGGTTTTGTGTCTGGGTCCACCAGTACTTATGAACATCCCGTGGTTGAACCACAGCTCGTACATACGTAGCAACTACCTGCACGTTGCGTCACGTTGCCACAGTTGCTGCAGAGTGGGCTGGAGCCATCTGCTACCTTCAGCTCTGCACGAGCCGTGCGAAGCGTTGCTTCCTTTGGCTCATCACTAGGCAGGTCGCTTGGCACGACGTCAGCGACAACTGCAGCCGGGACTGAGACATCCGCTGGTGCTTCGGCGACACCGTCGAGCAGACTCGCCTGCTGAGATGCGAGTTCGGCTTCGAGATCCTCGAGAGTTGCAAGACCAAGCTCCAGACGGTCGTCGATGTTGAGATACTCGAGCGCCAGACGGCGGAACATGTAGTCGACGATGCTTGTCGCAGTCTTTATCTCTGGGTCATCAGTCGAACCGAACGGTGCGAAGTTCGTACTGCTCATACCCTTGACGTAGGCCTTGAGCGGCACGCCATACTGCAGACCGTAGCTGACCGAGCGACCAAAGGCGTCCATCAGGCCGGCAAGCGTCGAGCCCATCTTTGCCACGGTGATAAAGATCTCACCAGGCTGTCCATCCTCGAACTCACCGACTGTCACGTAGCCCTTGAGATCAGAAATCTTGAACTCGATTGTCTTTGAGGTGCGAACACGTGGCATCTCACGACGGACGTTGCTGTGAATAACCTTTTCGATGACCTTTGGTTCTTCTTTTTTCTGATCCTTTTTGTCGCTCAGCGGCTGACCGACCTTTGAACCGTCACGGTAGATGGCAACCGCTTTGAGGCCGAGTTTCCAGCTGTCCATGTGGAGCTGCTCGACATCCTCGATACTGACTTCCTTCGGCATGTTGACGGTCTTTGAAATAGCACCGGAGATGAATGGCTGTACTGCACCCATCATCGTGACGTGACCCATGTAGTGAATAGCATTATCACCGACCGCACAGGCAAAGACGTCGTAATCGCTTTCCTTGAGCACTGGTGCGCCGACGACGGTGCCGTGCTCGTGAATGTAGTCGACGATAACTTCGGCGTCAGCCTTGCTGTAACCGAGTGTCTTGAGTGCACGTGGGATCGTCTGGTTAACGATAACCATGCTACCGCCACCAACCAACGTCTTGAACTTGGTCAGGCTAAAGTCAGGCTCGACACCAGTCGTGTCACAGTCCATCATGAAGCCGATGGTGCCGGTTGGTGCCAGCACGCTCGCCTGTGAGTTGCGCATACCGAACTTTTCACCGAGCTCGACGGCTTCATCCCAGGCTTCTGCGGCAGCTGAGAGTAGTTCTTCTGAAACGAGGCTAGGGTTGATGTCGTTGACGGCATCACGGTGCTTGCGTAGCACGCGGTTCATACCTTCAGCGTCTTTTTTGTAGCCAGCAAATGGACCGACGCGCTTGGCGATGCGACCACTCGTCGCATAGCTGTGACCGGTCATGATAGCGGTCAGTGATGCGGCGAAGGCACGGCCTTCTTCGCTGTCATATGGAAGACCTTTTGCCATCAGGGTTGCGCCGAGGTTCGCGTAGCCGATACCCAGCTCACGGTAGGCGCGGGCGTTCTTGTCGATACCTTCCGTTGGGTACTCAGAGTAGCCAACCAAGATTTCCTGCGCCAAGAAGACAGTCTCAACGGTGTGTCGGTAGGCTTCGATGTCGTAGCTACCGTCACTGTTCAGGAACTTCAGCAGGTTGAGGCTCGCGAGGTTACACGCCGAGTTGTCGAGGTGCATGTATTCGCTACAAGGGTTTGAGCCGTTGATACGACCAGCTTTTGGCGTCGTGTGCCAGTCGTTGATGGTCGTGTCAAACTGCATACCTGGGTCGGCTGACTCGTGAGCTGCTTCGGCAACTTGGCGGAAGAGATCACGCGCCTTGACCGTCTTATAAACTTTCTTGTCTTTTACACCGACGAGGTCCCAGTCTTTGTCGTCTTCAACGGCTCGCATGAAATCGTCAGTAACACGAACCGAGTTGTTAGCGTTCTGGTACTGGATGGAGACCATATCGCGGCCGTTAAGACCCATGTCAAAGCCGTTTTCGGCCAGGACAAAGGCTTTGCGCTCTTCGCGTGCCTTACACCAGATGAACTCTTCGACGTCTGGGTGGTCAATGTTCAGGATGACCATCTTTGCTGCACGACGGGTCTTACCACCAGAGCTGATCGTTCCTGCGCTGGCGTCAGCACCACGCATAAAGCTGACTGGACCGCTGGCTGCACCGCCGGAACCACCGAGTTTTTCTTGGCTGCTGCGAATCGCGGAAACGTTCAGTCCAGCACCACTACCACCCTTAAAGATCATGCCTTCCTCGCGGTACCAGTTGAGGATGCTTGGCAGGCTGTCTTCCACCTTTAGGATGAAGCAGGCACTCGCCTGCTGCGAGCGGTCAGGTGTACCGATATTGAACCAAACTGGACTGTTGAACGCTGCTCGCTGTGTCGCGAGAATGTATTTGAGCTCAGCGTTGAACGTGTCTGCCTCGGCCTCGTCGGCAAAGTAGCCGTTGTCGTAACCGTGACGGGTGATCGTGTCGACAACGCGGTCGATCAGGTCCTTCAGACCTTTTTCGCGCTGTGGGGTGCCAGGGGTGCCATAAAAATACTTTTGCGCCACGATGTTGATGGCGTTCTGAGACCAAAAATCAGGAAACTCCACATCCTGTTGTTCGAAAACAACTTTACCATTCCCTGGGTTAACGATTTTGCTTTCCCGTTTAACCCAATCCAATTGATCGTACGGATGCGTTCCTTCTTCCGTGAAATATCGCGCCACTGAAAGCGCTGACACAACTTGTGCCATAACTCTACCCTCCTTGTTTATATATTTTTTAAATTGTGTTTGTTTTGGTTACTCTCCACACCTCCCACGGGCGGATGAGCGACACCTTATGCCTATTTCACAGAAGACGGACCACGGAGTGCTTCGAGAGCTTCTTCGAACTCGTTGAGGCTCTTGAACTCACGGTACACACTGGCGAAACGAACGTATGCAACTTCGTTCTTGTCGGCTAATTCTTTCAGGATCAGATCGCCGATGACTCGTGAGTTAACCTCCGAGCTACCTTCGGCATAGAGCTGATCCTCTACCCGCGCGACCATCTCTTCGATCTCGACGTCGCTTTGAAAGAACTTACCGACTGAACGGTGAATGGCCGCGAACAACTTCTTGCGATCGAACAGCTCGCGCTCACCATCTTTTTTAATGACAGCGAGATTCGGGCGCTCGATACGCTCATACGTCGTATATCGGTGCTTGCAGCTCAAGCATTCGCGGCGGCGGCGAATCGCATCGCCATCACTGGCATCCCGTGATTCGATCACCTTTGCGTCTTCAAAACTGCAGCGCGGACATTTCATTTTCGTTCATTCTCCCCTAGTGCTTCTGTTAATGGCACCCTACACGCCCAAAAAGCTTGTGTAGCTAAAATTTACTATAAACCCCACATGTAGTGCTTTTCAAGTGTATTTTGTGCAACATATGGTGCTTGAGGTTAATTATGAGACCATACGGATGAGTTCTCAGTATAACTTCTTTTCTCTCTGCTGTCAGTATTGGTTTAGATTGACTTTATACGTTAAATTTGCTATAATATACCTCTGTTTGTGAGGACGGTTCCCGTTCGTACAGGCACCTTTCATCGGACCGTCTATACGGTCCACCGAGACAGAGGAAACCACCATGTACGAATGGTTGAGAGAGTACTTCGCAATCCTCATTGGTGTTGGAGCCTGGGGCGTTATCGTTCTCACCTTACTCATCGACTGCTTCGTCTACCCTATACTGGACGATCCGAAGAAGGAGAAGGTTCGATGACCAACGGGTCTACCAACCTGTGGCTGGCGTATCAGCTATTCAAGCTGATCGTTATGCCGCTGCTCGTACTGGCCTGGGTCATCTACTGGGGCTGGTATGTAGCGAGAGCACCGCTGCCGACTTTCGGTGGCATCATCATGAGCCTGAGCCTCCCTGTGATGTTCTGGCGAAACCTGACGGATAACAAGGAGCGAACATGAGGATCAGCGTCGCAGACGCAGGTAACGACAGTCGTGTCGGCACGCTCACCATCGAGCATGACGTCGAGCGGCTCGCACGCAACGTCGTCAACGGTACGCGAATCAAGATCTACAACATGCGCGGTACCGAACTGACCGGAGCAGAGCTCTACTTCGCCATCAACGGTGGGCAGAGTGTCGGCAGCGGTCGGCAGCTGGAAGGCGACTTCAAGATCGGTGACACCGTCGTCGTAACGGCTATCAGTCACTAAGGAGACGTTACGACGCCCCGCGGGCTCAGAGCTCATCTCCTCTGTCTCCCGCACCCTAAGTCTTTAAAAAATATTTAAAGGTTTGGGGTGCGGCATCCAGCCACACGTACATTCCCTACGTTCACGGCCCAAGGAGTCTTCCATGGAAATCGTCGACGGCGTCGTGTACGCCATCCGCCAGAGCCGCAGCCAGCCCGGCATGGAGACTGTCCATGTGATGGTCGATGACGAGGATGGTCAGGACGGCCGCGTCTTTCCCTTCCACGTCGCACCCGGCACCTACAAGGACGACGGCACCAGCAAGGTGCGTCTCCAGATCGATGGTCATAGCGCCGAGATCATCACCTGAACGTTTGCCCCACATTCGCAACCGGTTTCAAAGAAGCCCCGCGAGTGCGGGGCTTCTTACTTACTTGTCTTTGTTGTCTTCTTTTTTCTTCTTGCGGCGGCGTAGGAAGGCTGGTGTATCAGATTCATCCTCACTAACGTTCTGCCAGATATTGGTCGGATTCTCGTCATCCTCGAATGCGCTCTTTGGTTCGTTGTCGAGGTCGAGGTTCAGCGAGCCAACGGCTTGGTTAACGTCCGCACCTTCGGTCACATCCTCATTTTTTGCAGATTCAACATCGTGAACCGACGGTTCGTCTTCATGAAGGCCAGTCACGGGCGCGTTTATGCCCATTGGCGACAGTACCTGTGCTTGCTCGTGGAAATAGGCCGAGTCAAAGCCAGTCGCGATGACAGTGATGATGAGATCGTCTTCCATTTCTGGCTTGAGCGTCGCACCAAAGATAATGTTTGCATCTGGCGCGACCGCACTGGTGATGATTTCAGCCGCTTCCTGGATCTCAGACATGCTCATGTCATAGCCACCAGTCACATTGAACAGCACACCCTTGGCACCATCGATTGAGACCTCAATGAGTGGGCTCTCGATAGCCTGCTGCGCAGCTTGTGCGGCACGATTGTCACCACTTGCACGCCCGATACCCATCAGGGCAGACCCAGCATTACTCATGATAGCCTTGACGTCAGCGAAGTCGAGGTTAATCAGACCGTGCTCGGTGATGAGCTCAGAGATACCCTGAACACCCTGGCGAAGCACGTCATCAGCGATTTTGAAGGTTTCGAGCAGTGGCGTGCGGCGATCGATAGTCTGAAGGAGTCGATCGTTCGGAATCGTAATGAGGGTATCAACTTGCTTACCGAGGTTTGCGACTGCCCATTCGGCGTTGTTACGGCGTTTTTCACCTTCAAAGCTAAACGGTTTGGTTGCAACACCAACGACGAGGATATCCATCTCACGGGCAACTCGAGCCACGACGTGGCCTGCGCCTGATCCGGTACCACCACCAGCGCCGATAGTGACAAACACCATGTCTGCGCCTTCGACAGCCTTTTTGATGTCCTCGATCGACTCTTCTGCAGCTGCCTGACCAACGGTTGGGTCAGCCCCTGCTCCAAGACCGCGTGTTGCGTCCTTGCCGATATGAAGTTTGACGTCAGCCTTCGAGTTATGAAGCGCCTGGGCGTCAGTATTGATAGCGATAAATTCGACTCCGGTCAGCCCGGCTTCTTTCATGCGGTTAACGGCCGATCCGCCGGCACCACCGACACCCACAACTTTAATGGTGGCGAAGGTTTGGATGTCCGCTGGTTTTACTTCTGGCATAGCTTTCCCTCGTTTGTTCACATTTAGTATACACGTTCTTTCTAGGGGCGCAAAAACTTTATACGTTTTTCACGCGACGTAGAGACTGTATACATTTTATGAACGAAATTTACCAAATATCCCTGTTATTTTGCCAGTCAATGAGCCGAGGTTGTCACCGATTCCGCTGCCTTTACCACTTTTTCCTCCGCCCTGCTGGCTGGCTGAAGCCCCGCCCTGCAGGTCGAGAAGCATCAATCCAACGGCCGCTGCATAGGCTGGCGAATCAATTTGGTCAGCCATGCCGCCGAAGCCACTTGGCTTGCCCACGCGGGCGCTGAGCTGCAAAGCCTGCTTTGCGTATTCTTCGATGCCAGGCATGAGCGCACCGCCACCCGTCAGCACGACACCACCAGGCAGTTTTGAAGCTCGCCCGATGCTGTGAAGTTCCTTTTGAACCAGTTCAAAGATTTCTTCGAGCCGTGCATCAACGATCATGTCGATTTCTTCGAGTTCGAACTCATGCGTCACCTTATCAGCTTTGACCACCGCTTTTTTGCTATTGTTCTTGTGTGCGGTTGGTACTGCTACGGCGTGGTCGATCTTCACCTTTTCAGCGATATCCAAATCAGTCTTCAATCCGATCGCGAGGTCATTCGTTACATTGACGCTACCGACCGGTAAGACAGCTACGTGCTGCAAGTCACCCTCTTCAAAGACAACCACATTCGTCGTGGTTCCGCCGAGGTCGATGACTACGACGCCATTTTCAGTCTGTTGCTCTGTGACGACAGCTCGTGATGCTGCAAGGCCAGCCAGGACACGTTGGTTGACGTGGGTCTCCGTCATCTCACAAACTTTGGCGAGGTTTTTCAGGTGCGGGCCGAGGGCTGTGATGACGTGCGCGTCAACTTCGAGACGGACACCTGTCATACCGATAGGGTCTTTGATATTTTCCTGCCCATCGAGTTGGTACGAGCGTGGAGTAACTTCTAGAATTTCACGGTTTGCTGGCAATTGAACGACGGTTGCGGCTTCTTCGACACGGAGCAGATCGTCTTCGGCTATTTCATGTCCGACAGCAATCACACCCTGACTACTCATACCAACGACATGGTTTCCATTGACGCTAATCGTAGCTTCGTTGATCTGGTGACCACTCATGCGCTCGGCTGCTTCGAGGGCTTTGTCGACAGCTTGCGCAGTGTTAACCAGGTTGACCACGGTACCTTTTCTCATACCGTTGTTTGGCTCGGAGCTTACGCCGATGATTGTTGGTTTTTGGTCTGTTCCATCGAGGTGCCCGACCACAGCTCGCACATAAGACGTGCCTATGTCGAGGCCGACTGCATACCGTGAAGATTCTTGCATGTCGCTAGTATAGCTGCTCACATATTGATGGTGCAAATGCGTTTATGCATAAGATACGCCGGGTCTGACGTAACATTGTTATACTGAAGCTCATGAAACTCGGTATCTTTGATAGCGGCATCGGCGGCGAAGCAGTCGCCGCCTCTCTGAAAACCGCGTTCCCCGAAGCAGACTTTATGCTCGCCGATGACCGCGCCCACCTACCGTATGGCGACCGAAGCGCCGAAGATATCACGCAGTTGACCGACGCTGCTATCCAGCCACTGCTTGAAGGAAATTGCGACATCATCGTCATCGCGTGTAACTCTGCGACCGCCGCCGCAATAGAAACGCTGCGTGAACGATACCCAACGCAAACATTCATTGGCTTAGAGCCGATGATCAAGCCCGCCGCGGAGCTCACGAAAACTGGCGTCATTGCCGTCTGCGCTACCCCCGCGACACTCGCTTCAGAGCGGTATCATCGCCTTAAGGCAAATTACGCCGAGAATCTCACTGTCATCGAACCTGACTGCAGCTCATGGGCACGTATGATCGAAGAAAATGACCTCAATGAAGAGAATATCGAGCAGACTATCGAGTCCGTCATCGCCCAAAAGGCCGACGTCATCGTGCTTGCTTGTACCCACTATCATTGGATACGCGAAGTCATCGAAGAAGTTGCGGCTGACCGCGCCGAAGTACTCGTACCCTCAGACGCCATCGCCCGACGTGTCACAGAGCTTTTAGAGAGTCGTTAAGACCTCAGCACCGGTTTCGGTGATGAGTATCGTATGTTCGAAATGAGCAGCAAGGCTCCCATCGTGCGTCTTGATCGTCCAGCCATCAGTATCAGTCACGATATCTTCATGCCCGAGCGTCGTCATCGGTTCGATAGCTATGGTGTCGCCCGGTTCGAGCAGAAAGCCTTTGCCGGCATTGCCATAGTTCGGAATATCAGGTGCTTGGTGCATGCTGTGGCCGACACCATGACCAACCAGTTCACGCACGATTCCGAGTCGCCCTTCATGAAGGACTTTTTCGACAGCAGCTGAAATGTCGCCCACCCGGACCGGACCTTTGATCACATCGATTCCGGCATACAGGCTGCGTTCGGTGTATTCAAGTAGCCGTTGTTTGTCGCCACTCGGTTTCTCGTCTACGACTAAGGTGAATGCACTGTCAGTTTTCATCCCTTTGTACGAGATCACCAGGTCAAACCCAACGACGTCACCTTTTTTCAAGACATACTCAGTCGGCACACCATGCACGACGTCCTCGTTGGTCGAGATACATATCGATGCCGGGAAATTCACCTCGGTAGTTTTGTATGTCGCTTCGGCACCGAGGGCGATGATTTCTTTTGCTACCCAGTCATCCAGCTCAAGCTCGCTGACACCTGCGCGGACCTGTTTTTTCAGACCCTCAAAGATCGTCGCGAGCAGCTTGCCGCCGTCACGCATCGCCTGTATTTCGTCGTCAGTTTTTATCCGGCCAAACATTGCGACTCATTATAGATGTTTTCAGTACAAAAAGATATTCAGTACATCCCTGTTATGGGCGTGGATGAGTACCAAAAACAGGAAGAAATCGAACAGCAAGTGAATGCACACGATGTAAAAGAGGGAATGTGTCAGCTTGAAGATATACGCCTGTACCAACGCAAACACGAACGTCATCGGCAACCCCCAGGCTACGAAACCAAGTTCAAAGAGAAAAGAAGAAAACAGCATTGCCTGCAGTACATTGGCCACCCAAAACGGCAAATGACGACCGAATATGACGAATGCCGTGCAAATGAAAAACAACTCATCCCATATTCCGAGCACATTCGTACCAATAAAAAGCCTTATGACTTCTGCACTAGAGTCCGCTGCTGGCCAGTTCAAATACGCACCTGTCGTAATCATGTAGTACGGCAACACAAAGTAACCGACGACTGCCACTAACCCCAAATATGCCCATTTGTAGCCCGACCATGGCTCATTGAAGTGCCATGGAAAACGTATCAGATGCTGCTTATAGATATACCGTGATATCACATACGGCAACCCAACAATGGTAAGCATTGCGGCACCCATGATCAGCATATGACTCACGCTGATATCGGTATTGATCGGTACCATGCTCATTATGAGCAGTGAGGCACAAAGCAGCGTGAGATCCCGGAACAGACTAGTATTAGTAAAATAACTTATACCGAGGGCTACAAGTAACGCCCCGTAGCCCAGTAATGGCATATGTAGTACAAAAAGGAGCGGCCCGCTCAACCCGACGAGAGTCGCGGCCATCAGATCCGCAAACCGATAGCTCGAGACCTGACCGGCTGGTGTGAGCATTTTAGCCTTGGAGACTCTCGTCGATCACCTGCTGGATATGGTCGTGTACCTGACCGACGCTCCCAAAGCCGTTGACGTCGCGAACTGGAATACCGAGCGAACGGTAGTAATCAAGGATTGGCTGGGTTTCATCGTTATAAAGTTTCGTTCGTGCTGCAATCACTTCGTCAGTGTCATCCAGACGACCACGGATCTTGAGGCGACGCGCGATCTCTTCGTTCGGGACGTTCAGAACGATCACCGCTGCGATCGAACGCTCATGCTTGGGGAGCTCCTCGATCAGCCATTTTGCTTGCTCAAGTTCACGTGGATAGCCGTCGAGTACAAGATGTACGATATCTTTCGCGCGACCGATCGCTTCACCGACGAGGCGGTTGACGAGGTCGTTATCAACCATTTCACCCTTCGTCATGTGTTCATATGCTGCAGGATCCTTGGTGTCACGCAACAGTTGTCCGGCCGATATCCAGCGCCAGCCGTTTCGAGCACTCAGCAGCTGTCCTTGAACTGATTTTCCGCTTCCCGGCGGCCCGACGAACAATATCATTTTCGCTTCCTTTTCTCTTTTATGAGCATCGACATACTTACATAATACAGTCCGACGAGCGTGAGTAGATGCCATGGTGTCACGAACATATATATCCATTCGCCCTCACCGTCGTACGCTCCATTAAAGTACGCTAGTTTGATAAAACCGATCGGGATGATGATTGCGATGATGCCGCCGATCAAGTATTTACGTCGCGTACCTTTCGGGTACGGTGTCTTACGATCGTCCAGCTTGGCGCGGAGACGGTCTTTTACGCTTGTCATTCTCTACGATAGCCTCTCTTTGACGAGTTGAGCGATGAGCGCACCATCGGCCGTATTGCCAGCTTTTACTTTGACGGCACCGATGACCCGACCCATATCCTTCATGCCCTCTGGCTGAATCTCGGCCACCACCGTATCAACCAGCGCGCGAACATCTTCTTCGCTGAGCTGCTCTGGCAAGTAGCCTCCGAGCAATTCTTTTTCGGCACGTTCTTTGTCGGCGCTGGCTTGGTTGCCACCCTGTTCGAACAGCTTGGCGGCTTCGTCACGCTTTTTTGCCTCACGAGCAATCACCTGCTCGATCGCTGCATCGTCGAGACCCTGCTCGCGTACGCCTTTGGCGACCTCTTCATTCAGTATCGCCGCCTTGAGTCCTCTGAGCGTCGTTGTACGAAACTCATCCCGCGCCAGCATGGCGGTCTTTAGATCGGCATCGATTCGTTCTTTGAGTGGCATAGTCAATCTCTTTCTTCGGTAATTGCTCTTACCTACCTAGTATAGCCAGACTAGGCCCAGTTGAGTACAGTTTGGTTCAAAAAGGAGTATCGCAAAGGAGCCGTACTTGTTCGGTACGGCTCCTGCGAAACGCATCTTTTTGGAGCGAAATGTGCCAACTGGCACAATCGGCCAACTTAACGCAAGCCCAGGCGGGTCTTCGAGAGTTTGTCAGCCTTGCGAGCACGGCGAACAATCGCCTTCTTGCGACGCTCGACCTTGCTGATCGGCTTTGAAAACCGCTGGCCGGCCTTTACCGTCGAGAGCACGCCCGACTGAAGGACTTTGCGGTTAAAGCGACGAATGAGGTTCTCGTTCGCTTCATTGCCGTCTTTACGTGTTACTTGAATCATACCGACCAATTCTAACAGATACAGATACCTTTTTCAAGTACTGCTTTTGTCGCTATGTTTACATAATACTTTATTTATGCTATAATAGTATTTACAGATCTTTTCCTGAGGAGAGGAAGTACCTTCCAGATGGTCACCATGGACCCATTCGCGATGTACCAGAACATCGAGCGTCACGACGAGCTGAGCTCGTCGGATGCCGCCAAGGCCGCCAACGACATGTGTATCGAGGGTCGCAGCTTCCGCTCAGCCGTCGTCATCATGAACCACGGCCTGCTGCTGCTCGAAAGCATGCCCGGTGACTACCAGTCCAGGGGCGTGCACTTCGCCGGCGCGAACTGTGGCTACGATGGCCAAGGCGTCCAGGCTGCGGCCTACATCCTGGCGCTGTTCGAGTTCGGCAACGAAGACGAGCTCTTCGCCAAGCTCAAGCGGACACGCTCCATCGAGTTCCTCCGCTGACCAACATACGCCCGCCCCAGAGCGTCAAATCTGGGGTATTTTTATTTGTATTTATAAAAGAATATTGACAAATTATTAAGCTTATGCTAAAATAAACTTATGAGTACCGATATAATCTCACCAAACACAGAAATAACCGAGAAAGATAAACGCCGCCTTGCCTTCCAGCGTGGCGACCGTATACAGGACCACGGTGTTGCAGCCAATACTTACGAACGTGATGATGAATTTGATCGCGAGATGGCGCAGCGCAGAAAAGACAAACTCGCACATCGCGTTCTCGATGACCAACTAGCCAGCATGTCACCTTCACAACTTGAAGATGAAGCCAACAAGCTACTGGCAGATACCGATCTCGAAGAAGAGATGGCCAACGAAGACAATGAAGCAATACCTACTTTCGCCGAAATCGAAGCTGATGAAGATGCCGAATTCAAGCAGCAGCGCTTCTCACCTTCTGGTCGCAATTTTAGCGTCGTCGACGTTCGTGACGAAGGCAATTACACCGACGAGGATAGCCTCGCACAAGAAATGTCTGTACGCCGCCAGATGCGTGGCCGTCGCGGCTCGACGTCTAGCCCTGACTTCACCTACGAAGGCTCTCACGGTGATGACGAAGACCTCGCTGATACCGCTGCCCCAATGGGTGGTTATCAAATCCGCTAATAATACTTACCGAAAACGTCCGGCGTAGTACCGGACTTTTTTATACAATCGCTTGCAGCTTCAGTAGCCTTCCCTCAACCGCTCGTCGCCCGTTCCATTCGTTGATGTCGAGCTCGCCCCATGCGGTAACTTCGGCACCGATTTCAGCAGTAAATTCATCTGCTTTATTAAAGGCTATCATCTCCATCGACTGCCCTTTTTGATCTAAAAAGCGGTATTTGACGTGTTGGTTATCCGCGCCCATCGTCCGACGCGAGGTCACAGTGAGACCGGGAAATTCAAAGACCGGCTCAGGGTTTCCGTTGCCATACGGCTCGAGCAGGCTCAGCTCGGATACGTTGCCTTCGGTACACTTTGAAAAATCAGGTAACGTCACGTCGCTGCGGACATCGAGGTGTCTCAGCTGGTCCGTCAACTTGAGACTGTCATAGAATTCGTTCATCGCACGTTGCCATGCAGTGATGTTTTTTATTTCCAACGTCACGCCGGCAGCCAACTTGTGTCCACCACCCTTTATGAGGTGTGATTCGGTCGCGCGAATAGCTTCGACGGCTGAGAAATCACCGTAACTACGAGCCGAACCTTTGGCCGTGCCATCCTCGAGCTCTTGGAGTACGAAAGTGGGTTTGCGGTAGGTTTCAAGCAGTTTTGCAGCGACGATACCGATGATGCCATGGCTCCACGTCGGGTCGCTGACGATGAGGACCTTGTCGGAGTGCATCGTGTCAGCGAGACTTCGAGCAGCTTTGAATATCCTATCTTGCTCAGTGCGACGTTCACGGTTCATCATATCGAGGCGCTCAGCCAGTTCGAGCGCCAGCGTGTTATCATCCGTCACGAGAAGGTCAAGCGCCAACTGTGCCGTTTCCAGACGGCCACTGGCGTTGAGTCGTGGACCGAGCCCGAAGCCCAGTGAGCGTGCTACCAGCTTTTCCGGCTCGACGCGTGACACCGCCATGAGCAGCTTGATGCCGGGTCGTCGGGTCTTTTTCATGACTTCGAGCCCCCAGTAGACGTTCGTGCGGTTCTCATCCCGTAGCTCCACGATGTCACACACCGTGCCGAGCGCCACCAGATCAAGTAACCACTTTTCCTGGCCCGGTGCCAAACCGTCGAGTTTTGTTTGCAACGCCTGCACGAGTTTGAACGCCACACCGACACCCGCGAGATCGATAAACGGATAGTCATGGTCAGGGCGCTTCGGGTTAATAACGGCGACAGCTGGCGGCATGGTCTCGGCAACCGAGTGGTGATCAGTCACGATAACGTCGACGCCGAGCTCGTTGGCACGCTCGATTTCCTTGTGACTTAGACTCCCACAGTCAACAGTGACGATCAGCTGGGCCCCCTGCTCAGCCAACATCTTGATAGCTGCCCTACTAAGGCCATATCCCTCGATAAAACGATTCGGAATAAAAACTGACGCGGTGATACCAAACGCCTCAAAACTTTTCAGCAGCACCGTACTAGCGGTCAATCCATCGATATCGTAATCGCCATATATGACGACTTTTTCGCTTGATTCTTTTGCCCGAACCAGTCGATCGACCGCCAGGTTCATATCCGGAAGCAAGAACGGATCATGACGCGTCGCCTCGTAATCCGGATGCAAAAAAATCTTACGTGCCGCTGGCTCGCTCAAACCTCGAGCGGCCAGCACAGCATCAACCAACGACATAGAGAGTACCCCTAGGCGTCGTTAGGATTTCGCTTGCGCGATGCCTGCGACTGCTGGGACTTGATGACGATGCTCTGAAGTTCCTTGAAGATAGCGAAGTGCTTGTTGGTCGAGTAAATCTTTGTATTACCCTGCTTCTCGCTAACGAGGAAGCCAACCTTCTCGAGGCGTTTCAACTCACGCTGAATGTTGCCTGGGTCTTCTTTGATAAGTTTTGCGAGACCCCGTACGTGGGTCCGAAAGTCTGGATACTTAGCGTATACGACAATGATCTTGCGGCGTACACGGGAAGTGATAAAGACATCTAACATATGACTGGTTCTACTCACACTTACAGTTGTTATGCGTTGATAATTATTCTACAGTTCGTTTCGCGCGTGGACAAGTCTTGACATTTTTCATTGTCACCCCACCGACCTGAGATATCTAGTGCCAGCCCAGGACGATATCGTTCAGTGCCGCAATCGTCGCCTCATGTGATGGGATGTCGTTGACATCGTAATAATGGTTGGTGTCGAGGTAGTTGTCCGTCACTGAGAGGATATGGAGTTCGTCGCCGACGATGTGCGCTCGGTCAACGGCTTCGACGCTGGCAATTGGTGCCGCGATGATAAGGCGAAGGATATGGAGTGGTTTTACAAAATCAGCCACCGCATCGAGACTGGTACCGTTCGGTAAACCGTCAGCCACCACGATGACGTTATGTTCACGCAACATCTCTTCGTTGACGATGCCACCTGCTCCCAGTAGCTGGTTCATGCTCGACATATGCTCACGCTTTTGCTCTTCGAGATAGCCATGATACTCACTGTAGTACTCCTCGATCTCACCCGCCGAAAACTTACCGTTATAGGTAAAACGACCACTCTGATTGAGGGTTCCAAACTCGATATTTTCTCCTGGGATATTGATCTGCTCGACGAGCAGCATCGTCAGTGGCGTGTGAAGCGTCGCCGCAATCTGCTGTCCAACCTGCACCGCTCCGTCACTCAGCGCCAGAACGATCGTGTTCTCATAGCGATACAGACCGACAAGCTGTTGTGCCAGTCGATACCCTGCCTCGAGGCGCGAGCTAAAATACATATGCTTAATTGTATAGGCCACCCTCGATAATGCCTAGGCGTTATAATGACGGTGATGGTGAAATATTATCTCGTATCACCGCTGCGTGTGATTGGCCGAATGGGTACCGACCTGACATATCAATCTGATCTCGCGTTAAAGCCTGGTCAGGTCGTTTCAGTGAGTGTCGGTAAAAAACAAGTCCCGGCAGTAGTACTGAAATCTACTGACAAACCAAGTTTTGCGACCAAGCCGATCGACATGGTCGTCACCACATCCCCGCTACCCAGACCTCTCCTTGAGCTTCATCGATGGCTCAGCGACTACTACGTATCTCACCCTGTCGCCGTCTGGCAAACCATGCTACCAAGTGGCATCCTCAAAAAGCGTAGGGAGACGTCCGCAAAGCGCTTGGAACATCGACGAGAACGAACACATTTTGTGCTCAACAAGACCCAAAAACAAGCGTTTTCCAGCGTGTGGAACCGCTCAGGTAAAACCAGCTTGCTTCACGGGATCACCGGATCCGGCAAGACCGCTCTCTACGTTGAACTGTCCAAAAAGACCCTGGCTGAAGGTAAATCCGTTATCGTTTTAGTACCTGAAATCGCACTCACCTCGCAGATTGTGGCCGACTTTACCGGTCATATCGATAATGTTATCGTGACTCATTCGACAATGACGGAAGCAACCCGTCATGCAGCGTGGCTAGAGGCATTGGAAAGTCCTGAGCCTCGCGTGGTTATCGGACCTCGTTCGGCACTGTTCACACCACTGAAAAACATAGGACTCATCGTTATCGATGAGTGCCATGAACCGAGCTATAAACAGGAAAAAGCACCGCGCTACTCTGCCCTGCGTGCTGCGAGTGTGCTCGCAAAACATCATGGCGCGCGACTCGTACTCGGTAGTGCAACTCCGAGCGTCGTCGACTACTACCTGGCCGAGCAGACTGATCCTGACGGTATTGTTCGACTCGATACACTTGCCCGCCCTGAAGCGGTGCTACCGGATGTCGCTGTCATCGATATGACAAAGCATCACAACTTTAACCGCAGCCAATTCTTGTCCGACACGCTCATTCAAAAGCTTACCGAAACCCTCGCCGCCGGCCATCAAGCCCTACTCTTTCATAACCGCCGTGGCAGCGCCCCAACGACACTTTGTGAGAACTGTGGCTGGAGCGCAGCCTGTCCACGTTGCTTCTCACCACTAACCCTGCATGCCGATCGATACAAACTCCGTTGTCACCTGTGTAACCACGAAGAAAAGGTACCGACCAGCTGCCCGCAGTGTCACGCTGCTAATATCATCCATAAAGGTATCGGGACCAAGCGAGTCGAAGAAGAAGTGAAGAAACTGTTTCCGAAAAGCCGAGTCGCTCGCTTTGACGGTGACAACCTAGCAGGCGAGACAGTCGACAGCCAATATCAGGCGCTCTATGACGGCGACATTGATATCATCATCGGTACTCAGGTCATCGCCAAAGGCCTGGATCTACCAAAACTTCGGTTTGTCGGGGTGATCCAAGCCGACAGCGGACTAGCGCTACCTGAGTACCAGTCGAGCGAACGGGTTTTTCAGTTACTTGCCCAGGTTTCTGGCCGCGTCGGTCGCAATGAACATAAAAGCCAGGTCGTCATCCAGAGTTACCAACCTGAGCATCCTGCTGTCAAACATGGTATCGCCAGAAACTATGAGGGTTTTTATCACGAGGCACTAGCAGAACGAAAACGAGCCGGCTTTCCTCCGTTCACCTACCTGTTCAAAATGACCTGTTCATACAAATCCGAAGCCGCCAGCATCCGTGCTGCTCGTTCCTTAGCAAATTCACTACGGCCTCATTTAAGTAAAAATATGCAGCTGTTAGGCCCCGCCCCAGCCTTTTACGAACGAGTCCGTGACAGCTACCGCTGGCAACTGGTCATCAAATCAACCAGTCGTGGCGACCTCGCCAAACTTATCGAACATATCCCACCGACACACTGGCAACACGAGCTCGACCCAATCAGCCTCTTATAGGTGTTGGTCAAAATGTATTGACTAGTCACTCGTAGGGCGTAACCTGATACTAGAAGTGATCACCTTTTCCTTCTCATGAAATGAGGCCCGGTGATGGTACTTGAAGTCCATACATTCAGAGGAATGAGCATTGACATCAGCCGCTTGACAGTCGGGGACATCCTAATCGTCCACATGGCTCGTGGCAAAGACATTAAGCTGTTGCCAGTTCAGCATTACTGCTCTAGGCGCTGGCTGTATGCGAAATCAACCTGGCTGCCCGGCGACAAGAGAAAGGTTAATGATCTCATCACCGAAAATCAATCCATCACGGCGCTCGATGGCTTTGGCTCGATCCGTAACGGTTCGGTAGATGTGTACCTGCCACTTCAGTTCAGCCTCGACAGACCACTCACCTGTGAGGTAGATATTCGCTGGGAAAACGACGCCAAAGGGCGGGAGCGCTCACGAACACTCGGCAGGTTTGATAGTGCGGGTGGAGCAGTTCTCTCAGTCACAGCGTCGACGATCCTCTCCTCCTAGCCCGCAACCGCAAGTAGAGCACCGCTCCTTCGGGAGCGGGCGTTCTACATCTGTTATAATTTTATAACAATGACCAAAGACGATATCATCACGCTGCCCAACCCGGCCCTTCGCGAAAAGTCAGTCCGCGTCCACGTCATCACCGACGAGACAAAACAGCTGATCGACGACATGAAAGCCGCTGCTCTCGACTGGGAAGATAGTCGCCCTCATGAGATTGCTGTTGCTCTCGCTGCGGTGCAAATCAACCGACTCGAACGCGTTGTTATCGTTCGTAGCGACTTCGAGAATAAAGAGGATCGCAGCTTTACTGTCCTCATCAACCCTGAAGTCGTGAAATACGAAGGCGACATCGTCACCGAACATGAGGGTTGCCTCAGTGTCCGCGATATTTACGGTGCGGTGCCCCGCCATGACAAGATTCGTATGAAAGCGCTCGATGAGAACGGCCTCGAGATTCGTGCTCGTGCCGAAGGATTCTTGGCCCGTGTCCTTCAGCATGAGATCGACCATACCAACGGCATATGCTTTATCGACCATATCGATACCCAAGAAGATGCCTTCTTTGTCCTGACAGAAAAAGGTGATTTGGAGCCGACACCGTATGCAAACGTCGTCGAAGCTGGTATTTTTCGGGAATGAGCGCCTCGTTAGTGGGCTTCGGTCCACTGACGCGCCAGTTCTCCGCGGTCTAATTGACCGTGGCTATAATATTGTTGCAATCGTTTCTAATTACAGTGATGGAACATCCCGGTCGAACCGAAAACTTGAGGTTGCAGAAATCGCTCACGCACATCAAATACCTTTGCTTATCCCAAATAAGCCAAGTGATGTCGAAGACGAACTAAAAGAGCTAGAGCCAGACGGTGCAATTTTGGTGGCATACGGAAAGATAGTTCCACAACGAATAATCGATTTATTCGGGCCTACAGGGATCATCAACATCCATCCATCACTGCTTCCTAAGCATCGAGGACCGACACCAATCGAAAGCACTATCATTTCGGGTGACAAAACAGCTGGTGTGAGTATCATGCAGCTGACCGCAGGGATGGATGAAGGACCTGTTTTTGCACAGCGTAGTATTGAACTACAGGGTAAGGAGACGAAATACGAACTCTATGACTCACTGTCTCATATGGGAGCCGAGCTGCTCTTTGATATACTGCCTTCTATCCTAAGTGGCGAACTCATCGCAAAACCACAAAAAAATAGCGATGTATCCTACACATCACTACTCACGAAGCAAGATGGCGTTTTAGACCCTATAACAGATGATGCTTATGTTCTAGAACGGAAGGTTCGTGCTCACCTAGGATTCCCAAAATCAAGACTACCGCTCAATAATAACGATGTCATCGTTACAATGGCAAAAGTCGTTAATACCGAGTCGGACTACCCACTCACTGTTGCCTGCAAAGATAGCACATGGCTAGCAGTCACTCAGCTCACTGCCCCATCAGGCAAATCAATGTCAGGTGAAGCCTATCTGCGTGGCTACGCTGCCTGAGTACCGGAGCCAAGAATACTGTCGCGGTTTTGGAGAATCTCGGACTTGAGTTTATCGAGTTCACTGGCCACTACTTGCTTGTAATCAGGTCGGTTGAGCTCCAGCCATTTGAGTGAACCATACTCACTCAGTAGCACGGTTTGGCTGATATCAGCCGGTGCTGATGCTTTGAGTGACTGAAAATCAGGTAGTTCCTGGTAGTTCGGCAAATAACGCTCGAACCATGAGGTAACTTTTTGTTCATCCTGATCGACAAAGGCCTCAAACTGAGCCAGTTGATCTTCGCTCATCCCCTCGGATAGCTTAGTGCCAACACGGAGTTCGAGCTCACTATAAATGTGCTGAAGAAAGGCCTGTTTTTGGTCGGCTGGTAAGTCGGCTAAACCAACGTCTGATAAGAATTTGTCGTCAAGCTGGAACATCAGTACACCCCTTTACGGTCATTGAACACGTTTGTTACTTTATACGTATTTTATCACCTACGCTCAACCAACCGCGACTATCAACTGAGTTTGTTGCCTGCAGTTCGCGCAGTAGAACGTCTTTTGTGGTGTCAATCTCAAACCTAGTTGGGTTCTTGACTCCCTGTTCTTTGAGGAAGTCTTCGGAAAGATCCCAAACGGTGTCACCGGTTTTGACGGTGTAACCGTTCAGCTGCTCTGCGAGGGCTTCGCGACCTTCAGGTGTCAGCTTCCGACCACCAAGACTGCCGTCGAACAGTTCGCCTCGCGTGAGGTTCGTCGTTTCAGATCCAGCGTTACCACCGCCATCACCATTTGGTTCAAGCTCGGTGCTGCCCTGAACATCCTGTGGGTCATTTCCATCTAGATTATCAATAAAGTCTTCTATGGAGTCAGGAAGCCACCACTTATCACCGCTTGTATCAGGGCTAGTGGTGTTATTGCCACCTGCAAGGTGTTCATTGCCGCCAAATGGGTTGTCAAAGCCGTTCTTTGCAAAATAGATAGCTGTTCCAACGGCAGCTACACCGACAAGCGCACCCGCTACTTTATGGCGGTTATTCTTTTTCTTTTCAGCTGCTCGCTCTTCTTCGGTCATAGCTGCGAGACGTTCTTCGTTACGAAGTTTACGATCCGCCATGCGTGCCATCAAGTTATGATATGCCGTGTGAGGCATATTTCGGAGGCGGTTACCACCGTTCGCAAACGCTTCTCGGTTAACGCGGCGCTTGCGGTATGGTTTGTCATCGAATAGAGCTGGTTGCTCTTCTGAGTTGGCAATGCGCTCCTTGCGAGCATTCCATCGGCCACGGGCACCATTGATAAGGCCAGCTGCTGCTACACCGAGTGAGCGACGAACACGAGTCGACACACGCTCATGTGATTCACGGGCTTCGGTATGCTCGTTTTCGATAGCGGCAAGTTTAGCCGCAGTTTCATGACGATCCGCCAGAACTTCGTTGAAGTCTTCTCGATCTTCATCAGACAGCTTTACGTAGTCGTGGAACATGTCGACAAGCTGGTCTTCGTAGGCCTTTCGCTCTTCATCACTAGATGTCTTGAGCTCAGCAAACTGGCTAACCATCTTACGCAAAGTTTCTCGCTCTGCGCTGTTACGGTTCTTGTCGTTAACCTCGTAGCCATGGCTTTGCATGATTTCAACAAATTTCTGACGCTGACTCTCAAGATAAGCTGGTTTTGTACCTGTATCGGCAATCTCACCGACCAGGCCACCGTGCTGGCGATCCATCTGCTTGACACTGCGGCGCAAGCTGCGGGCAGTCGGCTCACTCGTACGCTCGCTATCTCGGGCATCACCTAGGTCAACTGAACCTGTTTCGTCCTTTGCTGGCTTTGTTCGCTTTACCTTAACGCCGTCACGACGCGCCTGGTACTGTTCATATCGACCTGCTTCTTTGGCAAATTTCTCAGGACTTGAGAGTAGTATCTTTACGAGCTCGGCACGATGACGCTTGTATGCCTCGCTGTTCTCATCTTCGAGTATCATGGCCTCAGCTGCGAATTCAGCATTTTTCTGACGATCCTCGCCTTCAGAGGTAAGGATGAGTTCTCGCATCTCCTCAACCTGCGCCCAGTTCACATCGCCGTGAAAATGGACATTCTCAGAGTCAATCGACTCGACGACTTCACGCTTTTTGCGTCGTTCTTTCTTTGACGGTGGAGTAGCAGATACCTCTTCTCCCTCGAATAGACCGTTAAACGGTTGGTCTTCGTGAGCAACAACCTCTCCCTGCACGACATCGTGCTGATGAGCAGTTTCTTGATCGATTGGCTGGGGAGAAAGAGTTTCTGTGGACATGTAGCTATACTATCATAAATATGATAAATAGTCAATAGATTTATGCTATAAATATTGATTTACGCAAGCGTACGCTTTTTAAGCTCACGGGTGAAGAATTCGAGTCGGTCACCCTCTTCTACGAGGAGTTTACCCGTGGTCTTGAGCTCAAGACCACACTGTTCACCTTCGAAGACTTCCTTGGCTTCCTGTTGTTGACGCTGGACATGGGTTACTTCGACCTCAGCGACAAACTCTTTGTCGCGTTTCAGACGTGCCATAGTGCCAGGTACGACCTTGCCCTTTAGGACTTCGCCGCCGCAGATGACACTCTCCTTGGTGGTTCGGAATACGCCAAGTATCTTGAGTTCACCGGTTTCCGTCTCAACGACCTCTGGTGAGAGCATGTCTTCCATTAGGACGCGGATGTCGTCGAGCAGTTCGTAGATCACCTTAAAGATGCGGACTGATACCTTGTCGCGAGCAGCTAGACGCTTGACGGCGGGTGGTAGCTGGACATTGAAACCATAGATGACGGCACCAGAACTAGCGGCCAGACGAACGTCGTTCTCAGAAATCGAACCGATGCCTGAACCGATAATACGAACGATGAGTTCTTCGTTCTCGAGTAGTTTGAGGCTGTCAGTCACAGAGGTCAGTGAACCCTGAACGTCAGCTTTGACGATAACGTTCACGTCCTGGCTCTCAGCCTGTTTGTTCATCATACGTAGCAGGTCGGTACCTGTGACATTAGTTTGTGCCTTGTCACGCTCAGCACTTAGTCGGTTCTTTTGAACCTCGGCGCGGGCTGCCTTCTCGTTCTTGACTACAAGGAACTGGTCACCGAAGCTTGGAACTTCTTTGAAGCCAGTTATCGTCGCTGGCGTACTCGGTCCAGCAACCGCAAGTGGTCGTCCCGCGTAATCAAGCTGGGTTCTTACCTTGGCGTATGTTGTGCCGGACACTACGAATTGACCGGGTTTTAATTCTCCATGTTGAACGAGGACACTGACAACAGGGCCTTTACCTGTCTCCATGTGAGACTCGATGACAAGACCCTCGGCTGGCACGTCCGTGTCGGCCCTCAACTCTTCGAGATCGGCAACAAGCAGGACTAAATCGAGTAGTTTATCGAGGTTATGTCCGGTTTTTGAACTGACCTCAACCATAACGGTGTCGCCGCCCCATTCCTCAGGATTCATGTTGTATTCTGACGCCAATTGCGATTTGACGCGCTCAACATTAGCCGTATCTTTATCAACCTTTGTAAGGGCTACAACGATTTTCGCATTGGCAGACTGTGCAAATTTGATAGCTTCGACGGTCTGGGGTTTAACGCCATCGTCGGCTGCGACCACTATAATCACGACGTCGGTTAGTGCCGCACCGTGTTGACGCAGCGCTGAGAACGCCTCGTGACCTGGTGTGTCGAGGAGTGTAATAGCTCGGTTGTTGCGAATCGTTTGGTACGCGCTGATGTGCTGCGTGATACCACCGGCTTCACCTTCGACGACTTTAGTGTCGAGAATTGCGTCGAGCAAGCTCGTTTTACCATGATCGACATGACCCATGACGGCAACGATCGGAGGGCGAGCAGATGCGTTCTCGCCGAGCTCCCTCGTCTGACGCTCTGCAGTCTCAACAGCGCTGGTCTTTTGTTCGAGAGCGACGTCGAGACCGAGCTCGTCAACGATGATCTGGGCCGTTTCGATATCGATACGCTGGTTCACCGTAGCGGCGATGCCGTTCTTGAAAAGCTCACCGACCAATTTGGTAACCGGTAGGTCGAGTTTTTCGGCCAGTTCGCCAACGGTAATCGTTTCAGCTACTTGTAGTACTTTTTCGGCCATGCGGGCTCCTCATTACGTTTATCCCGTGCAGTAGTCGGGCGGACAACCATGGTCCTCCGCCCTCAACCGACAGGGGTTACTTTTTAAGACTAAGACTAATCTTGCGATTTTCCTTGTCGACCTCAAGCACCTTGAACGTCTTGCGTTCGTTGAGCTTGAAGACCTTTTCAGGGTCAGCACCTTCGCCTTCACCTAGTTCACTGACGTGTACGAGGGCTTCGACGGCTGGGCTGATCTGAACGAAGGCACCAAACGGCGTGATACGGGTGACTGTACCTTCGACCGCACTCCCCTTCTTGAACTCGTCGACTTCTTTCATCCATGGATCTTCCTGGAGCTGCTTGAGACTGAGGCTCAAACGGTCCTTGTCGATCGCGATGATCTTGGCCTGCACGCTGTCGCCAACCTTGACGTAGTCACCAGGGTTGTTGACGCGCTCCCAAGAAATCTCGCTGATGTGGATGAGGCCCTCGATACCTTCGACGTTGACGAATGCACCGAAGTCAACGACGCCGGTAACGACACCGGTAACGGTGTCACCGACCTTGAGCTTCTCGAAGCGGTCTGCGAGGCCGTCCTTGATTGCTTCTTTTTCACTAAAGATCAGTTTGTTTGCCTTGCGGTCAGCATCGAGAATACGAACCTTGATGCTCTTGCCAACAAGCGCGTTGAGGCGCTGCAGGATCTCGTCCTTGTCGCTGCTGCCGACACGTGGATAGTGCTCAGCTGAAAGCTGTGACACCGGTAAGAATCCGCGTACGCCTTCGAGTTCGATCAATAAACCACCACGGTTCGCGTCATAGGCCGTAACCTCGATTGTCTCGCCGTCGTCGACCATGCGCTGAACTTCGTCCCATCCGCGGTCTTTGGCCGCTTTACGGAGTGAAAGCAGGCTGTAACCGTTGTCGAGTTCTGTGTCAACGACACTGGCTGTGACACTCGATCCTTCCTCTAATTTTTGACCGAAGCCGATTTCTCGACGTGGAACGAATCCGACGCCAAGTGGGCCGAGGTCGATCAATACTTCGTGCTTACGCACGCTCATGACCGTTCCATCGACGACTTCACCCTGGGTAAGATGTTTGACTGATTCCTCGGCGAGGAGGTCATCCATCGTGATTGCTTTGGCTGTTGCCATAAATAGTTACTCTGATAGGTTTTCTGGAAAGTCCTATCAAACTCCCTTCGTAATGTATTTTCCGTGAGGGCACGAAAAAGAACGTGAACCTCAAAGAATTATCACTATTGTACCTCTTATGGAGGCGTTTTGCAAAAGAGGTGGGTCGTCTGTCGTCCGGGCTCTCGGTAGCGAACCTTGAGCAGCTTGTAGATTTTCGAGCTGTTTTCTTGGTCTCGAGCGTAGCCATTGCTACGTGAGGAGAGCAAAAAGCAGTTTGAAAGTGCAAGAACTCAGGGTTTTAGCAGAGAGTCTGGGCGACGGCCGACCCTGTTACCGGCTCAGAGCAGAGTTCCGACGTAAGCGACGGGTGCTGACAAATCGGTAACCAGCAAAGGTCAGGATGCTCAGCGCGATGATAGTCGCAGCTGTCTCGCCAGGACCTGTTTCCGGTATTTCATCAGAGGGGCCAGTCGTGGCAACCCTATCCCGGGTAGTCGACTGTGAGCCGTTCGTTTGTGGTGACGTACCACTGTTTTGATCACCTGGGTTGGTAGTTGAGCCGCTAGCCGGTTGCTCCTGGCTCTGCCTAGTCTCGTTGTTTTGCTGTTGCTCACCGCCATTTTCCGATTTTTGCTCCTCTTGGGATGGAGCTGCCACTTGTGGCGTGGAGGTGTCGCTGTTTCGATCTGCGCGACCCTGAGATTTACTGAGATAAAGACCACCAAGCAGTAGCCCTGTGAGGGCGACGGCGACGATAATAAAGCTGACGACCCCACCCGCTTGCTGATTTTTCATGGAACTACCTCTGTTACTGATTTCATTGTATCAGGCTACGGATATATCGCAATAGGAAATTGTAATTTATAATAATTAGTTGTATAATATATTTATAGTCTTCCTCTGATTGGAGAACGATATGAACCTCTCACCCCGAGTACCTCATCCCTACAGGGAAATTCGACGCGCAAGGCGCCTTATGAAGCACGTCGACTCACTTGACCTGGTTCGAAACACCAGTCCGACTGAAATCCACTACCTCCGCTACGAGGTGCGGGACACGGCAGACCGGATGTACGAGATCGCTAAAGGTTTGTTTATCGTTTTTGCTGCCATGAACATACCTCTTGTTGTTGTCGGGATTTTGAAGTTCCACCTGCCCTACCCCTACTTCGCTTATGGCATTGTAGTCGTACTGTACTTCGCTTCCATGGCCGCGATGTTCTGGGTACGACTCGGAGTCTGCGAAGGACTAAGGGATAGAGTGGAGACT
Organism: Candidatus Saccharibacteria bacterium UBA6572; assembly: GCA_002434045.1. Classification (GTDB taxonomy): domain Bacteria; phylum Patescibacteriota; class Saccharimonadia; order Saccharimonadales; family Saccharimonadaceae; genus UBA5946. The sequence continues at coordinate 727,829 of DJJI01000001.1, forward strand.
CTCGCAGGAGCAGGACACTCTTTCCTGCCGGAGGTAACTATCTCGCCCGCCCCGTAGTTGAGCAATAGCAAGAATGCTGCGCTCCTCGGGGCGGGCATTTTTGCTCATTGGCACCCAAAAACTGCTACACTAAACCTATATGTTGGTGGCGGTAGACACTGGGGGAACAAAGACGCTCATCACGAGCTTTTCGAGCACGGGCAAACCGGGTGAATCGTTCAAATACCCGACTCCAAAGAATGAACATGAATACATCGCCGTGCTCACCGAGCACATAAACGAGCACTATGGCAAAAAGGCTATCGATGCGATCGTCATCGGTATGCCGGGTGTTATCCGCGAGAACCGAATCTCTTGGGGTGGTAGCAACCTGCCGTGGTCGAACTTCGACGTCGCGACTCCTCTGAAAGCTGCTTTCAGTTGCCCGGTCTGGATCGAAAACGATGCTAACCTAGCTGGCCTCGCTGAAGCTCGCATGATGCGAAAAACTCCCGAGAGCGCTCTCTATGTCACGATCAGTACTGGTATCGGTACGGGTATTATCCTCGATGGGCACATCGATAACGGTCTAGCGGCGAGTGAAGGCGGTCATAGCCTCGTCGAATACGACGGTCGTGTCCGGACATGGGAGAGCTTTGCCTCTGGTAAATCCATCAAGCGAACCTATGGCAAATACGCCCGCGACATTACAAGTAAGGCCGTTTGGAACCAGATCGCTGACAAGATCAGCCGCGGTTTTTTGGCACTCATACCTGTATTACAACCCCAAGTCATCATCATTGGCGGCAGTATCGGCACCTACTTTGAGCGCTACTACCCAACACTGAAACGTCTCCTCGCGGACCACCTACCAGCTCACATCGACCTCCCAGAGATACGGCAAGCCGCCCACCCTGAAGAAGCGGTTGTTTACGGATGTTATTACTATGGCAAAGACCAGCTCGCTAACAGATAAGTTGACACGAGATTTCCCGCAACTCCACCTCGAGAGGAGCGATGATTTCTATTGGTCACCGTCGACCTCGACCGTGCACTATGGTGACATGAGTTCTGAGCGGGACGAGCTCACACTACTCCATGAAGTCGCCCACGCTCTGCTCGGCCACCATCATTTCAAACGTGACATTGATCTCCTGAGGATTGAGCGAGAAGCCTGGGACTACGTACGTAACGTGCTCGGACCAAAATACGGCCTCAAACCAGACGAGGAAACTATCGAAGATGCCATCGACACCTACCGTGAGTGGCTCCATGCCCGCAGTAAATGCCCGCATTGTTCATTGACCGGTATCCAGACCGGGGACTCCAAATACCACTGTCTTGGCTGTGACGGCGACTGGCTCGTCAACGACGCCCGGCGGTGCGGGTTAAAACGATACGCTATTTCCCACTAAAAATACCCCTTATTACAGGGGTATTTTTAGTTCGACCAGTTCTCTTTAGAGAACGATGTCGATCTTTTTTGCAGTCTGAGTGACTGCTTTGCCGCGACGGCTGATTCGGCCACCTTTGGCGCCAGCTTGGCGAGCGAGCTCGCGGTTAGCGGCGAATCCACCGGTGTGACCGTTTTTGCCACCTTTAGCGCCGATCTTGGCGTAGAAGTCGCTACCGTGACGAACTTTGTTAGTTGCTGCAGCCTTCATGCCGCCTGCTTTAGTACCTGCCATGAGGTGTTTCTCCTTGTTGTGAGGGAAAAGAAAAACGACTAGCTCTGCGAGAAAGCTACTCGTCTACCCCTGTTCCCAATCGTTTATATCTCACACATGATATGTGTACTCTTTTACATTAGCACATTATATTGTTTATGTCAATATTTACAGAAGCTTTTTATATTGCAATAAAACAGTTGCATCTATGCGTGTGGTGCTATATATTGGTTCTAGGCACCTAAGGGTCCTAAAGAGATCCTAAGCAAAAACGACCACATCTGCGAGATTGGTCGTTTTTTCGTTGTCTGAGGTATGTGAATATCAAAAATGCCCCGATATACGTATATCAAGGCATTTTAGCGCGGGAGAGGCTCTAGAGGCCTCGAACAGCTATAACTGTTTCTTCGCTCACATAGTTAACTGCGATATTCATCACACTACCCTTTTTGTTTTTAGCTTTTATCTCCTAAGCATAGGGTGTGGGTCACGGAAAAGCAATAGCCTCTTGAACAATTATTTTACAAAACAAATGAGACCCCCGCTGAGGAGTCACATTTTTGATCTCAAGTCTTAACCTTGGCGCTTCTTGGCGATATAGCCCCGCTCAGGAGTGCCGTCGGCATGCGGAAACCCGTAATTTGTCATTTCATAACCGCCAAGCTTAGGGTGGCGGGTGGATCGAGTGTCAGGTACCAGGTCTGGTGACTTTATAACCGGTGTACCATCCAAGCCGACTAATGGGGTGCCATCGGGCAATTTATCGTAATGACCTTGAGTAATCAAGTCAACTTTCGGTCCGCCTTCGGTTACCTCAGTCGGCATATAGACGGTTCTTCCAGTAGCCCTTCCGCCGATGATTTTAGCACGATTCACAAGGCTACTCTTACCTAGTTCGACACTTTTTACTGGAGAGACTTGTTCTGGGCTGTTATTCATAAAACCGAATATAGCATAAGTGCGATAATATGTCAATACCTGTTGAATCTAATTTGGGTGCTTACACGAAGAAAGACGCCCTTTCGGACGTCTTTCTTATAATTCGGCACCGTGCTAGTTTCCCACTTGCGCAGTATTATCGCCGCTACTGGGCTTAACTTCTGTGTTCGGAATGAGAACAGGTGTTTCCCCAGCGCCATGGGCACCGAAGTAAGGTTTTAAAGACAGCTCTTAGCTACAACAATGTAGTGGGTCTTAAAACCTTGCTTCGATACCCATACGGATACCTACTAATTTAGTTCATTTTTCTGAGAAATTACTGAAGAAATCGACGGTTATTCGTTCGTGATAATCACAAACTACTAGTCAAGGACCTTGTCACTCTGGTTTCGTAAAACGACACCTTCGTGAAGCCATGATTTACCGCAGAATGGAATCTGCGAAAATCATGGATCATAAAAAGGCGATGGGACTATTAGTATGCTTCAGCTCCATACGTTACCGCACTTCCACCTTGCACCTATCAAACAGATCGTCTATCTGTGTCCTCATAGGGAATTCTTATCTTGAGGCTAGTTTCGCGCTTAATATGCTTTCAGCGCTTATCTATTCCGAACATAGCTACTCGACAATGCAGCAGGTGGCCACAATCGATACACCAGAGGTTCGTCCGCCCCGGTCCTCTCGTACTAGGGGTAGATC
>DJJI01000001.1:732356-733983 GCA_002434045.1 Candidatus Saccharibacteria bacterium UBA6572
CAAAAGAACAAAATCATTTGTTACTTATCTCAGAAAAAATCTATTTGGTTCTAAAAAGGATTTGTCATTCGTAGTTCTTTCGAACTAGAACGTACTCATTGTGTGTTAGTTAGACACACCTTTTAACCGTTTACTCTTGCTGAGTGAACGCGACAATGTTCCTCTTCAAAGAAGAGGGGGCAGACCTTATCCCGAAGTTACGGTCGCTGTATTGCCGAGTTCCTTAGCGAAGGGTCTCTCGTAAGCCTGAGTCTACTCGACTCGAGCACCTGTGTTGGTTTGCGGTACGGGCGGACATAGTCACACGTACACCTGCTTTTCTAGCCAGCGCCTTTTCCAGAATCGTAGGTCCGAAGACCCACTTTCACTCCCATCGGGTTCCCCCTAGGTTGGACGGATACATACCATGAATCCGCTCCGAATATCTCGCCGTGAACAGTGTACAAACTACGCCGGTTCAGGAATATTAACCTGATGTCCATCGCCTACGCTATGCGCCTCGGCTTAGGCCCGACTAACCCTGAGATGATTACCATGGCTCAGGAAACCTTGCTCTTACGGCCGACAGGATTCTCACCTGTCTTATGGTTACTCATTCCAGCATTCTCACTTCCTAACGCTCCACAACACTTTCCAGTGCTGCTTCACCGCAGATAGGAACGCTCCTCTACCACTTGCAGTAAACTGCAAATCCATGTCTTCGGTATTACACTTTAGCCCCGTTACATTTTCCACGCAAAATCTCTTGACGAGTGAGCTGTTACGCACTCTTTAAATGAATGGCTGCTTCTAAGCCAACATCCTCGCTGTTTAAGAAATCTCACCTTGTTTCCCACTGAGTGTAAATTTAGGGACCTTAGACGATGGTCTGGGCTGTTTCCCTTTCGAGCGCCGAGCTTAGCCCCGACGTTCTAACTGCCGCGATTACACAAATAGTATTCGTAGTTTGTTAAGGGTGGGTACCGTTGCCAGCCCCAGTCCTTTACAGAGCTCTACCCCTATTTGCTACTACGCGACGCTAGCCCTAAAGCTATTTCGAGGAGAACCAGCTATCTCCGAGTTCGATTGGCATTTCACCGCTAACCACAGGTCATCCGGGAGCTTTGCTGCGCTCTACGGTTCGGCCCTTCACTACCTGTTACAGTAGCTTCAGCCTGCCCATGGTTAGGTCACCCGGTTTCGGGTCTAATCCTCAAGACTAATTCGCCCTATTCAGGCTCGCTTTCACTGTGGCTCCGTCACATGACTTAACCTTGCCTTGAAAATTAACTCGCTGGATCGTTCTACAAAAAGCACGCCGTCACAGAATAAATCTGCTCCGACTCCTTGTAGGCACAAAGTTTCAGGATCTATTTCACTCCCCTCCCGGGGTTCTTTTCACCTTTCCCTCGCGGTACTAGTTCGCTATCGATCGTATATCATATTTAGCCTTGGCTGGTGGTCCAGCCGGATTCAGACAGGGTTTCTCGTGCCCCGCCCTACTCGATAAAACACACATAAGGTCAGCGTCGTTTTCGCGTACACGACTTTCACGTCCTTTGGTTAACCATTCAAGTTATTCTGCTAACCACGCCGATTTTTTACCTTACTAGCTCAGTGATAGCTGGCTATCGCAAATCAGATACCT
>DJJI01000001.1:734262-736419 GCA_002434045.1 Candidatus Saccharibacteria bacterium UBA6572
CTAGGGCTGATTGATCAGGTTAAGATACTTAGAACTTGTAAGGTTTGGGCTCTACCAGTTTCGCTCGCCACTACTCCCGGTATCGTTATTTACTTTCTCTTCCTCAACCTACTAAGATGTTTCAGTTCAGTTGGTTCCCGTCTAAACTCCCTATATATTCAGGAGCAAGCAACATGTCATTACACATGCTGGGTTTCCCCATTCGGACATTCCCGGATCAAAGCTTGATGACAGCTCCCCGAGACTTATCGCAGTCTTCCACGTCCTTCATCGGTAATATACGTCTAGGCATCCACTTTGTGCCCTTGAGTACCTTTTTATGCATTGACTCGACTAGTAATTGGAATGAACCAACTACCAGTTTACCGTCAATCTATAAATTGAAAATTTTCTTACATCACTAATTGTTAACGTTCGTGAACTCCGCGGCCTCATAGCTCGCTGGCAAGAACACACTCGAACCCATCATTATTTCCAGTGGTGGAGTCAGTCTGTTCTCGCAGGGCAACTGTGCCATCTTATCACCCCGCTTTGACAGGTGTAAAGACGCTTTTCGTTGTAATTTTCTCGCCCTATCGCCAGAGGTTCATGAAGAACATTCGCGTAACTAGGAATAACTATAATCGAAAAAGCCTTTATTTTCAAGTCTGACTTTTTATTATTTTTAGATGAGATCTGATGTCTTATCAAAGATGCTAAATATCGTTCCTGGAACAAGAAGAATATGTGTAACAACGAATATCCATATCAGATACTCACTTTGCTCATTAAATATCGGCAGCAACACAACAGCGACAATAATCGCATGAACTATCAAAAGAATTGCCGCTCCGAATAAAACAGTTTTCTTTCGTGAAGGTGCAATTGTTACCATACAAACCAAAAACGCAAGAGCGCTAAACAAGCCTGCAAAAAGAAAACCAAACCAATCATACGCGCCTTCCAACTTCACGCCTTCACTATCCGTCGGACTCGAAAAAAATAAAACGTATACAAAGCCTAGGAGAATAGGAAGTCCGCCTATAAAGTAGCTTCCGGGAAGTAATAATGCCCACCGAATTACTGGCGATAGTTTTTCTAAAAATGGCAACTTCAAATCCATTATTAGAAGTATATCAAAATGGTCGCCGAGGGGTCGCTGGCCGAACCCCCTTTGGGGATTCAAAGTCCTTTCAGGATTTTCACCAAGAAAATACCACCCTGAAGGGGTGGCATTTTCTTGGTGGGCGATGAGGGACTTGAACCTCCGACCTCGTCATTATCAGTGACGCGCTCTAACCAGCTGAGCTAATCGCCCACATGGGTCGAATATATGGTGGGCGCTGAGGGGCTCGAACCCCCGACCCCCTCGGTGTAAACGAGGTGCTCTAGCCAACTGAGCTAAGCGCCCCTGTCATATATCCATATAAAAGTACTTGGTGGAGTGAGAACGGACCGAAGCCCGACTCACCCCATATGGTTTTGAACGATGAGGCTCAGGAATCGCAATCTTCGATTGCTCCGCCGTTCACTCTCGAAAAAATGTAAACACTTTTTCGCTTCGTTCTCTCTGCCGAACCCTCTTTTGTTTCACAAAAGGACGGGTTCTCGTGCTTCTGGTATTTCCACCAGATGTTCATGGCCCACCTATCGGTGCGTCACGAACATCTGGTGGAGGCACAGGGACTCGAACCCTGGACCCCCTGCTTGCAAAGCAGGTGCTCTAGCCAACTGAGCTATGCCCCCACAAGATAGGACATCTGCGAACAGACTTTGCCTATTTTAGCGTAGTTTTACACCGGTGACAAGCAGTTACGACGGGATATCGACGGAGCGCGGCTGCGTATCGCTGTTTCGAATCGCTGTCACGTAGTAAAACGCGGCGCCGATCAGCACCAAAAGCATAATGGTAATGAAGACGAGTGTTTTGCGGCGCGGCTTCTTCGGTTCCATATACCTATTATAGGCCGAAAACAAAAAGACCGCCGGTGCGTGCCGGCGGTCTACTTTAACAATTCAGTTGTGCAATACTCGTCTATAGCGTGTCTAACTCACTTTGAACTTAGTCCTGTTCCAGCGAACTGGAACGGCGTTACTCTGTAAGCTCATCAGAATAACAGGACCGACCTAGCTTCAAAGAGTGATTACTCGACTCTTTGGCATAACTCTCCCTAGAAA
>DJJI01000002.1 GCA_002434045.1 Candidatus Saccharibacteria bacterium UBA6572
CTACGCGATCGTTGGTATCGTGGTGGCTTTCCTCGCATACGCTGCGGTCAACTTTGTGACGCAGGCGCTTTCTGGCGCAACAGCTACGTAGGTAAAAGTATATTTACGAAAATTGTCCGCGAAAGCGGACGTTTTTGTTCTGGAGACCCAGAACCAGGTCGTTCTTTTGTGCATTGCTGCAAAAGAACCAAAACAGCTAGGCTAGGCTCTCTCACGCCATGAAACCTCCAGGCTATTTTGTCTCACCTGCGAAACTCACCTGCAAGAACTGGCACTGGCAGTTCTTTTGTCTCAAACATTCTCGGTGCTAGACGACAAAACAACCCTTCGGTTTCTTGGGTTCGTTCAGATAGCCGTTTACCCTGCCCCCTATTTAACTTCTGGAAGCGGCGGGCTTGTTGGTAGGTTCGGCACTTTGGGACGAATTATTCTTATTCGCGTCTTAACTTTCCTTGTTTAGATTTGATATTACAGAAAATCTTTCGATTTCCTACTCTTAATTATGTATACCCTGAAATCTCTGGTGTATCGGCTATCTGAGCGAGCCCAAGAAAGCACTATTCACTTTTTGCGTCTCGGAGCGAGGACTGTCTGAGTGCCTACGGCACGAGTTCCGCAGCTCAGTAAAGATGGATAGTGCTTTCCTGGCGTGAGAGAATCTAGCCTAGCTGTTTTGCCTCTTTTTACGCAATGATAAAAAGAGGTTTCTTTGGTTCTTTGGAAAGACAAAGAACATGTTTGCTTCTTTAGTAAAAGAAGATGAGAGTGTTTTCTGTTAAAACAAGAAAATACCGCTCTTTTCCCGAGCGGTATTTTTCACGTCCCACCTACGAATGGTCGTTACTACTGGATCTCGATCTTGCGAGCTTGCTCTGTCTTGATCTTGGTGAAGCTGATCGTCAGGACGCCGTCCTTGAGTACGGCTTCTACCTCATCTTCCTTGACAGGAGTTGGCAGTGCTAGGGTGCGGCTGAATTCGCCCCAGTAACATTCCTGAATGTGCCACTGCTGTGCAGCAGAGTCATCACCCGATGAGAGCGTACCTGAGATAGTCAGGATGCCGTCGGAGATACTGACGTCGAGGTCAGACTTGTTGACGCCCGCGGTTCGGGCTTTGATAACGAGTCGATCCTCGGTTTCGTAAACGTCGACTGCCAGTTGTCCTGGCATTGCCTCATCTTCTTCCCAGCTGTCCTCTGCCGGAGCTTGCGGATCTTCAGCTGGTGCTGCACCATTCGGTGCGTCGTCAGTCAGAAATGCCGCTGCAAGCTCATCTTCCATAAGCAAATCATCGTTCTGTTTTTGTCCTCGTGCCATCAATGTTTCCTCCACTTCGTAGGCTTTGACGTATGTCTTGCATAGTATAGCCCAACTTGTCAAAAATCTGCAATAATAGCCCCAGGGAAACGCAAAAATTACAATGCTTGACTCACTGTTAGCGTCGATTGCTCCACACTCCTGTTCTGGGTGTGGAAATATAGGGTCAATCATGTGTGATTCGTGTAAATATGACATCGTTTCAGAGCCCTTTGAACGCTGTCTAGTCTGCTTGTTACCAAGTGCAGACAGTAGCCTCTGTAGGAGCTGTGCTGGTGCGCATAGCATCGTGGATGCGTGGTGTGTTGCTGCTCGTTCAGATAGCCTCAAGACGCTTCTCGATCGCTACAAGTTCGTATCTGCCCGTGCAGCTGGTGGTGTCGCCACTACATTACTGGACGCTCGACTTCCGATACTTCCTGATGACATCGTTATCACGACCGTGCCGACAGCAGCGACCAACCAGCGGTCGCGAGGTTTTGACCATACAGCACATATTGCACGTAAACTAGCTCGGTCAAGAGGTCTTACATATCTGTCGACATTAAGGCGCCTCGATAATACAACCCAGCATTTCAGAGCGCGCGCTGAGCGGCTCAAACTGTCCGCTGATTCGTTTGAGATAATCGGTAAACCACCCCTGAAGTTACTACTGATTGATGATATCTATACGACCGGCGCAACCGTACGTGCCTGCGTTGGTGCGCTCAAGTCGGCAGGCGTCAGCGAGGTCTATGTGGCGATAATTGCACGTCAGACTCTCGACGAAGCTCCTCACCTCTGATAAAATGGCTGAGTTGCAGCCATGGAGAGGTGACCGAGTGGTTGAAGGTAACGGTCTTGAAAACCGTCGTGCCGGCAACGGTACCGAGGGTTCGAATCCCTCCCTCTCCGCCATGCTGCGCTCTAGGTTTTTGTTCTTAACCGATGAAAAATTATCTATTTTTCATCGAGAGGAGCAATAACGGAAGTACGAAGCTTTTGAGGTTCACCTCGAAACGACTATACTGAGTGAATTGCGACGAGGAGGAGTACCCAAGTGGCTGAAGGGGACGGTTTGCTAAATCGTTAGTACGGAGAGATCTGTAGCGGGAGTTCGAATCTCCCCTCCTCCGCCAAAATAAAAAACAGACCCAGAGTGGTCTGTTTTTTATTCTGCTTCACTCCGCCAAATCTCCCGGAGCTGCAGAGGGGTATACTAAACCCATGGACAAACTACTGTCACGGCTCAGAGACTATCGACTCGAACTGATTGCGTTTGGCAGCGGTGCGGTCGTGATGATATTTGAGCTGGTTGGTGCGCGTATGGTCGCCCCTTATTTCGGAACGTCGCTGTATGTCTGGACAGCTATCATCGGCGTGATCCTCGGCGCTCTCTCGGTCGGCTACTGGTACGGTGGTCGGCTTGCTGACAGAGGTGCAACGAACGAAGGCTTGATGAAAATCATCACGCTTGCAGCAGGATGTATCGTGCTGACGATGTTCTTTCAGGAGCCGCTGTTAGCCGCAATTGCAAATACTTTTTCTGATAGTCGTGTATCGGCATTGATTGCCTCACTGATACTCTTTGCCCCTGCCGCTGTATTTCTCGGGGTTGTTTCGCCGTATGTCGTCAGACTCAAACTGGCATCGCTCAAAACGGCCGGTAGTGCGGTCGGACGGCTCTACGCGGCGGGTACCTTCGGCAGTATCGCTGGAACGTTCCTCGCGGGGTACTGGCTGATTGCCCTACTCGGCAACCGTCAGCTCGGCTTGACACTGGTCATCGTTCTCATCATCCTCTCCTTTGTCGCTTCACGACGCATATGGTGGGTACAGCGTGCGGTCGTGCTCAGTGTCGCTATATCAGGTCTATTTATCACTCCTGCCCCTTTGAACGCCTATGTTGTGTCTGATACTGACAGCGCTTATAGTCGTTATATCGTCACAGAGACTAGTCCAGATGGCGTTACGAAAGTGAGGGCGATGGCGGTTGATCCCTTCAGTACTCAGTCCGCGGCGATCGTCGGTAATCCCGACGTTCTTTTTTTTGAATACACCCAGCGATTCATGGATACAGTGAATATGATAAAACCAGAGAATGTTCTCGTGGTCGGCGGTGGGACGTTCACTTTTCCGCTTGCCGTGTCTCGCGCGTATCCCGAGAGCAACGTGACGGCGGTTGAGATCGATCCTGCCCTGACACCGCTCGCAAAGGAGTATTTTGGTCTCGAGGATCGTCGTAATCTAGACATCGTTAATGAAGATGGACGCGTTTATCTCAACCGAGCTGTAAGCAATGGTCAGTTCGACGCCGTCTATATGGATGCCTTCTCGTCGCTCACACCGCCATATCAGCTAACAACGACCGAGGCGGTCGGTCGTCTCGACGCAGTGACGGCGGACGACGGTATTATCGTTGTGAATTTGATTGCGACTGCCGAAAAAAGTCCCTATCTTGAAGCAGTCGTCGCTACCTACCGAAGTCACTTCCAAAATGTCGTGGTATACCAGCTCAGCCCGAGCCTCCCCTGGTCAGTTAGCCAGAACTTGCTCGTGGTTGCGACAGATGATGGAAACGTTATAAACCATGTATCTGATTCGCTCGAGTTACCCAAGTTGTACGTAGATGATGCGAGCCCGCTGACGGACGATCACGCACCGGTGGAACAGCTCATAAATCAGCAGTAATGCTCATGCTATACTTTTGGTATGCAGCCACAACAGGAGCAGAACTACTGGCAGCCGGCATCTGGCCAAGATCCTGCCAGCGTACCGTCGACCGAACCTGCAACACCGGATGATGCGATTGCGGCCGGTGACGATGTTGAAGTTCTGACCTGGGAGGCTTCCGAATTTGTGCATCACGAAAAGAGCGGCATGTGGTTTTTGGCGCTTATCGCTGTTGCTGCCGTTCTACTCACGTTTGATTACTTCGTCGTTCAGTCATGGACGTTCGGCATCCTAATCGTGGTGATGACGCTTGCTGCCGCGGTTATTACGCGTCGCCCACCACGCACTCTTTCCTATAGCCTCTCAGCGCAAGGTATCCATGTTGATCAAAAGTTCTTTAGTTTCCATGACTTCCGCGCTTTTGGTATCGTACAGGAAAATGCATTTTACTCTGTTCGACTCATCCCAAACAGGCGTTTCATGCCGATGGTGAGCGTCTTTTTCCCGACCGAACTCGGTGAGCGTATCGTTGATGTGCTCGGCGAAACTCTGCCGATGGAGCATATTGAGCGCGACCCAATTGATAAACTAGTCGAAAAAATACGGTTCTAGACCGTCTTGAAACAGTTGTTTACCCCCTGAGAAGCGTGCTATACTAGCGCCTGTTCTCGCTGCCAAGCGAGAAGGTACTTTCTACTATTAGGCGTGGCCTGGTAGTACGTTATGTACCACTCAGGCTGCGACATGCACCCGTAGCTCAGCTGGATAGAGCGTTGGCTTGCGGAGCCAAAGGTCGTAAGTTCGAATCTTGCCGGGTGTACCAAGAAAAATACCTCAGTGTCTTCTGGGGTATTTTTCTTGGTTACTGCCCGGTGATTCGAACTTACGACAGGGGTTTTCCGAAGGAAAATACCCTAGTCGTATGTTCGGCGTAGCGAAAAAGGAAACTCGTGCTCGCACGTGTCCCTTTTGAGCGGAGGAGCGGAACGAAGTGAAGCGATAATTGCCAGGTTTACTATTCCCGAAACATTGCCTGTATGTCGTTAAACTCGCGTACGGCATCGCGTGAGTCACCGATGAGGTTGCCGACAAAGCTACTGCCCTTACCCTGTATCGCATCTTTCGCGACCAGAAAGAGTAATACCGGATATGGTGTTCGCGTCCGTTCGGCTAGATCGAACAACTTGTCGATAAAAGCTTTGAGGCGTTTACGTTCACTAGAGGTGAGTTTACGAGGTACTAGCTGTTGGATTAAAAACCACGCGACGTACCCAGTAGCAAAAAACAACAGACTCGTCGGGACAAGAATGATGAGCAGTAGCCACCACCACGCACTAAATGACAACGACAGTAGTATCGTGGCGACATATGCAGCGACGGTCAAGATGATGACCATGAACATGATCGGGTAGAGAAATCGCTGCAATAGAAGAGCGCTGATGGCGCGCATGGCCGCGATGGATGTCTTTAGCTCAGCCACACCTCTCCTTTCTTCGTGTACATATTGTAGCGTACTAGAGGTGAATCAGATAGAATAGTACGGTCGACGAGGAGAGGTGCAGGAGTGGTTGAACTGGCTTGTCTCGAAAACAAGTGTGCCGCAAGGTACCGAGGGTTCGAATCCCTCTCTCTCCGCCATATAAAATACGCCAAGAGCTCTGGGTTCTGGGCGTATTTTATGTTGTTTCAAATCCTTTAGAACAATCTCTCTACTTCGATTGGTTCCTCTGGCTTCGGAGCAACCTTTGGTGCTGGTTTTTGCGTTGGTATTTCGTCAGGGGCGAATAGTGCTGCTTCCGGTACTTCATCACCCAGCACGCCAGCTGCTTCGCGCGCTAGTAGACCTAGTCTTTGTGCGCTGCTATCGAGTTGTATAGCGAGCTGATGGAGATGTTCTCCTCCAGGTCTTGTCGAAGCTATTCTCAGTTCTCGTGACGCTTGGTGTATTTGGAAAAAGGTACCCTTTCCGCCCATGGCCATCACTCGCATGAATTGGCGCAATAGCTCCTCTGCCTCAGAGGGTTTCTCCGGTTGTTCGTCACCCTGCTCGCCTGCTGAGTGTGTCTCGGTCATGCTGCGAAAAAGTATAACACCATTGACAGTCGCTATACAGGAGGAGTAAAACGGGGATAAGAGATGTAAAACAAAATTATGCCTCGCTTCGAACAAGCCCAACACAAGTCGCAACGCAATCGGCATCGTGAGGGGGATGCTGTGCCAACGTTCCCAGAGGGTTACAAGGGCAAGCGAGCTGCTGGGGGCGGCGACAGAACTGACGAAATCTTACTTGATATCACTGAGGTACTACACGAACAGGATAGAAACAAACACCTCGGTCATCTTGGCGTCGAAGCCTCGAAATAAATTTACCCGGACAAGTTGAAACCCCCCGCTGGATGCGAGGGGTTTTTGCGCTGAGCGCGGAGGGTCAGGCGCCAAGGCCCCCGACTGCCGCGATAGCGGGCGCAGGGTGATCAAGCTCACTACCCTTGATGGCGCGTGCCATCTCCGACTGCGGCCGCTCGACCAGCTTGCGGTTCCAGACGCACAGGATCTCGTACCCGTACGTACTCCGGCCTTGATCCGTTGCCGTGCCGTGGAGCTCGTCGAGTTCGATCTTGCCCCAGTAGTCCTTGACGGCCCGCTCGATGTCATCGGGGCGAGTGTCCGCCTCGAGGACCTCACGGACGATGGCCGTCAGCTGACTGGTCAGCTGACGAGTGGCCTCATCGTTCTCGCCATCGCCACGGTTCAGATCCTCTGCGGCGTAGACACGGAGCTTGATGCTCTCTTTGGAGTTTCGCACGCGGACCTTGACACCGATCGAGTAGTCGAAGACGGACCCGTGACGATTCACTTCGTCCTGGGTCTCGATCTCCTTGAAGGCGAAGGACACCTTCCGGAAAGCGAAGATACCGGAGATGTGGAGGTGAGGTCCGGAACCGCACTTCCAGAGTGTGATGCCGAAAACCTCTCGGATGCCTCCCTCGTTGGGTCCGCACGCGATGAACTTGATGTGTCCCTTGAAGACACAGAACACGATCACGAGCATGGTGATTGCGAACGCGGCTCCGAAGAAACCAAGTTCCTTGTACGTGTCAGGGTCGAGAAAATCACTCTGCGTGAGCAAAGGTGCTGCCTGTACGGTCATGACGCTCACCTCCTAAGATGAAGTAGACAGTCTTGGTTTTACAAGCTTAGGCACAGAGTAACACGCCTTGCCAAATATTAAAAGATGTTTTATTGAATACATTTTGTATACTAGAAGGTAATATGCAAGAGCCAAGTATTTTTACCAAAATAATCAGGGGTGAGATACCTTCACACAAAATTTACGAGGATGAGAGGACATTTGCATTTCTCGACATCCACCCCATCCAGCCCGGGCAGGTTCTCGTCGTACCGAAGGTTCAGGTTGGTTTTGTCTGGGATCTAGAAACAGATGATTATCAAGCTGTTATGGCAACTGTTCAAAAGGTTGGTCAGCGGCTGAGAGAAGTATTTCCTGAGAAAGAGCGAGTGGGTGTTATCGTTGAAGGCCTCGATGTTGAGGACCACGCGCACGTAAAAGTCTTTCCCTTCTCAGGCGACCAGGAATTTCGCTACATACCTGATATGACAAGCGAACCAGACCATGAGAGTCTGGCCGCCTTGGCTGCACGATTGGCCTTCTAGGTGAAACAAGTCCTTCTCTCGGTCGGTAAGCGCCATGATCCAGCCCTCATTGAGGCGGTTGATGACTTTACGACCCGTTTAAACCGTGAGGTTGAGACTTCGTGGCACATTATCAAGCCCAGCGGTGCCGACGAAACCACTGCTAGACGTCTTGAGAGCGCTGCTGTGCTGGATTTTATCCGTAGTGATGACTTTGTCGTGCTGCTTGATGAGCGTGGTAGAGAGCTTCTCTCACCTGCTCTGGCTGATATGTACGATGGCTGGCTCAGCCGCTATCCGAGAGTAGTATTCATTATCGGGGGCGCCTATGGTGTTGATAGCGCGCTGCACGAACGTTCTGATTTCGTCTGGGCGCTGTCGCAACTCGTCTTTCCACATCAGTTAGTTCGGCTTATTTTGGCAGAACAGCTCTATAGGGCGAGGATGATCACCAAAGGCCATCCTTATCATCATAGTTGACATTTCGTAAAGCTTATGCTATATTGTGTTCAAACCACCATGAACACAAACACCGTAAAACTATCACTCATCTCACTGCTGGTACACACTATGTGCTTTACCGTTGTTCTATCGCACATCCACGCCAAGGATGCCGTCTCGCTGATGTCGCAGTCGTCTAACATGGCAAAGATTTCAACCAGTGATATCACCGCCAAGGCGTTAGGTGACCTCCACCATCACATCGACAAGACTGGTCTCAAAGGTGCTAGTACTGATAACGGCGCCTCAACGGCTGCTCGTGTTCGTGAGCTTGACCCTGTGAGTGCCGTCGAGCAAACAACCGAGTCGCTTGGCACACAGCTCCATGATTTCCTGATGCGTTTTCGTATCGTCGCTAGCCTGTTTTACCAGCTCGCTTAATAGCCTAGATGACTTCAAGCTCTCGTGAGAGGCGCTTGAACAACGTCTCCATTGCCTCGAGTTCGGTCTTTGTTTCCTCGACAATCTTTGCTGGCGCCTGCTCAACATAACGAGGGTTCGCCAGGCGTGCCTGGAGCGAGTCGATACGCTGTCTAGTCTCTGCGAGACGCACCTCGAGCTTTGACTGATGCTCGTAGAGAACTTCGTCGGTCACCTTCAGCCACGCTTCCCTGTTTGGAACGGCGAGGCGCAGGCCTTTTGGCTGTTCGACGTGAGTAACTGCAGCGAGATTTGCCAGTTTTGCGACCAGCTCCTCGTTGTCTGCTATAAGACTATCGTGCTCGTAAAGTAGCGTCTGTTTACCGCCTGGTAGGTCGCTGGCGACAAAACGTGTTTCAGCGACGAGTTCACGGAGCTGATCAAACTCTGCTGCGGAAATATCGTTGAAATCTGCTTTTTCAGGCCATGGCTGACTAATGAGAGGTGTTTCGTGGAGCTCGAGGGTTGTCCAAATCGCTTCGGTGACAAACGGTGCAAACGGATGTGCCAACTTGAGGCAGGTGTCGAGTACCCAGGAGAGTACTGATGGGTTCGGACTGAGCTTGCTCGCCTCCAAGTACCAATCGGCCACGTCGTTCCAAATGGCGTGGTATATGGCGTCTCCAGCCTCTGCGTAGCGATATGCCTGTAAATGGCTCTCGACAACCTCTCGTGCGCTCTCAAGCCGCGAAATGACCCAATGATCGGCGATGGTCTCTGGTTTTGGCTCATTGCCCTGCTGATCTTCGATTTTTGGCTCGATAAAACGCGCCATGTTCCACAGTTTGTTACAAAAGTTTCGTCCAGCGACGACGCTAGCGGTTGAAAAGGCTTGATTCTGCCCTGCTGAGCGCTTGGCGATGATACCGAGACGTAGTGCATCTGATCCATAGGCGCTGACGATTTCCATCGGGTTGATAACATTGCCTTTGCTCTTGCTCATCTTTTGACCGCGCTCATCCAGAACCATGCCGTGCATGTAGACATCTTTGAATGGTGCCTGGTCGGTACGGTAGAGGCCGAGCATGATCATACGCGATACCCAGCGATCCAGGAGGTCGCTACCGGTTTCCATGAGGTCAGATGGATAAAAGCGGCTCATCTCGCTACCCTTGTTGAGCGCGTCGGTGACGATATACGGCCACTGGCCAGAACTAAACCAAGTGTCAAATGTATCCTCTTCTCTTCGGTAAATCTTGCCATCTACGGTGATAGTCGGCTGATCGACTCGCTCGTCAAAAATCCAGTCACTCTCATCCTCGGTGTTTTGAAAGGCTGGTATCGGTATACCCCAAGGGATCTGACGGCTGAGATTCCAATCGCGCAAATTCTCGAGGTATTGGGTGACTAACTTGCCCTTACTCTTTGGCGTAAACTTGATATCCCCTTGCTCGATGGTTTTCGCTGCTCGGTCTGCCAGAGGTCGAACCTTCAAGAACCACTGATCTTTCAGGAGTGGCTGGATACGGTTGCCGCACTTGTAGCAATGCCCTACTGCGTGAGTGATTTCTTCGGTGTGCTTGAGGAACTCTTCAGACTCAAGTTCAGTGAGGATACGAACCCTGGCTTCTTCGGCTGTAAGACCAGCAAAGTTACCTCCTGTCACCTCTGTCATCTTGCCATCAAAACCGATGACGGTGATGTTCGGTAGATCATGACGTTGGCCAATCTCGAAGTCGTTCGGGTCATGAGCTGGCGTCACCTTGACCGCCCCTGTTCCGAACTCCTTATCAACGGCTTCATCGGCGACGATCGGAATCTCTCGTTTGGTGAGCGGTACCATGACTCGTTCACCGATCATATCCTTGTAGCGCTCGTCCTCAGGGTGAACGGCGATCGCAGTGTCGCCGAGCATAGTCTCAGGACGGGTCGTCGCGACGCGTATCTCCCCTACTCTGTCGAGTAACGGGTAGGCAATAGTCCAGATGTGGTCCTTGGTTTCGCGGTGTTCAACCTCGATATCAGCAAAGCTTGTCTGGTGGAATGTACAAAAGTTGACGATGCGCTCTCCCCTGTAGATCAGTTCATCATCCCAGAGGCTTTTGAATGTATCGTATACGGTTGAAACGACACGCTCATCGAGTGTAAAGACGAGGTCATCCCAACTAGCACTGGTTCCGAGGGCTCGTAGCTGCAGTTCCATGTCACCACGCTTAGCTGCTACAAAGTCCCACACTTGCTGAAATAAGTTTTCACGTGAAAAGTCAAATCGGCTTTTTCCTTGAGAGGAGAGCTCTTTTTCATAGACTACCCAGGTCTCAAAACCAGCATGGTCAGCGCCTGGAATATAGATGGCATCACGACCGCGCATACGCTCAAAACGGACACTGATGTCTTTGAGGTTCATGTCGAGCGCGTGACCGATATGTAGGTTACCGTTCGCATTTGGCGGCGGCATGATGACAGAGAAGGGTTTGCCTTTACCAGACGGCTTGAACGCGCCACTCGATTCCCATAGAGCGTAGACAGTTGGTTCGTATTGGTCGGGTTCGTAGATTTTCGGTAGTTTCATAACGGCTATGGTTTGTTCACGTGAAAATTTTCACACTAACTCACTGCTGTGTCGTTAACACAGGAGAAAATGCCCAGATTTCTCACGTGTTTGTTTCTAGGGTCAATTGTAGCATGAACAGGGGAGGGGGATGAAAGCAAAAGGCCCCCGAACTTCGGAGGCGATTTGCCTGCAACGAAGCGGGGGCTCAGCGGAGCGGGAGGCTATACCACCAGGCGATACCCTCCTGTGGTACACAGGTGTAGCGCCAGAAGGCATCGTTCTCCGCGGTGGGGACGGCCGGCATGTAGTTGCCGATCTGGTCGCAGCGCATCTGCAGATCGCGGATCATGTACTTGCCGGTGACGGGATCCATGGTCGAGATATCCTCGCTCTCGTAGCCGGCAGCGCAGTCGGCGCACGCCAGGTCGACGGTGTCGAGAGACATCGTGCTGCCAGTACGCCAGAGCTTGACGCCGGACTTGCGGCACATGCCGCAGACGTAGCTGATGGGCGTTACGGGTACCGAGTAGTCGACCGGACAAGTCGGGTCGACGATGGTGAGGGTCATGGTGGCTCCAGAGACGTGGACGGTGCTTCGGTAGCTGCTCTACCGAAATCATTGCTTTATTTTAGGATAAAAACCAATAAAGTCAATATCTACGAACGCGCCCAGGCTGTCTTTGTCATGGACAGGGAAGGGATAACTTCGAGATCACGAGGATCAGTCGGCTCATTCTTTTCTGCGTAGTAGTAGGCAAGGGAAGCGATCATTGCGGCGTTATCAGTACAGAGGTACATTGGCGCGTACTCGATGTAGAGCGGCAAGCGTTCACTCAGTTGACGACGCAGTTCTTGGTTAGCAGCGACGCCACCGGCGATAACAACGGAGGTGGGGGAGTAGTCGTGAAAGGCTTTCTCGGCCTTATCGACAAGCGTTTCGACGGCGACGTGTTGGAAACTAGCAGCAACATTTGCCCTGAGAACGTCTGAGACGCGCTCTGGTAGCTGATGGGATGGAAAGTCGTACGTAACGCCTACCTCTGCTTGCACAGCCCTTAAAACGGCTGTCTTGAGCCCGGAAAAGCTGAAGTCGTAAGGGTTTTGCATTCTCGCTTTGGGGAAAGCGAAGGCTTTCGGGTTCCCTGATTCAGCGGCTTTTGCAATCGATGGGCCGCCAGGGTAGGGAAGACCGATGATTTTTGCGACCTTGTCAAAAGCCTCCCCAACCGCGTCGTCTTGTGTTTGACCGAGTAGTTCGTAGTCGCCGTGATCACGGAATAGTACGAGTTGGGAGTGGCCACCGGATACGATGAGGGCGAGGAGGGGAAATGAGGGACCGTCGGAGGAGTTCACATCATTTTCCTTAGACGCGCTTCCCGCTATCTGATTATCGGTCTTGGGTCGCTCTGCGGGTAACGCAGAGTCTTCGGAAAATGAGCTACCTCGTCCGACGGCTGGCGTAGGGTGGGAGATGAAGTTCGCATAAACGTGGCCTTCGACGTGGTGGATAGGGTAGAGCGGTTTGTTTTTGAGCAGTGCCAGGGTGCGAGCGGCGAGTGTACCGATAAGCAGACTACCAACCAGCCCAGGGGCGTAGGTGACGGCTAAGGCGTCGATGTCATCCCATGTACATGACGCATCGGCGAGGGCTTTGTCCACGACTGGCAAGATAACTTCGAGATGTGAGCGAGCAGCCACCTCTGGTACAACCCCGCCAAATACGGCGTGGATGTCTATTTGTGACTGGATGACGTTACTCAGCAAATCGGTGCCGTTCTCGACAACTGCCGCCGCTGTTTCGTCGCAACTACTCTCGATGGCTAACACCTTCATATCGTCCTGCATTATACCGTAGTATGATAAGAAGCATGAAAGAGAAGATGGTGCGAGTTGTCAGAGGTCGAATGCCGGGCGGCGTAGTGCGAGGTCTGGAGGAGACATATCGAAAAGGGCGTATCAAGGCGCTCTCAGCGAGATATGGGTATCCTGCCAGGAACCTACGAGTTATCGCGATAACGGGTACAAATGGCAAGACAACTACGGCTAACTATCTCAACGAGATACTCAAAGAGGCCGGCCACAAAACAGCGATGTTCACGACTGCGGTTATCGAAATCGCTGGCGATCGCCAACTTAACGAGCTGAACGCAACCGTTGCAACGACGCAGCGTATGCAGCAGTTCTTTCGCGATGCCAAAAACGCGAGCGTGGATTTTGTTATCCTCGAGATTACTTCTCACGCCTTGATGCAACACAAGCTCGACGGTGTACCAATCGAGTGCGCCATCATGACTAACCTAACGCTCGATCACCTTGATTACCACAAGACGATGGACGAGTATGCAGCCGCAAAAGGTCGGCTTTTTGCTATGAAACCCCGCTTTATCGTGCTCAACCGTGATGATGAATGGTTTGATTTTTATAACAAGTACGAGGCTGGCGAGCAAAAGATGACCTACGGTGCCCTTGAGTCAGCCGAGGCGCGAATCTCACAGGTGAAGCTTTACAAGAAGGGCAGTGAAGCACGCCTTGTCATCGACCATCAGACAAAACTCGATCTAGCAACGGCCATGCCTGGCAAGTTCAACGTCTACAACATGACCGCCGCAGCCGCCGCAGCCTATCTGTTCCACATCGATCTCGAAGCGATTGCAGACGGTATCGCTAACCTCGAGGAAATCCCTGGTCGCTTCGAACGAGTCGAGACGGGCAAGAACTACGAGGTCGTGGTCGACTACGCCCATACACCTGACGCACTTGAGCAGTTATTAGAAGCGACAAAAGCCATCACAAAGAACCGCGTCATCCTCGTCTTTGGGGCGACAGGCGACAGAGATAAAGGTAAACGACCGATCATGGGTGAGATTGCCGCCCGGCTGGCTGATAGGGTATTCCTGACCGACGAAGAGAGCTACAACGAAGATCCGAAACAGATACGAGCGATGGTGATGGAGGGTATCTCAGATGCTGGCGGTGAAGCCAAGACCGAAGAAGTCAAAGACCGCCGAGACGCTATCGAAAAGGCATTAAAAATCGCCCGCAAAGGTGACACAGTGTTGATAACTGGTATGGGACACGAACGGTTTCGTATCGTGGCTGACGAACGATTGCCGTGGAACGACGCTGATGTTGTCCGCGAAATCGTCGGCGAAAAATAGTCTAAAAATTGAACGACCCCGGACAGGCTCCCTTGCGGGAACCCATCCGGGGTCCTGAGCGTTCAGCGCTTCGACTTGAGCTTGCTGCCGAGCCCCTTGTCGCCGATCGGCTCGCTCCACCGACCTTCGGAGGTGCGGCTCTGGAGAGCCCACTTCACGTTGTCGGCGTTGATGCCGAACCTGGTCCGCATCGTTGCTGCACGCTCACGGGAGGGGGACTCGAACGTGTCGAAGACCTCCTGACCGCCGCTGATGTAGAGGATGCGGTAGGCGATGGGCGCGGTGCTGCGGGCGTGAGCCTGCTGTAGCGCCAGTGCCTGGCTGGCATCTGCCTGGTCGACTCGGTCGGACCCGTAATCGCTGGTGTGGGACAAGAGCTTCTCCTGACTAACTTGCCGGTGACAAACGGACGTAGCGCTCCATGCGGAGCACGCCGACAGTCTGTCCTTCTTGGGTTGGTGTCGGATCGATGCTCAGAATGACCGTGACGTAGTTGCCCGTCTCGTGTCCATCGGAGTCAAGAAATTGCCCGATAGACCCGTCGAACCGGTAAACGCCGCCGTCACGGCTGACATGTTCCCGGTTGGCGGTGATTCGTAGAAACGCCCGTGTGTAGTCACGCTGAACATGAATCTCGAACGTACCAGCGAACATCTGTGGGATGCACTCTAGGTTGTGCTCGAGATCCTTGATAGCTTCCGCATAACCGCCAGCATCAGCGATCACTCGAAAGTCTGTGCCCTGCGCCTCTTCGGAGAGGCTAGTAATGAACATTACGTCACCTCTCGTCGTTGGCTCTTGAATGTACTGCTAAACGCTAGGCGCTATATTAACATAATTATCTAAATAAGTCTATGGGAAACCCCCTAGCCGCAACAGGGGTGAACCTGACGACTAGGGGGTGGCGACGGGATGCTCCTCAGAGCTGATCACCGTCATGATGACACTATCTGCCTCGACATCGAGGCGGGCAGCGGCATCGTAGGGCTCCACCATTTCGGCGATGACGAAGGCGCCATCACTGGGGTGGATGGAACTGATCCGGAGCTTGAAGTCGACAACCTCGGGCTGTCGGCGACGAGCGGTCAGATCGTCAAGGCACTCACGTGCCGTGATGAGAAGGAGCTTGTTGCGAAGTGCTGCTCGTGCGAGCTTGCTCTTGAACTTCTTCCGGGTCGGCTTGATGATGATGTACTGCATCAGGCCACCTCCATCTACTATCGGGAGCTAGTCTACAGTAACATAAAACTAACTAAAAATCAATCTATACGGCGACCACTTGCGCTACGTAGAGCTGCTCAAGCTCTGCCTGAATATAAGGGGCGAGCTGCTTGGCGCGTTCGTCCGTGATGCGGAAGCCGCCACCGAAATCTTCGTAGTTGATACGTGTCCAAATAGGGTAGCCGCCTTGGCGTCCAGCCTGGTGGTTGTTGAACCACTTATCATAGGCTTTATCTGCGCTTTTTTGGGCAGCCTTTGCATCGACAGCAAGCTCTGTACCACGATAGTGAACAATCAAATCGATGCCACGTCGTTCTTGGGCTTCATCTGCCTCGATAACGTCTTCGACGTCTTCGATTTGCCACAGGATCTGCTTGAGACCGATCTCGTGCTGCATACCAACCAAGGCCTCACGAGTGCTTTGGTCCGCGAAGGCAGCTTCTTTCGGGCCGTACATGTCGAGCGCCGCGGTTTTGATGAAGCGAGTGATGTCGTTAACCTTTAGCTCTGGGAACATATCGATCATGTCGTGGAGAGTGTGGTTAAAGCCTATGACGTGTGACATATTGCGGTCGTGCTCGGCTTTCGATAGCCGCGGAGCTGATCTGTCGTATTCCTCTTGGCGGGATGCTAACTGGGCTCTGAGGAAATCAGGGAGGCGTGCAAGGAGCTGAACAGCGAACATATCGCGCTGTTTTTCGATCGATAGTGATGGCTCGCTCGCCATACGCTCACCAAATACGGCAGCGGCCCGGCCGAGAGAGGTGGCACGGTCACCGGTTTTAGCGACAGCTCCCAGGAACTCGTTCGTTCGTTCGAGGCCGCCGAGGTAACTGGATGGATTGCGAAGTGCTGGTTTTTGCTGTTCAGGCATGTTTGTTTTCTAACCTTGCAGTAAATATTAGCATAAATTTAATAAATAGTCAATATAGTTATATGGTATTTGGTATTAAAAAAAGACCCCGTTGGGGTCGAAAATGTGGTTTGGCGGGGGAGTCGTAGTGACTCCCCCGCCTTCTCCATGCGATCGTCAGACGCCGACCAGCTCGGGGTTGATCAGCGCGCCCAGCGACTGGGTCAGGTGCTCGCCGGCCTCGCGCTCCATCCTGTCGCGCTCGGCCTGCACCTGGCTGCAGTAGCGGCTGACCGGGTGCTGCTTCTCGAGGCGGTAGAACGTGTCCTTGGCACTGCTCCAGTCCTTGCGGAACTTCTTGAGCAGCTCGTCGCCGAGGTCATCGCTGATCCTGCTGAAGGTGACGGCGATCATCGTGAGACGCTTGCCGTTCACCATCAGGTCGGACCGCCGGAGCTCGGCGTACACCGAGAGCATGGCCTCGAGGAACATCCGCTGGTTGTCGCTGACTCCGCTGGGGAGCGCTCGACGGATCGCGGCGACCTGCCGCTCGCGGCCCTCGGCGAAGACGGACTGCTGGTCGGCGTGGTTGCCGTCCTGGCTGGTCCGGTGCTTGGGGCGGCGGGACTTCTTGGCGTTGCGTCGGACCTCGTCCTGCTTGTCGGAGGTCGGGATGTTCTCGCTGGAACCCTTGGTGGCCATGTCGTGCCTCTTTCCGGTAGATGATGCATGGAGATGGTGATGTGCTGACCACCCGATGTGGTCATGTATAGTGCATATTAGCATAAAAATAATATTTTGTCAATACTTTATACCATAAAAACAAAGAATTAGGGAGGCTCCGGAGAGCCTCCCATACGCCGGCAATCCGGCTAGGTGACGGTGATGTTGTCGGGTCTGCGGATGTGGATGGTAACCAACTTGTCTTCGAGGGTCTTACCACTCACGACGTCGCCTTCGTAACGCATCACAGAGAAACGTAGGGTGCCTTTGTCGGTGGGAAGTTCGATCGCGCCGGAGGAGCGTTCACGAATCTCGGTGGCGATATGCTCTTCGAGCGGGAGCGCACCAGTGTATCTGTACCGTGCCATGTCCTCTTTCCTTCCTCTAGTGACGAAAGAACAGTGTATACATTATGAAATTAATACTTAACTTAGTCAATATAATTATTAGCACTCAGCCTTGACGAGTGCTAAATTCCTTCGCTACAATAGAGTCACTACATCTGATAAAGCTGAATAAGGAGGAGATATGAGCAGCCCTATCACCCCACTTGCCGACCGCGTCGTGGCTACACGGGAAGCAGAAAAAACTAAGACCGCCAGTGGTTTATATTTGCCAGAAACCGCCAAGGAAAAACCGGTATCGGCCGTTGTCGAGGCCATTGGACCAGAGGTCAAGAGCGTCAAGAAAGGCGATCGCATCATCTACAAAGAGTATTCGGTAACCGAACTGACCATCGACAAGGTTGAATATCTGATCGTTAAAGAGGAAGATATCCTCGCGAAATTAAGCTAAGGAGGAATGCGTATGGCAAAGAAAGTATTTTATGACGATGATGCCCGCCGCCGTGTCCTCGGTGGTGCAGAGGCGCTCTATAACGCTGTAAAGGTGACGATGGGGCCAAAAGGTCGCAACGTCGTGATTGCAAAGAGTTACGGCGGCCCAACGGTGACGCACGATGGTGTGACGGTTGCCGAAGGTGTTGAACTGGCAGATGTTGACGACGAGACGCTTGGATACAGTGTCGGTGCGAACTTGATCAAGCAGGCGGCGACAAAGATGAACAAGGCAGCCGGCGATGGTACCACTACTGTGACGGTCTTGACCTACAACATCTTAAACGAGGCTAACCGCCTGATTGCCGCTGGCCATAACCCGATGGAGCTGAAAAAAGGCGTCGAAGCTGCCGGCGCAGAAGTACTGAGCGCGCTGTCTACCCTTAGCGAGCCAGTGACGGGCAAGAAGAACCGGGTTGCAGAGGTCGCGACGATCTCAGCTGGCGATTCGACTATCGGTGAACTGATCGCAGATGTTATCGACAAGGTTGGCCGTGAAGGTGTCGTGACGGTAGAAGCAGGTCAGGGACTCGAGATGGAATCAGAGGTCGTCGAAGGCTTCACGCTCGATCGTGGCTTTGTGTCAGCACTGATGGTGACTGACCCAGCTCGCCAAGAAGCGGTGTACGAAAAACCAGCGGTCGTTATCACCGATAAAAAAGTGAGTAGCGTCCAAGAATTCCTACCAATGCTAGAAAAACTAGCTCAGGCTGGTAAGAAAGATGTCCTGCTCATCGCTGAAGATGTCGAAGGTGAAGCGCTCGGTATCTTGGTACTCAACAAGCTAAAAGGCGTGTTTAACACCGTCGCGGTGAAGGCGCCGTCGTTTGGTGACCGTCGCAAGGATATTCTCCAGGATATCGCTATCCTCACCGGTGCAACCGTCGTCTCTGATGAACTCGGTATGACGTTCGAAAACGTCGACCTCGAAGTCGTTGGTTCGGCTCGCAAGGTTATCGTGACCAAAGACGCGACGACGATCATCGAAGGTGCAGGTAGTCCTGCCGATGTCACGACGCGCCTGGCAGAGATCAAAAAACAGGCCGAGAACGCCAGCAGTGAGTATGACAAGGAGAACTACGAAAAGCGTGCCGCAGCTCTCGACGGTAAAGTCGCTGTCATAAAGGTTGGCGGTGCGACCGAGACCGAGATCGATGAAAAGAAATTCCGCGTCGATGATGCCGTTGCTGCAACCAAGGCTGCACTCGAAGAGGGTATCGTTGCCGGTGGTGGCGTAACGCTCGTCAATCTGTCAGACAAGCTCGAAGCAAACGGATCTGACAGTCTTGCTGCCGGCCGTTCTATCGTCAAAAAAGCTTTACTTGAGCCTTTCCGCCAGCTGATGCTGAATGCTGGTTTGAACGCCGATGCGTTACTCGCACAGGTTCAGACTGCAAAAGCCGGTCATGGTGTGAACGTCAACAGTCCTGAAAAGCTCGTTGACCTCAAAGTCGCAGGTGTTGTTGATCCGGCTGCCGTAACCCGGCAGGCGGTACAAAACGCCGTGTCTATCGCTGCCACGGCGATGACAATGGGCGCACTCGTTGTCGATGTGCCAGAGGAGAAACCCGCAGTTCCTGACATGGGCGGCATGGGGATGATGTAGCAACAGTCTGCAATCATTGACTTTTTGTCAATAAAGTAGTATAAAAAAGAGCGATACTCCTCGGGTTGTCCGGAGGAGTCGTTCTTTTATTTTGAGAAAGCTTTGTCACTGGATTGGAGATGGGTTGGATGGAGATCAAATCTGAACAACTCTGGTCTCTTGTGCGTCCCCGTCTGCGGTCCTATTTGGGACGGACATGGGATTTCGACACTGTCGCACAGGTCACCGGTTCAACCGTACAGACTGTAGCTGGGTGGCTAGCCGGTCAGGCACCGCCTGCTGAACGTCTCATCAAGCTCTGGCATGTACTTGCGATACTTGGTTACGAGTCTCTCGAACTAGAGGAGCTACCCGCTTTCAATCGATACTGCGGTGAGCTACTTACATTCGGTGGTGTGGGTAACGAAGAACTCCAGCATATCTGGGGTCTTCATCACTCCCAAGGTGTGCTCGCTGCACTGCGTGGCACACCACCAATGCATCCGCAGTACACCCTGGAAGAGCTACGGGTCATGTACGACGTCACGCTTCAGGATGCCAAGTCCAGCTTTTTGCAAGGACGGGAGTCGCCTGCGTCACAGCAAGGTGACCTCACGGCACGATCCTCGGTTGACACCTCAGTAATTACCGTGCTTCAGGGGATGGATGATGTGTTGTTCACAGCAACACTTCTTGGAGCGTTACTGCCGCTACTGCGGCACTTGAACTCGGATGAGTGCACGCCTCAGGAGAGAAGCTTGCTTCGAACACTCGTTGGAAACGATGAAATGTTCGATATCAGCAATCTGACCAGCGATCTGTGTTCTGAACGAGCACGTCAACATGGAAGGAAAAACCGGTGAGCTATCGACGTTCTCGACACCCTCGCAATCCACAACCGGATCGCGGGACGAGGCACCAGCAGGGCCCCATGACCTCGGAGATTGACTTCCACAAGGGAGAGGTCCTGCACAAGCTGAGCAACACCTACAGGTACCTGCCTCTCACCCTCATCGAGGGGGCTCAGAACGCCATCGACGCAGGTGCTGACAGGATCATGTTGTGCATCGATCTGAAGCGCCGCACGGTGCTGATGGTCGACAACGGTGAGGGAACGACCAAGTCCAAGTTCGACCAGGCACTGGCAAGTGTCGGTAAGGGCGTCAAGTCCGCCGACAAGCTGGGTCGTTTCGGTCTCGGTCTCATCTCGCCACTCAACAAGTGCGCTCGCTTCCATTTCATTTCGGCCTACCCGGGCCGCCGCAAGGCGATGAAGTGGACGTTCGTTCAGGCTGACATTCGCAGCCAACATTCGTCACTCGCGATTCCGTACACCGAGCTCGATGCTGTGCCGGAGCTTCCTTCCCGGTTCAAGCAGTACGCCTACGAGGACTTCGATGTCCAGTGGCGGACGCGTGTCGAGATGATCGGGGTAACCCGTGACAAGGTGATCAGCGTAGTCGATCTCGACGGGCTCGAGCAGCAGATCCGAACCAAGCTCGGCCCGGCGATGCGAACCAACAAGGTGTGCATCCGAGTCGTCCTGATCGACGACAACGACAAGCACCTGTCGAGAGACATCACCCCGACCTCCTACAGCGGCGAGCCACTCGACGTGGTCAGCTACGTGTCTGATGACTCTGGTATGGTCGAGTTCCAGCTGTTCCGTGCAGCCAAGCACGGTAGCAAGCGGACCGGCCAGATCTCGGTCATGGCGGCTGGTGACAACTACCCCATCACCTGGGCTGAGTTCATGAAGCAGGCCCGTGGCCGCAACATGGCGGACATCTTCGGCGACTCCTTCAAGGTGCTGAGCTCAGGGTACTTCGAGGGCATCATCACGTGCGAGAACATCGAGCTCCACCCGGAGCGCACGAAGTTCGAGTACAACGACGCTCTCGAAAGCTTGTATCTGATCATCGATCAGTGGTACACCGAGTGCGGCCAGGCTCACTACCAGCTCGAAGAGGAGCAGAGTCAGGAGGCTCGCTACCAGGAGACCGCTCTCAAGGCGGCCGATCGGCTTCGCGAGTTTCTGGGTCATCAGGATCACAGCCGGCTGTGGAGTGGACTACTGTCTGTTGTCAAGTTCGGGCGACTGGGCGAGGGTCACCTCGATCCGGGCGTACGAGGTGGCAGGAGTGATGATGACACCACGACGACTCGGTCTGGACAGGGGCGTACCGGAACGGGGACACGCTCCGGGACCAGCAGTGGTTCCAGCGGTGGTCCGCGCCAGCGTGAACCCCAGGACCGTCCCGGTGACGTGCCGGTCGGAGCCAAGGGCCCGGGTGGTCAGCGTCGGAAGCTCGTGAAGGGCGACTCCGAGGGACTCTGGTTCGGCTTCGAGCCGATGCCGGGCAACTCGAACCTGTGGGAGTTCGAGTTCGCTGACGGGTCATTGATCGTCAACACCAGGCACCCGATCTGGGTTCGCTTGGACGAGACTGGTGGTAAGCACCTCAAGAAGAACGCCAAGTGGATCCAGCAGCTGCTGGAGTGGCTCGCCTTCGAGGTTCTGCACCTTCTCGTGCAGTTCCAGGACGTCGACGACTTCGAGCTCAACCGTTCGATGATCGATGACAAGGTCAAGAACTACGTGGAGATGTTCATCATCCCCACTGGTGCCCGCTAGGTCTTCTCAAAACGGCTGATCAGCCGATCTGATCGCGTGGCGTGCATCGCACGAAGACGTCGAATCGTTCGGCGCCCCCGCACCATCATCGGTGCGGGGCTTTTTATTTTTGAGTTGATTTAGCTGATTTTACTCACCTCTTGTAGACAGAGAGCTTTTGGGATATCGTATCCCCAGTACTCAAGGAGTGGGCTGGGGTGAGTACCAGCAGAATTTCATTCTGGCCGAAACAAAAAGGAGGGTTGATTGTGACGAAGCCAACAGTAGTATTGGCGATATGCGTAACACTGGTCTTGCAGGCGATCGGTTTCTACCTGATTGTCTCGAATCTCAACATTGGTAACGCAAATACCGCATGGGAAAATCAGCTCGCGAACATCGGGGCCATACTGTTTCTCTTTACTCCGCTAGTCATGATCGCTTTCTTGGTTCTGCTGCGCTTTGTACAAAAGCGTACATCCAAGGGGCAGTCTACGAAGAGTGGTGTAAACTCGTCAGCGGTTTTGAGCGGCCGGAGTATCTTATTCGCAATCGGTGTCGTGGCTGGTGCTTGGGCTCTCCTGTTTGGCGCGAATTATGCAAATGAGCAGTTTCATGACTGGGCTGATGAGCGCGCTAGCCAGGCGAGCCAGGAGCGGACGCGCCAGCATGAGGCCGATATTCGCGAACAGCGTGAGGAAAAGTGGGCGCGTACCTGCGTCACGGCACGCAATATCTCCACTGACCTACAGACCTTCGACGAGTTCGGCGCCTATCAGGACAGGAAAGCTGTTCTCCAACGAGAGGGTAATGCCGACGAGCTCGAAGCGGCGAACGAGCTGGTCGATCAGATCAACCAGTTATTCAAGGACTGTGAGTCCGATGTCGTGACGCCGACCGAGCAGCGGCGGCAGATTCTTGAGCTGCTTGACCGCTTTGTCGCTATCTAGTCCGTGATACAGTACGGGCAAGGGAAGGATTCGTTTTTCTCGGAGCGTAGGGAGGATGGAAATGTTCATCTTCTGGTTCTTTTTCATCATGTTGCTGTGGTTGTCACGGCATCCTGTGTTGCTCGCAATCTTTCTGCTCGTGGTGTTCCTCGTCATGCTGCAGGACGGTGCGTTCAACTAAAACCCCTGGGTCGGGATGATCCAGGGGTTTCTCATGTTCTGGGATGAGTGTTAGACAGGTTGTTGGCCGTGACCAGAGAAGTAATCGATCTCTTTGATGACATCGAGAAGGGCTTGGGCACGCTTTGTCTCGTCTTCGATAGCCTTGGCGGCATCGTGAGCGGCCGCGACAAGTGACTTGTCGTCAGTTGAGCGGATGAGGAGCAGGAGCGTGTCGAACTTTTCGTCGGCTGGCAGGTCGAGTTTGTCGACGAGCGGACGGAGTTCTTCGAGAGCAGTCTTTTTGATAGCGTCGAGCTCAGGTGAAGCTGCTGGTGTCACTGGCGTGACTGGTGCGAGCGGCTCGATAACGGGCGTCGTAACAACCGGCTCTTCAACTGGTGAAGCAACAACTGGTTCTTCTACCGCTGGGGCGTCAACTGTCGCGACAGGGTCGACGACAGGCGCGCCGGCTGGCGGAGTCTCTTCAAATGAGAGACCATCACCGTTCGTCACAGGATCTGATGCAGGCGTAGCAGAATCACTTGTTGGTACTGGTGGCACACCACCTTCTGCTTCCTGATTCATTGTCTCGAGAACCTTTGCCAATTCTTGGTCATCGGTAACGCTCTGGTTGTTTGTCGTATCCATTCCCACCCTCTTTATACTGCTATAGCTTATTTCCTTTATCCTAGCACAGTCGTAATAGACGTGAAAAGTGACGTATCATGGTGAGTATGGATATACTCGATAACCCAAACGTCGTCGCACAGCGCGACCCAAACAATGTACTCGAATTTATTGCCCAGCAACCAGAGCAACTACGACATAATTTTGGCCTCACAAGCCATGACTTCGTTAGAACGATAGAGAAGGTGGTTTTTGCAGGAATGGGCGGAAGCTCACTCGTTGCTGAACTCGTTACTACCTATCCAACGCTTAGAGTTCCCTATGTTATCGCCAAAGACTACAAGTTGCCCGAATTCGTCGACGAGAAAACACTTGTTATCTGCTCGAGCTACTCGGGTAATACCGAAGAAACTCTTTCCTGTCTTGCTGAAGCAGAAGCAAAAGGTGCGAGTATCGCGATCATTGTACGTGGGGGCAAGCTGCTCGCAACTGCTGAGGAGAAAGGGTATGTAACCGCCGTACTACCAGAGACGCCACAACCTCGATCCAGCGTTTTCTTTGCGTACCGTGCGCTGTGTGAGATTTTCGTGGCAGCCAAGCTTGTTGAGCACGATACCATCGCTGAGCTTGAGGCTGTCGTAGAACCGCTTGAAGCTGCAGTGAAGGGCTGGGCGCCTGACGTACCGGAGACGGACAATCCTGCGAAGAAACTTGCGCTTCATATGGCAGGCAAGACACTGATTGTCTACGGTGGATCGTTAACCTATCCGGCTGCCTACAAGTGGAAGATTGGTGCCAATGAGAATGCCCGAAACACGGCGTGGTGTAACCGTCTCCCAGAGTTCAACCACAACGAGTTCATGGGATGGGGATCGCATCCGATTGAAAAGCCGTTTGCCGTAGTTGACCTCATATCGAGTTTTGAGCACCCCCGTATCTTGCGTCGCTTTGAAGTTTCGGATCGACTCCTCTCAGGTATGCGACCGAAAGCGGTTGAAGTTGAGGCGCAGGGTTCGAGTGCACTCGAACACATGCTTTATCTCATGCTACTCGGAGACTTCTCGACTACCTATCTTGGTTTACTCAACGGTGTGAACCCAGCGCTATCTGATCTCGTAGAAAAGTTCAAAGTCGAGCTCGGTTAGAGATCGGCCGTATCGGTCTTTATAGCCTCGATCATGTCATCGAGTGAAGTAAATATCTCGTCACCCGGCACGAACCATTCGCGCATCAGCTCTGCGTACTCTTGTGAACCACCTCCACCTGGGGTGTAGGCAGGATCATATCCTATCCACGCTCGCACTTCCGGATCAATTTTTTGCGCCATCGAGATAGCGCCGAGTTCAAAACGACTCGTCTGACCGTACGATCGCCCTTCTTTGTAAGGAAGGCTATGGTTTTGCGCAGCCCACCAAAAGGCCACACCACCAAGTCGTGAGGCTCGCCAGATGTGGTCGAGCTCCCAGAATACCTGGGCTTGTTTGTTGAAATCAGCCTCTTTTCGGTGTAGGCGAGGCGAGGCAACAGCGAGACGGTCGTTATGGGCTAAAAGATTTTCCGCGGTCGGTGTCTGCCAGTCTTCGGCGCCCTGGATTGGTCCGGCTAGAAAAATAAGTGGTGTATCATCGTCAATCTCATGATACCGCGGCGGTAAAAGTAGTCGCTCGCTCATACCGTGAGTATATCACTGGTATTGGCGAAGGGCATCGATTGGGTCTTTGCGGGCGGCTTTGAGAGCAGGGTAGAGGCCAAAGATGACACCGACGGCGAGCGCGAGGCCAAAGCCGGTGGTGATGATTTGCCAGCTGACGGTTGGTTGGAAATAGAGTTGCGAAGCGATAACAAAGGCGAGCAGGTAGGCGATCATGATACCGATAACGCCTCCGATGATGCACATGATGAGCGCTTCCACGAGGAACTGGCCCATGATGTGACCGTCGGTGGCACCGAGAGCTTTTCGGATACCGATCTCGCGGGTTCGTTCGGTGACACCGACCAGCATGATATTCATGACGCCGATGCCGCTCACGATGAGCGTGATGGCCGAGACGATGGCGGTGACAAGAACCAGGCTAGAGAAGAAATCATTCGAGTAGTTGGCAACCTCGTAGCCAGCGAGTACGGCATAGTCCTGTTCTCCGGCGTGGTTTTTGAGCAGCGCTTGGTCGATATTTTTTGCAGTTGCGGACAGTTTGCTAACGTCACTCACCTGGACGGTTAGCTGCTGAATCTGAGCGATGCCTTGGTTAAAGCTCTTGCCGCTGTCGAGACTGACATAGGCGGCGTGGTCGAGGTCGATACCACTGAGGTTGATCGGCGTTCGGGTGTTTTTGACGACGCCGATAACGGTATGTGGACGGCCTTTGACGAGCAACGATTGTCCCATGGCTTCATCGGTACCGAACAGGTTGATGGCAAGTTGCTGACCGAGAACGACGGTATCACGATCGGTTTGGTTATCGATAAATTGACCAGAGCGTACTGTCAGGTTGAGTGCACGCACGAGTGATTCTGTCGTGGCGATGATCGATACGTCGTCGTAGCGTCCAGCGTCGTCACGGACGCTGCCGCTGAGCATCATGACCGGCGCGACTTCTTTGATGTTTTCGATACTACTGACGGTACGGTAGTCGCGTTCGGTCAGAGTTGTCGTCATAGCGGTGTTGTATGGGCTAAAAGCGCCAAGACTTTTGGCCTCTTTGTTACCTGGTTTGACGACGATGACATTGCCGCTCAGCCTATCGACTTGTTGGCCGACTGCCTGACGAACACCTTCTCCAAGTGCCAGAACGAGCGTAATACTAGCGACGCCGATAACGATACCAAGTGTCGTCAGGAGTGTGCGAGTCCGGTTGGCACGCAGGTTTTGGGTAGCGATGCGGAATTGTTCGCGGATCATGAATCCTCCTTGATCATCTTTTTGAGATGTGAGCCAAGGCTACGCTTCTTACCACGTGGTTTACGAGTTTTCTTCGTCTTGGTATCTCGCGCGATACGACCATCCTTCATATGTAGGATGCGAGTCGCATAGGTTGTCAGGTCTGGGTTGTGAGTGACCATCAGGATCGTGTTGCCGGCGCGGTGGATTTCGCGTAGCTCATTCATGATGAGCTCCGAACTCTTACTGTCGAGATTTCCGGTCGGTTCATCGGCGAGGATGATGCTTGGTCCGTTAACGAGTGCACGGGCGATCGCAACACGCTGGAGTTGGCCGCCGGAAAGCTGAGATGGCATGTAGTACTCTCGTTCTTGGAGTTCGAACGTTCGGAGCATCTTACTGGCGCGGCTGAGGACCTTGTGACGGAAACCACGTTTGTAGGAGAGGGGTAGCGCGACATTGTCGATGACGTTCATGCGTGGCAGCAGGTTAAAGCTCTGAAAGATAAAACCGATTTGTTCGGCGCGGATACGTGCGCGGGTCCGGTGGCTTATCTCGGCGACTGGACGGCCAGCCAGGGCATACTGGCCTGATGACGGGGTATCTAGCAGGCCGAGAATGTTCAGTAGCGTTGTTTTACCACAGCCGCTCGGGCCCATGATGGCCACAAATTCACCCTCTTCGATCGACAGGTTGATGCCGTCGAGGGCGTGGATGATCGTATCGTCATGGCCGTAGAGCTTCGTCAGGTCGGCGAGTTCGATAACAGGAAGTGGTGGGGGGGCAGTCGTCTTCTTTTTGGTCATAACACAAGTAACCTAGTTCGTTACACTCTAGTATAGAGGTAGGTCACTTGCAAGTACAACCGAAATATGTCACTTTACAACATTTTATTTAACAGAGGTACGGTATACTAGGTCGAGTACGGAGAGGTGGCCGAGCGGTTGAAGGCGCACGCTTGGAAAGCGTGTATGCGAGCAATCGTATCGCAGGTTCGAATCCTGTTCTCTCCGCCAGGAGAAATACCCGAACTAACTCTCGGGCATTTTTCCTGAGAAAGCTACTTGGTAAGTGCTTCCGTATATACGTCCAGGGTTTCCTTCGCCATCTTCTCCCACGAGAACCAGGCGTGCCGCGCTTTGCCGCGTTTGATGAGATCTTTGCGAGCCGTTTCGTCACTGAGGATTGAGTCGATCTTGTCAGCTATATCGTCGACACTGAGTGGGTCAAAGTAGAGCGCTCCGTCGGCATAGACTTCAGGCAGGCAGGTAGCATTGCTAGAGATGACTGGCAGGCCAAACCCCATGGCCTCTAGAGCACCCAGTCCGAAACCTTCGAATAATGAAGGCGTGACATAGGCAGTCGCTTTGTTGTAAAGGTAGTCGCGCTCGCCCTTCATACTCTTTAGCGTGAAATGGATGTTTTTGTAACCGCGTTCCTCGAATAATTTCTTGTTTGCTAGAACTGACTCATCGGGGCCATTTACGAAAACCAGTCCCAGGTCAGGGTGCTTCTCAAGCAGTTTTTGATGGGCTTCAGCCAGTCGAACGCAGTTCTTGTAATCGCTGTGACGACCAACATTAATGAGAAAGCGCTTGAAAGGCACCTCATAAGGAATAGTTTCAAATTGACCGATATCAGCAGCCTCGTAGGTGACATGGACTTTGTTGGGTGAAATATCAGCGAAATCTACCAAGTCATTTTTTGTGTACTGTGTTGGAACAATGATCTGATTGCTGGTAACGGCCGCGCGCTTGAAAACGTAGCGACCGACTAGCTGCTTGGCCTTAAATACGATGAAGTTTTTGTCGGAGTTGTAGACTCGAAGGAGCGTGAGGTCGTGAAAGGTCGTGACCTTTTTCCCGCTGTAGCGAATCGGCTGCTGTGGCATACAGAAATGCACCAGGTCGGCATCGAGAGAGTCTAAAAAAGACTTGAACCCAGTTTGTTCTGCAAGCGAATAATTATCGTAGTCGCCAAATCTTACACTAAAGTTCTCTGCGGTTGGTTGCCAGTAGTTACTATCAGTAGATGGAATAATGACTGTATAGCGATTTACTCGATCGAGCTTTTGCAAGTAGTGAAGCAGCCGCTCGACGTACGTGCCAGTTGTCGTGTTGATGACACGTGCGTCGATCACGATATGACTCATTGTTGTTCGAATCCTAATCGCTGCTCTTCGGTGAGGAGTAAGCCGGTTTCGCTATGGAGACGTTTCATGACACCGGAAATCACTTTCTCAGCGACATTTGTACCGTAAAGATTGCCGGTTTTTCTCATCGATTCGTTATTAAACGCACCCTTGATCACTTCAAAGATGAATTCCTTACTGATTGGTGGGGCGGGGATGTTCGAACCGGCAAAGAATGACTCGCTGCGATCTGAACCATAGCGCACCGTGACGGATGGAACACCGACGATATTGGCTTCTTCCTGGAAGCCACCGGAATCGGATACAACCACAGCTGATTTTCGCATCGCGGCGATAACGTCACCGTGGAATGCCCATGCTTTCGAGTAGATGAAATTCGTTGGATACGAGTTCTGTAGACGTTCGATGTCCTCGCGGAAACCGTATTTGTCAATCGCGTCTTCGGTACTGAGTAGGGAGAGGAAAAGAACACGATAGCCATTCGTGACCAGCTCGGCGACAGCGTCCATTATGGCCGTTAAACGGTGCCGATCGTAGATGTTCTCGCGGCGGTGGATCGACATCATGATAAAGTTACCGTCAGCAAGCAAAGGGTACTTTGTGAAGACGTCTGATTTTTTCGACTCCTCGATCGCGCGCAGTGTTGCATCTGCGATCGTGTTGCCAGTGACCTCTACCTTTGATGGTTCGACACCCTCGGCTATCAGCTGGTCTCTGTTTATCGCGACCGGTGCTGCACAGTAACCTGAGGTTGGTTCGGTCATGCGAGTGTTCATTTGCTCTGGGAATGGTTCGATACTACCGAGTGAGTAGTTCGACTGGTCCCGTGTCGCCGCGTAGTATTCTTCCCAATCAAAGATGCCCTTTAAGATCTTGTCGTTGAACTTATGGTAGACATCCTTTTTAGGTGTCAGGGTGCGGATGCCTGCTTCGACGTGGACACAGGAAACTTTAAAGAGCATGGCACTAAATGAAATAGCAGATGCCGTTGAAGTGTCGCCGTGCACATACGGAACGGGAACCTTACCGTTCTCGAGCAATATGGTCAGTACTTCGCTGAAACGTTCGATCATTTGCACGGTCTTTTCAGGCCAGCTACCGTTGATACCGAGACGCACGTCAACTTCTAGGTTGAATTCCTTCTCAACACCACCGCTGTAGTTATAGTCATAGTGCTGTTCAGTGTGACAGAGCAGCACGGTCTCCCCTCGTTTTATCAGCTCGTGGTAGATCGGAGCTTGTTTAATGATGTCTGGCTTTGTACCGATCGTCACGATGTGCACGTAGTGAGCATCTTTGATTTTGTCGAGTACGTTTTGGTTTAGATACGGCGATTTTTTCATAGAAATGTAGCAAGACTTTCGGTGATTACGAGGTTATATTCCAAGCCTTCATTATACCTAGAGGTTATCGGTGTCACAAATCTTGCGAGGTTCGGTGTGCGTCTACGTAGTCCTGTATTCGTCGGATGAAAATCGCCTTGTCGAATGTTTCGGCGTGCTTTCGAATGAGGTCTGGTGAGAATGAAATCGACTCGGCTCGCTGGATGGCGGCTATAACGCTATGGGTCGTTTGCTCCTCAAAAAAGACACCAGTCTCGTCTTCGATGACGATATCGCGCGAACCGCCAACACCGTAAGCTATGACAGGTGTTCCCCCAGCCATAGCTTCAACTTGTACGATGCCAAAATCTTCTTCAGCCGGGAAGATGAAACCTTTCGCGCTGTTCAATGAGTTTACGATGATTTTCTGGTCCTCAGGCGATGGGCTGCCTTCAAAAAATGTCACGGTCGGTCCGGCCAGCCTTTCCAGCGCCTTGCGCTCGCTACCGTTGCCGAAAACACGCAGCTTCACGCCAAGTTCGTTGACGGCTGTGATAGCCAGATCAAGGCGCTTGTAGGGAATATGCCGCGCCAGGGCGATATAGAAGTCATCACGTTTCTTACTAGGCGAGAATCTACCCGTTTCTACTGGCGGGTGTAGGACGTCGGCTGGTCGGTCATAGTATTTCGTGATGCGCTCCGCGACTGTTGATGAATTTCCGATAAAGAAGTCTACCTGCTGGGCCGCTTTGTAGTCAGCACGCTTTTGCGCAGGAACAATGAACGGCATAAGTAGTCGGACGGCCCAGTTGAACTTTCCAAAACCAGGATCGGCTCGATATTCGTCGTAGTGGCTCCAATAGTAGCGGATTGGAGTGTGGCAGTAGCAGATATGGATCTGATCGTCGCGCGTTTTTCGGACTTGTTTACTCTCGGCACTCGAGCTGGAGAGGATAATGTCATATTCGCTGAGGTCAAGGCTTCGGAAGGCACGTACACGTAAAAACGGCATGAACTTATGCAGCTTGCGCAAGAAGCCAGGCAATTTCTGCAAGTAGGTGGTTCGCACGTCGAGTTCATCGAAGGCTGGAGTCTTGGCGGGGTTGTAGGTGCTGGTATAGATTGGTGCGTCAGGGAAGGCTTCATGAAATGCAAGTACTACCTTTTCAGCTCCACCCATGTTCGTAAGCCAGTCGTGGACGATAGCGACCTTAGGTTTGCCGCGCTGCTCTGATCTTGTCATTTCATCCATTGTAACTGAGTATTGGTCGTGGCGCGTATAACCAATGCCTGCTATACTAAATCCACATGAATACCTCTCATGTACCGAAATATATATTCGTCACGGGGGGTGTACTCTCCGGAGTCGGAAAAGGTATTACGGCTGCCAGCATCGGGGCCGTTTTAAAATCCCAAGGACTCAAGGTTTCTATCCAAAAATGTGACCCATATCTCAACGTTGATGCGGGACTGCTAAATCCGGCTGAACATGGTGAATGTTTCGTGACAAAGGATGGTGCCGAGACTGATCTCGACCTCGGGCACTATGAGCGTTTCTTAGACATCGAGCTGACGCAAAAGAACGCGACGCTGAGCGGTCGGCTGTTGCGCCAACTCATCGAGGATGAGCGGGCAGGCAAGTTCGGTGGCAAGACGGTCCAGCTGGTACCGCACCTGACACAGTCTATACAAGCTGCCATCGAAACGGCAGGCAAGGGTAGCGACGTGCATATCGTCGAGATCGGCGGAACGGTTGGTGACTATGAAGGTCTGAGTTTTATCGAGGCTATCCGTGAGTTTGCGCTGAAAGTCGGTCGTGTAAATTGTTTGTACGTGCATGTGGTCTATGTTCCATTCATCGGAACCAGCAAAGAGTTCAAGAGCAAACCGGCGCAGAATGCGCTCAACGATTTGCGTGGTTTCGGTATCGTGCCGGATGCCGTCGTGGTCCGGACTGACGAGCCGGCGCCACAATCGATCGCGCATAAGATCGCGCTGTTCGGCGGTGTCAACGAGGGCTCGGTTCTGATGATGCCGAACGTCGACAGTGTGTTTCGGATTCCCGAGATCATTGCTGCTAGTGGATTGATGTCACGACTGCAGAGCTTTACGGGTGCACGGATGAGACCGAATCTTGCTGACTGGTCAGCGCTTATCAAAAGACAGCAGTCCAAAAAGGCGAAAACGGTTCGCATCGGCCTCGTTGCAAAGTATATGGATAACGAAGACACCTATATTTCAGTGCTTGAGGCGCTCAAAGCTGCCGCGTGGTATGAAGGCGTCGGGCTCGATATCGTGTGGATGAATGCTGAAACGGCTGATAAAAAAGATTTCAAAACGGTTGATGGGCTGTTGGTGCCAGGCGGGTTTGGAGAGCGTGGTATCGAGGGCAAAATACGCGCAGCGACCTATGCGCTTGAACACAGAGTGCCATACCTCGGCATCTGTCTCGGTCTGCAAGTCGCGGTCGTGGCTGCAACCCGCCGTGCCGGACTGAAAGACGCCAATAGTACCGAGTTTGACGTGGGGACTAAGCAGGATGTCGTCTACATCATGGAAGGACAACAAGGTTTGGAATCAACCGGTGGTACGCTCCGACTCGGTGACTATCCGGCTGTACTCGTAAAAGGTTCGGTAGTGGCGAAAACCTATGACGCGACGAAGGTGACTGAACGACATCGTCACCGTTATGAAGTGAACCAGAAATTCAACGGCGATATCGAAAAGGGTGGGTTGACCATATCCGGCACGTCACCCGATGGCAAGTTGGTTGAATATATCGAAGCCAGTGACCATCACTATTTCGTCGCAACCCAGGCGCACCCCGAGTTTCGGTCACGTCCAACCCGACCACACCCATTGTTCGTTGGTTTGATCAAAGCTGCGAAATAAGTTCATCGAGCGTGGCGCTCATCTGGATACCTTTTTGTCTCAGGTGTTCGGTCTTGGCACTCGCTGATTCACTGTCGGTGCCGACGATAGCGCCGGCGTGACCAAAGGTCTGACCGGCTGGGGCAGAGTGGCCGACGATGAGGCCGTAGACAGGTTTGCTGACGTGTTCGGCGATGTAGTCTGCGGCGAGTTGTTCAGTTGTGCCACCGATCTCACCGACCAAGATTATCTGTTCCGTTCTAGTGTTCGCTTCAACCATTTTGAGCGCATCGACGAAGCTCATTCCAGGTACGGGATCGCCGCCGATGCCGAGGATAATACTCTGACCGATACCTTTTTTCGTCAGCGCGTCTGCCAGTTCGTACGTCAGCGTACCGGAGCGAGAGATGATAGCCGTGCTTCCTGGACTCGTGATGTGTGCTGCGATGATACCGAGCTTATGACTGCCGGGGACGATGAGGCCGGGACAATTTGGGCCGACCAATGTGACGTTATGAGACGTACAGTATTCGTGCATGAACAGCGCATCATGAACCGGGATGCCTTCGGTGATAACAACGATTTGTTTGATACCTGCATCGACTGCTTCGACGACGGCATTTTTCGCAAATGCGGCTGGGACGAAAACAACACTCGTGTTCAGATCAGGGAAGGCGGATTTTGCTTCGCTAACGTTGCTAAAGACCGGCAATCCATGGACTTCCTGCCCACCTTTTCCCGGTGTGACGCCAGCAATGATATTCGTACCAGCATCTAACATGCCTTTTGTATGAAAGGCGCCATGATGG
This sequence comes from Candidatus Saccharibacteria bacterium UBA6572, assembly GCA_002434045.1. Lineage (GTDB taxonomy): Bacteria > Patescibacteriota > Saccharimonadia > Saccharimonadales > Saccharimonadaceae > UBA5946. Next base: position 33,800 of record DJJI01000002.1, read on the forward strand.
CCGGTAATGCCTTGCACGATGACGGTAGGTTTATCGAATAGTGTCATGAGGTTTGCCCCTCGTTAGGGGTCGCCTTTTCGCCACCATCTTCTCTCTCAACGGCTTCGCGCCAGGTTTCTGTTGAGCCCGCATCAGCAGAAACCCGGGCTGCAGAGGTTTCGTTCGAAGAGGTGGCGAGTGGCGTGGTAGTTTGGAGTGCTTTTTGAATGCAGGTCGCTAGGTTGGGTTCGATCGTAATACCGGCGTCAGTCAGTAGTTGAACAGCGATATCACGGTTCGTGCCCTCGAGCCGAATGAAAAGCGGTGGCAGACCAGGTAGTTGTTCTCGAGCTGCGATGATACCACGGGCGATTTCGTCGCAGCGACTGATGCCGGCAAAGATATTGACGATGATGCTACTGACACCAGGCAGCTCCATGATTTGACGGAGCGCGGTCACGAACTCTTTTTCACCCGTACCGCCACCGATGTCAAGGAAATTAGCCGGTTTGCCGCCTGCAGCGACGATCGTATCCATCGTACTCATCGCCATACCAGCGCCGTTGGCGATGCAGCCGATGGTGCCGCCGAGCGGTTTTGGCGGGTTGCCGCTCACTTCAGGCCATGGCAGGGTGGGTTGGCGAAAACGCGCGTTATCGTCGACGAGAATCTTGGCGTCAGCGCAGACGAGGGAGTTATCTGAAAGCTCAATCAGTGGATTGATTTCAAGTAGCATGAGATCACTAGCTTTGAAGGTCTCAAGTAGAACTTCAATAAGTGGTGAGAGGGCGGCTTCTTCAACCCCCAGGATGCTTGGTAGTTTCGCTGCGCCATCATCGAGGGCAACTGTTTCAACTGAACTAGCATTAGTCTCGATATCTATACCGCCACTCGGTGATGCGAGCCACTCGATACTCCGCGCGTCACGATTGAGCCTGAGTGCTAGGTAGAGTTCACGACCTGTCTCAAGTTTTTCCTCGAGCAGGACACTCGATGGCCTATGTCCCTTTATGTCGAGCGCGAGTATTTGGTCAATGACCATCGGCAGCGCTTCCCGCGTGTCTACATTGACGATACCACCGGCTTTGCCACGACCACCAACCGGTACTTGGCTCTTGGCGACGAGTGGAAAACTGAGCGGCTCGGGAATCGTCGAGCTGTCACGAACCAGCCAGCTGCGTGGAACCGGCACAGCGTGCTCCGTGAGCAGGCTCTTTGCGTGATATTCGAGTAGATTCATCGGTAATCTCTAGTATACGCGTCACGTACGGTTTCTGCACGACCTCTGTTATACTGAAGGTATATGCAACCTGCCGTTACTGATTGTTTGCGAGAGACTATTTCATCATCTTACGGTGTCGACCTGACGCCGGTTTTGACACGCCCTGAACCACAGTTTGGTGACCTGGCGACAAATGTTGCGCTGCAGCTGGCAAAACAGGTCGGCAAAAAGCCCCACGAGATCGCTGAGAGGCTTGCTGGTGCTGTTCGCGAGCTTGACGAAGTTCTCGAGGTGAGCATCGCTGGTCCTGGTTTTATCAATATCCGCCTAACCGACGCAGCGCTGCTGATGGCTTGGTCGCTTGAACCCGAGCAACACTACCGTCATCAAACGGTCGTCGTCGAGTACTCTGACCCGAATCCGTTCAAGGTTCTACATGCCGGACACCTCTATACCAGCGTGATGGGCGATGCTATCGCTAACCTCGTCGAAGCCGCAGGCGCGAATGTTCATCGCGTCAACTTCGGGGGTGATGTTGGCCTCCATGTCGGCAAGAGTATGTGGGCGATTGTTCGCGCACTTGGTGGCGAATTTCCAGACAACCTGACCGATATTGCGGCCGAAGAAAGGGCTCAGTGGATGGCCGAGCGCTACGTCGAGGGCAGTAACGCCTACGAAGATGACACGACGGCTCGCGAGGCTATCGTCGCCTACAACAAACGGGTCTACCAACTGTTTGCCGACAACGATCATGAATCAGACTTCGCGCGTATCTATTGGACGTGTCGTGAGTGGAGCTACGCCTACTTTGATGCCTTTTATGAGCGTATCGGTAGTCATTTCGAAAAGTATTACCCTGAGAGCGCGGTCGCAGACAGGGGACTGAGTGAAGTCAAGGCCCAAGTCGGTGAAGTCTTTGCCGAGAGCGAAGGTGCAGTTGTCTTTGCCGGCGAGGCGTTCGGTCTCCATACCCGAGTTTTCATCAACCGCGAGGGTCTACCGACTTATGAAACCAAGGATGTCGGCCTCATATTTACCAAGTACGACGACTATCAGTTTGATCGTTCAATCGTAATCACCGCCAACGAACAGGCTCAGTACATGGCTGTCGTCCTCAAGGCGGTTGAACAGTTCGCACCTGAGCTTGCGACCAGTTCGTCCCATCTGACACACGGTATGGTCAAACTCGCCGGTGGTGTCAAGATGAGTAGTCGAAAAGGCAATTTCCTACGTGCTGTTGACGTACTTGATGCAGCTGCGCTCGCAAATACTGAGCTCAATGGTAGAGCAGACGAAGCCGTTAGCCAAGGTGCGGTGAAATACGCCTTTCTGAAACAGCGCATGGGCGGTGACATCGTCTACGACCCCGAGGAATCAGTCAGTTTGCAGGGCAACAGCGGTCCATATCTGCAGTATGCGCACGCTCGTGCGTGCTCGATCTTGAACAAGAGTACGGTTCAGGCTGAGCTCGGCAGTGAACCGCTCGATGAAGGTGAACGCTCGCTCGTCAGCAAACTCAGCCAGTATCAGGATGTGCTCACCGAGGCGACTCGCGACCTGTCACCACATCTTGTGGCGACCTATCTTTTTGATCTAGCCCAAGTCTTTAACCGATTTTATGAGAAGTCGCGCATCATCGATGACCCACGCGAGGCAAGTCGTCTCATGCTGGTTGGTCGTTATCGCGACACACTGGCTCACGGGCTTAGCTTGCTCGGCGTTGCCGCACCTGAAAAGTTATAAATCCTGCTATACTAGCGCCATAACAGAGGTTAGGAGTATCGAATGGCCACCAGAAATCCCAAGTCCAAACAAGCTGAACTCAGAGAAGCCCGTCTTGAGGCACGAAAGGCCCGCGCAGAAGCGGCCAAGCAAAAAGCTGCCGCTGCACGAGCCAAAGCCGCCAAAGTTAGTGCAGGCCATGTGAATGGTTTTCTCGATTTTATCCGTGAGAAAGGTATCATCGGCCTGGCTATCGGTCTTGCCATCGGTACTGCGGCCACGGTGGTTGTGACTCAGATCGTGAACGCCGTTATCACGCCAACGGTCAGTCTCTTACTGAGCTTTATCGGTCTTGAAAACCTCAGCTCGCTCAATGTCACCGTCAAACGCGCCGTCGACGGGACACCACTCATCACCTACGCGATCGGTGATCTCATCGACGCGCTCATCAAATTCCTCGCCGTTGCGCTCGTCATCTACATCGTCGTGATGGGTCTCAAGCTCGACAAACTCGACAAGAAAAAAGAAGGCTAAGAGCCTAGCTCCAGCGTTCGCCCCAGTCGGCCATAGCCTTGAGGACTGGGATAAGGGCTTCGCCTTTGTTCGTCAGCTGGTAACCTCCATCGGGGCAGACGGAGATGACTTCTTGTTCTTGGAGGCTCTCGAGGCGTGCAGACAGGGTGCGTGGGTTGAGTGTCGGCATCGATTCGTTGAAGTCACGGAACCGTTTCGGACCCGAACTCAGGTCGCGCAGGATGAGCGCGGTCCATTTCTGGCCGATGACATGCATCGTCGCGCCGATGCAGCCAACGCGAGTTTCTAGAGGTGGTAATACATTGTCGTGCATTTTACTTTACTTTATATAGTAAATTTTGTTACTATATAAAATATAGCATAAAAGGAGATATTATGACAAAAATCGCCGTAATCGTCGGTACTACTCGTCGTGGCCGTCAAACAGCTAAGCAAGCATTGTGGGTAAAGAACGCACTCGAGACACGGAAAGGGGTGGAGGTGACTATGCTCGACCTTAAGGACTATGAGCTCCCATTCTTTGACGAGCCTGTGTCGCCACGTTATAACCCAGAACGAACCCCTGAAGGCATTGTAAAGCAGTGGCTCGATGCGCTGACAGAGGCAGACGGATACATCGTTGTGACCCCAGAGTACAACCACTCAATCCCTGGTGTACTGAAAAATGCATTTGACTACGTTGACTTTCAGATGAACCGAAAACCGTCCGGTATTGTGTCTCATGGCACCGTCGGCGGTGCTCGTGCTGCGATGCATCTGAAGGAAATACTTTCTGAAAGCAAAACGCTGCCGGTCCCAGAGTTTGTGACACTGGCTCATATGAGCGATGTCATTGATGAGCAGGGCAATCTCGCCGAAGACGTCAAGGCAAATCCTTATGGCCCACAAGGTGCGCTTGAAGGGATGATTGACAGCTTGCTGTGGATCGCTGAAGCGTTTGCTGATAAGCGCAACTCACAGCGCAACTAAGACTTCGTGTTAGGCGCGATAAAGCTGGCCCGCTTCCGAAGCGGGTCGTTTTATGTCGTCTATCCCACGGACCATTTCCAAGGTGCGGTGAACGCGCAGCTGGCTACCGTTTTTTGAGTCGAGATCACGGAAGTGTAGGGAGAGTCCGGCCTCATCGAGCTGGGCGGCGATAGAGAAATGGCTTCGGGACATGTAGAAGGTATCCAAAATAGCGAGCTGGGCAAGGTTTGCGGAGGGATGACGCCCGAAGACCCGTTCTGCCCCTCCGTAGATATCCATAACCTCATAGGGGACTGCCGGGTCTATGTCCGTAGGCAGTTCATGCCCGGCAGGCATTTGCACGCCGGATAGGTCGTTGAGTACGAGCGAGCGCTCGTCGATCCGGTTGATTCGAAGTGGTTTCCATGACAGGTTAAAAAATCGTAAGCCGTCTTGCACCGCCTCAGCGGGGTAAGGTAGCAAGACGTCAATGTGACGGACGGAATCGTCGATCGTCACTGTCTCATCCATACGCGGAGGACGTGGGAGCGGAAAATCGACCGTGAATCGTTCTGACATGTTTATGTTTAACCTCTTATCCTCGACTATAGTCTTCTCCGAGGCGATGTCAAGAAACTTCGCTATACTAGTGCCATATGGGAAAATTAAAGACCTGTGACAAATTGCTGTGGGTGGACCTAGAAATGACTGGGCTCGATCCGATTGAGGACCGTATACTAGAGGTAGCCGCGATCATAACCGACTGGGAACTAAACGAGCTGGAAGTTTATGAGGCCGTCAAAAAAGTCGGACCAAATCTAATGAAAACGCGGATGGCGGTTGCGGGTGAGTTTTGGGATGCCAATCCCGAGGCGCGCGACGCGCTGGTCGCACAGAACCTGGACGGAAAGAACGGTCGGGTGGTCGAAAACGAATTGCTCGAGTTAGTGAACAAATTTTGTGACCAGGACAGCCGGATGATTCTCGCCGGCAACTCGATTCATCAAGACCGCAAGTTCATCGACAACGAATGGCACCGCTTGAGCTCACGGTTGCACTACCGGATGCTTGATGTCAGCGCCTGGAAAGTCGTCTTTGAGGGTAAGTACGACAAGAAATTTGCCAAACCCGAAGCGCACCGGGCACTGAGTGATATCCGCGGTAGCATAGAGGAGCTCAAATACTACCTTGCCAAAGTAAATCCATGACCGATAAAGATACCATCATCGAAGCAATCACCAGCTTGCCGGGCGTTGTGCTCGACTATCCGTTCGGTGAGGAGGTGATGGTCTATAAAGTCGGTGACGAGAAGGGTAAGATGTTCGCGTTGATCAGCGAGGATAGTTCGCCGGTCCGGCTCAGTCTGAAATGTGACCCAGGTCTGGCCGAGCTGCTCCGTGAAAAATACGAGACGGTGCTGCCTGGGTACCATCTGAACAAAAAGCACTGGAATACCATCATCTGTAGCGGACAAGTGCCGGATGATGAGCTGCGTGATCTAATACGACACAGCTACGAGCTGGTCACCGCTTAGGGCTGGTTGAGTTCCTCGAGAGCTTTTTGGTAGGTCGCGAGATGGGTGTATTCCTCGGCGAGCACTGCCTTTAGCTGCTTCTTTTTCGTTTTGCCATGTAGTTCTTGAGATAGTGCCATCAGTGACTCGAGTTTTTGCGAGAGCACGGTCTGGTAGGTGCTGTCATACTGGGCGTTGAGCTTGGCGGTCTTTAGTTTTTCAAAGGTTGCAGCGTCGGCTTCGGCAGCTGTCGTTGCTTTGTCAGCCTTTTTCGTGCCAGCTGCGGCGAGAGCTGCAGACAGTTTGTTATTGTCGCTGAGTAGAACGATACCGAGTTCGCTGTTGAGTTTCTGGAGCTCGTCGTCCGTCAGATTCTTTTTTCCATCGTCGATGATAGCCAGGGTGGTTGCTTGGCGGGCGCTAAGCCGTTGCTGGAGTGGACCGCTGCGGTCACCTGATGCAAATAGCATGAACGCGCCGGCGATTACCGCGAACGCTCCACTGATAATCAAGAGCAGGGAACGCTTTGTGACGAGTCCGGTTGGTTTGTTGGCGGTTGGCGGTTGTATCGGTTGGCCGAGATAGCTTGGATCCATATGTGCCCATTAAACCACAGCAAAGCATGAGCGTAAACAGAGGTGATACAATAAACACATATATGCAGGGGGAAGCCAAAGAAGAGGTCCGGGCCAAGCTCGATATCGAAGCGGTCATCGGCGAATACGTCCAGTTGCGCCGAGCAGGGCGTAACTGGAAGGGGCTGAGCCCGTTCAGTGACGAGAAGACACCGAGCTTTTTCGTCAGTCCCGAAAAAGGTATTTGGCACGATTTTAGTAGCAACCAAGGTGGCGACTTGTTTAGCTTCGTGATGCAGGTCGAAGGTCTGGATTTTCGTGGTGCGCTCGAGCATTTGGCGCGAAAAGCTGGTGTCGATCTGTCGCTTTACGAACATAATAGTGGCGCTGGCAAGGGCTTAGCCGAAAAGAAAAAGCGGTTACTCGCCATGCACGAGTCAGCGACGACGTTTTACCAGCGGAGTCTGTTTGCTGACAAGACTGCGAGCGACTACGTAAAAAAGCGTGGCTTTAACCGACAAGTCGTGCATGATTTTCGTCTCGGGTATGCGCCAGCTGATGGTCGGAGTTTACTGAACTTTCTGACGAGCAAAGGCTTTACGACCAAAGAGTTACGTGACGGGGGGTTGATCGGTACACGAGGCACGGACCTATTTCGGGAACGCCTGATGGTGCCGCTCATGGACGGGCAGGGGCAGGTCATCGGCTTTACGGCGAGGTTGATTCGAGACCTCAAAGGCGCTCCAAAATATTTGAACACACCACAAACGCTTTTGTACGACAAAGGTCGCCATGTCTTTGGGTTGCACCTCGCAAAAGAAGCGATTCGAAAGGAAAGCCAGGCAGTGATCGTCGAAGGTAACCTCGACGTCATCAGTTCTCATCAAGCTGACGTCAAGCAGGTGGTGGCAACCGCCGGCACGGCACTCACCGAATACCACTTACGAGCGCTCAGCCGTTTAACCGAGCGCATCGCGCTGTCGTTTGATGGCGACAAGGCCGGGCTGGCTGCAACGGAGCGTGCGATTCCGATCGCACAGCACGTCGGGGTAGAACTGAGTGTTATCAGCTTGCAGGATGGTGCCAAGGATCCGGATGAGCTCATCCAAAAGGACATAGCATTGTGGAAGAAGTCACTGAAAAGCGCGCTTCCAGCCGTGCAGTGGCTAATAGGTCATTACCAGACGAAATACGACGTGAATAAGGACTATGACAAGGAGCAACTCGTGAATAGGGTGGCACGGCTGTTGCGGCAGGTTGACAGCGTCGTTATGCAGCGGCACTACGCACAACTGCTCGGCGAGGCGACGAACTTACCACCCGAAACGCTCGAACGCGCAATCGAACTGCTGGATGTCGATGTGCCGCAAAGCTCCCTCAAGACTCCGAAACACCGAACATCATCAGAGAACCAACTTGATCAGCCGAAGCAGGACCATCTGCTTGCACTTCTCGTGATGGATCACGAACTACGTGATACGGCGATGGAACTCAGCGTCGATGCCTTTGACGGTGAAACACGTCAGACATTGTTTCGTCATATCGTGACGCATCCCGGTACGGTCACTGCTGAAAGCATCCCACCAGAGTTGCAACCGTTTGAGACCTATGTCAAAATAGTACAATTGAAAGCCGAGACGATTTATAGCGGGCTGAGCGCGCCAGAGCGACTCAATCAAGCCGAGCACCTCGTCGGGCAGATAAAGCAGCAACACCTCAAAACAAAGAAAACCGACCTCACCAACCAGCTTCGGGAAGCCGAGGCTGCGGGGGATGAGACGAAGATATTACGGCTCCGTAGTGAGCTCAACGACTTAATCAAAGAGGAGTATTCAAGTGGCAAAAGCCGTGAATGACGACGATCTGCAAGATGATCAGCTTCAAGACGAGGCAACCGTATCACTAAACGACGCAACCGATAAGCTCGCCGACGTCGATGAACCTGACAACGATGAGCTAGAAGAAACCGAAGAGTGGACTGACGACCAGCCGCAAACGTTCTTTGACGACGTTTCGGACGACTCAGTTCGCCTGTACCTGCGTGAAATCGGTAAGATTCCTTTGCTTAACGCCGAGGAAGAACTGGCGCTGGCCCAAAAGGTGGTTGCCGGCGACAAAAAGGCGAAAGACCAGATGGCAGAAGCCAACATGCGTCTCGTCGTTTCGATTGCCAAGCGTTACAGCGGGCGCGGGCTGGATTTCCTCGACCTAATCCAAGAGGGCAACACAGGCCTGCTCCGTGCAGTCGAAAAGTTCGACCCGGACAAGGGATTCAAATTCTCGACCTACGCGACGTGGTGGATTCGCCAGGCGATTACCCGAGCTATCGCTGACCAGGCGCGAACGATCCGTATTCCCGTGCACATGGTCGAGACGATTAACAAACTACTCCGTACCCAGCGTCGTATGACCCAGGATCTCAACCGCGAACCAACCATCGAGGAGCTTGCGAAGGAACTCGAGATGGAACCGGAAAAGGTCGAGTATGTCATGAAGATCAAACAAGACATCCACTCGCTTGATGCCGGTGTTGGCCGTGATGGTGATGACGAAGACTCAGTGCTCGGTGACTTTATCGAAGACGAAGATGCCGCGAGTCCTGAAGACAGCGCTGCGAGTCAGCTGCTCAAGGAACAGGTTCAGGACATCCTGTCGGTTCTGACGGAGCGTGAGCAAAAGATAGTCAAGATGCGCTTTGGACTTGAGGACGGCAAGAGCCACACCCTCGAAGAAGTCGGTCAAGAATTTGCCGTCACCCGTGAACGTATTCGCCAAATTGAGGCAAAAGCTCTGACAAAACTACGAAAACACAAAGATGCCAAGAAACTCTATGAATATCTCAGCTAAGCCTGAGTTGATTGGTATCGCTGGCAGTTTTGCCAGCGGCAAGGATACGATAGCCCACGCGCTTGAAGCAGATTACGGTTTCACTCATGTCTCAACTGGTGATATGGTGCGTGAAGCCGCTATGCGTGAGCGCGGTTCGATCGAGCGACCAGTTTTATTCGAGGTCGCCGATGAACATCGTCATCGTGATGGGGCAGGTGTGTTCGTCGTCCATGCGCTCGAAAAACCTCGTCCGCTCGTCGTGACCGGGATTCGCTCTCTAGGAGAGGCGAAAGCACTAAAAGCTGCAGGTGGAACCCTCCTTTTTATTGATGCACCCGCCCAGGTGCGATATGAACGTATGAAAGCTCGTCATCGTGATGCCGAAACCGAGCTAACACTCGAGCAATTTGAGGCGAACGAAGCCAAGGAATGGCATAGCGGTGAGACCGATGCAGACTTTAATCTGCGGGACATCAAAGCGATGGCCGATGTCGTCATGCATAATGTCGTGCCGCTCGCAGAATTCATCACCGAGGCCGAGAGCCGTCTCAACCTGGCTGCTTGACTCTTGCGTTCTACCCCTATACCTGAGACCATGAGGATATGGAGCTGTCCTCCTCAGGAACAGATTGGCGCCGAGCCGCTTGTCTCAAAGAGGATCCGGAACTGTTTTTTCCGATAGGGAAAACCGGGCCGGCTATCTTGCAGGCAGAGGAGGCCAAGGCGATTTGTCGGGGTTGCGAGATCCGTACACAATGTCTGGCGTGGGCGCTCGAAGGAAAGTACGATTATGGTATCTGGGGTGGTCTCGACGAAGATGAACGTCGTACATTGAGACGTAAGCAGGGACGAGCGCGTGACATGGGCAAAGTTGGACTCAATCTGTAAGCTATACTGAACGTATGACAAAACGCCTGGCTATTATCGACGGAAAATCAGTCTTTTATCGCGGCTACTATGCGATGCCTAACCTCAGCATGGGTGACGGGACACCAACCGGTGGTGTTTACGGCTTTGCCGCACTGTCTCTGGAGCTCATCAAGAAACTCAAGCCCGACTATGTCTGCGTAGCCTGGGATAAGCCAAAGACGAACATTCGCCGCCGCAAAGAACTTTATCCAGAATACAAAGCCGGTCGCAAACCGGCGCCGCCTGATTTCTATGCACAAATCCCGATGCTGCACGAGCTGCTTGAGGCATTTTCATGGCCGCTGTATGAACTCGATGACTACGAAGCGGACGACATCATGGGGACACTCGCCAAAAAGGCGGCTGAAGAGGGTATCGAAACATGTCTTATCACCAGTGATCTCGACTTGCTGCAGGTGACTGGTCCGTTGACGCACATCTACGCGCTAAAGAAAGGCTTCAGCAACATTGAGTTGTTCAACCCAGAAAGCTTTGAAGATAAATATGGCATCAAAGTCGACCAGTTCCTCGATCTCAAAGCACTAAAAGGCGATAGCTCAGACAATATTCCCGGCGTACCGGGTGTGGGTGAAAAAACTGGTATCCAGCTGCTCCAACAGTACGGCACGCTTGATAACGTGTACGAAAACCTCTGGGAAGTCAAAGATAGCACACGGCGCAAACTCGAAGCTGGCAAGGACTCAGCCTATCTGAGTAAGCAGATCGCAGAGATTTGGTGTGATGCACCACTCGAGCTCGACCTAAAAGCGATGGACGTTAACGATCTCGACAAGCTGAAGCTCAAGACGCTGCTGACTCACCTCGAGTTTCGTAGTCTGCTACGTGCGCTACCAGAAGGAATGCGTACCAGTGAAACGGTGAGCTCGGACGACCCGGCACTCGCATACATCACTCCAGTTGAACTGGTCGATTACAAAACGTCGGCAGTCGGCAAGGCTGAGAAAGTTGTCGTCTGGAAGCACGATGAAATGACTTACCTGTCATGGGATCGCAAGACGGCAGCAGAGGTTGATACCCATACACTTCTCGAAGTGTTCAATGATGCCGGACTGATTGCTCACGACGCCAAGGCTTTGTTAAAAAATGTGCTCAGAGAAGGTGCAACTGAGCTGCCAAAGGTTCTCCACGACACGGAACACGCGGCATTCTTGCTCGACCCACTGCGAAAATCGCGTGAGCTTGGCGACTTAGCTGGCGTCGAACCTAACGACCCGTTGATGGCAGTCGCCGCTATCTGGCAACTCTATGAAGAGCAGTCAGCGAAACTTGATAGCATGCCGAAGCTTGCGAGCGTGGCGCGTGACATCGATTTTGCACTGATGCCAGTTCTGGCACGTATGGAAGTACGGGGCATTGAGCTCGACACGAAATTCCTAAGTGTCATGAACAAAGATTTGACCCGCGATATCGAGGCGACTAAAAAAGAAATGTACGAGCTCGTAGACGCAGAGTTCAATATTGGTTCACCAACGCAACTGGCTGAAGTACTTTACGAAAAGCTGGCATTGCCGACGATTGGTATCAAAAAGGGCAAAACGGGCTATAGTACCGGGCAAAAGGAACTCGATAAGCTGCGCGGTCAACATCCGATAATCGAGCTGATCGAAAAGTATCGCGAGCTGACGAAACTACAAAGTACCTATGTCGAAGCGCTGCCAAAACTCGTCGACGAGAAGTCGAGATTGCACACTGATTTTCGTCAGGATGTGGCTGCGACCGGTCGACTCAGCAGTGCCGATCCAAATCTCCAGAACATTCCGGTTCGGTCTGAGCTAGGTCGTAAGATCCGTGAGGCATTCGTGCCGGCGAAAGGTAATGTCTTCGTCAGCGCCGACTACAGTCAGTTCGAATTACGCCTGGCGGCGGTCCTGGCAGGTGACACGCAGATGATCGAGGACTTCAACAGTGATATCGATATCCACGCCAAGACCGCGAGTGACGTACACGGGATTCCGCTCGATCAGGTCACGAAAGCGCAGCGACGTGATGCCAAGGTGATCAACTTTGGTGTGCTTTACGGTATGGGACCGCACGCATTGGCGCAAAACACTGGCATGAGCTTTCACGACGCCAAGACGTTCATCGATGAGTATTTTCGATTGCGCGCGCCGATACGTAAATACATCGACGCGACGATAGCCCATGCCAAACGAGAAGGTTTCGTCGAAACCTATTTTGGTCGTCGTCGACCGACGCCTGACGTCAACTCGAGTAACTTCGTCGTTCGACAAGCAGGGGAGCGCGCGGCGGCCAACATGCCGATCCAAGGTACCGAGGCTGACTTGATGAAGATGGCGATGCTCGAGGTGGAAGAAAAACTAGGCGACCTAGGCGTCCAGGTGCTGCAGATTCACGACTCAATCCTCGTCGAATGCCCGGAAAAGAATGCTGATGAAGTCAGCACGTTACTGGTCGAGACGATGGAGAATATTTACCCAAAGCTCGGCATCAAACTGAAGGTTGATGTCAGTCATGGAAAGAACTGGGGCGAAGCCTAGGAACCTGTATAGTAGGTTCTAATGAAACATATCTGGCGCCGTTTCCGACCCGTTAAACAAAAATCAGTAACCACTGCAGTCGGCGATACCACTGATTTACTCAAGCAGTTGTTCGAGCGAACTCCAGGCGCAGTGCGTGCTCAGCGCTCCATGGATAATCACCCAGGTACATACCACACAAATAACAAAGCAAAACTTTACGAGCTGATCGATTTTAACGATACGTTCGTGGCGCTCGCATTGTCGCTATCAAGAGAGCAGCGGACTGGGTTTATTGAGCGTCTGAAACAGCAGATGACAGACTACTGCGCCTCGGTCGGCTCACCAATGTTCAGTGATGAACAGTTTGATGCGATTACTCGCGGACTAACTCGTGAAGTCGCAGTGTATTTAGGGGCAAAACAACAGGGTTATGAGGTGCGTATGACGTCGAGGACGCAGGATGCACTCGGTGTTGATATGGTCATAACGGACCCAGCTACAGGGAAATCTATCAATGTGGATTGCAAGACGTCATCAGCGTATCATTTTCGCCTCAAGGATCTCGTCCAGCAGGGGAGGCTCCAAAAAACTGAAGCTGAACGAGCTGAGCTGGATGGTTATGCCCATGAGGTCAATGGCCACGGGCGAGAAGCGGTGGCGGTGACGATACTGCGGATTGATCCGAACGAAGTTGGCGATATCACAGACATCACATTTGATGAACCGCGACTGCTTGGACAGAAGTTGCGAGCAATATTTGCGTCATTCTGAGAATTATTGACATTGCCACAGGTTAGGATTATGCTTATGGCATATTCTTTCATAAAAAAAGAACACGAGGCCAACATGAAGATTAAACGAATAATTCCCGCAGTTGCAGCGATGGCTGTAATTGTGACCCCGGTTGTCGGTTCCGCGGCTTCAGATGATGCCGACACCACGATTAACGCGACCATCAATGAGGTTATCAGTATTTCAACCTCTAGCACGGTCACGCTCAACCTCACACCGACTTCTGGTGGTGTTGTCTCGAGCGGTAGTGACACGGTAACGGTTAGCACTAACCGTACAACTGGTTATAACCTGGCGGTCAATGACTCTGACGCCACGACCACGCTTGCGAGTGGTGGCAACGACCTGACCGCGCATAGTGGTACCAAGACTTCGCCAACAGCTCTCACGAACGGTACCTGGGGCTTTGCAGTCGCAACTGGTACGACCGGTATCGGTACGAACGGTTTCGATGCATCATACTCAACTGAGACCAACAACGGCTCCAGCACGAGTAAGTGGGCCGGTATGCCGGCGAGCGGTTCACCGATGATGATCAAGACGACAGCTGCGGCTGCTTCAAATGACACAACGACGGTTTGGTACGCTGCGAAAGCAAACGCGTCACAGCCGAACGGTACCTACACTGGTACTGTGACCTACACCGCGACAACCAACTAACCTAGGTTCATTCACGATAAAAATACCAGCATCAAGACTGGTATTTTTATGTCACAATGATGGTATGAACGTAGCTATCAAGCGGCTTTCTGACCTCGCCATACTCCCAAGCTACCAGACCGAGGGAAGCGCAGCTGCTGATATCAGTGCTTGCATCAATGAGCCAGTGACACTTCTACCCGGTGAACGCCGGGTTATCCCAGCTGGGTTCGCACTCATGTTACCGCCCGGCTATGAAGCGCAGATGCGGGCACGGAGTGGGCTCAGCGCAAAGTATGGTATCGGCCTGGCAAACGGCGTAGGGACTATCGATAGTGATTATCGCGGCGAAGTCGGTGCTATCTTGATCAATTTCGGTCAAGAGCCGTTCGTCGTCGAGCCTGGTATGCGTGTCGCGCAGATGGTGATCACTCGGTATGAGCAGGCTACGTGGCAGGAGGTCGATCAGTTGGATACGACAGTGCGTGGCGAGGGGGGCTATGGCAGTACTGGACATTGAGGCTGTTATATTTGATTGCTTTGGCGTTCTCTATACCGACTCAAAGCAATCTATCATCTCACTGGCACCAGATGAGAACCGCCAGGAGTTGGCGGATATTTTTACGAGCAATAACTACGGCTATTTTGATAGAAAAGAATACCTTGAGCGCGTCGCAGGGGCATTGAATATGACAGTCGATCAAGTCACCGACTATATGAAGGATGAACACGTACTGAATCAGCCGCTCGTGGTACTTATCACCGAAAAGCTCAAGGCGAAGTATAAGATCGGCATGCTTAGTAACATCGGTCGCGATTGGATAAATGATTTCTTCACCACTCATCAGCTACATGACCTGTTCGATGAAGTGGTGCTCAGTGGCGAGGAGAATTTAGCGAAGCCCCATCCGGCAATCTTCACCATGATGGCTGGTCGACTCGGCATCGATCCGTCAAAATGCGTGATGATCGACGACATCGCTGAGAATTGCGAAGGTGCGGAGATTGCGGGCATGACAGCGATCCACTTTACCTCGAACAAGCAACTTTTTGACGACCTGTATCGCCTCAATATTATGCACTAGCCGCTTGACATAAGCATCTTGCATTGGTATATTCCGACTAAAGCTACAGCAAAAACAAAAATCAGTAAAAAGGAACTCTACGATGGCAACCACCATGCGTCAACGTCTCATCAGCTCAACGATTGCTCTATCGGTCTTTGGGCTTGCGGTTACGCCTGTTGTCGCGTCAGCCGCGTCAAACAGTGCAAATACGACCATTAACGCAAATATCGGTGCTGCGATCAGTATTACGACGTCGAGTACCGTCACGATTAGCGTGACGCCAACCACAGGTGGTGTCGTTTCAAGTTCAAGTGACACTGTTACGGTCAATACGAACGAAGCACTAGGCTATACACTGACGCTTTCGAGTTCCGATACTAACACTAACTTGGTGAACGGTGGCGACAATATCGCGGCGCACTCTGGTACGTTTGGGTCACCAACAACACTCGGCAACAATACATGGGGTTATAGAATCGTCGGAGCTGGCGGTTTTGGCGGTACGGCATACAGCGGTGAAACGAACCAGGGTTCAAGTACGTCTACATGGGCCGGTGTTCCATCGAGCGCGAGCCCAACGACTATCAAAACGACCTCTTCTGCAGCCGTCAACGACACGACGACTGTCTGGTACGGCGTCAAGGCAACTGCATCACAGCCGAACGGTACGTACAGTGATACCGTAACCTATACAGCCACTTCCAACTAGACTACAATCGTTAGCACGATGAAGCGGGGGAGCGTACTATTTCGACTATCAGCAGGCCTACTCACTGGCCTGCTTTGCTTTACGTCGTTACCAGCAGACGCTGCGACTCCAACCCAAGGGGAGCGCGAGAGCATCACCATGTCGCCCACTAGCAAGCATTATGACTTGAAGGCAGGCGGGACAAGACGAGACGAATTGACGATCGTAAATGACGGCGAAACGGACTATGCATTTCGTGTCTACGCAGCGCCGTACTCAGTGCAGGATGAGAACTATGAACCTGACTTTTCGACGATGCGCCAGAATACCGACATCGAATCTTGGATTGATTTCGAAAAACGTAGCTACTTCGTGAGGGCAGGTGAGACAGTGACGGTTAAGTACACAGTAGCAGTGCCAGAAAATGCCACACCTGGCGGCCACTACGGCGTTCTGTTCGCGGAGACGCAACCGACCGGTGTACCGACAGCAACGTCGGTCGAACGGAAAAAACGTGTCGGCGCCATCGTTTACGCGACGGTTGATGGTGAGTACCAAGTCGGCGGCAAGATGGTTGAGTTTGATTTGCCTGGACTACAGTTTATTTCACCACTAAAGGCTATGATGCTGGTTGAGAACACCGGCAATGCAGATTTCGCCGTCAACACGAGAATGCTCGTGACCGACTTGTTCGGTAACAAAAAGTACGAAGTCACAAAAACGTACCAAGTATTACCAGCGAGCCAACGAAAAATAACCATGGACTGGCCCCAATCACCAAGCTTCGGGCTTTTTAAGGTGACTGCATCTGCTGAGTTTCTTGGACAAGATACTGTCAAAGAAAAGTATGTCCTGATGGCGCCCGTTTGGATGTATCTCGCCGCTGTTATCGGTCTTCTCGTGCTCATCATCTACTACGTCCAAAAACGCCGTTAAAACACGGGTCATCCCCCTTGCTTTTATCCCAAGTTCGCATTACTATAAGCATTAAGCACAATTAAGTGAGGGAAATTCAAATGCCACAAATTGGACCAATGGAACTGATCATCATTCTTGCCATCTTGCTCCTGCTCTTTGGCGCAAAAAAGCTGCCAGAACTAGCACGTAGCATCGGTACGTCAGCCGGTGAGCTCAAAAAGGGAATGAACGACACCACCGGTAGCAAAGATAAGTCGGCAAACGCAGATGTCGACAACAAGCAAGGCTAGCAGCGCCCAGTCTTCAGATCCCAAATCGATCGGTGATCATTTGGGTGAGCTTCGGAGACGACTCACGTGGGTCGTCTTGACGCTTATTGTGATGTCCGCGTTAGCGTATTCGGTGCACGATGCGCTGGTATCGTTCGTCCTGTCCCCGATCGGTGATCAAAAGCTTGTTTACCTGACGCCCGGTGGCGGCTTTACCTTTATTTTCCAGATCATTTTGTATGCCGGACTGCTCCTGACGGCACCGGTACTCGTTTATCACCTCTACCGCTTTGTCGCACCGGCGTTGCCGGAGTCAATGCGACATATGGGTCTGAGAGTGGTTTTCCTTTCTTCGGTGCTCATGCTGGCTGGAGCGGCCTTCGGCTATTTCGTGGCCGTCCCGGCGGCGCTCCAGTTCCTTATGGCCTTTGCGGGTGATTTCGTGCAAGCCAACCTGACAGCCGACTCCTATCTGAACTTTCTAGTTGCGTATGTGATAGGTCTTGGGATATTGTTCCAGCTACCATTGTTCCTCGTTGCCTGGAACTGGCTCAATCCTTTGCCGCCAGGCGGACTACTCAGCTCGCAACGTTTCGTCATCGTCGGTGCCTTTATCGCGGCAGCCCTTCTCACTCCGACGCCTGACGTTCTCAATCAAAGCTTACTGGCTATTCCGGTTATTGCGGTCTATCAAATCGGCGTGGTCGCTGTCTATATCACGAACAAGAAAAAGCGTCGACAACCAGTTCAGGCTCAGGCGCCAGTCGTGGCTGCGGAGCCCACTGTGCCTGCTGCACGACATGAACAGCCGGTCTTTGACATCCAGGCCTTACTTGGCAGTCATATTGAGCGTAGACCAACAAAGCCGAAGCCAGTCCAAGCGGTAGCTACAAAACCTGTAGTTATCCCTAAACCTGTTCCGCAAGTGCGTAGCACGAAGTCGCTCGATGGCTTCAATGGTGGAGGACGCGCTCGTAACCTCGCCGTACCTGGGCGCCGAGCGACGAACTTTCGACCTGCACTTAAACGCTCAGGACCGGTAAGGCAGCCCACTACAAGATCACAGCAGTCGAGCAGAAGCATCGACGGCTTTAGTATTATTTAAAAATCTAAAAAAGTTACAACAATCTGCTTGACAGCCGTTTGTACCAGCGGTATTCTTGAGGCAAAGCGTAACTGCTTTAAAGGAAAATAAAAATGAAAAAAGATCTACAACAACTTCTGGACAAGAAGGTAGACCGCAAGGACTTTTTGAAGCACGTCGCTGTTGGCGTTGTTGCTCTCACCGGTGTTACAGCACTAACGAAGTCTTTGACGAGTCTCGGCTCTTCACGTCCTCAGGTCAACAGCGGTTTCGGCGCAGGCACATACGGCGGCGACCGCTAGTCACGCTAATGCTTTGACGCAACATTTTGCTATACTCCTACGTATAGTTATATGAAGCGTGAAGGGTATCTAGCGAATAGGTTAGGGATAGTGCTGCTTCTGGCAGTTCTATCTCTTTTCTTTGGTTCGACGGCGCACGCCGATCGCTTCCAGAGTACGAACTTTACCATCGATACGAGTACGATCGGGGGCTCGATTGCAGGTGAACAGTCATCGACCAACTACAAACTAGTTAGTTCAGGAGGTGAGTCGGTCATAGGTAACGGTGCGAGTGGTAGCTACGCTCTCGGCAGCGGCTACGCTAGTACGCTCGACAAGTCCCTTCAGCTCAACTTGCAGCCAGGTGGATTGTTAGCGCACTATACATTCGACCAATCGGTCAGCGAGACAACGTATGACCAGTCAGCAACCGGTCTCAACCTTGCCGCAGCAGGGACACCGACTACAACGACCGGTCAGATTGGGAGCGCTGTCCAAATTGCAGACAACGATTCATTGCAGAGCAGCACCTCGGGCGCATCCGCGATCGACGCCTCAAACATCACCGTCGAGGCGTGGCTAAAGTATGACAACTGGTCAACGTCTACCAACTCTCCGGCTGTTGCAAGATGGGATAGCTCGACAACGAACGGTAGTTGGCGTATCGGTAGGACCGGTGCGCAGCAATTTCGCTTCTCTGTCTATATAAATAATCAGGTTTACACCGTCGAAAGTAATTCAAGCAAAAATGCCGGAGAATGGTATCACGTCGTCGGTACATATGACGGGACGACGCTGCGCATCTATGTTAACGGTGTACAAGAGGACTCCTCAAACATATCGCAGGGTAGTCTGCCTTCTAGCGGCGCACCATTAAGTATTGGTGAATATGCAAACCAAGATAACCCCTATTGGGCAGGGTCAGTTGATGAGGTGAAGATATTTAACCGGGTGCTTTCGGCTCGAGAAGTTGCCGCCGAGCATAGTGCGCAAGCCAGTGGGATTCCTTCCGGTCTCAGCTTGGGCGCAGTCACTGCGGGTACCTCGAATACCGCGACGGCGGACACCATAGTTCAGACTGATGCGCCGGGTTACTCGCTAGCCATCAGCCAGGATCACGATATGCAAACAGCGTCCAGTACCGTGCCACTTGATTTTCACGAGACATTTAACAGTCTTACTCCTGGAGCAGACGTGACAGCGGGTGTGACTAACTTTTCAGGTCGATTCTCAACAGGCTCAGCCACTTTCACGGCAACAAATGCTGGTATAGACGGTGTATTTACAAGGATCAACACCACCACTTCCTCAAGTGGTTCATATCGGTATGTGTTTCCAGGAGCGAGCTCCACGCTTTATTATCTGAGGATGTATGTTCGCATTAACGCGATACCTAGTTCAAATGTTACGATCATGAACCTACTGGAGCCATCTGATACCACACTCGGTAACATCCAGCTCTTGTCTGATGGCACACTTAGGATGCGTAATATCAATACCGCTGTTGATGTTTCTAGTAGTGTTGTACCGCTTGATACTTGGGTACGGCTTGAATGGCGGTATAACTCATCGAGCGGCTCACAGACGCTTAGATACTATGAAGGAGCTAATGTTAACGGCTCTACGCCCACAGAAACACTCAGCGGCGCTGCGCAAACAGGCAAAGATATAGGCATTTTAGCAGTTGGGCTGACACAGTCGGTACCGAGTGTCGCTTTTGATCTGGATGAGGTTGCCGGCTCGACCGTCGATTACCCAGATCCACTCGGTACGTACGTGACGATACCGGGTGTTGCGGGTGATATCACGACACCGCTATCGTGGAGCGAAGGTACGACCAAGGGTTTGGGCTTCACGCTCTATGGTACTAACGCAACGGCATTACCGGGCAAATGGAGCTCTGGTAGCGCATACGCCTCACTGCCCGGTACGGCAACCACGTACTATACCCGGACTGGATACACGGGTGGCGTCAAGGACGTCCACAATATGCGACTCAGGCTCGATACGGCGACCACGCAGTATCCGGGTGACTACTCAAACACGATGACCGTGACAGGAACGATGACGCCGTGAAGTGGCTCTTAGGTGGTGGCTTTTGCGCGGTACTTCTTAGCTGCCTCATGGTGGCACCTGTTGGTGCTCTCAGTCTCAAGGTGGCGCCACTCGAGTATCGTACTGAACTCAAGGTTGGTGAGAAGAAAAAAGGTTTCATTGACATCAGTAACCCCACGACTCAAACGGTCAGTGTCGTAACCTCTGCGCAAGCGTTTAAGCAAGTGGACGATAGCGGGACGCTCAGGTTCTATGACGATGAGCAACTCTCGGCTGGCGTCCAACTGGACTTAGACTCCTTTGAACTTGGTCCTCGCCAAGCAGTCAGGATGTATTTTCAGCTTGATGGCACAAAACTACCGTCTGGGGATGTGTATGGAGCAGTATTCTTCACGATCGATCCAAAGCTGCCAAAGAACGGTGTCGGGCAAACTATCCGCGTCGGGACGCTACTAAGTATCGTGAATGGTACTCCAGGCTCGAGGGAGGCTGATGTTGCCGGGCTTTCCATTCCGTTTCTGGTGATTGGCGATACGATACATGGCTCGTATCGTATCAAAAACACCGCACGCGAAGGTACGGCGACAGGCTTTTACCCAGAGGTTGCGCTCAGTTCATTGCCATTCGGAGAGAAAAAGACACAATTGAGCACGCTCGTTTTTGCAGGGCGCACGCGGGAGAACAGCTTTTCACTCAAACTGCCACTATTTGGTTTTTACCGGATCAAAGCGGCGTATGGTGACAGTTCGAAGTCCCAGTGGATATTTGTCGCGCACCCGGTCGCGCTCATCATTTCGGTCGTACTACTCCTAACGCTTGTGATGGCCACGAAGACGGTGATTCGGCGGCGAAAAGGTTCCACCCGAGCCCCGACTAACACGACCTATAAGTGATACAATAGCCGAGAAGAAAGAGAGAGGTATGGATTCGAAACAACAGCATCCTGCAGCCACAGCAGGTCGCCCAAAACGACGTAAAGAGAGGGACCAGTTGTTCATCGCAATCGGTGGAGTAGTGATTGTTTTGGTTGGTCTCGTTACCTGGCTCTGGATGAGCGCACCAGAGCGCCCCCTGGCTGACAGATACCAGGCGGTTTTTCTGGATAACGGCCAAGCGTTTTTCGGTAAGCTAAAGAACGTCACTGGTGAATATCTTGTGATCGAAGAGGCGTATCGTGCCCAAGCCCAAGACTTGCCGTCTGACGCGACGGATGAGCAAAAGGAAGCGGTCGCAAACAACGTATCACTGATCAAAGTTGGCAAAGAAGTCTACGGTCCAGAAAATGCCGTTCGGGTACGCGCAGAACAGGTTGTCTACTGGCAAAACCTGACACCTGATAGCAAAGTCAGCAAGGCTATCGAGGATAACGACGAGTAGCTGACGCTATACTAGAGGAGCTATGCCGGAGCTTCCAGAAGTAGAAACCGTCAAACGCGGGCTAGGCCTCCTTATCGTTGGTCGAGTTATTGCTGGCGTCGAACATGACTGGCCAAAGAGCTTTCCGAACTCTCAGACTGATGTCGATGAGTTCCTACTCGGCGCGTCTATCACCGAGATACGGCGGCGCGCAAAAGTATTACTCATCGATCTCTCGAGCAGCTACACGCTCGTTATCCATCTCAAGATGACAGGGCAGTTAGTGTATCGTGGCACTGAGGTCTTTGGGGCAGGACACCCTAATGATTCACTTGTTGGTGATCTTCCTGATCGATCGACACGGGTGACACTTACGTTTCAGGATGGATCAAGACTGTTTTTCAATGACCAGCGAAAGTTCGGTTGGATAAAGCTCTATCCAACTATTGAGGTACCCAACATTGATTTCATGAAACGAGTCGGTCCTGAGCCGTTCGAGGACACATTGTCGCACACAGATTTTGTTCAACGAATGCGACGCCGGAGCGGGACGACGGTCAAAGCAGCTCTGCTCGACCAGACGGTTATCGCTGGTATTGGTAATATTTACGCTGACGAAGGCCTCTGGGGCGCGCGGATCCACCCTGTTCGTCGAGTTCGGGATGTGAGCGATAAGGAGCTCAAACTTCTTCTGGACGAAGTTCGCTATGTACTGAGCCTCAGTATCGAAAAAGGTGGCTCAACGGACAAGAACTATGTCAACGCCGAAGGGAAACGGGGGAGCTACATCGACTTTGCCCGTGTTTTCCGACGGGAAGGTCAGTCGTGCCCGAGACACCCGGATGTGATGATAGAGAAGCTTCGCGTCGCAGGACGTGGTACCCATGTTTGCCCAGTCTGTCAGGTAGAATAGATAGACATGATTACGCTACTCACAGGACCAAATACCTACACAATATCAGAGGCCATCCGTGATGCCTCGACGGTGTTTGACGGTGAACTGGAACGGTACGATGGTAGCGAACTTGAGACCCGGCAACTGCCTGATATATTCATGGGTGGAACGCTTTTTTCGCCTCGGCGAATGATAGTGCTCCGCGATCTAGCCTCGAACAAGCAGCTGTGGGGTGACCTGGAGCAATGGGTTGAGCGCGTGCCTGAGGAGACTGACATTTTTCTCGTCGAGCCAAACCCAGACAAGCGAACGAGAACCTACAAGCTGCTGCAGAAACATGCGTCGATTCGAGAACATAAGGACCTGGTTGATGAAGAATTAGTCAACTGGCTGCAGCAGCGTGCTCGATCGGAGGGAGCTGAGCTGCAACCTGATGTGATTCGATACTTGATAACGTATGTTGGTCGTGATCAGTGGCGGCTCAGTAGCGAGCTCGAAAAACTTTTGCTGAGCGAAAAGCCTGTTACGCAGCAGCTTATTCGGGACGTAGTTGAGCCGTATCCCGAAGCGACAGCGTTTGAGCTGCTTGATGCGGTTTTCCGTCGTGATGCAAAGCGGGTAGAGGAGCTGGTTGATCTGCTTAGTGGTCGTGAGGATCCATATCAGTTCTTTGGGCTACTTAGCTCACAGGCGATGGCACTGTTGGCACTCGTGGCTAACTCTAGCAAGCGTCCAGCCGATATAGCTGGAGACCTAGGTCTGCACCCATTCGTCCTGTCGAAACTCGCGCCGGTCGCTCGTAACTTTGGCCGACCACGAACAGAGCGGTTTATTGAGAACCTGGCGTATTGTGATAATCGTATAAAAACGAGCGGCGTGAATCCATGGCAGCAGCTGAAATTGACACTGCTTGAATCCTGCTCTTCATAGCGATTGTGCTTTGCTAGTACCACTGTTATACTGCAATTAGTCTAATACGGTTAGTGGCGATATCTGACCGTGTAGATGCAGACAAAGAGCAGGAGAAATGAACAGCAGTGGAGTGAGGGATAGACTACATTTTGCTGGTTCACACGTTGTATACGCGAGGGTAGCGTGGCTTGTGAGCCTTGTTTTTGCTGCACTTCTTGCGTCCTTACTGATAACATACGAAGCAACTGCCGTCACAACCGTGCCAACCAAGATGAATTTCCAGGGCCGTCTGACGGATTCTGCTGGCAATGTGAAAGCCGATGGTACATACAATATGCGTTTGCGCCTTTATACCGTCTCATCTGGTGGTAGCGCCGTCTGGAGTGAGGACCGTCTCGTCTCAGCCTCACAAGGAGTAACGGTGACCAACGGTCTCTTTTCAATCCAGCTTGGTTCCGTAACGACGTTGCCAGCCAGCCTATTTGCAAGTGGTGACCTATATCTGTCGGTTGAGCTGCCATCTGTCGCAACCGCAACGAGCTCCAGTCCGAGCTGGACGGAAGGTGCGATGACGCCACGTAATCAGCTAGCAACGAGCGCGTATGCGTATAACACTGAGACGCTCGATGGTCTCGATAGCGCTGATTTCGGGCAACTGACAGCGAACAACTCCTGGTCAGGTACGCAGAGCTTCACTGGCTCCACGTTCTCAATAAGCGGTAGCACGAACGCAGCCAAGTTCAACGTCGGCAGCATCTTTAACGTTGACACCGCTAACAGCGTAGTCTCAATAGGTGCTTCTGATACGACCGGTACGGTATTGGTGCTAGATACGAAAACGGATTCAGGTGATCCGTCCGGGACAAACGGTGCCATATACTACAATTCAAATCTCGGTAAGTTTCGTTGTTATCAGGGTGGTGCATGGACTGATTGCATCGGCAGCGGAACAGATAACATCAGCATGTCGAGCAACGGTATCATCCTGAGCGGCAACGCCCGAACGACTCGCACCGCGACTCTCATCCCTGAGTTCAGCGGTGCCACATTCACTGGCGATGGAAGTAATAATAATGGTAGCCTGAGCAGTGATTTTTGCTCAGGAAGCAGCAGGTTGAGTATCAATACATCGTATTGTGGGGCCACTGAGGACCGCAATTATTATCAGTGGACGACGACGCAAGCAAGTGCTCAAGATTATGATATCTATGTTCGCTTCAGGATGCCGAGTGACTATAGTTCCGGTTCGATGACGAACTTGACAGCCACTGCATGGGGCACCTCCACGGCAACTGAATCAGCGGTACTCACCCTGTACTCACCCGGTTCATCCACCCCGTGTACGACCACATCCAATCTAGTGACAGGTGACGGAGCGTGGGACACTTCAACGGTCGCGAGTCCGGTGAGTGGTTGTACACTTGCGGCAAACGACATAGTAACAGTCAGGATACATCTTGTAGCTGGACAGAACAAATTCGTACGCATGGGACAGTTCAGTTTCACGTACCGAGGTACATTCTGATGATTGCTGCACGCCATCATCGCTTACGCTATCTCTATGGCGCTGCCGTTATAGCACTCAGTGTCGCACTTGCTTCTGCGAATTTACTTCCTGTGGTTGCAACTCAAGTGACTATCGAGACGACGAGCAACACTTTAAATACGAGCTTTTTCGGAACTAGCCCAAACGTCGTATATATTTCCGATCAAGTAGGCTATTCATTCTTTACCAACTCTGCTTCCGATATGGTATACAGGAAAACGACTAACGGCGGAACGAGTTGGGGGTCTCAGGTTACGTTGAGTAGCAGTGCACAGTATATGAAATGGGCTATTTGGTATGATCGCTGGACTCCTGGCGATACGACAGGCACGCTCGTTCACCTGGTTATGATAGTCGCGGCGACTGATGATATGTATTACATGACACTAAATACCTCAGGCGACAGTACTTCTGGGGTGACGAATATCTCGTCTAGTCCTGGGCCAGCGTTCACAAATACGTTCGACAGGAGTAATGTTGTCAGCATTACACGCGCCACAGACGGTAAGCTATTGGCTGGCGTTCATGATGCCGGTACGAGCAGTACTAGCTGGATAGTGTCCTGTGCGAGCACGTGTACGACGGCATCGAACTGGTCGGACACAAGCAGCTTGCTGGATACTGCCGCAGCCGACCAACTCATACTGACACCGCTACTGACCGGACAGGTGATGGTTATTCGATTCGATTCATCAGCAAGTGACATACAATCAATGATATATAATGGCTCGGCTTGGTCAGGAAGTTGGACTAATATCGACCTGAATGCTTTTGGTAACACGACTGAAACAGCTCATATGTCAGCCGTCACGGATATCAAGACGGGTCACGTCCATTTAGCCTATGTGGCAGATAACAGCACGCTAGGGACGAATGATGATATACGAACGGTCACATATAACGGGAGCAGCTGGACAGCAAAGACTGACGTTTTGACGAATGATTCCAAAGGTCTCACCGACGTGTCGATCGCTCTAAACGAGAATAACGGAGATATCTACGTCGGTTACCTCGCCCAGACTACCCCTGGCACGAACACCACCACAAATGTGTATTGGAAGAAATCATCAAATACCATGTCGACTTGGGGAAGCGAGCAAGGTGCTGTGAATACGAGCGCGAGTTATTTGGTTGGACTGAGCCTAAATGTCAGTTCGAACCAAAGGGTGTACGCCACATGGCAAGACAACACGATTGCCGATATCATGGGTGATACGTTAGCGGATCTTGTGCCGCCGACGTACGACCTCTCAGGCTATCGTTTGTTTGCAAACGCAAATTCAACCGATGTTGGTGGTGCTTTGGCGGCCGGTGATACCGCTGCTTCGCTTTCCGCTGGAGGGGATGCGTTCAGACTACGAACCTTATTGCATGTTGGCGGGGACGGGGCTCGGGCAAGCCTCGATACACTAAAGCTTCAGTATGTCGACAAGGGCAGTGGCACGTGTGCTAGCCCATCAGCGGGTACGCCTTCGAGTTATACCGATGTCACAGCAGCAACGTTGATAGCCTATAACGATAACGCAACACCAGCTGACGGAGCGGCGTTAACCGGCAACGCCAATGATCCGGTACATTCTGGTCATACGACAATTAACCAAACTTATGAGGAACTGAACAACTTCACGAATTCGACGGCAATTCTGAATGGTCAAGACGGTATGTGGGATTTTGCACTCAAGGATAACGGTGCCGCTCCAGGAGCGACGTACTGTCTTCGCGTAACCAAGAGTGATGGTACGGCGCTGAGTAACTATACGTATTACCCAGCTATTACGACATACGCTGCGGCAGGGCCGACGCTAACCGAACAACTACGAGGCGGCCAATCGGTCGTCAATGGCGTCAAGACGCCGTTTAGCTGGTAATCGGAACGATTGTGACATAAAAATCGTCGCCCGTAGTGGGCGACGATGGTGTGTATAAATGCTTGGCTTAATGTTTGGCGGCTGGTTTCTTGGCCGCGACCTTCTTTGCAGGTGTCTTTTTGGTAGCAGGCTTAGCAGCTGCTTTCGGAGCAGCTTTCTTGGCAGTGCCGGTTTTTACGCCAGCGTCCTTTGCGACCTTCGCGAGCTGCGCTTTGCGGCGTGCTGCGGTGTTCTTTGGTAGCAGGTTCTTTTTAACCATTTTGTCGAGCTCGCTTTGGGCAGCGCTGAGGCCTTTTGCGTCTGGCTTAGCGAGGAATGTCTTGACGGCACCTTTTAGGTCACGCTTTGCGGTGACGTTTCGGGTGCGACGCTTGCTGGTCTGGCGCATGCGCTTGATGGCGGACTTGATGATTGGCACTAGTTACTTCCTTTTGACTTCTTAAAAGCTGATAAAACAATCAGTGGAAAATTATAGCCGAGAAAGACGAATCTGTAAAGGGTGCTCACCCCTGAAATAATCCTTGACGGTCCCATGGTGCTTATGGTACGCTTTGGCTAAAGTCTTCGCATTCACAAAACCAACAGAGACGAACAACAAAAATGCAAACCGAACCGAACGCCAAGCAGCAGATAGTCGAGCGTATCAAAAACTCGACGAATATTCTGGTGACCGTTGGTAATAACCCATCCGTCGATGCACTGAGCGCAGCGCTGAGCCTCACGCTCATGCTCAATCGACTCGACAAGCACGCTACCGCCGTATTCAGTGGTGAAGTACCGCCGGCTATCAGTTTCCTTGAACCGGACAAGACGTTTGAAAACACCGTCGACTCGTTGCGCGATTTCATCATCGCACTCGACAAGGAAAAGGCCGATCGTCTTCGCTACAAGGTGGAAGACGACGTCGTTCGTATTTTCATCACCCCATACCGCACGGTTATCAACGAAAAAGACCTGCAGTTCAGCCAGGGTGATTTTAACGTTGAGCTCATCATCGCGCTTGGGGTTGAAAAGCGTGAAGATCTCGATACCGCTATCACAGCTCATGGCCGAATCCTGCACGATGCGACTGTCGTTACCATCAACTCGGGTGGAATGAAATCAACACTCGGTTCGCTCGACTGGAGTGATACCAACGCCAGTAGCCTCTGTGAGATGCTGATGAGCCTCAGTGAGGCATTGCAGGCTGGTCTCCTCGATCAACAAATCGCAACGGCCGTTCTGACCGGCATCGTCGCTGCAACCGACCGTTTCCGTAACGAGCACACGAGCCCACGTGTCATGACAATGGCCGCGCAGCTGATGGCCGCCGGCGCGAATCAACAGCTGATCGCTGCCAAACTCGAAGAGGGACATGGACTACCAAGTGCCGAACCTGCACAGGATGGCAGTACAGCGCTGAGCGAAGGCAAATCACAAAAAGTCAATAAGCCAAAAAAGGCCAAGGATGACGGTGCGCTCGAGATTGACCATGACGTAAAGCCAGATGCTGAACCACTACCGGACCCATCCGCTGAGGCGCTCAAAGAAGCCGAAAACGAGCTGGCAGAAAGCTTGGAAAAGGCAGCGCCAGCGAGCCCAACGCTTTCAGTCGATGATCTCAAAAACGACCTCGACGCTGCCGCCCAAGACGTCGATGAGGCAGCTAACAGTGCCGTGAACGACCAGCCAAAGGTTATCAAGCAAGAACACCGCACGTGGCGCAGTGACATGTTGACCGACAAACCATCATTTGGTGGCACATTGAACGCAACAGCCAGCGATGCCGAGGAAGCAAAACGCGAAGAAGCACTCGCACATCGAAACCAGACTATCTTGAGTCATGACGATGAAGCAGGCGCAGACGAGTCACCACAGGAAGTACCTGTAGCAGCAGGAGATACGTTCGTTTCGCCAGAGCCTGTTCCCCCACCGGTCGAACCCGCCGATCTAGTGCCTCCAGTGCCAGCGTTTCAGCCGCCGGAACCAGTCGGAGATGAACCACCAGTTGATGAACCAGTCGCAAAACCGATCGAAAGCACAGCAGATGATGCGCTTAGTTTTGAGCCCGCACCGATCAGCAGCGGTCCGACGCTCGCCGAGCTAGATAGTCAAACTCGAGGCAAGGCTGCTGAGGATGCACGGGCTGCTATCGACGCCGCACTAGCCTCTATGCCGTTCGACCCAGCAGGCAAACCCCTCCAAAGCTCAGGAGCAGCGCCAGCACTCAATGTTCAGCATGACAATGAACCGGTTCCTGCACCGGTCGAACCGCAAGCTTCGCCCATGCAGCCCCCAGTCGTACCATCAGGTGCACCGGATTTGCCACCGCTACCAGACTTTTCAACTTTGCCACCGCTACCAGATGACACGCCAGCACCGGAACCAAGCGAACCAGCTCCTCTCGTTCCGCCAACTCAAGTTCCAGATGTTCCACCTCCTGCAGCTGGTCAGCCACCACTACCACAAACACCGACACCTGCTGACCCAGGTCAGTTCAAGATTCCTGGCCAGCCCTAACGTTTGACGAGAAAATGATTGATCGCGACCTTGTCGCCTAGTCGGGCGAGCAGGGAGTCTCGGTCGCCACGCTGCGAGTTGTGCGCGTTCATGACCGATTTGATCTGGGCCAGATATTCACTCGCATCGACGGTTTCACCGATTTCTTCTGGCGCGTGACCGGCGTCCATGTATAACCAACTATAGTCAGACTCGGGTGAATCTTGGTTTGAGAAACAGGAATACCGAATGCGCGTGAACCGTGCATCAGCTTGCTTGAGGGTGAAGAAGACGAACGTCGCGACTCTCGATATGACGATGTGGTCGATATGACCAGTTAGACCGTTAGGGTCGAGCGTCATGAATTCAACTTCTATGTCGGGTTTATCAATAAGGACTTCGGTTACGATCGTTTTGACTTTGTCGGCGATGGACAGGTAGACGTTATTACTAAGCGTGCCATCTTCGTAGCCGAGGTGGTGCATACTGTCGGCACCGATTAGCTCACCAGCTGCTCGCCACTCGCTTAGGCGGACTTCACCGAGGTTTTCAACTTCGTCAGGATTCGTGCCATTCTCGCCGCCAGTCGCGCAGATGAGATGCACTTCGTTTTCAGCAGTTTTTTCCATGATGAGCGTGCCGGCTGGTCCGAACGCCTCATCGTCGGGATGAGCAAAGATACCAAAGATGATTTTCTTCATACGGCAAGTATAATACCTACGATGACAGACGGCATACTCCTGATCGATAAACCTGCCGCCATGACCAGTTTTGGCGTCGTGGCACGGGTCCGACGTGTACTGAGTCAAACGGCTGGTAAAAAGATCAAAGTCGGTCACACTGGCACGCTGGATCCATTCGCGACCGGTCTGATGATCATCGTTGTCGGCAAGGAATGCAAGAACGCTGAGCGTTATAGCAAACTTGATAAAACCTACGAAGCAACGATCGAGCTCGGCAAAACGAGTACGACCGGTGACCCGGAAGGGGAGATTACTACCGTCAACAATGAGCAGCCATCAAAAGATGACGTTTTAGCCGCTCTGGCGCGATTTACGGGAGTTATCTCGCAAACCCCGCCTAGCTTCAGTGCTATCAAGATTAACGGTCAGCGGGCCTACAAACTGGCTCACAAGGGCGAAACCGTCGAGATACCTCCACGCCAGGTAACGATTCACTCGCTTGAACTTGTTGAGTATAGCTACCCACAGCTCAAGATACGAACCCATGTCAGTAGTGGAACCTATATCCGGACGCTTGCAGAGGATATCGGTAAAACGCTTGGAGTTGGTGCGTATTGCTCACAGCTTCGACGAACACGTATCAGCGATTGGTCTATCACCTCGGCTGAGAGTCTTGACGCGTTCATGACAAAAAATTCGTAGAAAAGCGTAGGCGTTTACCTCAAACGCTAACAGATGTGTTATATTCAAACCAAAGCGGAGTAACAGAAACACCGTAAGGAGGGGTATGGCACGCTTACCGCAACCAGGGGGAGATGCAGGTACATGGGGAACTATCCTCAACGAGTTCCTCGCTGAATCTCACAATACTGACGGCACACTCAAGACTAACGCCGTGACACCGGCAGCGCTCAGTTCGGCCACGCCGACGACCGGTCAAGTCCTCAGCTATGACGGTTCTAATCTCACCTGGACCACCGTCTCTGGTTCCGGTACCGTCCCTGACGCTACCTCTTCAGTCAAAGGTCTCGTCCAGCTTACCGGTGATCTCGGTGGCACCGCTGCCAGTCCAACCGTCCCCGGCCTCGCCAGCAAAGAAAATACCATCACGGCCGGCACGACCGGTCAATACTACCGTGGTGACAAGTCATGGCAAACGCTGGACAAGTCAGCTGTCGGCCTCGCCAACGTCGATAACACCTCCGACGCCAACAAGCCGGTTTCATCCGCGACTCAGACGGCGCTGAACGGTAAAGCGACCGACTCAGCTGTCGTACACAACACCGGTAACGAAACAGTCGCGGGAATCAAAACGTTCTCTAGCTCACCGATCGTTCCGACTCCAACCACGAACAGCCAAGCCGCAAGCAAGTCATACGTTGATGGTGTCGCAGCATCTGGCGCACCTGACGCTACCTCATCAGTTAAAGGTATTATTCAGCTGACTGGCGATCTCGGTGGTACGGCTGCAAGTCCGACGGTGCCAGGCCTCGCGAGTAAGGCTGATGATTCTTCCGTCGTTCACCTTACAGGCACACAGACGGTCGCTGGTGTCAAAACGTTCTCTAGCTCACCGATCGTTCCGACTCCAACGACGAATACACAGGCTGCCAACAAATCATATGTCGATGCGACAGCGGCTGCTGGCGCTCCAGACGCCACCAGCTCCGTCAAGGGTATTCTCCAACTCACCGGTGACCTCGGTGGTACTGCAGCCAGCCCGACTGTTCCCGGACTGGCTGGCAAAGCGAACACCACCCACAGCCATGCCGCTGGTGATATCACGAGTGGCACCATGTCTACAGCTCGCCTTGGTTCTGGTACGGCTAACAGTTCAACCTTCCTGCGTGGTGATGGAACATGGGCGTCACCGGAAGGAGCAATACTTCTAACTGGCACGACTGCACCATCAGCTGGGCTTGGAAACGACGGTGACGTCTACCTTGATACCCAGGCCGATGCCATCTACGGTCCAAAAACTGGCGGATCATGGGGTAGTGGTACCTCGATGGTCGGTGCGGAAGGTCCGGAAGGTGACGCGGGACCAGCTGGTAGCGACGGCCTCAACGGTGCGACAAAGTTCACTTTTATGCTTGAGGGCGCTGTTACCACCGGTACGGGCGCCATCAGGCTTTATAACGATACTGGTCGTTCGCTGACGATCGTTGCAGCGCGCGCGACACTATCAACTGCAGCAAGTTCAGGTGCAACGACGGTCGATGTCAATATCAACGGATCAACCATACTGCTGTCTGGTAACCGACCAAGCATCGCGGCTGGCGGTGTTACTGCCGTAACCACGACAATTCAAACGCCATCTCTAACCAACGGTCAGTATATTACCGTCGACGTTGACGCGGCCGGCACTGGTGCCGACACGCTTGTCGTCGAGGTAACTGCACAGTAGGTTAGCGAAGATGTCAGAACGACAGTACGCAGAGAACTCGGTCGCTGGAACTACTGGTCAGTATACCGTTACGACGACGCTGCCGCAGGCAGCAGTCACAGGTAACCTGCTCGTAGCGATTCACCGTTTTGCAACCAATATCACAAACCGAGTTATTCCATCTGGTTTCTCTGAGCATGCTGTTGAATCACGCTCGACATTTGCCGGTATCACGATTTCATCCATGACCGCCGTCGGTGGTGAAACGAGCTTTTCAGCTGGAACGAATGCCATCAGTAACGTTAACTGTGCCCAGGAACTCGTCATAATTGAGCTGCCTGGCCCGGCAGCCTTTAACGTTGCATCGATCGCCAATGCGTCCAACGTGACGTCGCTTTCGATCGGCCCGACGACGACGCTGGCAAGTGGTACCAAGTATCTCATAGGTGCTTTCGGAACGACCGCCGCGGTTACCTGGGGTAGCGCTGACACGACCTGGACGACTTTGCTCGATGAACCGGATAACGATCGCCTAAAAGTCAGTACAAAGCAGCTGACCCCGACGACTGCGCAGTCAACGAGTCAGACCTGGACGACGACGGCTGGTGGGTATGGAATCTTGGCGTCATTTACCTACACCCCGGTCGTTATCACGATGCTGCCGTGGAAAGTCGGTGTACCACTCACGTTTGCAGCGCCACCCGGTGGTGGCGGAGCACCGCAAAAATTGAGCGTACCGATGTTCGCATCCCAGTTGGGTGCTGATGTTTATGGCACGACTGCGACAGACAATATCTCGCAAAGCTCTTGGAACCAGGTCTCTGACTGGTACACCTACATGCACTGGGAAGGTCATGGCTGGTCGGGACTACGTGACAACGACAATTCATGGGCAAGCGACAAATTCTTGCTCGGACGCAACTCGTCACACAAGGGCAGTATCTATATCAACGGTTCATACGTCACGCAGGGGTCACCGTTTAGTACGATGCGGATGGCGGCACATCTTGAACGCAATTATCCACTCGCTATATCATGTATTCCGACGACAACCGGCATGACGCTCTCCGGAGCTATCAACGCCTCGACGACGACGATCAGCATCACGTTGCCAACGTCCCGTCCGTCAGGGCTTGCGACGAACCATCCGAACGGTACGCCATCAACGATGTGGCCGATCATCGCCTCGGCAAACCTTACGCCAGGACCAAATATTTACTCGGTCAATACGGCAAACTACGTCGCGTGGGTGCGTGTCGGCGATGAAATAATTGGCCTGCCGACCTATAGCGGCGGAAACTATAACCTGTCTGGAAGTGTGCTGACAATCAATAACGTCTACCGTGGTCTCTGGTCGACGACGGCCGCCTCGCACGGTAATGGTGATCGTGCCTACACGCCGGTTTACATCGGTTCCTCAAGCGGTGCAGCTGGTGGTGACGCTGGTCTGTCTGGTAATCCATACCTTAATGCCTCGAATACACCACTGCGTTACGGGGTTAACTTTTGGGACAATGCGCGCGGCGCAACACACGATGGTGCTGCGTTCCTGGCTGACCAGGCGCGAGTTGAGCTGGAAGCGATGGACCGCAACGCCATCAAGACGATTACGGCCGTAACTGGCGGTGATACGTTGACGAGCAATGGCCATGGCTACACGAATGGTCAACGCGTCGGCGTCTTCGGCTCGGATATCCCGGGTGGTATCACGTCGCTCAGGCCATACTACATCGTTGGTCAGACCGCCAATACCTTCCAGTTGTCGACAACCTCGGGCGGTAGTGCGATCAACTTTACGAATACGAACGTCGGCGACGCCAAAGTAGCTCAGTATTTACGTAGTACTTCCGTTACGAACACAGTTTGGTGGGATGTCACGGCTATCTACACCTATAACAACGGTGACGGCTATGGTACCGACATGGCCTCATCGTCAACGATGGACGACTCGCCGTGGGATTTCACCAACAATACCAGCGGTCAGACAAACAATAAGACCTGGGAAAACCGCCAATACGCCAAGCGTGCAGCCCTCATGAACAAGCTCAGTAGCTATGGCCATCCGAATTTGAATGCCGACGCGAACAATTACCTCGTGAATAACTCACGTGCTACGGGTGGAAACGAGACACAGGTCGCTGGTCAGCGCTGGCGTCAGACCGCCATGTCGGCCAACTACTACGATGGCTACGCGATGGAATTTTTCCTGCACGAGGCACCGTACATGGAAAACATGCTCGACCAGACCATCACGATGATGCGCGGTGGCAACAACAGCAACACGATCGTCAATGCAGCAGGTAACAAAGGTATCGTTTGGGCAAAGACTAACGGTTGGAAGGGCGTTGATACCGCGGCAACCATCGATCGCTACATTCGTCGTACCTATGGTGCCTGGCTACTGGCTTGGCGTACGACGGCGACCGAACCACGATTCTTGATTCGCGCCTATGGAACATCCGGTACCGTCACGACCAGGCCGTCAGACAATGCCGGACGGGAACTCTTCTGGTGGAACTTTGGTACGCCAACGACCCAGCAGGGAGGTAAGCCGACCAACCCGAACACCATTGACGATCTCTATCAACCACAGACACAGCTCTATCGTCGTGATTACACGCTTGGTGTCGTGTACGTCAACCTGGGTTCAACCGCACGCACCGTCACGCTCGATGCGAACTATTACGACTGTTCGACGGAAAGCAACCGAAACGGTATACTAACGTTATACACGTCGGGTGCGACCAGAACCGTTCAGCCGTACGACTCCCTATTCCTCCTCAAAGAACTCTGACTCTAGCTTGACAAAACATACTGTTACTGCTATAATAAGGAGCTACCCATGAGTGTCTATCCAACGCCTGAACGAGTCGGTCGCTACGCACCCTCATTAGAACAAGCCCTTGAACGCCATCAACAAACGCTGGCGTATTTCGCTGAGGTAGGGAGACCGCTGACACCCGAGCGGATTGCAGGTCGTGTTCCGCAAGCAAGGCGGCTAGTAGCGCAGGCAAATGAACTGGATCTTGCGTGGCCAGACAGGGATACGGCAGTACCCGTCTCACCGAGTGTTCGATTTCGCAGTTACTTTGTCAGGGACTCCGAAAAGGCTGACTATAACTTTTCCCATGAAGTCTTTCTGGGGGTAACGACAAGAAAGACGCAGCGCGGATTCAATAACTTCTATGCGTTACTCGCGAATGAACCGTTTCGACCCGACATTGACGGCAACAAAGGTAGTAGAACCACCTCTCTTATGGCGCTTCATTATGCTGCGCGTCCATACCTTCACCGTGCGTACGTCCTCCAGCCGGATTTCATGACTGCCCTCCAAAAGGAGGTCGCAGCACGTGGCGGTATGGAAGAGTGGCAATACGCGATGGTCAACGGCGGCTATGACCCAGAGGATAACCCCCGGGATGCTGTGCTCCTCAGGGGTTCACGCCTCGCCTATGGTCTGTTTGCTAACCTCATGCGAACCGACGACACGCAGCGCGAACACCGTTGGTTCGGTCGCCCTGAAGGTTCACACGTCATCCGTGATCCTGAAACCGAGCTTTATAGTTAGGACTACCTCTTGAACAAACGCCGATTCTCTGGTAAAGTAGACCACTGATGATTACAAAAGAAGCCAAAGCCCAGGCGATGAAGACTGGTGCGACCCACAAGACAGACGTCGGATCTCCACAGGTTCAGGCGGCTGTTCTGACGGCTCGTATCAAGGAAATCACTGAACACCTCAAGGTCAACAAGCACGACCACATGGCTCGTCGCGGCCTGATTCAGATGGTTGGTAAGCGCAAGAAGCTTCTCAAATATCTTGAGAACAAAGACTTTGCCGCGTACCAGGCTATCGTCGCCAAGCTCGGACTCCGCAAGTAGCGGAGTTCTTTTTTGCGGTATAATTGTCAGTAGTAAAACAAGCGGATGGTGATAGATGCGAGCGCCCTATGGCCTTCACACCTGTTACTCTCCGCGTCAATGAAGAAGGAGACTGTCTATGTCTACTATTAACCCAACTGGGAAAGAGATTATCTCTGTATCCGGTGATTTTGCCGGCCGTCCCTTGACGCTCGAAGTTAACCGTGTCGGTTTTCGCACCACTGCGAGCGTCATGGTCAAGTACGGCGACACTGTCGTGCTTGGTACGAGCATGGTCGGTGGTCGTCCGTCATACGCGATGGATTATTTTCCACTGAGCGTCGACTATGAAGAAAAAATGTATGCGGCTGGCAAGATTTCTGGCAGCCGCTTCATCAAGCGAGAAGGCCGCCCGAGTGACGAGGCTATCCTGATTGGTCGTCTGATCGACCGTCCGATTCGTCCGCTGTTTCCAAAAGGCTACCGCCAAGAAGTCCAAGTTGTTGCCAGTGTCCTATCGATGGATCCGAGCTTTCGTCCTGATATGATCGGTATGATTGCTGCCAGTGCTGCGTTGACGCTGACTGGTGCGCCGTTTGACGGCCCAGTTGCTGGTCTACGCGTCGGTCGTGTCAACGGCGAATTCAAAGCTTTCCTCACTCCTGAAGAGCGTGAGCAGAGCGACCTCGACCTCGTCGTAGCTGGTATCGAAACTGGTGTCATGATGGTCGAAGCTGGTGCTGACGAAGTACCAGAGGACGTCGTCGTTGACGCCATAGCGTGGGCACACGAGCAATTCCAGGCTGCTATCAAACTCCAGCGCGAACTAGCAGAAAAGGTCGGTGTCGAAGCACTCGAATACGAACTCGTCCTACCAAACGAAGATATTCAAAAAGAAGTCGATGCGTGGGTAGACGGCAAGCTTGGGGAACCACTCCGTGTGGCGTACCCGGAGCGTAACGAGCTCGTTTCGGTACTCAAGAGTGAGTTCCATGCTGCGATGGAAGAGGTAAAGGGCGAAGAATACCAGGACCTGCGCGGCGAATACGACGAAGCCTTCACGACCGCGCTTCACAAGGACGTCCGAAAGGGAATTGTCGAAGACAACGCTCGTCCAGATGGCCGTAAGTTGACCGATATCCGTCCACTTAGCTCCGAAGTTGGTGTCCTGCCGCGTACGCACGGCTCAAGCATCTTTACTCGTGGTGTTACCCAGGCGATGAACATCGTGACACTAGCCCCACTGAGCTACGCACAGATTGTCGACACGATGGAAGTGAGTGACGGTGAACGTCGTTACATGCACCACTACAACGCCCCAGGCTACACCGTTGGTGAGATTCGCCGTCTCGGTTCACCTGGTCGTCGCGAAATCGGTCACGGCTACCTGGCTGAACGCGCACTGTCTGCGGTCATGCCATCGGAGGAAGACTTCCCATACGCCGTTCGTTCCGTCACCGAGATCATGAGCCAGAACGGCTCAACCAGCATGGCTGCGACCTGTAGTTCATGCCTGGCGTTGATGGACGCTGGTGTACCCCTGAAAAGCCCAGTATCTGGCATCGCCATGGGTCTGATGATGGACGGTGACACGCCGTATGTTATGAGCGACATTGCGGATGCAGAGGACTTTGCGGGCGACATGGACTTCAAGACTGCTGGTACTGCAAAAGGTATCACGGCGCTTCAGATGGATATGAAGGTTCATGGCCTCCCTGTCGAAGTGCTCCGAAAAGCGCTCGAGCAGGGTCGAGAAGGACGTGCGCATATCCTCGAGCACATGCTAACAACCATTGCCGAACCACGCCTCAGCCTCAGTCCATACGCCCCACAGATCGAAAAGATCATGGTCAACCCAGAAAAGATTGGTGCCATCATCGGTAAGGGTGGCGAGACCATCAACAAGATTACCTCTGAAACCGGTGCCGAAATCGACATCAAAGACACCGGTCTCGTGACCGTCGCTGCCGTTGACCTCGACAGCATCAAACGAGCTGTTGACTGGATCAAGTCACTCGTTGAGGAGCCAGAAGTCGGCAAGATTTATGAAGGTCCTGTTGTTAAAGTCATGGAGTTTGGCGCTTTCGTTAACATCATGCCTGGCCAGGACGGTATGGTCCACATCTCTCAGATGGCCGACCACCGCGTCGAAAAGGTGACTGACGTCGTCAAAGAAGGTGATGTCGTCAAGGTGAAGCTGACTGCCATCGATGAGCGCGGCCGTTTGAACCTGAGTATGAAGGATGCTAAATAAGCAGGAATTTCTCGAACAGCTTAAGGCAGATATCTTAGAAAATGATATCTGCCCAAACTTGCGCGAGACTGCAACACAACTAGTCCTGGGTGATGGAAACCCTAATGCAAATATCGTCTTCATCGGTGAAGCACCAGGCAAAGCCGAGGATGAGCAAGGGCTACCATTTGTCGGCGCCAGCGGTCGTTTCCTGAATGAGATGCTGGAGGCTGCCGGGTTAGTTCGGGCCGACGTCTACATTACGAACATCGTCAAATACCGTCCGCCGAACAACCGCGATCCGCTGCCAGAGGAAAAGAGAGCATTCTGGCCGTATCTGATGCGCCAGCTCGAGATCATCCAACCAAAGGTCATCATCACGCTCGGTCGACATAGCGGGGCAGTATTTATCCCAGATCTACATATTTCCAAGGATCACGGCCATGCCCGCAAGGTGAAGTATCACGACAGCGAATTCCTGGTCATCCCTCTCTACCACCCAGCGGCCGCCCTATATAACGGCTCGATGCGCCAAACGCTCATCGACGATTTTCTCGCAGCCAAGAAGCTAGCTGACCAAAGCATTCACTGACAGATATAATACTTGCATAATTAGGATAAGTATGCTATAATAGTAATATTGCACTTTGACTCCGTAGGATAAGTAGTCCGAAACGACTACTTCTACATTCCAAGAAGGGAAAACCATGAGTTCTGACACCAGCGTCGAAACGACGCAGGAGGGCTCGGTGACCACCGAGTCAGAAGTTCAGGCCGGTGAGTTTGCCTGCAGGCTGCTCACCACCAAGGAGGGCGACGGCTGGTTCGATACCACCCATGTCCTCTACCTGCCGCTCGCATACTGCGAGCAGCGACGAGGTGCTCGGAACTTCCAGTTCTGTGACGAGGAAGGGAATGTCTATCGCCGCCTCACGATCCACGTGATCGATAGCGAGGGTGAAGTCCTCTTCACAGCCGACGACTGGCGGCTTCAGAGCGCGTACTCTGGCTACCGTCGTGGACTGGCTGCCAAGAAGCTCGAAGACCGTCTGGCGGCACTGCAGCAGCGACTCGACGCGATACCGACCACGAACAAGCCCGATGATCACCCGATCTACGGCCACATCAACCAGTTCAAGCACGAGGTACGCATGTACCAGGAGTGGTGGGGGCGTGGCGAGAAGAATCTGGTTACCGCCCAAGAACTTCTGGGTCGTATCGAGCATGAGATCGACCAGCTCGAAAAGAGCGACCCTGTCGAGCTTGCCATCGAGCGATTGTTCGCCCCCGACGGTCGTTCCTCAGTTCATCGTCTCAACCTTTCGACCATCGCCGCTATCAACGCGGCATCGATCCGGACCGGTGGGTTCATCGACGCGTTCGACGAGGAGCTGTTGAGGGACCACTACCGCAGCGTGCTGTCGATGGTGACCAACCCACTCATGTGTTCGACCAACAGCGAGTTACTACTCAGTCTCGAGGACTTCGCCCCGTCGGATGTGCTCGATGATCCTGAGCTCGAGGTGGCGCCGGCACAGGTTGCGTTCGAGTCAAACAAGGGCGAGGCGCTCTACGACGTAAGTTACGGCTTCGTCAACGACGTGCCGACGGCCGTCGTTACGCTGCCGCTCAAGGTCTACCAACGCCATGCGCCCGAGTACGGCAAGCCTTCTCGCTTCCCGACGTTGCCTCATGGTATCGTCTGGGCGGTCGAGATTATGCATGATGGCAAGATCGTTGTGCACGGCCACGTCAACCTCGAGCTCAACAAGAAGCTCGAGAAGTGGGAGCGCGGCAAGGGTCGCGCCAAGCATCGCGAGGACAGTTTGACCATGGGCAGCTTGCTCTACGGGTCCGAGAACTCTGATGTACCGCCGTGGTACCGGGGCAAGAACAAACCTGCCCGGCGTAAGTAACTTCTTCCTGGAGGTGTCACAGTGCAGGCCCGTGGTGAATAGCCACGGGCACTGCCCAAAGCCCATAGAAAATACTGTGGTTTTTGGGCGGTTGCTTAAACAGGGGTAACCTGCTACACTATTGTTAACCAATACGGGAGTGTAGCGGCCTAAACTAACCCCCTTTACTCAAACTGAAACTAATTATTTTGATACAACAAAAGAAAGGAAATTAGTAAATATATGGGTCAACGAAGACTCGCAGGTCCTGCTAAAGACGACATGTCTAAGCGGCCTAACCAACAAAAGAAAAAATCAGACAACACGGTACTCAACAGTACGAACACCCGTCGCGGTGAGGTATTCCGTGCTCAGCGTCGAACCAGTGAGAACGTCAATGTTCGCGCAAGCCAGCATGTCATCGACGTGCCGGTGAACAAGTCGATGTATAACGGCTACGGCGGTAACCAGTTCAGCCTCGCTGATATGAAACGTCGTCGTCAGGCACCAAACCGACCAGGTCTCAAAGTCATTCCGATCGGTGGACTTGGCGAAATGGGTATCGGTAAAAACATGATGGCGCTCGAATACGACCAGGACATCATCGTTATCGACATGGGATTCCTATTCCCAGGCGGGGACTACCCAGGTATCAACTACATCACGCCTGACATAACCTACCTGGAAGAGAATAAGCACAAGATTCGCGGTATCGTCTTCACGCACGGTCACCTCGATCACATTGGTGCGTTCCGTCACCTAATCCACCGCATCCCGGCACCGGTTTACGGTAGTAAATTCACGCTTGGTATGGTCGAAAAGACCATGGAAGAAGCCACTAGCGGCTTTACGCCTGAGTACAACGTCCTCGACCCAGCAACGCACGAACGCGTGCAGCTCGGCGACAGCTTTAGTATCGAGCTCGTCCAGGTAAATCACTCGATTCCTGACGCCTGTGCTGTCGTCGTCCGTACACCGGTTGGTGTCGTTATCGATACCGGCGACTGGCGCTTCGAAGATAAGCCAGTAGACGGTAAAGTATTTGACCTCGAACGTCTGACCGAGATCGCCAGCAAAGAAGGTATCCTTCTGCTCATGAACGAATCAACCAACTGTGAATCCGAAGGAACGCACACGCATGGTGAGTTCGAGATTCAGGAAAGCTTCGGCCAAATCATGGACAAGTACCAGAACAACCGACTCATTCTCAGTACGTTCTCGAGCCAGATCCACCGTATCCAGCTCATCCTCGACGAAGCCAAGCGTCACGGACGCAAGGTCGCGTTTGCTGGCTACAGCATGATCCAAAACGTCGAGCTCGCGCTTCGCACCGGCACGATCAAGGTTCCAAAAGATACCGTGGTCAAGATGGAAGACCTCGTCAAACTACCTGACGGTAAGGTGCTCCTCGTCTGTACCGGTTCACAGGGTGAGTTCAACGCTGTTCTGAACCGCATGGCATCGGGTGCGCACAAGCATATCAAGGTTAAGAACTCTGATGTCATCGTCTTTTCGAGCAACCCGATTCCGGGTAACGAAAAGTACGTCGTCCGTACGGTTGACGGTCTGATGCGCGAGGGAAGTGACGTTATCCAAAACGGCAAATCTCACCTGACCGAAATCGGTCCGATCCACGTGTCTGGTCACGGTTACTACGATGACCACGTCAAGCTGATCAGCGCACTCAACCCAACCTACTACCTACCAATTCATGGTGAGTTCCACATGTTGCACCACAACGCAGTCCTCGCTGAAAAAGAATGCGCCATTCCACGCGACAACATCTTTGTCTGTGACAGTGGTGACGTCGTTGAGTTTTATCACGACGGCTCTGCCAAAAAGACCGGTCGTATCCCAGTCGGTGGTGTCATGTATGACGACAGCGGTGCGGAAGTTTCCGAAGTCGTTCTCAAGGACCGCATCCACATGAGTCACGAAGGTATGTTCGTCGTTGTGCTGACAGTAGCTCGCGGTAACGGCCGCCTCCTGACAAGCCCGGACATCATCTCACGTGGTTTCATCTATTTGCGTGACAGTGAAGAGCTAATGAACCTCATCCGTCAGTACTTGAAGCAAAAAGTTGCTCGTTCTTTCGGTGGTCGCAAAACTGATATGGACCAGCTGAAAAAAGAGCTCAAGGACGAGATCACGCACATCCTCTATGACCAGACACGTCGAACCCCGATCGTCATCCCGGTCATTAACGAGATTGGTACTGGTGGCGGTGGCGGAGGCGGACAGCAGCAGGGAGGCGGACAACGCCAACAGCAAAATGGTCGTCGTCAGCAACCCGGTCAACAGCAGCGTCGTCCGCAGCAACCTCAGGTTGTTCAAGCCCCAGTTCTACCAGAACTACAGCACCAACCCTTCGCACAAGAAGAGTTGAACAAACACATCCGCGAAATTTAGTATCTCGCATAAAACTAAAAAGGGCCCCGCAACCGCGGAGCTCTTTTTAGTGCTCAACGCGCGTGGGGCTAGGCGTTGTAGATGACGACGTCAGTGACCGTGCCGAGCTCGATGGTCGACAGCTCTTCAAAGAGGCCTTTCGGCAGCTTCAAGCTGAGCGGTCGTCCGACCATGATGCTCGTGCATATTGGCAGCTTCTCGACCATGGTCCGAGTGCGTTCAAGCATCGTCCGCCACAAACCGTCATTGATCTGGGTGAAAATGTTCGTGAGAACA
Source organism: Candidatus Saccharibacteria bacterium UBA6572 (assembly GCA_002434045.1). Classification (GTDB taxonomy): domain Bacteria; phylum Patescibacteriota; class Saccharimonadia; order Saccharimonadales; family Saccharimonadaceae; genus UBA5946. The sequence goes on from DJJI01000002.1 coordinate 77,123, forward strand.
GCACCAGCTGGTGCATCAGGCGCGTCACGGATGCGCCATGCTTCAAGCATCTCGCGATCGAGCTTGATCTCGAAGCGATCGAACTCGTTATGAAGTGCCTGACGACGCGCCTCCATCGGCACCGACAGAAATGTCGGCAGACTTGAGAGCACCGGCGACAGTGCCGGGAAGCCGTTGAACATCAGTCCTGGCGGGGCGTAGACCTTGAGCTCTTCGAGTGCATCGGTCGTGATGAGCGCATAACTACCTTCAGCCACAGGCGCGCGAGCGATCAGCCGCGGACCGGTCTTTCCATCAAACATCTCAAGGGACATTCTCCCCACATCCTTTTGTTTGAAGTCTATTTGAAGAATTGAAAACAGTGTAGCCCCAGAGGGGTTATAGGGCAACCATAAGCCTCTTGCATTTTGTAGCAAATTATGCTACAATAAAAAGGGTAAGCAGATATCGACAGGATATACTGCCGTCTCTATAATGAAATAAGCACTATGGCAAAACGAAAAAAGCGCGCGAGCAAGAAAGCAAAAGCAGTAAAGACCAGCCAGCATACTTTGCCGGATGGATTTTGGCCGCAGGTCGGGGCAGTTGTCCTGGTCGTATTGGCGTTGCTGCTGACGCTCGGTGCATTCGGTAGCGGTGGACCGTTTCCGCAAGCTACCTATGACGCAGGCAAGTCACTCCTCGGTATGGCGGTCTATATATTACCGATTCTGTTCGTCTACCGTGCAGTCCAGATCTTTCAGGCTGAAAATAACAAGATTCCAGGTGTCGTCACCGGGGCAACCATCCTATTTATCACCGTAGCGGCCGGTTTTGTGCAGTTGATGCAAAACCAACCTGCCGCATTGTCGACCTCTCACGAGGACGGCGGAATCATCGGCTGGGTATACGCCCAGGGAGCCATGACGCTCGTTGATCCAGAAATTGGCGCGCTTGTTAGCGTTATCATCCTGCTCGTCACGAGTCTCTTTGTGCTCAGTGTTTCACCGCGAGCAGTCATCGACTGGTTTATTAATCTATTTCGTCGTGAAGAAAGCTCACTCGCCAAAGCTAACGCTGCAATTGCAGAAAAAGCTTCAGCAACGCCAAGTAAATCTATCGGTGAACTCAAGTTGAACCAAGGTGTGCCAACGGTTGACGATGCCGGAGGAGAGAGCAGGGGCCGTTTGGGTAGCCTGCGCAACAGTATCCAGACCGATAAAGCTGCCGAAGAGCAGAACGCTCTCACGACCAAGACTGACCCTGATTGGGAAGGCCCGAGCATGGATCTCCTTGAGAAAAAGCAAAAACCAGCCGATGCTGGTGACGTGAAGCATAACGCCCAGATTATCCAGGATACACTCGGTGAATTTGGTATCGACGTCGAAATGGAGGGTGCTAACATCGGTCCGAAAGTGACTCAGTACACCCTCAAACCACCGAGTGGTGTGAAGCTGACGCGTATCACACAGCTTGAGACCAACATCGCTCTCAACCTGGCGGCGCAAGCACTGCGTATCGAGGCACCGATTCCTGGTCAACGTGCGGTTGGTATTGAGGTACCAAACCGCAAAGCAGCTGATGTCCGTTTGCATGGCATATTAACGTCGCGCGAATGGATGGGTATCTCCGAGCCACTCGGGTTTGCTATCGGTAAAGACATTGCTGGTGATGCGGTAGTCGGTGAACTCAACAAGATGCCCCACCTCCTCATCGCCGGTCAGACTGGTTCAGGTAAGTCAGTCATGATTAACACGCTCCTGACGAGTCTCCTATACCGAAACAGTCCAGCCGACATGCGTCTCATATTGGTTGACCCAAAGCAGGTTGAGATGGCGCCATACGAAGATATCCCACATCTGCTCACGCCGATTATCACTGAGCCAGAAAAGACCATCTCTGCGCTCAAGTGGGCTGTCAACGAGATGGAGCGCCGTTACAGCTTGTTGGCTGAGCAAAAACTACGTGACATCCGTACGTTTAACCAAAAGAACTCAGAAGAAGCTATGCCATACATCGTGATCGTGATCGATGAGCTGGCTGATCTGATGATGGTGGCTGCTCGCGACGTCGAAGCTCTGATCGTCCGCCTTGCCCAAAAGGCACGTGCCGTCGGTATCCACCTGGTGCTCGCGACGCAGCGTCCGTCGGTTGACGTCATCACCGGTCTCATCAAAGCGAACGTGCCGGCTCGAATCGCCTTTACGGTCGCGTCGCAGATCGACTCACGAACCATCCTCGACCAGATCGGTGCCGAGAAGCTACTTGGTCAAGGTGATATGCTGCTGCTGACGCCGAGCATGAATAAGCCAAAGCGTATCCAGGGTGCGTGGGTAACTGACGAAGAAGTCGTCAAGATTACTGATCACCTCCGTCTGCAACGTCCACCACAATACGACGACGAGATTGTCGCGCAACCAGTGCAGCTCAACGGCAAGGGTGGCATCGTCATGGACATGGATGGCGGTAGCGGTGACGACGACATGTACAAGGACGCAGTTCGCGTCGTCGTTGAAGCTGGCAAAGCTTCGACATCGCTCTTGCAACGCCGCCTGCGCATTGGCTACGGCCGTGCGGCTCGCATCATCGAAGAAATGGAAGAACAGGGCATCGTCGGTTCGGCTAGCGGCTCAAAACCGCGTGATGTGCTCATCACGAGTCTCGATGATATCTACGGCACGAACGAAGATAACGTCTAAAACACTTGCGTTTTGAAAACAACAGGCGTATACCGTGGGTAGAAGGTATTCGCACCCCAAACAAAAACAGCACAATGACAGTCGAAACACTCAACAGACCCGATACCGTTGATGCATTCGGTGAACGAAGGCATGCTGACGCTGACGAAATTGATCATCTACTGGACGTGGCCGCTACACTGGCGGCGATGGAGGAGCAGTTCCAGGAGGCGAAACCCGATAAACTGGAAGAGCTGCGGGCTAGAAAAGACGCGCTCATCGAAGAGTTGACGTCAGAACATCCCGGCGAGACATTGTTAAACGACGTCATATTGCTAGCTTCAGTGTATCACCGTCGAATCACGAGCACACGACTCCCGAAAGATGGGTCAACCGTCAAAGCATTCGGAACACGCGATCCGTACAACCAATACCTAAAAGAAACCTACGTGCTCCATGAAAAACCGCATGGCGGTTATCACTATGCTGTCCGGCGGCTTGTCGACAGGGGTTCGATGCTCTATGAACTGGACGATCAGGCAGGTCTGAAGATCACCCGCCAAGCCAATCCGTTCGTACCAGCGCTTAGCCAGCCGATGGAGATTGACCCTGAGAGCGATGAGTATCAGGTAGCGGTCAAAGAGCTGCTCGGTACGACATTGACCGCGATGGGTGCGCTCAGGGGACGGGATGAGGCCGAGAAGGCAAAAGCAGATATGCAGGCACTGTTTATGATCGAAGATTCTTCGTTCGCAGCTCAGTTTCTTGAGGCTGAGTCGAGCGGCGACGTGATGAGACAGGTCCGTGCACTCATGACTGTCGAGCCACAAGTGATGAGCAAGGATGCTCTCCGTCTTATCGTCGCTACCACACGGCGCTAGTCTAGGCTTTTCATTTTCCCTGTTATCTGGTAAAATAACCTCTGTTATCAATTAACCTGCGACACATGTCGCCGTGACAAGCATCCGCTTGTCGAGTCCATAGGAGGTCTCAATTATGCGAGAGTACGAACTAACCGTACTTATCCACCCTGATCTCGAGGCAGACCTCGAGACGCCGCTCAAGGTTGTGCGTGACATCGTCACCAGCAACAAAGGTACTATTACCAGTGAAGATAACTGGGGTAAAAAGCGTTTGGCGTACCGCATCGCCAAGGAAGACTTTGCCGTCTATGTTCACATGGTCATCCAGCTCCCTCCGGAGAACGTCGCCAAGGTTGACACTACCCTCAACATCACCGACAGTGTCCTGCGACACCTGCTGGTGAGTGAGGATCCAAAGGCCAAGGCAGCAGCAGCCGAGGCAGCCAGCAAGAAATCTGAAGAATCAGAGGAGGAATAATCGTGGCTAAGGGGTTTAATAAGGTCATACTGATGGGAAACCTGACACGGGATCCCGAAACACGCAACACGCCGAACGGCCAGAGCGTGACGAACTTTAGTCTGGCAGTCAACCGCACCTGGAAGGGTGCTGACGGCCAGCAAAACGAAGATGTCAGCTACATCGACTGCGTCGCTTGGGGTAAACCTGGCGAAATCATCGCTCAATATCTCAGTAAAGGCCGTGCAGTCCTCGTTAGCGGTCGACTCGACCAGCGTAGCTGGGAAGACAAAGAGTCGGGTGGCAAGCGATCAAAGATCGAAGTTGTCGTCGAAGACTTTAACTTCGTCGGTGACGGTGCTGGCGCGCCAAGTGGTGGCAACAGCTCTAGCAGCAGCTCATCTTCGTCTAACAAATCAGCATCTAACGACTCACCAGCTATCGACGACAAGCCGATCGATCTGAGTGAGATACCATTTTAAGGAGTAACTAAGTGGCACGACGATTCAAGAAAGATATCCCTGCATACTTTGACTACAAAGACGTCAAAACCCTGCAGCGATTCGTAAACATTTACGGGCAGATCGAGCCTAGTACAAAGACTGGTCTCAACAGCCGTCAGCAGCGCCAGCTCGGTGTTGCGATCAAGCGCGCACGACATTTGGCTTTGATGCCATTTGTCGCTCAGGGTTAGGGTATAGATGGAGGTAAGTATCGGCTTTATCAAACAAGGCGATACTTACCTACTGCAGCGGCGCCCAAACCTTTCGACCGTCGGCGCAGCGGGTCTCATAGGCTCGTTCGGTGGTGGCATCGAAGTGGGTGAGTCGCCAATTGAAGCAGTCTGCAGAGAGTTGAGCGAGGAAACATCACTCAAACCTTTACCAGAAGACTTCAGTCACTTAGGCGTTGTGAGGGTCACCGCCTATAAGCAAGGTGAGCCGATGGATATCACGGCCGAGGTATTTATGCTCGAACTTGATCCAGAAGTCCCCATGACAGCGCTGGAAGGTGAACTCGAGAGAATGACACGTCAACAGGCGGACGAACGAGTGGATGAGCTGACACCGGCAACAAGAAAAGCATTTGAAATGTTTCTGTAAGGAGTAACAATGTACCAACCAACCGACCTCAAGAAAAATACCGTTATTCAGCTCGATGGACAGCCGTTTCGCGTCACTGACTACAGTCAGAAAGTCATGGGGCGGGGTGGATCTATCGTCAACGTAAAGCTCAAGAACCTTGTGACTGGTGCAGTCATCCCTAAAACGTTCAAAGGTGCAGACAAGATTGAACCGGCTGAAGTGAACAACAAGAAGGTTCAATATCTGTATAGTGACGGCGGTGAGTTTCATTTCATGGACCCGGAAAGCTTTGAGCAGTTCCAGCTCAGCGGCGATATCATGGGCGACGCCAGTGATTACCTAAAGGAAGGTGACGAAGTAAACCTTCAATTCTTTGGTGAGCGTGTCATCAACGTTGAGTTGCCAAAGAACCTTTACCTCGAGGTTACTTATGCAGAAGATGTCGTCAAAGGTGACACGACGAGCAGTGTACTCAAAGACGCCACGCTCGAGACCGGCAAGGTAATCAAGGTACCAGCCTTCATCAAAGTTGGCGATGTCGTTTCAGTCGACACGAGCACTGGCGAATACCGCGAACGAAAGAAGTAGGCGATGAAACAGCGACTTGACCAATTTCTTGCCGAGCACGGCACGGTTTCGAGTCGCTCGCAGGCTGAGAGCTGGATACGGCTCGGTAAAGTGACGGTCAATGGCCGGGTCGTGACAAAACCAGGCCATTTTGTACAAAATACGGATACCGTTGTTCTAAAGGCTGAAGAGCGCTATGTTTCACGAGCTGGTCTCAAACTGGCAAGCGTTACCGAAAAACTAGGTGTCAGGTTCGATGACACGGTTGTACTCGATGTCGGTAGTAGCACAGGTGGCTTTACCGACTATGCGCTGCAACATGGTGCGAGCAAGGTCTACGCGGTCGATGTTGGCACTGAGCAATTACATCAGTCACTTAGGTCAGATGAGCGTATTGAACTGCATGAGAAGACTGATGTTCGTGACTTCATCCCACCTACCGTACCCGATGTCGTGGTGATGGACGTTAGTTTCATAAGTCTACGTGAAATTTTGCCACATATCGCTGAAATTATTGACTCGAATACACAAGTGGTTGCGATGCTGAAGCCGCAGTTTGAAGCTGGTAAGCATCAGGTGAATAAGGGCGTTATTAAGAACGATGCGGTTCGTCGCCAGATTCTCAAAGATTTTGAGATGTGGGTGAGGAGCTACTTTGTTATCGTCGACAAAGCCGATAGTGATGTGGCCGGCGCCAAGGGTAACCGTGAACGTTTCTACCTCTTGAAAAAATTACCATAAGTATTTATTTTTTAGTTTAAGTATGGTATAATAGTATTTGTCTGACCGCCTTGTGGGTGGTCGGTGATGTTGAGGTGAGGCTGAACCGGAAATGGTTGTTGCCTCCCGAGGCAATTTACAATTTGGTTCTAGCTATATCTCAGCAACGCCGCCCATTCACAACGTGGTACCAACGAGTCCCGGAAGGGGGACCTGGGTCATATGACTCATCGCAGCGGCAAGATGCGCAGCATTGCTGGAGGCCTCGTGATCGCACTGATCGCGAGCATCCTGGGGGTGCTGGTGTCGGGTTCTACACTCGCCACCGCCAGCGCAACGAGCAACACCAAGGAGTGCACCCATGAGTGGGAGCGCTCCATCCCGATGTCGCACACCGAGTGGCGCTTCAGGACGCGCGTGCCGCTCTACGGCGAGAAGGAGATCAAGGACGTCAAGGGCTACGACTTCGTATCCGGTGGGACGACCCGTGTCAACGGGCACGTCATCCCGGGTCACTGGGAGCCAAGTCCAGGGTGGCACACCATCCCCGACGTCGTGATCAACGCGGTCTGGGGCCCCGACGGGATTCCTGACAACGTGCTCGGCGAGGGCAACGTCAACCTGCGTGTCTACGGCGGCCCGAACGTGGTCGTCCGCTACAACGCGCACAAGGTGCAGACCGACGAGGGCTACACGGACTGGTCCGACTGGTCCGACTGGTCGACGACCAATCCGGGTCCGGAGACGGACACGCGTGACGTCGAGACCAGGAGTGTTCAGGACGAGCCGCTCTACCAGCGGGAGCGTTCGGCGGAGGAGCCCCCTCGGGGCAACTACCCGGACATCCCCTGGACGAAGATCCCCGGTACCGATGAGGGCTGTTACGAATGCCCTGAGGGCACCGAGTGGGTCGACGAGGACGGCGATGGTGAGGTCGACGAAGGTGAGTGCGAGGTTCCCGAGGAGCCTACACCTGCCTCCGGCAACCTGGACGTGGACTGCAAGCGGATCGTGACCGGCGTGATGAACGCTCGTTCCGACCGCGACACGGTCTTCTACGTCAACACCTGGAGCCCGGGCATTTCGAACCCCCGCAAGGCGGCCACCTCGGTGCGCTACGTGGTCGAGGCTGGTGATTCTGAGCCGCTTCGGTTCCGGAGTCACACCGGTACCCGTGTCACCCTGAAGTCTGGCGGCGAGCGTCTCGACCGCGTGGTCGTGCCAAAGCCGTGCTTCACCAAGGTGCGCGGTGCGGTTCGGTCCGTGGACAAGTGCCGCACTAGCGGCGACCTCTATGGGGTCCGTTCGGAGCGTGGCGTCGTCTACTTCGCTGACGGGCAGCGTATCCGTCGCGAGGGTGTCTGGCTGAAGACGCACGGCGACCGCAAGGTTGTCGTCAAGGCCAAGCCGGCTTCGAAGAAGTTCAAGGTCGTCGGCAAGGACAAGTGGGTCCTCCACTTCGACAACCGTCCGTGCGGCGGGCCTGGTGTTCCGCCGCCCACCGGTGAGCGGCAGCTGGCGTGACCAAGGCGCTTCGAGCGCTCCTGGCGTCGTCCGTCGTGTTTGGCATCCTCTTCGTAGGAGTCGGACCGGCGGACGCCGCCTCGGGGCGGGTCAAGGCACCGTCGATCGGGATGAGCGCCCCGATCGTCAAGGTCCCCGTGAAGAATGGCCGATTACAGATCGGTGACAACCTTCACGTGGTCTACACCGACAAGCGCGGCGATCCGCCGTGCGATCAGAGCGGCAGCACGTTCTATGCCGGTCACGCTTGGCGTTCCGGCAACGGTGTCGCTGACAAGTGGGGCCAGCTGACCCGGGGCAAGATCATCCGTTTCGGCGGTTGCAAGTTCCGGGTGACCAAGCGTGAGTTCTGGTCTGAGGAGCGGTCGGTTCGGCCGCTGTCTCGGCCAGGAGGCCCGCCTCGGATCGTGCTGTACGGCTGCAAGGCCGACGACTACAGCAAGGCCACGGTGGTCTTTGCCCGTAAGGTTGGGCGCAGCGTGCCGTTCCCCAAGGCTGCTTAGCTAGAGCCGAAGAAACGCCCTCTCGGGAGGGGGCACTGGCCCGTCTTCCTGCGCAAGCCTGCGTAGGAAGACGGGCCTTCTTCATTTATTGGTATAATGAACTCCTAGTGGAAACTACAAAAAAACTTGGGTCGGGAAGTCGCAAGGCTTGGGAACGAGCCGTGGCGTTAATCAAACGTCACCGTGGCATTTTCGGTATCATCGCTGGTGTACTGCTTGCTGTTGTCGGTGCACAACTATTCTACCCATCGGATCGTTCGTTACCTTTTGCACGACTTGGTAGCGAAGCGGTTGGTTTTTCTAGCCACCAGGCAGTCGCCTCAAAGCTTGAAACTGAATACTCCAAAGGTCAGGTGACAACGACGATTCGCGACAAAAAAGTAACGGTACCACTCGCGGAGAGTGGTGTAGTAACTGATAACGACAAAATACTGCACGGACTGAGTGACTATCCGTGGTACCTAAGGATTTTGCCGTTTTCAGTCGCTATCAAAGGTGCGCTCACGAATCAGACTGTTGCTACGAAAACTGATGATGCCAAGTTTGAGCTCTATGCGACCGAACGCAGCAAAGAGTGTGAAGTCGCACCAAAGAACGCTGGCGTCATGGTGAAGAACGGCGAGGTTCAACTCGATCCAGCAAAGGACGGTCAGAAGTGTTCGCGTGATGAACTGCGCCGTCAACTGACCTCGCAGCCGCTAAGCAAGCAAGGGCTAAACGTAAAGATACAGACAACTGCGGTTAAGCCAGACCGTTCAGACAAAGACGTCCAGCTACTATTAGCTGAGGCCCGCAAGGTTGCTGACCACAAATTAACTCTGTCAGTTGCAGGTAAAACCTATGAAGTAGATAAGACGACATTGGCCTCGTGGTTGGCATTCCCGGAAGATCCAAAAACCAAGCAACCGACCATTGGGTTGAGCGCCGAAGCAGTCAAATCGTACCTCACGACTATCCAAAAAGATATCTATATCGCGCCAGGCACGACGGTTATCACGACACACGATGGCATCGAGACCGGACGAGTCAGCGGCAGTAGCGGTCAGGGTATCAACCAGGACGCGACATTTGAGGTAATCCAAAAGCAGGTGCTCGATGGCGATGGCGCGGTGACAGCAATACTCGCTGTGTTACCACCAAATCTGAAATACAACCGTAGTTACAGCAAAACACCCGAGGGATTACAGGCGCTCGTCAACGATCTCGTGAAAGACAAAGGTGACTTTGCTATATCTGTCCGCAAGCTTGGCGATAACGGGGTCAATGCGAACGGCAACAAAACATACCACCCGGCGAGCACTTACAAATTATTTGTCGCATATTCGGTATTAAAACGGGTTGATAGTGGCCAGATGAGCCTCGGTCAGACAACGAGCGGAGGTCAAACACTTGCACAGTGTCTCGATAACATGATCGTGAACTCAGACAACGCTTGCGCAGAATGGTTCGGACAGACGATTGGCTGGAATACGCTGACGTCGGACGCACGGGCCATCGGTGCAAGTCGGACGACGCTTTCACGGCCGTTTGTCTCAACGACCAACGATCAGGCATTATTTCTGCAAAAGCTTGAGAGTAATCAGCTAGGTCTGACTGAGCCATCGCGCGCCCGTCTCATCGACGCGATGAAACGCCAGGTGTATCGAAAGGGTATTCCGGCTGGTGTCGGTGTGCCGGTCGCAGACAAGGTTGGTTTCCTCGAAGGTTACCTACATGATTCGGCCATCGTTTATTCACCAAAGGGCGTTTACGTACTCGTCATCTACAGTAATGGCAGTAGTTGGGGTGCAATCGCTGATGCTGCTAAGCAGATTCACCAGCATTTACAGTAAGTTAGATTCAAATAACTCCTTCTAACTTCTCAGGCTCGCTCGGCGCTAAAACTACCGACTGTCTTGCCTCGCTTTGCCGGAAAGGCAAAGCTATCGAAATTAGAAAGAGTTATTTACTGACATTGAAACGGAACTCGACCACATCATCAGGTTGCATGACGTAATCCTTGCCTTCGGTACGAACTTTGCCGGCACTTTTTGCAGCGTTTTCAGAACCTGCCGCGATGAGGTCGGTGTAACTGACGATACTGGCGGCGATGAATCCTCGTTCAAAGTCGCCATGAATGACACCGGCTGCTTGTGGTGCGGTCGAGCCTTGCTTGATAGTCCAGGCACGAACTTCTTTTGGTCCAGCGGTCAGATAGCTTTGGAGGCCGAGCGTGTCGTAGGCTGCATGGATAAGTTGGTGGAGACCAGCCTGCTCGATGCCGTAGCTGAGCAGTAGCTCAGCGGTGTCACTTGGGTCGAGACCACGTAGCTCCTCCTCGAGTTTTGCGGAGATAAAAATGCTTTTCGCTGGCGCAACGATACTCGCGAGTTTTTGCTTTTCGCTGCCATCAGCGACAGTATTTTCATCGACATTGAATGCGTAGATGACAGGCTTTGCGGTCAGGAGGTGTAGGTCGCTGATAGTCTCCAGATCGAGTGAAGGGAGGGCGCTCAGTGGTGTGCCAGACTCGAGGTGACGTTTGAGGCTTTCGAGATAGCCTGCCGCTTCGCGTGCATTCGGGTTAGCCTTAGCCTCCTTTTGAAGTTTTGGTAGACGATTGTCGATAGTCTGGATGTCAGCAAGAATCAGCTCAGTGTTTATGATTTCGATATCATCAACGGGGGAGACGTTGTCGTTTACGTGGACAATATCATTGTTCACAAAGCTTCTTACAACATGTACGATCGCGTCACAGTTACGAATATTCGCCAGGAATTGATTGCCAAGACCTTCGCCTTTACTAGCACCAGCAACAAGTCCTGCTATGTCAACGAAGGTGACGGTGGCTGGGATGACTTTTTCAGCCGAGTAGAGTTTTTGCAGTTCGGTTAACCGCGAGTCCGGAACAGGGACAATACCGGTGTTCGGTTCAATGGTCGCGAACGGGTAGTTGGCGGCGAGGATCTCACTGTCGGTGAGTGCATTAAAAAGCGTCGATTTCCCGACGTTTGGCAGTCCTACGATGCCGATTGACAAACTCATAGCTTCATTATTTTAACAGAGGTAGCGCACAAATACGAGTGTAGTCGACCATAATTCAGAGAGACCATCCATTTTTTGTAAATATGGTGTAATATCAATACTAAAGATAGGGGTGATCGGCAGTATCTTATTTCACGCATAAGCAGAGAGGTATGTATGGCCCTGTATTCAACGAAATCTATCAATCGTCCTAACCTAGTGACTATATTTGGAGCCGCCGCCGCTGCACTGCTGATGTTTGTGCTGCTGGTTCTTACCTCGAGCAGCTGGCACCAAGCTGGTGCGGCAAGTCTAAGCTTTGACGCTGTCGCAGATGCGCAACTATCAACCCAATCACCGAACAAAGCGAACGGTCTCGACACTAAGATGGCGGTGTGTGGACAAGGTACACCGGTCTGCTCAGTTGACGGCGTTAATGAAAAACGAGCGATCATCAAGTTTAACGTCACGGGTGTGACCACTGAAGTGACCGGCGCGAAACTTCGCCTCTATGTCACGAGTAAACCTGTACCTGTATTACAGATCAAACAAATGACGGTATCAACCTGGGAAGAAGGTACGGCGACATGGAACAACGCCGCTAACGCGGAAACAACGAGTAGTGCCTACATGACCCAAGCCGGCTCGAACACTGGTTGGTATGAGGTCGACGTGACAGGCGCAGTTAGTAGTAACGGTCTCGTCAGTTTTATGGTGTCGAGCGCCGACAGTACAACGGTACGTCTCGCGACCAGGGAGACATCGACAGAACCTCAACTCGTACTCACGACCAGTGATCAGACTCCTGAGCCGCCAACTGACCCGGAACCACCGGTGCCGAATCAATTGAATACCTACCTTGGTACGACCCATGTCCACACTGGGGCAAATAATGATCATGGCGTCGATGACTCAACGACGGATGAGGTTTTTGCGACAGCCAAATCATCAGGTCTCAACTTCATCATCTTGACGGAGCATGCTGGCCCGACCGGTCCCGCAGATGGTAACGCATTTTATGCTGATGCTCAAACAAAAGCTGACCTGTACTCGGAAACTGACAGGTTCGTCGGGCTTGCTGGTTACGAGTACTCGGAAAACGGTGGCGATGGTGACAGTGATAGTGGTCATATGACCGGCTGGGGGACCACAGATTATGTCAATGCGATGGCTTCCGGAATGAATTTTAACTCCTTTTACAACCTATTGATAGCCAACCAGAATATCCCACGACCGGTACTAGCTGGCTTTAACCATCCAGCAAGCACAGGTCATGGCGCTTCCAGTACAAACCTACTTACTCCTGAGCGCCGTGAGCTTGTAGTCATGAGTGAGACGTCGAACAAGGTGGGATATAACAGTACCGACGAAGCGGCTTACTACCAGGGCTTCGTTGCTGAACTCGACCGCGGTTGGCGTGTGGCTCCGACCTGCGGCCTTGATACCCATGGGTTGACCGGGCTCAAGCAGATTGAAACCTCGACCAAGAAGCCATGTCGTACAGGACTGCTCGCGTCGACGCTCACAAAAGAGACACTTGTCGATGCGCTCAAACAGCGCCGTATCTACTCAACTCGTGATACGAACATGCTTATCTCCTACAAAGTGAACGATAAGTGGATGGGCAGCAAGGTTGGTACTCCTGCTACTGCAACGTTTGATGTCGCGATATCCGACCCAGACACATCTACTTCGGCTGACAAGATCAAGAAAATAGAAGTGATCGGTAACGGTGGCGCGGTTCTCGCGAGTCAGACGTTCGACGCACACAGTGTCTCATGGCAACCGAACGTTGCCGTTGGTAGCAACAAGTACATGTTTATCCGCATCTTCAACGGTGAACGTACGGCGCACACTGCGGTTGCAGCACCAGTCTGGTTTGAGTAAAAGAGTCACATAAACGAAGTGTGGTAGGATTGGTTCCGATTTGTTATGCTTATGACAACAATAGGGGTAAGAGGGGAATGGAAACACCTGAACCACAGGTTGTAACAAGCCGGAAAAAACTGAGCAAAAAAATGCTTGTTTTGATTTGTGCTGTCTTCGTCACCTTACTTTTGGCAGGACTAGTTCTTTGGGTGTGGCTGTTACGACAACCTAGTGGTACTGTCGATGAACCACAAGACCAACCGTATACGATGACCCGGGAGGAATATGCCAAGGTGCATGTCGACACCCTCAAGAACGACGCCCCGGCAGGAGATGCGTCCAAGCTGGAAAAGATAGCGTACTATGACGAACTCATAACAACGGAGTTCACAGCAAATGATCACCAAGGAGCAGTCAGTACCTACGAGAGTGCCGTGAAAACTTTTGGTGAGGCAAACCTCTCATTCAATCTTTACGTGACAGCCGCCCGGTCGTACGCCAAACTTGGTAATACCTCTCAGGCACGTGCGGTACTTGTCGTCGCGGAGAAGTTCATCGATACATCCGTCTCTGATGAGTCACTTAGGGTTGACCTAAAGAGCTCACTCAATTACTTCCGGAAGGAGATCGGTTGATGCGCTGGCTGTCGAAACGCAAGTTGTCTGCGGCGGTACTCTCTTTCATGGCCGTACTTGTGATTGGTAGCGGGGTAGCCCAAGCTATCCCAACAGATCTCGTCGGTAGTGTTTCACCGATGGCATCACAAACCGATGGTCAACACCCATTCCACAACCTGATCCTTTCCGACCACGGCAAGGTCCAGAGCGTGTTGGTTGGTATGTACTTTCGGACAGCCGGAGACCAGCAGTTCAGAGTTAACGTCAGCCAGTGGTGTGATATGCGTCCGGGCAACAACTATGCCGGGAACAAAACTTTCATTGTTTTGGAATATGGAAGTCAGGTCACGTATATTACCGGTCAACAGGCATGTAATGGCTGGCTAGATGGTCAAACGTTTACGATTCCTGCCGGTCAGATTCAGCAAAATTTTCGTGACTCAACTATGTTCGGCGCGCGAGTTTCTCTACGTTGGGTGCGAGATAACGACAACAACTCCGCCTGTGTTGGTGGCGCGAATAGCTGTAACCCTATACGTAACTACTTGTCAGGCGTGGCGAGCGGTGAGGGTAGTAGGATTCGTTTCCGATTCAACCCACTTGGAGGGGGGAGTCGCGTCGGTCTGATCGAAACGAACAATGCCTCCACCTCAGAGACCAATAACAGTATCGTGCAGGCAAGCGGTGAGTATTCAAACATCTATATGCCGTTCGGACTCTCATGCAGTGAGACGAACGCGCTCGCTAACGGTTCGGTCAGTGTCTATGACGCAGATAACGGACTGGCTGCTCAATCGCAATCACTCTACTTTTACGTCGGTACCCTTGGTGCCAATGGTGCCGTGACTCCTTTGAGTGCAAGTGACTACCGCGGCGAGGGTGGCGGGGCGGCGACAGGGATCAATGATATCCGGGTAACGGAGGACCCGGCGAGCGGTACTCGCACTGGTGTCACGCAAGCCCTACGTGATAATTCACGGGGCTACCCAGTATTTACGCCGAGCAACTTCAATAACGTTGGTGGCGTCACCACAGTCCAAATCTTTAGGGTTCAACCTGCTACCAAATACGTTCTGATGATCATGCGTCAGCATGCCGGGCAGTTTACCTATATCGGCGTGCCGGGTGACGCCCTCTTTGGTTCACCTGACTTCGAATGTCAGAGTGCCGAGATTATCCCACGAGCGACCGTCAATGGTAGCGACGCAAATATCGATGTACCTCTTGGGAGTGCGCTGACGTTTCGTAACTGGGCGGTAACGCGCAATGTGTCGGGAACCGGTGATGATACGTTCCGGCTTCGAGCGGTCACGACTCAAGGTACGATACCTGGCGGTGACTGGGGTCCAGACGATCGACGTATCGCCCCGGCTAGAGATGTGCCGGACGACCGTAATGTTATCAGCTTCGTACCTGCTACACCTGGCACGTACTGTCGTGAGACGCAAATCAGTAACCCTATGCCATCGTATGTGAGAACTCCAAACGGATTGACGCAGCGCATCTGTGCTCGCGTCATCGCAGATTTACCGCCAGGAACCATCATACCGATCTCTTCACTTGATCAGACGGAATACGAAGTCGGTGGCTCCGCCAACGGCACAGCTGCCTACACGAGCACATTCCAGATGCCGGAGCCTATCCTGTATAATGGCATCGCTACCCAGGAATACCGTGGTCTCGATCTCAGCTACACCAGCCGCATGTGGTACGACGACGGTTCGGAAACGTATCCGGCGACGGGGGACGTACAAACGAATACGAGTACGCGGACCAACCAACAAGTCGGTACACCGGCGACGAACTCAGCGCTCAACACTTGGCCCCGTAGCCCGCTCGTCTTGCAGTCACACGCCAACCCGAACTTCAAGCTCTGCGTTAGCATGCAGATATCGGGTGCATCCTATGAGACTCGTAACCGAACAGTGACCCAGATTAATTCGGTTTGGACGCCTGGTTCGTGGAGTAACTGGTCGAGGGTGAATGTCATGTACGACGACCAAATCACCACC
>DJJI01000003.1 GCA_002434045.1 Candidatus Saccharibacteria bacterium UBA6572
TAGTCTATCTCAACGGCACCATCCTCATCTCCGACTACGCCCGTAAACAGCAACCCGGCAACTTCATGACCATTAGAAAGATCGAGTTACCGCCGAGATTCTAGGGGATACTGAAAATTAGTGGTGGAAATAAACATGCTTATGTATAATGAGGCTCAAGATGAAACTAATACCTAAGGTGGGCGATTACTTCGCGTTGGATATCGGTACCACAGCCGTTCGCGTGATGCAACTTACAGGTGGGCCGGGTGGATGGTCGCTTGCTCATTATGGCGTCGCGCCAATCGACATGCGGGTGAGCACCTCTGACTCCCCAGAGGATCAGCGCAAGCTTGCTGAGATCATCGTCAAGCTTATTAGCGAGAGTCGCATTAGTGCCAGCGATGTTGTTCTCGGTGTCCCATCGGACAAGATGTTCGCGACTGTCGTCGATCTACCGGATATGCCAGCGAATGAACTCGCTAACACGATCAAGTATCAGGCGGACCAATACATTCCGATGTCACTCGATGAGGTCAAGGTCGACTGGGCTGTTCTCGGTAAGTCGATGAAAGATACGACACAGAACGAGGTACTTATTGTGAGTGTTAGCAATAAATTCACCGAAGCTCGCTTGGATCTAGTCGAAGGGTTGGGCTTTAGTGTTGTGGCAATCGAACCCGACTCGGTCGCGTTGGCACGGTCATTGCAACCAAACGGTGCTCCTGACGGACGTATCATCATTGAGATCGGTGACTTTAACACAGACATCGTGGTGACATATGATAACGCACCACGCCTCATCCGTTCGATTCCTGTAGGCATCCAGGCGTTTATCAAGACGACATCCCAGAACCTTAATGTTCAACACGACCAAGCAGAGCAGTTCATGATGAAGTTTGGCGTGCAAAAAGACAAGCTAGAGGGCCAGATTTATCGTGCTATGGAAACGACGCTGGATCAATTTACTTCTGAGATCGTCAAATCTGCCAAGTTTTTCCAGACACGCTACCCGAATGTACCGCTCAGCTCGGCGATTCTTTCAAACTACGCCGCGACCGTGCCAGGATTTGGTCAGTATCTCAGTGAAAAGATCGGCCTGAAGGCAGAACTAGGCAACCCATGGCAGCAGATACGCGTTGGCGGCGCTGACCAGACCAATCTCCAGCCATATTCAGCGCAATTCGCCGTAGCAATCGGACTCGCCCAGAGGGGTAATCAATGATTACGCTCAACCTTCTTCCAGACGTAAAGCGTGAATATCTGCGGACTCGACGCTTGCAGGCAAAAGTTATGGCGATTGCGACGCTGGTTTCACTCGGTGCTATCGGTCTCGTCGTGTTGCTTGCGGTTTGGGTCTACGGTGGACAGACGGTCTACAAGAGTTTTTTGACTGGTGAGATAGAAAAGCACGGCAAAGAACTCAAAGAGATCAAGGAGATTGATAAATACCTGACACTGCAAAACCAGCTGAACTACCTCACGGAGCTACATGACGGCAAGATGGACTTCTCTCGGCTTATGACGTTCTTGCCGGCAATGAATCCAGCGGCACCAAATAACGTGAGACTTACAAAAGTAGAGGCAACCGCCGATGAAGCGCTGGACCAGAACACAATGATTCTCGAAGGGGAGGTAGTGAACTATACAGCCCTCAATACCTTCCGTGACACCCTGAAAAACGCAGAGTTTACCTATGAGGGGCAAAACGATCCGATCAAGCTATTTGACTCCATAGAGGTCGCAACAAGCTCGCTCGAACGCAGTCAGCTTGGTGGCACGATGGTCGTTTTCAAGATAGAAACTACCTATAATCCTGAAGCTTTCCTATTCAGCACCGAGGAGCCAGTCGTTACGGTTCCAAAGATGAGCACAACACAGTCATTGCAAAACGCACCAAATGTCTTTGGTGGTAGTACAAGGGAGGAGGAGTGATGGACAAAGAAAAACAACCAGCACCAGCACCTCAGCAACCAACTCCAACTCCGTTGACGGGTCTGCGAAAGCGTCAGCAGATCGAGATGACGAACAGGCGCATATTTATATGGGTTGCCGTCGCTTCCGTCGTCGTGTCCTTCAGTCTGATAGCTTTACAGTTCCTCGTCAAAGAATTTCTCTTCAATCAAAAGATTATTTCCGCGAAGAACCAGACAAACAACACGCTCATCAAGAACATTGATACTGCAGAGGAGCTGAAGGCGAATGTCAATAAACTGCTGGCAGATGAAAATCTAGGTTCGGTCCAAGGGCTCGATCAGAACGCAGAGACTTCCAACCTGAGTCTCATCCTGGATGCACTGCCAGTCGATGGTGATGCGACTGGATTTGCGAACTCGCTCCAAGCAGTTGTTCTGCAAAGGTCTGGCGTTGGCATCGACGAACTCTCAACGACCAATCAAGCCTATGACGCTTCGGGTATGACGACGGACCAGACGAGCCTTGCCTCATCTCCGCAACCACTACCGTTCAGTGTCAAGTTCGGGGGTAATTTCCAGCAGACGAGTCAGACCCTCAGTGATCTCGCGAAAGTCATTCGACCGATTTCGGTCAATAAGCTAGAGATCAGTGCTTCTGATAGCACGCTGACCCTGACACTCAACGGTGTGACATATTTCGTGCCTGCTAAAACGGTCAGTATTACCAAGGAGCAATTGAAGCCATGAAGAAAAGCGATATCGCACTACTGATTCTTATCGTTTCCGTCAGCCTCGGAGTGGCATACTTTGTCGGTCAATCATTGCTCGGTTCAAGAACCCAACAGCCGGTGCCGGTGGAGAAAACCGAAGCCATCACTTCTGATGTAAAAGAACCTGACGCAAGAGTGTTTAACACGGATGCAATCAACCCCTCAGTACCTATCAACATAGGTAACTCAACAAACCAAGAACCATTCGGTAACTAGGAGGAGCCAAAGGTGGCACTCCTCACAGACGAGAATCAGCAAAAGGTCGTCGACCTGCTCATCGGCGAGAATACGCTCACCGCTGATCAGGTCGAGGGCTATCGTATTAATGCCAAGAGCAAAGGCACGCCGCTCCTGACGGAGCTAATTCAATCTGGTGCGGTGACTGAAGAGGACATCACACGTGGTCTTGCCTCAGTTAGCAACATTCCATACGTCAACCTGAATAACGTCACTATCACCCAGGACGTGCTCGCGTTGCTGCCAAAAGATGTCGCAGAGTGGTATATGGCTGTACCTATCGGCATGCTCAAAGAAGGTAACGGCAAGTCCCGGCTTGCCGTCGCGATGCTCGATGCGAATAACGTGCAGGCCGTCGACTTTCTTGCGAACAAAATCCAACAACCGCTCAAAGTCTACATGGCCTCAGAAAAAGGCGTTCAGCACGTTCTCGATCAGTACCATGCCGATCTTGCGCAAGGCGTGAGTGCGGCAATCACCTCTGCGCAGCAAGAGGAGCAGGCAAAAGCAGAAGTTGCGGCTGCGGCTCCCGAAATCAAACAAGACTCACCGATTTCACGGGCACTCAGTACGATTCTTGAGTACGCTGTTCGCTCCCGCGCGTCCGATATACACATCGAACCTACCGAGACAGATCTGTTGATTCGCTGTCGAATTGACGGTGTGCTGCGGGAAATCATGAAGCTTCCGAAGCAGATTGAACCGGCACTGATCTCACGTATCAAGATTCTCAGTAACCTCAAGATTGATGAACACCGCGTGCCACAAGACGGTCAGTTCACGGTGAGCGCAGCTGGTAAGGAGGTTGACCTACGTATCGCGATCAGCCCCGTCGTTTGGGGTGAACAGGTTGTCATACGTCTGCTCGATAAGTCAGGGACAAGCTTCAAGCTCGAGGAGATGGGTTACGCGGGACGCGCCCTACGAACGATTCGAAAAGGCATCAAAAAGCCGAATGGCATGATTCTTACTTCTGGCCCGACCGGTTCTGGTAAGTCAACCAGTCTCTATGCTCTGGTCCAAGAGATCAAGAACGAGAGCATCAACATCGTGACGCTTGAAGACCCGGTTGAGTACAAGATGAACGGGGTGAATCAGATTCAGGTGAATGCCGAGGTCGGTTTGACGTTCGCATCAGGCCTGAGGTCTATCCTTCGACAAGACCCAAACGTCGTTCTGGTTGGTGAGATTCGCGACAAAGAGACGGCGAACTTGGCGGTCCAGGCGGCTCTCACAGGGCACTTGGTCTTCAGTACGCTTCACACGAACTCGGCGGCAGGTGTCTTGCCGCGCCTCCTCGATATGGGTATCGAGCCTTTCCTGTTAGCTAGCACCGTTAACACGGTTATCGGTCAGCGTCTTGTTCGACGCTTGGCAGATACGAAAGAATCAGTCAATTCAACCGAGCTTGAAACCAAGAGTATCCAAGAGACAATAGGCTCATTATTACCAGGTACGAAAGAGGATGTTGCCAAGGTTTCCGAGGACCTCGGATACAAAGACCTTCCGCTTAGAACACAAAGCGCTTATACTTTAGCCAGAGGCAAGGATAGCCAACAAACACCAGGAGGCTTTAAAGGTAGGGCAGGGGTGTACGAGGTTATGGATGTCAGTGAAGCGATCCAAGGACTTATCGTGAAGAAGGCGACAAGCGCCGACATTCAGCGACAAGCGATTGCCGAGGGAATGCTGACGATGCGTCAAGATGGATATCTCAAGGCGCTGCAGGGCATAACAACCTTAGACGAAGTAAACCGCGTGGCGGCTAACATGGCATAACAGAGTGGGGAACGAAGCGATGCAACCAACAGATTTACGAATAGAGACACTGCTAGAGGACGTTATACGAAAACGTGCGTCAGACCTGCACCTGCAGGTTGGGCTACCGCCGATGCTCAGGATCGATGGGTCTCTGGTACCAGTTCCAGGATTAGAGCCGCTCGATATCGAAACGGTTGAAAAACTGGTTTTCGCCATTCTCGACCAGGATCAACAGCAGATTCTGATGAAGGATAAGGAGTTCGATTTCAGCTTTGCTTTCGGTGACCTCGGTCGTTTCCGTGTTAACGCGTTCCACGAGCGAGGCAATCTCGCCGCTGCGCTACGTCTCATTCCGAATGAGATCAAGACGATCGCTGAGCTTGGTATGCCAAACGTGGTCAATACGTTCTCTAGCTATCCACGTGGTCTCGTCTTGGTGACCGGACCGACAGGTTCCGGTAAATCGACGACACTGGCAGCACTCATTGATCAAATCAACACCGACAAAGCGCACCACATCATCACCATCGAGGATCCAATCGAGTTTACGCACAAGTCCAAAAAGTCGGTCGTAGTGCAGCGAGAAGTCCACTACGATACGTATTCATTCAGCGCCGCACTTCGCTCAAGCCTGCGTCAGGACCCTGATGTCGTTCTGATTGGTGAGATGCGTGACCTCGAGACCATCTCGGCGGCCATTACGATCGCTGAGACCGGGCACCTCGTCTTTGCGACGCTTCACACCAACTCAGCCGCGCAGTCGATCGATCGTATGATCGATGTCTTCCCACCGCACCAACAGCCGCAAATCCGTGCCCAGCTGGCAAATATCCTGATGGGTATCTGTTCACAACGCCTCGTACCGGCGATCGGTGGTGGTAGGATCGTTGCGGCCGAGATCCTGACCGCTACGCCTGCGGTACGTAACATTATCCGTGAAGGCAAGACGCACCAGCTTGATGCGGTTATCCAGACCGGTGGTGACCAGGGTATGCAGACCATGGACAAGACACTCGTCGGACTCGTCCAGGCCGGAACTGTTACCTACGAAGAAGCGCGAAACTTTGCCGTAGATATCACTGAATTCGATAGGATGATGCGAGGCTAACCATGTTAACGTTTAGTTACACAGCTAGGGATAGGGCGAACAACAAGATTGTGAAATCCACCCTGCAGGCTGAATCGGAGGCGGAAGCAGCTAAACTGTTGATGGCTCGTGATCTCATCCCGCACGAGATCAAGCCAGAGTCGGCAGGTGGCGGACTGAACTTCCTCAAAAACCATGTCGGTACCAAGGACAAGGTCGTCTTTACGAGGCAGCTTGCAACACTGATCAATGCAGGCCTACCGCTTGCTAAGAGCTTGCACACAGTCCAGGAGCAGACCGAGAACAAACGCCTCAAGACGATTGCGCAAGAAGTGATAGCAAGCGTCGAAGGCGGTAGTTCGCTGGCAGACGCATTCGCGAAGCACAAAGAGTTCGATGAGCTTTTTATCGCCCTTGTGGCTGCAGGTGAGGTGTCTGGTACGCTCGACAAAGCTCTGGAGCGCATAGCTAACCAGCAGGAAAAGGACGCGGAGATCGCCGGCAAGATCAAGGGCGCTATGCTCTATCCGGCAATCGTGCTTGTCGTTATCATCGGTGTTATCATCTTTATGCTCACGACTGTCGTGCCGCAGATCGAAACTCTTTACGCGAGCCTTAAACAGTCACTACCGTTCTTGACCGCCATGATGGTGGCGATGGCTGACCTCTTGACGAATTTCTGGTGGCTCATCCTCATCGTGCTCGGTATCGGTGTCTACTACCTCCGCCACTACGTTGAAACGACCTCTGGTAAGCGACAACTTGATCTTTTCAAGCTCAATGTGCCGCTTTTTGGCACTATGTTTCGAAAGCTCTACATGGCGCGATTCACGCGGACCGGCCAAACGCTTCTTATGAGCGGTGTGCCGATGCTCGAGATGCTCCGTATCGCAGGTCGCTCCTCAGGCAACAGCCACGTCACAGACGCGATTCTTCGAAGCGCCGATAAGGTCAAGACCGGTAAAGCACTTTCGGAGTCGATCAAGAACGAAGAGTATGTCCTCCCGCTTGTACCTCAGATGATTAGCATCGGTGAACAGTCGGGAACGATCGACGACATGATGGGCAAGGCTGCGACATTCTATGAAAATGAGCTGGATGCTGCGATCCGTTCTATCTCAACGGCTATCGAACCGCTTCTCATGGTCGTGCTTGCGATAGTCGCCGGTGGTATGGTTGGTGCTATCTTGCTACCTATCTACCAGCTGGTCGGTAACACCTCTCTCTAGAAAAAAAGGGCTTGTCAGCCGTCCAAAGAAGATGTTAAATTAACCATGAGTGTGATATAGTCACATCATATTAAGCAATCGTGCTAACAAATTAGGGGGTATATAACAGTGACTAACAAACAAAAAGAAGGGTTCACAATCATCGAAGTTGTGCTGGTGCTTGCTATTGCCGGTCTGATCTTCTTGGTTGTTTTCCTGGCGCTTCCTGCGCTTCAGCGTAGCCAGCGTGACACACAACGTCGCAGCGATGTCGGTCGTCTTGCTACCTCGATCAGCAACTACCAGTCTAATAACCGTGGTGCAGTCCCAACAACGGCCGCGAACCTCACGACATTGTTGAATGACTATGTGAGGACTGCAGCTGCTGACCCATTCGCAGATCCAAATGGTACTGACTACACTTTGACACTTTCAACCGTTGGTGCTACCGGTGCTGGAACGGTCCCAGCGAACACCATGTACTACTACACCAACGCAACCTGTAACGGTGAAGCAGCCGTGGCATCAACCGGTGCGCGAAAAGTCGCCGTCAGGGTTGACCTAGAAGGTGGTGGTAGTTTCTGCCAGAACAACTAGTTAGATAGCTGGTTAGGGCAATCTCATAAATAACGCGCCGTTTCGGCGCGTTATTTGCTATCATGGTGCTAATGTTCATCTACGAGGTATTCATCTGCGTGTTCTTGGCCATTCTGGGCGCAGCTATGGGTAGTTTCGCTGGCGCAGTCGTATGGCGGCTCAAACATAAGCGTGACATCGTTCGCGAGCGCTCAGAGTGTGAATATTGCCATCACAAGCTCGGTGTCCTCGATCTTATCCCAATCGTGAGTTGGGTTACTCTGGCTGGAAAATGTCGATATTGTCACAAACCGATAGGCAGGAGCGCGCTACTGCTTGAAGTGGCACTGGCAGTTTATTTCGTCATCTCATATCTTGCGTGGCCGTACGGACTCACGACGGGTCTTGAGTGGTTGGCGCTCGTGTTATGGCTCGTAATGGGAGTAGGACTCGCGATACTTTTCGTCTACGACCTGAGATGGTATTTGTTGCCGGACAAGGTCGTTTTCCCGTTGATCGCCGTATCGGGTGTGCTGTTTGTGCTACGGGCAGTCGCAGAAGGATGGACGCCGGGCATTTTCATCGTTGAGCTTGCACTCGCGCTGCTTGCTGTCGCCGGCTTTTACGGCTTTATTTATACAGTTTCGAAGGGTGAATGGGTTGGATTTGGCGACGTCAAACTCGGCGTGGTCATCGGCTTGGCTCTTGGGTGGCAACTCGCGCTCCTGGCCGTTCTGATTGCGAACCTCGTCGGCGTCCTGGTCATCTTGCCCGGTCTGGCCTCTGGGAAGCTGCAACGTAGCTCACGGGTTCCATTCGGTCCGTTTCTTATCACTGGTCTTGTGCTATCAGGCCTTTTTGGTCAGCAGATACTGCTTTGGTACGCAAGCCTCATTACCCCTGGTTTCTAGTTAAAACGGTTGTGCTATAATCAACTCAAATGGTGCGACAGAGTGGGTTTACGATCATCGAGGTGCTTTTATTCCTAGCGGTGAGTGGGCTACTCTTTATGATTGCAGCCAGTTCTCTGAACGCGACAATTCGTAACACTCGGCTTACTGATGCGACTAATGGACTTGAGAACTTCGTCAGCCAACAGTATAGTGACGTCCGTTCTGGGGTATCGTTTCGCTCCGATGCTGCACAGACCTGTGGCGTTGGTGGTGCGGGCGCAGCAGAGCTGCCCGGTGCGTCAGATGACTGCATCGTCGTAGGCAGGCTCTTGGATTTCGTGGCGACCGGCGGGTCGGCAGATCCAAATGCTATCAATGTCTATTCAATCGTCGCAAACCGGTGCCCGCAGAACACCGTACAGCCAACCGAGAACGGTTGTCCGAATGCACCCGGTGTCTGCGCTAATACCGACAGCAGCGACGCAGGCAAGATTGCCACGTATTGCCCAAGGGTTTTATGGGCCAACCAGCTGGATTCATACAATTTCCAGTGGGGCGTCTCGCTACCGCCAAACGTTGCCGGCGGAACGTTCCAAAATCCTCGAGTCGCACAGGTTGATAGTTCGCAACCTAGGATAAATCGCCTGGCTATCATCCATTCGCCAACATCAGAGCGTATCTATACGTACGCATTCAATGATCCTGCCACTCCTACCAATACACAGGTAATCGATCGTACCAAGCTCGTGAGAAACACTGCTGATCGTAACGTCATGATGTGTATCAGTGGCATGGAGTTCGGTGCTACGCTATCGCACTTCGTTTCGATTGAGGCTGGGCAGAGTTCGGATCTCGTGACGAGCGGCGCGGTCCGTCCTGTGGCTCAGATGCCTGGGGGGATGGCATGCTGAGAAAGAAGAGTGAACGAGGAGATACCCTTGTCGAGGTACTGCTTGCAACGGCAATACTGGCTTTTTTGGTGGCAGCCTGCGCGGTGATTATGAATAGTGGCCTGGCAAGTGTGCAGACCGCTCTCGAACGTACTCAAGTACAAGCTGCTATGCAAGGACAGGCGTCGATTCTCAGGGCGCTTCGCGATGCTGCGCTAAAAGAGTTTTCCGAAGAAGCGAAGGTACAATGGAGCACTGTTATGAGTTACGCTACATCGAAAAACTCGACAGCCGAGACGGCCGTGTGTACTGTCGGAGGATACAGCGGTACGAGATTTCATTTCAGCGACAGCAGTACGACAGAGACGAGCTCTTGGCTGCGTCCACAGGCGCTCAGCGCCATCACCAACCCCGACCAAGCCGTGCCAAGCGGTAGTGAGATTTTGCCGACACCTGGTGACGGGCTGTGGATAGAGGCGTATCGTGGCATGGAAGGTGGCACGGTCCCGTACTATGACTTCTATATCAAGTCATGCTGGGAAAATATCGGTTCCGGTCCGAAACAGGAACTCAAAACGGTCGTGAGGTTATATGGCGATCTCTAGTCGTACACGAAACCAGGGCTTCACACTCATCGAATTGATGCTTGCGATGGTATTTTTGAGCGCGATCATCTTGTTTGGTGTGCTTACGTTTGTCCAGGCGCTTGCCGTCTACAACAAGGGTATTTCAATCTCACAAATCAACGAAACTGGCCGAGCATTGACGAATGACCTCAACCGATCGTCAAATAACGCCACATCCTTTATGGTCTCTGATCAAATCATGTGCATCGGCAAGACTGCCTACATGTGGAACACGGTTGCAACGCCAACTGGCCAGCAGTATCGCGTGAGTGGCCAACCGATAGGTATTGTGCGAACGGTCGACAGTATAGACGCGCGTAACACCTACTGCAACAGCGCTAGTCGGACGATTCAGCCAAACGACGTTACTAGTCTCATCGGCACGCAGGTTCGTGTCCTTGACGTTACGGTTGGGCAGCCAGATTCCGCAGCTGCCGAGGGGAGCTCTCTTGAGGCGCCGCTCCTGAAATTCGTTCTCACTATCGGTACGAGGAGTGAGGATGGGGCGGTTGACCCAGTCCAAAGTGGTACCTACTGGACGTGTCCTACCGGTACATTCGGTACGTTTTGCGCGGTCGGCACCTACTCAACTACCATTTACGTGCAGAGTGGGTCATAATGAAGGCAATCATGAGGGAAATGGGGAACAGAAAGACCGAGAACGGATTCGTTTCGATACTGACGGTCTTGATGTTCATGATCTTGACGACCATCGTGACCGTAAGTTTCGTGACCCTTACACTCGGAGAGCAGCGCCAGACACTTAACGATGACCTCGCAAAAGGCGCGTACGATGCTGCTCAGGCTGGGATAGAGGACGCGAAACGAGCTATTCGACATTGTCGCAACACTGGATGTGAAACGGCACTTTACAACCAATCATGTCCAGGTTTTTTTGAGACTAATCAGATGAAGACGGACCTTGGCCTGACGACCGTATCGCCGACGACCAATGCCATCAGGGTTGGAGAGCCCTCTGCGAACCAGCGCTATACTTGCGTGACGGTGTCAAATGTCATCAACAAGTTCTGGGGTGAGCTTGATCCAAATTCTGCTGCCTCGCAGACCGTCTTTCTGCCGCTCAAGGGCGAAACTCCCTTTAACAGTGTGAAAATATCATGGTCGATGCGATCAGGCACTGCCGCGCTGCCAAGTGCAGCCCAGGTCCAAACAACTAATCCCTCGCTGCCGAACTGGAATGCGAACTGGCCTGCGGCCATGAGGACGATGATACTGAGTCACCCAACCGGTAATGTTTCGGAGAGCTCCGTCACATCTCGATCAACCTTTTTCGTACCGGCTTCCGGAGGCGTGAACAACTATGGCCACGGTAGTACGAACGCCCGAATCGTCACAAGGTGTAATACTGCCAACCAGGGTGGTGCGGAAAACGTCGATGGTGATTATCTATGTCAGATGACGATTACAGGGGTAGGTATAACAGGCCAAGATTGGTATCTTCAGCTCGCACCTTATTACCAAGCAGCCGCGTTCAAGGTGGAACTGTTCAATAACAGTACTCGGGTCAATATGGTGGACGCTGGTTATTTAGTAGACTCAACTGGCGCAGTTTCAGATGTCTATCGTCGGGTCCAAGTGATGCTCGGTCCTGATGATGTTGTTTCTCCGAGCAGCTCGATACAAAGTGGTGAAAAACTATGTAAGAACTTCAGAGTAACCGGCTTCTTTAATACTGTCTTGTCCCTTGGTGAAAACTGTGATCCGACCGTTTCGGTGACGCCGCCCGTGGGAGGTGGTGGCGGCGGCGGTGGTGGCAGTGCCCAGGCATTGCTCGGAGGTTATTGCTCAATTAATGTGTGTAACCCAGGTGATGACGATGATGGACCCGGGGGTGGTGGAGGCAACGGAAATGGTAACGGCAATGCGCCTCCAACCAACTATACGCAAAGAATCTTTAACGCGTCGAACAACCCCTCATCAGAAGTCGCAGGCTGTCGTTGGGCGATCAGTGACGGGACAGTGATAAATAACCAATACTGTAATTTCAATGACAGCTTTCTCCACACGTTCCCAACCACACCATACCCACCAAGAGTGAGATATGATGTTACCCTGACAGTTACACTGCGATCAGGTGAGCAGGCAACATATACGGGTGCGTTCTACGAGCCAAACTACACCAGCGCAGGCAACTAGGCTGGTTTTTTAGTTCTATGGAACTTGCTGTGCACGTCGTGGAGATGCTGGTCAGTCACATGGGTGTAAATCTGGGTGGTCGCGATATTGCTATGACCGAGCATACTCTGGACCGACCGGATGTCAGCACCGTTCATGAGCAGATCAGTCGCGAAACTGTGACGCAACGTATGTGGTGAGACATGCTTGGTGATGCCTGCCAGCTTTGCGTAGTGCGAGACGATGCGCTGGACGGAGCGAGGAGTGAGACGGAAGCTTTCCCCCTCGCTGTCTCCGTGTTTTGCGCCGCTGTAGCGGATAAAGAGTGGTTTGGCAGGGTCGCTACGAGTTTCGAGGTACGCGGCGAGGCACTCGGTAGCTTCGGGGCTGACAAAGACCGGCCGGTCCTTTTGTCCCTTACCACGCACCATGAACTCGCCGCGCTGCAGGTTGACGTGGTCGCGGTTCAGGTTACACAGCTCGCTGACGCGGAGCCCAGATGAGTAGAGCAGCTCCAGGATAGCTTTGTCACGTAGCCCCCCAGCCGATTGGCCGTCAATTGCCTCGAGGATACGCTCGGTCTCCTCCTGAGTTAGGAAACTAACCTGTTTGCGCTTTGTTTTCGGTAATTCCACCTTTTCCGGAGTCAGCGTCTCGATATCACGCTTCGAGCAGTAGCCAAGGAAGCTTCGAAGGGCGATCAGGTGGTAGCTCTGGGTAAGGGTACTGAGGCTATCGCCGGCTTCGTTTTCATAACGATTGAGCCATAGGCGCCATTTACGGACCATCTCGCTGGTAATCTTTTCGACTTCGATGTCGCCGGCAAATTCAACCAGCCGATCAAGGTAGAGGTGGTAGTTCTCGGCTGTGCGCTGTGAACGGCCGCGTTCAACCTCGACGTGCTCGATGAAGTCGATGATGAGCTCTGAGAGGTACATACGCCTATCATACCGCTTACGTTCATATTTTGCGACACGGTGCCGTGCGGTACAATAAATTGCAATGACTATCTTTGAAGCCATCGTCCTGGGTCTCGTCCAGGGTTTGACCGAGTTTATCCCGGTTTCGAGCTCAGGGCATCTACTCATCTTTCAGAATTTCTTGCTCGGAGAGGTTGATCACCTATTTATTCAAGCGCTTGATTTCGGGACCTTAGCGGCGCTACTCATCTACTTCTGGCCAAAACTCAAAGACTTGTTTCTACAGGTAACGAAACAAGATGATTACCGTCTGGCACGTAATATTCTCATCACGAGTATTCCAGCGGGGCTTTTGGGGCTCTTACTGGCTGACTTCATCCAGACCAACCCGTTTATCCTCTCGCCGTACCTGACGGTAGCGATGCTGGCCAGTGTCGGTGTGCTGATGATACTATCCGATATGCTGCCTCAGAAAACTGCTCGTGAGAGCGGTAGTGATCTTAGTGCACGCCGTTCATTGTTCATCGGTTTGGCACAGAGCCTCGCGCTGATACCGGGTGTATCTCGTTCTGGTTCAACGATACTGGCTAGCCGCGTTATGGGGCTCAACCCTAAGGCTGCCGCAGAATACAGCTTTATGGTTTCGATCCCGATCATGGTCGGTCTGGTCGGCAAGCTGCTCCTCAAGCCATCCGACCGCCAATACCTCATCGACAACGCCGGAGTATTGTTAGTGGCTAACCTGACAGCCTTTGTCGCGGCGCTTCTCGCCATCCATTTCCTGCTGAGCTACTTGTCGAAACATGGCCTCAGTATATTTGGCTATTACCGCATAGCCCTTGCTACGGTCGTACTGTATCTACTTCTGTTACAATAGGGACAAGATTGAACAACAAAAGGAGTCATTTGTGGAGCAAACGCTCGTCGTCTTAAAACCTGACACTGTGCAGCGAGGTATCGCTGGAGAGATTATTACTCGGTTCGAAAAAGCCGGCCTAAAGATCGTGGGCATGAAAATGGTCGCACCCGATGAAAAACATTTCCACGAACACTATGAGGGCATCAGTCAGCTCATCAGTAGGTGGGGAGAAGAGATTTACCGTATTACGCTCAGCCACATGACTGAAGGTCCGGTCGTCGCACTCGTGCTTGAAGGCGTCGAAGCGGTTGAACATGTTCGCAAGATGGTCGGCGCGACCGACCCCAAAGATTCAGCACCCGGTACTATCAGGGGTGACTACACGCACGTGACCCGTAACTTCACCAACTCCCGTGGTGGGACCTTGCCGAACATCCTTCATGCATCGGGTGACAAAACAGAAGCTGAGAAGGAAATTGCCCTCTGGTTTGATAAGACGGATATCTATAGCTATACCACTGCCACCGAAAGTACGGTTCACGGCCGCGTCCCAGAGAAAAAATAGTATACTAGCTAGGCGCCCTGGTAGTTCAACGGATAGAATAATACCGTCCTAAGGTGGAGATGTTGGTTCGATTCCAGCCCGGGGTACCACATAAGCGAATGAAATACCGGTAATTCACCGGTATTTTTAGTATCATAGTCCCATGGAACCTGCATTTGATGGTCAGCGAGAGGGCGAAGAAGTCGTCCTGGTCTTTCGCCGTCATATCATCGCGCTTCGCAAAGGTTTTTACTCGATACTGGTACCATTCGCGTTGGCCAGCCTACCAACCCTTTTCTTTCCGGGAGAGTTGCTCTATCTCTACATTGCGTTCGGTGGTCTTGCGTTCGGTCTCGTCCTGTTCTTTTACCACTGGATTGGTTGGTACTTCACGATATTCATCCTGACTGACCAGCGCCTTAGACAGAGCACGCAAAAGGGCTTTTTCGGCAAGAGCGTCATCGACCTACCGGTATCAAAGATCCAAAACATAAGCTATACTATTCCTGGATTGAGTGGTGAGTTGTTTGGCTTCGGAACCATCGTTATTCAGACGTATGTTGGCGACCTTATCCTCGATCTCATCCACCAACCGGGCGAAGTGTATAACAAGCTGCAAGATGTCGCGGCAACAGCCGCCCCTAATACCTCAGGAAATCATGAAGAAATTAACAGCTAAGTTCAAAAAGGCTCAACCGCCTGAAGAGAAGTCGAGCCGGATCACCAACGAGACGGTCGCAGAACATCGTGAACAGATTTTGGCCGGCGGACGCAAGTTCAAGTATCCGGTCCAATACGCAAAGCACAAACTCGTGCTCAACAGCCTCCTGATTGCGTTCGGTGCCATAGTACTCTTGTTCGTCCTCTGTTGGTACCTGCTGTACTTCGCGCAAGTGAACACCAAATTTATGTATCGGCTTACGCAGCTCGTGCCAGTGCCAGTCGCGAACGTCGACGGTGAAGATGTCCGCTATAGTGAATACCTCAAGAAATATCGCAGCGATATCTTCTCGCTGGTTCAACAGGAGCAGATCAATCTCAAGAGCGCCGACGGCAAGCGCCAGAGCGAGTACTACAAGCGTCGCGAGCTCGATGCGGCCATCAAAGAGGCGTATGCAGCCAAGTTGGCACGTGAACTCAAGATTACCGTCAGCCGTGCCGAAGTGGACGAATTTATCACCAAGACGGTGAACAGCAAGTCGATCAGCCTCGAAGCTTACGAAAAGACGGTGCTCCGCAACTTTTATGACTGGTCGCTCGATGAGTACCGTGGTGTCGTCAAAGCACGCCTCATCACGCAAAAGGTAAGCTTTGCTATCGACGATGCTGCTCTCGCTCGTACCAAGTCGCTTGCCGCGCAGGCCAAAGGTGGGGCGGACTTTGCAAAGCTAGCTGCCGAGAACTCTGACGACCTCGCAACCAAGGGCAATGGTGGTGATGTTGGTGGCTTGCCGCTGGACAACCAAGACCCAAATCGTCTGATCGTTGCTGCTCAAAAACTTGAAAAGGGTCAGGTAAGTGATCCAATTCAGGGAAGCGATGGTTACTATGTCATCAAACTTATCGAAAAGAGTGACACAGCAGTGCACTACGCACAGATAAAGGTAAATCTGACTGAGTTTGACAAGCGATTTGAGGCCGTTAAGAACGACAAAAAGATCAAAGAACACATCAAGGTCGAGCAGCTGTAGGACCAAAAATCACCTCCTTCGAGGTGATTTTCATATGCTTTGTAGCGGGCCCTGGTGGATGAAGTTGGAACTTTAGATACTCTAAGAAATGAAAGCGCCCCTCAGGGCACCTTCACCTCGAAATGAGAGAGGTGCCCTTTAGGGCTGTTGTTGGTCACGCCGCCCGCATGAGGGGGTTGACTGTGAAGTAGGGCTCGCGTCCGTGGACTCCGCTGCCGACGATGCGCAGGAACTGCCGGTCGAAGTCGGCCTGTACCGGGAGGCTCTCGTGAGGTGTGAGGATCCCGATGCGGTGTACCTCGCCAGCCTGCATGAGAACAGCGTCCTCGTATGGATACAGGTCAGCCTGATTGCCGATGTCACCGTCGTACGAGGTGTCCTCGTGCTCGACGTCCCACAGGGCGCAGCTGCCGCTCAGGTTGTTCGCGAGCAGCACCCGGACATCGCGGTCAAGGAATACGTTGGTCGCCGATCCCCAGCCACTTCCGCCCCAGCCGAACTGGCCTGTGGGCCGGCGACCTGCTTCGGTGTGAAGCGCGCGGCCGAACGTGGCGCGGGCTCCGCGGTGCGGCACACCCTTGCGAACGGGTGACTCGTCGATGGTCAGGAACCCGACGTCGCCTCTCGTGAGGTACGTCGACTCGACGATGCTGCGGTACGCAGCGTAGTCGTCCGGAATCGAATCCGGATCGCCCTGGATGTAGGGCATCATGAGGCAACGAACTTCCGAATACTCGGGGAAGGTCACCGTTCCAACTTGTGTCATTGGCGTTCCTTAATGTTCGAGGTATTCCTACACACACCCGAATGGGCACGATAATAAAATTAATACCACAAAAGTGGTATTAATCAATACTTGGCGGGCCCGACCGGATGAACGCACGATGATAGACTAGCTTCGCTATTCCACCATCGGCTAAACCTTGTACAAATCAGAGATTTGACAAGCTTCTGAACCGTCTTCGCCGGTTCGTATCCGAAACGAGCAAACACGAAAAAAGTCCACCAGAGTAGGTGAACTTTTTTCGTGGCGGGCCCGACCGGATTCGAACCGGCGATCTCCTCCGTGACAGGGAGGCGTGATAGGCCAACTTCACTACGAGCCCGCGACGTCAGTCGCGCCCAGTCACAGGTTTCGGGCACGAATTCGACCAAGCAATCTTAGCAAATTTTCACCCCCTACGCAACAGGGGAGAGTTTGCTATAATGGTCGGCGGACCTGTGCCACTTTAGCTCAGTTGGTAGAGCGACACATTCGTAACGTGTAGGTCAGCAGTTCGATCCTGCTAAGTGGCTCCACGTCGGTATTCACTTCGGCGTCGCCAATCATTTTGCGATCAAGTAGCAAAATGATTGGCGACACCTCCGTTATACCTCCTTTCGACTGAAAACAGGGTTTTCACTCGGGAATCGCAGAGAATATGGGGCGCATTCGCGCTATACTAATGCATAGAGTTATGAAGAAAACCTTTCAAAGTTCCATCCGAGATCGCAGCTATGTGATACCACTGGCGCTCGGGGCACTGCTCGTCATCGTCCTGCTCATCATGGGTGCGGCTCAGATTCGCATCTCTGAGCTCCAGGTACCGGTGCGTTATACCAGTTTTGGTATCACGAACTTTTACCGTGAACAGTGGTTTTATCAGCTGACATTTCTGTTTTTTGGGCTTCTTGTCTATGTCATGCACACGCTCGTTGGGCTCAAGCTGTTCGAGAAAAAAGGACACGACTTCGCTGTTGCGTTCCAGTGGCTGACGGTCGGCTTACTACTTATGACCGTCATCACGGTAGCGGCAATCTTTCAGGTGGCGGACCTCGTCTAACATGACTGATCTCGAAATTCCTCTCGGTAAGCGCACGCGGTTCTACAGGTTTTTCGAGATGCTGCCCGCGATCCTCAGCTATACGATGATACTGCTGCCAATCGTGCTCAGTTTCATCAATCCGATCTACGGCGCGGTGTTCATCATCGTGTTCATCATCGTGTTCTTCGTCAAAGCGATCGGTATGTCATACCGCACGATACAGGGCTATAACACCCTCCAACGTGCTCAAAAGATTGATTGGAAGGGTCGTCTGGCTGATCTCGAGGATCCTGCAGCTGCGCTGCACTCTCGGCACTACTCAGACTCATGGCGCTCAGAGGTGCATCAGCATAATCTCGAACAGCTCGATGCGACGGTGCACGCCAGAAAGCCATCAGATATCTATAATGCGGTCATCATTGCTACTTACAATGAGGCGCGTGAAGTACTGGAACCGACTATAAAAGCCGTTCTAGAGGGTGATTACGACGCGAGTCGTATCATCATGACTATTGCGTACGAAGGCCGTGGACCTGAAAGTACTGAGGCGGCAGTCAAGGCGCTGCAGAAGAAATACGCACATGCCTTCCATAGTTTCTATATCGTCAAACACCCGGCAAACATGCCGAACGAAGTCGTCGGCAAGGGCGGCAACATCACCTATGCCGGTAAGTACTTGGCTGGTGAGATTAAAAAGCTCGGTATCGACCCCGAGAACGTGCTCGTGACAACGCTTGATAGCGACAACCGGCCGCATGGCAGCTATTTCAGCTATGTGACTTACGAATTTATCGTTCACCCCGAGCCGCGACACGTGGCGTTTCAGCCGCTAGCGCTGTTTCTCAACAATATTTGGGACGTGCCGGCACCGATGCGAGTGCTTGCCACCGGTAACTCGTTCTGGAACCTCGTGAACTCGCTGCGGCCACATATGCTGCGAAACTTCGCTGCTCATTCACAGAGCATGGCCGCGCTGATCGACATGGACTTTTGGAGCACACGAACCATCGTCGAGGATGGCCACCAGTTCTGGCGCAGCTATTTCCGTTATGATGGTCACTACTCGGTGGTGCCGATCTATATTCCGATCTATCAGGATGCCGTGCTCGCCGAAGGCTATCGCAAGACGCTCAAAGCTCAGTTCATACAACTTCGGCGCTGGGCGTATGGTGCCTCTGATGTACCATATGTCGCCGAAAAGGTATTCACACGCGAGCGTACCGTACCGTTTTGGGATGGCCTCACCAAGTTTGTTCGACTCCTCGAAGGTCACGTCAACTGGGCGAGTGCTAGCATCATCTTGCTGGTTGGCGCCTGGGGGCCGTTGTTCATCAATCCAGAGAGCAACCGTAGCTTAGTCGCACACGAGCTACCAACGGTCGCGAGCAGCCTGCAGCAGTTTGCCATGGTCGGATTGTTTATCACGATATTCCTGTCATTTCGCATGTTGCCGCCACGCCCAGAGCGCTACAAGCGGCATCGTAACATCGGTATGCTACTCCAGTGGGTGCTGATGCCGGTTACGAGCGTCATCTATGGTTCGGCCGCGGCGATATACGCCCAAACCCGACTCCTCATCGGTAAATATCTCGATCGGTTCGATGTAACCGAAAAAGCTGTCGTCAAAGAAGACGGCGAGACTGTTAGCTGATACCACGCCTTGTCGTGCGTGGACGACCACGGTTGGCTCTCTGAGACGTGTTCTGGACCAATCCATGTCGGGCACCGTACTGGATACCAGCGGTCGCATCAAAGTTTGAGAGGGTGGCGTAGACTTCCTCGGCGATCGCGACAGTTGTTACCGTATCTGTCGCCGTCGCTTGGATGTTTTGGGCAACGGTCTGAGCGAGCCAGTAGCTGTCGTCTGGAACGCTGTCGCTCGCACGGTGCGACAGACTGCCAGCGATACTAAAGATCAACCGTGGCAAACTAAAGGACGAGAGCCTCCCAGATGCGTCTTTGACCGAAAAAACGTAACTGTCATCAGCGACAACTTCAGAGGTCGTAAAAACGGCCCCACACGCCTTACATTCTCGTCGACGCCATACACTGGGCGTTTTTTTGTGTGGCCGTGAGTTCATGACCCTGGTATCGTGGCTACATTTTATGCAAATCATGTCTATATATTGTCATAACGCTTGGGAAAACGCTAGTGGATAAACAGTTTGGGTGTGGGGATAAGAAAAACCGCAGATCTATGAGGGGATAGATCTGCGACCGGCGAGGGTAATATCTGTGGTAGACGGCGTTATTTTGCCGAGATGCGTGATCGCTTTATACGACCTGAGTCTTTGGAGACGGGCACCATCTCGTAGAAGAGTTGAAACTTTTCTAATTCTGAGCTGATGTGGCCACGGCGGGCCTGGGTGGATGTGGTGGTATCCATAGTTATTATACTAGCACATAAGCGTTTTAATGTCAATAGTGCTCATGCTTGCTGCCTATATCACCAGGTGCATAAACACCATGATTTTTTGACGTATCTACCGGTGGAAAAGTCCCTGAATTCGTGTGGAAAGCGTTAAAACATCGGTAAACTGGCAGTTTTGCGGTACACTAGTAGATAGATAACAGGGGTAAGAAGGGCGGAAGGATCCAGCATGATTACGCTGCGCGGTATCAACAAGACCTATGGCAAGAAAAAGCAGCGTTTTCAGGCGCTCAAGGATATCGATCTCGAGATACCTGACGGTGCCTCGGTTGCTATCGTCGGTAAGTCTGGTTCTGGCAAATCTACCCTGATGCATGTCATGTCTGGACTCGATCGGCCTCAGAGCGGTGAAGTAGTCGTCGACGGTCAGGATATCTTGAAACTAAAGGCCAAAGCGGTTGATAGGTTTCGCTCTGAAAAGATGGGCTTTATCTTTCAGGCGTTCTTTGTACAGGGGAACGAGAGCAGTTTTCATAACGTATCCCTACCGCTAGAGATCGCCAAAGTGTCGCGTGGCAAGCGCAAAAAGATGATTCTTGAGGCACTTGAGCGCGTCGAGATGACTGACAAAGCCCAGGAACGGGCTCGTAACCTTTCAGGCGGTCAAAAGCAGCGCCTGGCTATCGCACGGGCTATCGTTGCGAAACCAAGCATCCTGTTCGCCGACGAGCCGACCGGCAATCTCGACTCTACCACTGGCGAGCACATCGAAGAATTGCTGTTTGACCTCAATAAACAACAAGGCGTAACGCTGGTTATTGTGACGCATGACAGAGATCTCGCCTCTCGCTGCGATATTCGGGTAAACATTAAGGATGGTGCGATCCAGAGTATCGAGACTCCCAAGCGGCCGAAGGCAAAAGGAGGCAAGTCATGAATGCGTTCGATTTGATTCAACGTGCCGGTCGCTCTCTAGGGAATGCCAAGGTTCGTACGGTTCTGACCTCACTTGCTATCGGTGTTGGTGCCTTTACATTGACGGCTACTTTGGCGGCCGGTAACGGTATACGTGACTACACTGACCGACTTATCAGCAATAACTTCGATCCGGCAGAGTTAATCGTCGGGCGAGACGCTGAGATAGAGAACAATGGAGCACCTAACAGCTCACCGAAGGAGTACGATGAGTCAGTTTCTAGTCTGACGGTCGGCGGTGATGGCAGTAGTCTCCAGGTAAAGCAGGTGACAAGTGAGGATGTTGAGGAGCTCAAGAAATACGACTTCGTCGAACAGGTTAGGCCGAACTATCAAGTCCAGGCGCGCTACGTGACTACACCTGGCAACGACAAGCGTTACACACTGACGCTTCAGGCGTACAATCCTGGCCAAAAGCCAGAGCTCGAGGCCGGTAAACTGCCAGAGCGGGGTGATATCAAGAACGGTACGCTGTTGCTCCCGATGAGCTACGTGCAGTTGCTTGGCTTTAAGAACGCTGCTGATGCTATCGGCAAAGAGGTGAGTATCGCGACTGCGCAACCTTTTACTGAGGAGGCGCTCCAGGAGTATTTCATGAATCTTCAGATGGGTACGATGTCCGGTGAAGAGTCGGCCACACCGGAGCCGACCGAACAACTGACGACGTACAAGGTTGCTGCGGTGACCAAACAAGGTGCCGCTTCACTCAGCTTTGCGGGACTGCCTATCATGCTTTCGAACGAAGATACCGGTGCGCTCTATGACTTCACGACCGAAGGTACTCAGAACCACGGGAAATACGTCTACGTCTACGTTCGAGTCAAAGGCGGTGAGGACGAACAGAAAGCGCTTGATGCCAAGGCTGAGCTCAAAGAAGACGGTTATTACGTCCAAACGAGCCAAGACA
The DNA here is from genome assembly GCA_002434045.1 of Candidatus Saccharibacteria bacterium UBA6572. Taxonomy (GTDB): domain Bacteria; phylum Patescibacteriota; class Saccharimonadia; order Saccharimonadales; family Saccharimonadaceae; genus UBA5946. The sequence goes on from DJJI01000003.1 coordinate 22,152, forward strand.
TCCAAAAGACCATCACCCAGTTCGTTGACGTGCTCCAGATACTCGTCGGTGTGTTCGGTGTGATTACGGTTGTAGCAAGCGTATTCGGTATCATTAACACGATGTACATCTCTGTTCTCGAACGCACCCGCGAGATCGGCCTGATGAAAGCGCTCGGTATGCGTGGTCGTGACGTGGCATGGCTCTTTAGGATTGAGGCGGCTTGGATAGGCTTCCTTGGTGGTGTCATCGGTGCTGGTATAGCCTATGGTGTCGGTACGGCACTCAATCCGTGGCTGACTGAAACGCTCGGTCTCGGTGAAGGTAACTCGATCCTCATCTTTGACTTCGGCCAGATCGCCATCTTGATACTCAGCCTTATACTGGTTGCTATCATTGCAGGTTGGTTCCCAGCCCGCAAGGCGGCCAAGCTCGATCCGATCGAGGCGCTCAGAACAGAGTAGCTCATACAAACAAAAAGCCGGTCATATTAGGACCGGTTCTTTGATTGGTGGGCGATAGAGGATTCGAACCTCTCACCTCCACAACGTCAATGTGGCGCTCTAGCCAAATGAGCTAATCGCCCTGATTGAGGGGGGCGCAAGGCCATAAAGGTGCGTGACGTACTGAGCTGTCATTTGGCTAGAGCGCTGGCGCTGATATTTCGCTGAAGGCTCCCCAAATGAGCTAATCGCTCGTAAAGGACAGATAAAAGCATACCAAAAACAGGGGCGGGAAGCAACTGTGGTATTATTGATACCAAGTGGTGACACGGTCTAACCAGCCGTCGAGCTTCGCCGGGAGCGGTCGCAGACAGGCGTCATATGAATGCGACAAGAGTAAAGCCAAGGTGGAACCTCCGGGCAACCGGACCGAGGCACGCTAAGAGAAAACTTCTCAAGTAGCGTGTTTTTTATTTTTCTAAGAGGCGAAAGCGCCAAGGAGATGAGTATGAGTGACGACCAACTTTACGCTATGCGACATAGCCTGGCGCATATCACGGCGCAGGCGGTGCAGCACCTGTGGCCAGAGGCAAAGTTCGGTGTCGGTCCGGTGGTGGAAAACGGGTTTTATTATGATATAGACCTCGGAGAGACGAAGATATCTGAGAGTGATTTCGAGCGTATCGAAAAAGAAATGCAAGCCATCATCAAAGCGGGTTACCGGTTTGAACGTAGCGAAAAAAGCATCGATGAGGCGCTGACATGGGCCGAGCAAGCGAATCAACCGTACAAGGTTGAGCTTCTGAACGATTTGAAGCGTGCTGGTACGACGGTCGCGAGCGACTTAGATGCCGAGACTCTCGGGGTAGAAGCGTCAGGTGAAGGCGTTGTTGAAAATGTATCATTTTACACGGACGGTGACTTCACCGATCTCTGCCGCGGTCCGCACGTCGAAGATACGAGCAAAGTCGGTGCGTTCAAACTGATGCGTGTAGCCGGGGCTTATTGGCGGGGCAATGAGAAGAACGCTCAGATGCAGCGTCTCTATGGGGTGGCATTTGCGACCAAAGAGGAGCTCGATACGCATCTTGAAATGCTCGAAGAAGCTAAAAAACGTGATCACCGCAAGCTCGGTCAAGAACTCGACCTATTCGTGACATCTCCACTTGTTGGCGCTGGTTTGCCGCTGTTTACACCTCGCGGAACCGTGCTCCGAGAAGAGATTAGCCGGCTCTCAAACGAAGTGCGCGAGAGTCGTGGCTTTCAGAAAGTCTGGGTGCCGCACATCACCAAGAAGGAGTTATATGAGACTTCTGGGCACTGGTCAAAATTCGGTGACGAACTCTTTCTCGTAACGTCCCAAGAGACAAGCGATAACTTTGTGATGAAACCGATGAATTGTCCGCACCACACGCAGCTCTATGCAAGTCAGGCTCGAAGTTACCGTGATCTACCAATCCGCTACCTCGAGACCACAACCGTTTACCGTGATGAAAAGAGTGGTGAGCTTGGTGGACTCAGCCGAGTTCGATCGATCACGCAAGATGACAGTCATGCGTTCGTGCGTCCCGATCAGATCGAAGAGCAAGTTGACCAACTGCTCACCGCTGCCCATGAGCTCTATAGTGCGGTTGATATGGAGCTGCATGTCCGTCTTAGTTATCGTGATGACAGTGATGCCTATCTCGGCGACCCCGGACTTTGGGAGAGCGCACAAGCCCAACTCAAGCAGGCCATTGAAAGGGGTGGGCTCGAGTTCTACGAAGAGACTGGTGAAGCAGCCTTTTATGGTCCGAAGGTCGACTTCATGGCGACAGATGCCATCGGCCGTGAGCATCAGGTTGCAACCGTACAGCTAGACTTCGTACAGCCGGAACGCTTCAAGCTTGAGTACACGAACGCCGAAGGTGCAAAACAGCGTCCAGTCATGATCCACTGCGCCCTCCTTGGCTCAATTGAGCGGTTCCTCAGTGTCTATATCGAACACACTGCTGGCCGTTTTCCGCTGTGGCTTGCGCCCGAACAACTCCGCGTTATCCAGGTCAACGATGATGAAAAAGTGGTGTCATTCGTGCAACAACTTAAGTACATCGCCTCTGATAAGGGTATCCGTATGACGGTTGACGACAGCAACGACTCGGTTGGCAAGAAAATTCGCGCCGCCGCGACGCTCAAGGTTCCATACTCACTGGTCGTTGGTGACAAGGAAGTCGAACAGGGCAAGGTAACGCCTCGAGTTCGCGGTGATCTAGCGGTCGAGGGTCGTGAAGATAAGGCCTACGAGGTTGAACAGTTCTTTACGAGCATTGCCCACGAGGCAAAAGCTCGCGCTAGCAAATCGTCTATTTAAACCCATGAGTGAGCTTAGTTTTCGAGACACCGTTTATGAGCTAGTCGCTTCTATACCAGAGGGTCGACTGATGACCTATGGCGATATTGCAGCGATTGCTGGACATCCGTATGCGGCACGACAGGTCGGCGGACTTGCGCACTTCGGTCCAACCGAACTGCCGTGGCATCGGGTCGTGAACCGACTTGGTGAGTGCGCCAGTGGCTATTATGGTGGAAAGGCAGGCCATCAAGCGGCTCTCGAAGCCGAGGGCTTCACAGTGGTTGATTTTCGGGTGGTTGATTTTGAGGAGCGTCGATGGCGCCCTTGATCGTTATCACCGGGCCGACAGCGAGTGGCAAGACTGGTCTAGCGCTTAATCTGGCCGAGAAGTACGGCGGCGAAATTATCTGTGCCGATTCGCGGACTATCTATCGAGGCATGGATATCGGTACTGCCAAGCCAACGGTTGACGAGCAGGCCAGGGTTCCACATCATCTACTCGGAATCGTGGAACCTGGCGAGCGTTACACTGCACGTGATTTCCAGCGTGATGCAAATACGGCTATTACCGAGATTCGAAGTCGCGGCAAGGTACCATTCTTAGTTGGAGGTACCGGGCTCTATATCGATGCGGTGACACTTGATTTTGAATGGCCAGAGCAGATGGATGATGTGAGGTATGACGAGAAGGATATAGATGAATTACAAGAGTTGATAAAAATGCAACACATTGATTTGCCCGAGAATCCACAGAACAAACGACACCTTATAAGTACTCTCAAGCGTGCAGGTCAACGGGGCACTTCTCGAGATAAACCTGCGGATGATACCGTAGTTGTTTCAATTGCAACGGATAGAAGTATCCTGAGTAAGCGTATACGGGCAAGGGCTGAGGTGATGTTCAGAACAGGAGTCGTCGACGAGACGATGCGTCTCGCAGATCGGTATGGTTGGGATAGTGAAGCGATGAAGAGTAACATTTACCCGATCGTGCGACGGGTGATTGACGGGGAGCTGACTGAGCATCAGGCAATCGATCTCTTTGTTGCAAAAGATATGGGTCTTGCCAAGCGCCAAGTGACCTGGCTGAAACGTCACGAGTATGTTCAATGGCTATCGCTGGATGAGGCTGGGCCCTATATAGAGACGGTACTAGCGTAAGTGTGCTAGTATAGTACTCGATATGAGTGAGGGATTCCGCCATGATTGACGCACTATTTGGTTCAAAGACACGAGTGAAGCTGTTACATCTGTTCCTGAATAATCCTGGTCGAGCATTTTATGTGCGCGAAATCACAAGAAAGATTGACGAACAGATTAACTCAGTCCGCCGTGAGCTCGCTAATATGCTCAGTATCGGTATTATCAAGAGTGAAAACAGCAACAATCGCCTCTATTACGAAATCAACCAAGAGTACCCTCACTTCGGCCCGCTTCACCAGATCTTTGCCGATAGCGGTGTCTCAGATGCCGTCGGCGTCGCAGATGCGAACGACTGGACAAAGCGCCTCAAGCCACTTGGCGATATCCGTGTCGTGATTTTCGGTGGTAAGCTGGTGCACGGCAGTACTAGTGATGTCGACCTACTCATCGCCGGTACGGTTAACAAGACGCAGCTCAAGAAGTTCATCAAGGAGCTCGAAGAGGAAGAGAACAAGGCGCTCAACTACTCAGTCATGGACTACGAGGACTTCTACTACCGTCTCAGCATCAAAGATCGCTTCGTGACGACGCTGCTTGCAACTAAACATACTGTCATCACCGACTCCGAAGGTGTGTTGACCGACTCATAGGAAATAGGAGAGAGATATGGATATTGAATACAAAGGCGCCAACTGCCTCACTATCAGCACTAAAAAGACAACCGTCACTATTGATCCGAAGCTATCCAATGTCGGTCTCAAGGACCAGGCAGCTAAGAACTCTGTTGTCCTCGCTACCCAAGCTGACTTTTTGTTCGCTGGTGACGACGCTGTCGTTATCGATCGGCCGGGTGAGTACGAAGTCCGTGATGTTTCAATCACAGGCGTGAGTGCTGAGCGAATGATTGACCACGACAAGAGTCAGCAATCGACTATCTATCGCATGACGGTTGGCGATGTGACGTTTGCGGTCGTTGGTCACGTAGCCGCTCCACTCACCGAGGAGCAGCTCGAGGCACTTGGGGTTGTCGATGTTGCGATCGTACCAGTTGGCGGGAGTGGTTACACACTAGATGCTCACCAGGCTGTTGCTGTCGTGCGCCAGATTGACCCGAAGGTTGTCATTCCGACACATTACGCTGACAAGGCCGTCAAATACGAAGTCCCACAGATGGAGCTTGAGCCGTTCGTAAAAGAACTAGGTGCCCCTCAACACGAAAAGACTCCTAGGTGGAAAGTGAAGGGTGCACTGCCAGAGATCCTGACGCTCGTTGAGTTTGAACGCACTGCCTAGGTTACCTACGTAAACCGATACTAAAAAACCTCCCGAGCGGGAGGTTTTTTAGTACAGTCCGGTTATCTAGAGAACACCCTTTTTCTTGAGAGTGCGAATCGCTTGGGTAGAGAGGGTCATAGTGACCTTCTGGCCGTCGACGACAAACGTCTTTTTCTGCAGGTTAGGCTTGAAGACGCGCTTGGTGCGGCGCAGCGAAAAGCTCACGTTGTTGCCGTGCATCTTGCCTTTACCGGTGAGTTCACATTGTGCTGCCATTAGATTTGTTCCTTTACAACCGTTCTATACTACTGTTTTTTCGCGTTCACGTCAAGAGGTAGGTGGAAGAAAATCTACGCTATACTAATAAGCGATGACGTTTGATGTTGCTTATATCGCTTTAGTGATCGCTACTGTGCTGGCGAGCATGACGCTGCACGAAGCGATGCACGCCTATACTGGCCATTGGCTAGGGGACGACACGGCCAAAATTCACGGCAGGCTGACACTAAATCCGATCGCACATATCGATCCCTTCCTGACGTTACTGCTACCAGTAATGCTCGCAGTTCTCGGACTCCCCATCTTTGGTGGTGCTAAACCAGTGCCGTTTAACCCGATGCGAGTACGCTACGGAGAGCTTGGGGCTGCGCTTGTCGGATTGGCTGGTCCGCTGACGAACCTGGTGATCGCATTCTTTGCCTTCGGAATCGCAGCCATCCTTGGTATCAACGCTGGTGACTTCCTGGCGTACAGCTTCGCTGACCTGGCGTTTACGACGGTCGTCTTCGTGAATCTCGGTTTCTTTATCTTTAACATGCTACCTATCCCACCACTCGATGGCTCACGACTCCTGTACGCAGTCGCACCAGATGGCTTCCGAAGCGTCATGGAGGTTATCGAGCGTAACGGCATCATCCTCGTCTTTGCGCTGGTTCTGCTTTTCAGCCAACAGATTGGGCAGTTTATCATTGGTGCACGCGACGTTATTTTGGCAGTTTTCTCGGTCATTTTTGGTGTCAGCTGAGCTATACTATAAGTAGCCTTCGAGACAGCACCGGGGGTAATGTTTTCCTAACATGTAGATGACAGGGAGCTTTATATGACCGACGTCCGTGGACGGCAGTTGCGAGCACCCACCTTGCGCGTACGCGGGGAACTCATCTCCCTCGGTGTCTCGGAGGTTTTCCATTTCCAGGGTGTGGCGCAGTTGGTAGCGCGTACGGCTGGGGGCCGTGAGGTCGCTGGTTCAAGTCCAGTCACCCTGACCAAGAGAGTATACGTAATTACCCAAAGATACGTTCGGGCGTGATCACCATCGTGACACGTCCTTCTTCGTCTCTTGATACTTCCTCGAAACCGACTTTTTTATAGAGAGGGATTGAACGGGGATTATCAGCATCTGTTTCTAAGTGGATCCCATTGAATGTAGCGATTTCGCCTGATCTAATAAGCCCCTCAACATAGTCGTGCATTGTTTCAATCATGAATGGACGGGCAAGCCCACGTCCTTCGGTGCCTTCATACATACGAATTGCAAATGTGTGGTTTGGGTCTGTAGCGGGGTTGAGGATATCAGTACCTGTGAATGGCTGAGGTCCGTACCAGATCAGCCCTGCGAGATCACCTGACCCATCAGTAAGCGGATACGGGTTTCGTCCACCTTTGCTCGTTCTCCATGCCTCAAAACTTTCAGGACTAGCGAATCGCTCTTCGGCGTCTCTGTGGCAATACCGCCTGATATGAGACTGCTTTGATTTCTTGATTAACTGATCGATAAGCGCCGGATTCAGTCCTCGGCCGATCATGAACCGGTCTCCGGTACCACTCTCACGAATAATACCGATCTCTGTCACAGTAAGCTCATGTTGCGAAGGTTTTTCAGGATGTGTCATAGTGACAGTATGACAGGTGGAATCGTGAAAATGAACGCGAATATTGTAATTATATCGTTCTTATGCTATAATTAAGGAGTAAACCTATGAAACAAAAAGTTTCCACCAGAGCAATCATCAAGCAGGACGGCAAGGTCCTGCTTTTGCGCCGTAAGGGCGGCCGACCAAGTATCCGAGGTATGTTCGAACTCCCGGGGGGTAGGGTGCACATGAACCAACAGCCCGAGGACGCCATACGACATGCGCTCAGAATCCATGCTGGTGTGTCTGCAGAAACGGTTCAACTGTCCGATGTCTTGTCGTTTGTCGACCCAGATGATCGTGAGCTGCAATACGTCTTCGTCGTGTACGAAGCGACGCTCAAGCCGACCGACAAAACGGTTGCGCTGAGCAATGAGTATGACAAATACGTTTGGAAAAAGTTGTCAGATGCACAGCGGAATGAACTCACACAATCGACTCTGCAGATACTTGGCTTACAGGAGATACCGTACGCAACAAGTACTCCCCAAGAGGTAGATATGACGAGCGATGTCAAAAATTCTACTATTTCATCAGCGATCATCTACTCGGATGGTGGTTCCCGAGGCAACCCTGGTCCATCAGCAAGCGGTTTCGTCATTATGAACGAAACCGGCGAAGTTGTAATGGAAGGCGGTGCCTACCTAGGTGTTACGACCAACAATGTGGCTGAATATCAGGCAGTTTATCTCGGACTTGAACGAGCACAAGAGCTCGGAGTACGAGTGGTAGACTTTCGTATGGACTCACAACTCGTTGCGAACCAGATGAACGGTATCTACAAGATAAAACACCCGGATCTTGCGATCATCAATAACCGAATCAAGGAACTCACTCAGCAGTTTGAGCGAGTTACGTTCTCGCATGTACGCCGTGAATACAACAAGTTAGCTGACGGTGTCGTCAACAAGATTCTCGATCAGCACCAAGCATAAGGTATAATAGTTCTCGGCCAGATGATTAGACGATCGCGTGCTTCACGGCACGAGGAAAGTCCGGGCAGCACAGAACAACGACAGTTGCTAACGGCAACCGGGGGTGACCCTAGGGAAAGTGCCACAGAAACGATACCGCCAACGTATCCCTAAAGGATGCACGGTAAGGGCGAAAAGAGTGAGGTAAGAGCTCACAGCGACGTATGGTGACATGCGGAGGAGGTAAACCCTGTCGGCTGCAAGGAGATTTGCTACTGCCACCTAGTGTGGTGACTGTTCGTCAGCAAATCGCTATACCCCGCTTGAACTGATGAGCAATCATCAGTCTAGATAGATGATCGTCCACGACAGAACCCGGCTTATATGTCATCTGGCCACTAAAAAACTCCCATATCGGGAGTTTTTTAGATTGTCATAGGTTTACTTGGCTGCTTTGACGATAGCAGCGAAGGCTGCTGGCTCACGGACTGCCATGTCGGCGAGCGTCTTGCGGTCCAGCTCGATACCAGCCTGCTTGAGGCCGTGCATCAGTTTACCGTAGGTCGTGCCGTTTTCACGAGCCGCGGCGTTGATGCGGGTAATCCACAGAGAACGCAGGTCGCGCTTTTTGTTGCGGCGATCGCGGTAGGCGTACTGCAGGGCACGGATGACCGCTTGCTTAGCAAGGCGGTAGCTACGCGTGCGGTTGTGCTGCATACCCTTGGCTTGCTTTAGTACCTTCTTGTGTTTGGCGCGCTGGGTAGTTCCTCGTTTGACTCGCATGCTTAGACTCCTAGAGCTCGCTTAACGTTTTTAGAAATCTTGCCAGTGATCTCGGCACTGGAACCGATAACGCGCTTGCGACGGTTGCTCTTTTTCGCGAGCAGGTGACCACCAGATGCGCGACGACGGGTGACTTTGCCACTGGCGGTCAACTTGACACGCTTGGCCGTCCCCTTGTGGGTCTTTAGTTTAGGCATTACTTACTCCTTACCGTGATGCTCAGATTGCGACCAGCCATCTGAGGCTTCTGTTCGACGATAGCGTCTTCTTCGAGCGCCGCTATAATGCGGTTCATCAGTTCGTATCCCAGCTCCTGGTGGGCCATTTCACGTCCTCGGAAGAATATTTGGATTCGTACCTTGTCGCCATCACTCAAAAAAGAACGGATCTTTTTGAGTTTGATGTCGAGGTCGTGCTGGCCAATCTTGAGACCAAGGCGCATTTGCTTGAGCTCGCTTTGCTTCGCATTCTTTCGGTTCCGCTGCTGCTCCTTCATCTTCTGGTACTGGTACTTGCCCCAGTCAATGATTTTCGCGACAGGCGGAGATGCGGCAGGAGATATCTCAACCAAATCGAGTCCGGCTTTTTCGGCCGCTGCTATAGCATCAGTACGCGACATGATACCTAACTGCTCACCGCTTTCGCCGATAACTCGCAGTTCCGAAGCACGGATAGCTTCGTTTATTCGAACTGACTTGTTAATACCGAAGGACTCCTCGTCTTACAGTTTGTGTTAATACCAGGGGCCATTTTAGCAAATAACAGAGAAAGAGGCAAGGCTAGTTGATATTGTCGCGCTTGCGGTACTGAAGAGCCTCTGCCATATGTGTCGGGGTTATCGTATCACTGTCTTCGAGATCGGCGATAGTACGGGCGACTTTGATGAGTTTGAAGTAGCTGCGGGCGGATAATTTCAAGCGGTCAGTGGCCTGGTTGAGCAGCACGGTTGCCTCTTGCGAGAGGTTGGTGAGGTCGGCGATATTTTTGCTCGGCAGTTCGGCGTTCGAGCGACGCTTGCCGTGACGGTCGGCTTGTCGCTGACGAGCTTTCTCGACCCGGGCGCGTACAGCAGGGCTCTCGCCGGGGCCATCGTGGGTGGCGAGCAAATCTTTTTCAGGAACGCGAGCCACGCTCAGCACCATATCGATACGGTCCATCAGCGGTCCCGAGACGCGCTTTTGGTAGTTCAATATCTGAGGGATAGCGCAGCTACACTCATGATCGGGGTCCCCGTAGTAACCGCAAGGACAGGGGTTTTTGGTAGCGACCAGCATAAAACTAGCCGGGTAGGTGATGCGGCTGGCGGCGCGCGATACATGAACCTTGCGGTCCTCGAGCGGTTGGCGGAGTGCTTCGAGAACCGACCGTGGGTACTCAGGCAGCTCGTCGAGAAACAGAACTCCATGATGGGCTAGGCTGACTTCACCTGGAAGTGGGCGTGTACCGCCACCGATCAGGGCAATACTGCTCGTGGTGTGATGTGGTGATCGGAAGGGGCGAGAGGTAACAATACCGTCGACATCCTCACCAACCAAGCTGTGCAACTTGGTGATTGCAATCTGTTCAGCGTAGGTTGGCTGTGGCAATATCGACATCAGTGCACGAGCCAGCATCGTTTTTCCAGCCCCAGGCGGTCCATCCAGGAGTAGATTGTGGCCACCAGCCGCAGCGATCAGAAGTGCCCGCTTAGCCTGCTCCTGGCCTTTAATGTCAGCGATATCAACAGGGTAGGATGGTGATATTGTTGATTTTTTCGCATCGAAAGGAGGTAGGTTTTTCTCCCCAATGAGATGAAGGAATAGGTTTGCAAGTGTATCTGCACCAATAACGGTTACGCCGTCGACGAGAGCGGCTTGGTGTTGGTTAGCCTTTGGGATGATCACCGTAGTGAAACCATGTTCTCGAGCCGTCTCAACAATATTGATAACCCCTTTGATCGGACGTAGCTCACCGCTGAGCGCTAGCTCACCAGCACAGAGTATGCCTTTGACACTCTCCTGACGGAGCTGTCCCGCGACGATGAGGATAGCAAGTGCTATCGGTAGGTCAAAGTGCGAGCCATCTTTAGGTAGATCGGCCGGCGCAAGGTTTATGGTTACTTTCTGATTCGGAAAGTCGAGCATGGAGTTTTTGATAGCGCTCCGTACTCGTTCCTTAGACTCATCGATGGCTTTGTTGCCGAGACCGACGATCGACAGTGTAGGCAGGCCCCTGGACGTATCGCACTCGATATCAATCAGGCGTCCTTCGAAGCCATAGGCCGTGGCAGATATAACCCTCGCAGTAGCCATAACTGTTTTAGAGTATACATGGGTCTTTATTTCTGACAACGCTTTTGGTAAAATAAGGGTGTCGAACCGTAGGAATAGGCACCTGCGAGTCGGTTCGACCATCTGCGACCCTGCAGTTCTACGGCTAAAGATCGTTTAACGATGTTTAGCCGAGAGGAAGAGGGAGTGCTATAAAACGATGCTCTGCGAGCTTGCTCGTCAGAGCGAGTCCAAGGCATCACTCTGACGAGGGGCTGACACAGCTTTCGACGATTGGACCTTAACAGATCATTTTGCAAGTCGATTTACTGACGCAATCAGTTATTTAACTGCAAACACATTTGCATCAGCATGGGCGAAAGTAAAGAACGCTTTCAGCGTTCCTAGCTACGCCTTTGCGCCAGCCGTAGCCTAAGTGCTCGCGGCCGCGCCTACCGTGACGTCATATAGCGGCCAGGCGTGTCATACCATATGACTTGACGTCTCCGTAGCTGTGAAGCGAATACGTGACACTTATTCATAGACCGTCCTTACTTTTTTGTCAGTTCTCTATGTAGGGCCGCACTAAAAACTGACTATGCTTGTAGAAGAATGATCCGTTACCGATCGGACCGGGGGGCAGTACCCCGCAGCTCCACCAATGTAAGCGCCCGTCCTCGTGACGGGCTTTTACATAGGTCGTTATACTGGTGATATGACGAAAGCACTGAGAGGGCTGAACCTTGGCGGGTGGCTGGTAGCGGAACGCTGGATGACGCCGTCGTTGTTTGAGGGTGTCGTTGCGAGCGGGGAGGCGGCTCTGGTTCGAGAGCTGGGGGTCGAAGAGGCTAGGAGGCGTCTCACGGCTCATCGCGGTACCTTTATTACCAAGAAGGACTTCAAATGGATCGCCGAGGCTGGCTTTGATTTCGTGCGGTTGCCAGTCGGCTACTGGCTATTCGCCGAGACAGATGATTTTATTGACGGCGAGATATATCTACGCCAGGCTTTCGATTGGGCCAAAGAACATGACCTACAGGTTATTCTCGACTTCCATGGGTTGCAAGGTTCGCAGAACGGGCAGGACCATAGCGGACAGGTGGGCAAGATAAAGTTTTACCGGCGCGGGAATCGTGGCGATGCACTGCAAACACTGGAGTATATGGCAAAAATGTATGGCCGTCACCCGGCGTTACTCGGCATTGAGATTATCAACGAGCCGAAGGTTCGCTGGTTTTTGTGGCGACTCCTTCGCTATTATGACCGAGCAATACCCCTTATAAAGCCGAATCTGGCATCGAACGTAAAAATTATTGTCAGTGATGCGTTCAAGCCTCTCAAAATGGCACGAGTGCTCTCACAACGGTCGTACGCACAGCATATCGTCATGGATATTCACCTATACCAAGTGTTTGGCAAACAGGAACAAAGCATGTCAGTCGACCAACACCTACGTGTTGTCCGTCATGACTGGTCCCAGCTACTCACCGAAATAGGCTCTTACATGCCGGTCATCGTGGGCGAGTGGAGCGCGGGTCTGCCCGAAGCAGCTGACCGTGAAGGTCGAGCTGATGAGTATTTTCAGGCTCAGCACGATACCTTTTCGGCTGAGGTTTGGGCGCAGTGCTACTGGTCGTATAAAGCACCGGGTGCCGGAGTTTGGGACTACCGCTCAGGCGTCCATTCGTGGATGAAATAGGGAAGTTAACACTAAAAAAACAGCCGTCTGCGAGTAACGGCTGTTTTAGAGTTTGTTTTCTTTTGGTCTTTTGGTTTTGGGTTCCTGAGTAAGTTTTGTATTCAGGAACTACCTCTAATATAATGCGCCAAAACGCTCATGTCAACAGTAATTTTGACCTTTACAAAACTGTGGAAAACTTCCCGTATTTATGGCATATATAGTGTTCGTTGTTATTTTCGGGCGCTATGGGGTTTTATAATGACTGCAATATGTAAAAGAATCTGCAAAATGCAGTGAATACTATTTGGGATTACATGCAGCTGCATGATAAGCCTGAGTCTGCAGAGTGCATGATCGTGCTTGGGAGCCGTGACGATCGGGTTGCGCTACTTGCCACGGAACTTTTAACCAAACATACATATGAGCATGTGCTGATTACGGGTGGAGTTGCTCACACCCAGGATATGCTACACGCAATGTGGGGCGAGGTAGCTGAAGCAGAGCACTTTGCCAGCGTTATGCGCCAAAATGGCTACCAAGGCGAGCTACTACTGGAGAAAGAAGCTCGTAACACCGGTGAGAACGCAGCATTTTCCTATAAACTACTCGAGTCAAAGGGTATCCGACCGAGAAGTCTGCTACTGGTAACCAAGCCCTACATGGAGAGGCGGGCAAAAGCGACGTTCGAGAAGCAGTGGCCGGATCAAGGTGTGACGCTTCATGTCACGTCCCAAGCAACGTCGTTCAACGACTATTTAGCCATGAACAACCAGCTGATACAGTGATCGATATCATGGTTGGCGACCTATGGCGTGTCATCGAATACCCAAGGCTCGGCCACCAATCGCACCAAGCTGTTCCGGGCGATGTCGGTGCCGCACTGAAGATACTTATTGGTGCAGGCTACGACAAACATTTGCCTAAATAGGTCATAATAGCTACGTTGTCTATAAGTCTACAGTAATATGTTAACAGATATAAACTATCAAAATTATCTAATCATTGAAAATATAACAATATAAATTTTTACCACGAGCGTTGACAGCAAAGCATAAGCATGCTAGTGTACGAGTAAGCTTTTTAAAACAAAAACGATACTAGTTTTATGAAGCTTTGCACCTTTCATTCATCTCACCGTTTGGTGATGGCCTGGTAACACTTCGATAGTGTGTCCAAAACACAAAAGCGTTACCAACACATCACCAAACTATACGTCGAGCGTTGATCTGCTTGGGTTACCTTAAGCAAGAAGCTCCGTAGAGATATAAGCTCGGAGACCTCCTTACGGAAGTCAAAGAGCGGTCAGTCGCCTCGAGCGACAGACCGTCTGGAACGCACGCGCCCTAATTAAACCAGTGGCGGATGTCGCATTCTCAGACATATAGGTTTGTCGCTCAGGCATTTTTTCTTCTTTTACAGTTCGTAGAGTGGGGTAGGATAAGAGTATGAATAAGTCGCTAAAAGCCTTGGTGTACACCGCGTGGTTTTGGCTCCTTTTAATCCTCTTGTTCGTTATGAATCAGATCGATCCAGTGTCGGCTGGTCCGGGGGGTATATTGCTGGTATTTGTACTTGTTTACGCTATCGTTGCAAGTCTGCTGTTTACAGTGTTTCACTGGGGAGTTCGGGTCGTGAGTGATATTATCGTGCGCCGCGGGAGGAGGGTGACTGCTCGGTCATACAGAGTTGGGGTACGCAAAGCCTACTATATCGCGAGCGCTTTGGCGTTCGGCCCGGTTCTGCTGCTCGCTCTAAGTTCTGTGAGACAGCTTCGGTGGACCGACATTCTTCTGGTCGTTATCTTTTTAGCGCTCGCGATTTTCTACATCACTAAGCGTGAAAAATAGTCGATTCGCACCTCGCTGACGCGAGAATCCTTGTGCTATACTTACCTCATATGGAGCCTCAGTTACCGTCACCATCTCATTCACCAGAGAACGGTCCGGCTCACTTCCCGGGGGGTGAGGTTTTTTCTGGTGCGAACCAGCAAGAAAAAGCACCCCAGCAACCGGAAAAACAGGAGACCAAAGAAACTCACGTCGGTGGACCGAGCGGTGATCCAGTCGCGGCTCAACCAGTAGCGCCGGCACTACCACCGCTTCCGACGATAACGCCGACGCCAAAGAGTACCCTGCCAGTCGTTGATGACACCAATCCAGCTTCGGCAGGTGACGATGATCTAATCGAGAAGGAATGGGTTGAAAAAGCTAAGAAAGTTGTTGCCGAAACAAAGCACGATCCATACCTCCAAGGACAAGAAGTCAGTAAATTGCAAGCAGATTACCTCAAGAAACGTTACGGCAAGACGGTTAATTTGCCGACGGATGGGGCATAAGGGGGCACCGTGCTCAACGTCGTCATCGTCATACTTGTCGTCCTGGTAGCGGCCGGTGGCATCGTCGGCTTCTTTTACTGGCAATACCAACGAGTTCTTCGTGAGGCAAAGAACTACGAGCGCGGCCTCAAGATGGTACCGCTTCTTATTCATATACCACCGGCGAGCGATGATATCGAAGCAGGCGGACGTGATGAACGTGATATTACCGAGGAGACAATATCCCAGGCACAGGTGATGTACAACATCATTGCCAGCACGGTTACGAAAGGGTTCAAGAGCAAGCTGTATGGACAGCGGCACTTAGCCTTCGAAATCATCGGTAGTAAAGGGCTGATCCATTACTACGTTGTTGTACCGATGGCACTTCTCGATGTCGTGAGGCAAGCGGTCGCGGCAGCGTACCCAGCAGCACGGCTGGAGGAGGTTGAAGAACACAACATCTTTAGTAAGGTCGGTAAGATCAGCGCAACTATTGGTGGTGAGCTGACCCTCAAGACCAAGTATGCCTATCCGATTGCGACCTTCCAGGAGAGTAAACGTGATGCGATGCGTGCTATCCTTAACGCGCTTGCGGTCGCAGGGCGCGAAGACGGTGTCGGTATCCAGATGCTACTCCGGCCCGCTCCAGAGGGCTGGACAAAGAACGTTATGGGCGCTGCTGCGAAGATCCGCAAAGACAAGGGCGTCAAGACCGGTGTTGGCGGCGCACTCGCGCCAAAAGACCTCCTGGAGGCTCTCTGGAAGGCGCCAGAACAAAAGGAAGTAAAGCCAGAGGACAAGCAGCTAAGTAGTTTAGAGCAAGCCACAGTGGACGCTCTCGAGGACAAGACACGTCATCCAGGGTACGAAGTACTTATCAGAGTAGTGGCCAGCAGTAATACGTCTGCCCGTTCACAGGTGCTGCTCAAGAACGTCGTAGCAGCTTTTGCATTGTTCGATAGCCCTGGTAAAAATGGATTTAAGTTCTCACTTGCTAAGGATATCGAGTCATTCGTGACGTCGTTCATCTTCCGATTTTTCCCTCAGGACATCAAGCAGAATATCCTCAACAGCGTTGAGCTCGCAACCATATTTCACCTTCCAGACCAGCGGAATATTCCGACGTCACAATTACAACGTCAAGCAAGCAAGCAAGTTGATGGTCCGCACCAGTTACTCACAGAAGGCTTCCTGATGGGTTACAACGTTTACAGGGGTGTCAAGAAAGAAATCCGTCTTAGTACTAACGATCGTCGCCGTCATACTTACATCATTGGTCAGACTGGTACCGGTAAGTCGAAACTGCTTGAGAACCTAGCATTGCAGGATATGCTCGACGGGAAAGGCTTTGCATTCATCGATCCACATGGTGACTCTGCCGAGGCACTGCTCGGCATGGTGCCTAAGGAGCGGGTTGAGGATGTCATCTACTTTAACCCTGGCGACATGGATAACCCGCTTGGTCTTAATCTGTTCGAGTTCGAGACGCCTGATCAACGTGACTTCCTCGTGCAGGAGGCAATCGCGATGTTGTATCGCCTGTATGACCCCGGTCACACAGGCATTATAGGTCCTCGCTACGAACACTGGTTCCGAAATGCCGCACTGACCATCATGAGCGACCCAGCTGGGAGCAGTTTCATCGACATCCCGCAGGTATTTAACGACGATGCGTTTGCGAAGGAGAAGATAAAGCATGTCACCGACCAGACCGTACTCGACTTCTGGAACAAAGAGATGGCACAAACTAGTGATTATCATAAATCGGAGGTGCTCGGCTGGTTCGTGAGCAAGTTCGGCGCCTTCCTGAGTAATGAGATGATGCGGAACATCATCGGTCAGACCAAGAGCGGCTTTGACCTGCGTGACATCATGGATAACAAAAAGATCTTGCTCGTGAACCTTAGTAAAGGCCGCACCGGTGAACTCAACTCGCAGCTGCTCGGTATGATTTTTGTCATGAAGTTCCAAGCAGCCGCAATGGGGCGGGCTGACATCCCAGAGGAGCAGCGAGAAGATTTCGCGCTCTACGTCGACGAGTTCCAGAACTTTGCAACCGATAGTTTCGAGAGTATCTTGTCCGAGGCTCGTAAGTATCGTCTCAACCTCATCCTTGCGAACCAGTTCGTTTCCCAGTTGACCGACAAAATACGTGAAGCCATCATCGGTAACGTTGGTACGGTGATTTCGGGTCGTATCGGTACGACGGATGCAGAGTTGATGGCAAAAAAGTTCGTGCCGGTATTTGACGCTGAAGATCTCACGAAGCTACCAAACTACGAAGGTGTTGCGGTCATGCAGATCAGTGGTGTCCCATCAGCGCCGTTCAGCATGATCTTCCCACCGATTCTGGGTCATCCGAACCCTCAGCTTGCAGGAGCACTCAAGAAGCTCTCAGCGGCAAAATACGGCAAGCCGCGTTCAGATGTCGAGCGTGAAATATTCGCGCGCCTGAGGGCCGGAGATGCGGCCAAGGAAGCAAAGAAGAAGGCATTCGAAGAGCGTATGAAGAGCGGTGGTCAGCAACAAGGTAGTGGTTCTGGTTCATCGTTCCTCGATGAATGGCTCGCCAAGCGTAAACAGATACAAGCAACAAAGTCACCAACCTCAAAACCAGCACCAGCGCCTAAGCCAGCTGAGCCAGAGCCAAAGTCAGAAGCGCCGACGTCGGAACCAATACAGGTATCATTACCGCCAAAACCTACTAAGCCTGAGGCGGTTTCAAAGCCCGCTCCAGAAAAACTAAAGGCAACTATCTCTGCACCAGCGCTTGCCACGGAACAAGAACCAGAGAAGCCCAAAGAAGAACTTGTCGTGCGTGAGCAGGAAACTGACGCGATGGATGACGAAATATTCATCGATCTACGAGGCAATCTTCACCACAAGAGCGACCAGGATACAACTGCATCCGACGAACCAAAAAAACCGGCCGCTTCCTAGCCGGTTTCATAAACTTACGCTGCTGCTAACGCTTTGTTGGTAGCATCAATCGAGCATAGTCATAAATAAGACCGAGTGCCCATCCAAGCAGGAACGTCGCGATGGTTTCGAAACCAGATAACCTATAGCCATATTGTTTTGCTATCAAGAATACGGTGAGCGTCAGGAAAGTCGCTGCCATACTGCCAGCAAGCACAGCGTTTGGCCGGGCAGCACTGGAGCCGATGGCGTCACTTAATTTCTCGACCGTTGGATTGTGGATGACTTTACTAAAAGTACGTGAGGAACGGTTCATTTCGGACTGAATCTGGCGCATCGTCGCAGCGTAGCTGTCAGCTCGCTGTTTCTTCGTCGCGTGGGGCAGGGATGGTGCGCGGTCGCTGCTGGCACGCCGTTTTTCGGCACCCCCTGACTCACGACCCATGAGCGCCTCTTTGGTTTCTGTGCGTGCTTCAGCGACTCGCTCAGCTTTTTCTTCGGGCGAGGTCTCAACCGATCGCTCAGCGCTTTTCAGCAACTCATTTGAGCGCTCAGCGGCGGCGTTCTGACTTTCGATACCGCGTTCAGCGCTGTTTGGTAAGTGTTCAGGATTTACCATACTCGTTCCTTAGATTGTCCCCATGTTGAAGTCTTTACGAATCAATTTTACCTCACGCTTTAGTTGGCGAGAACGAGCCCAGAAGAAGGTGACGATCGTGCCGATTACACCAGCGAACAGGAGGTTTTCACCCGGACCGGTTTTTGGCAGCTCAGACACTGCTGATTCCACCAGTTTCGGTGTCTCGCACGCTACAGGTATATTAACGGTGTTACCAAACGAGTTAGTCATGATGCAGTCGTAGCTGCTTGGTTCCGATGCACCACGTGCTGTTGTCGGGATGGTATGGAGTAACTGGATAACAAAGCTGCGGCTCGTCTTCTCACCAGGTTGAAGCGTGATGTCGCCCCAAGCGAGCACTTTGTTAGCCTCATCGAAGGTTCCACCACCATTTTGGATCAGCTTAGCGTATTCGAGGACGTCACTCAACTCCTCTGACACCGTACGTGTCATCGGTAATTGACCAACGTTCTCAAGGTAAACAGTGTATTCGATACGGTCACTCGCTTGCGCCTTCATGGTTGTGGCGTCAACGCCCTGCGTGAGGTTGCGGCCAGTCTTTGACTCGGTTACCTGGATACATGCAGGGTTGTTGTTCTCGCATGGGTTTTTACAGTCATCGAGGTTCTTCGAGTGTTTTGAAGCATCAAACTCAGTTTCCTTGATGGAGATAATAGTCTTTGAGGCCAGCTCACAAACCTGTATCACTGCGACGGGTGGGTTAACTGTGACCGTTGCGTCATCGCAGTCATCGGTCTGAGTTGGCTGAGATGGGCTCACTTCGGCTGCGTTGACGCAAGCCGTGTTCACGAGCGAGCCTGCAATATATTTCGCCACCTTTGCGGTGATGGTGATAGTCAGACTTTCACCCATCTTAAGCGTTGGGATCGTATATGACCATTTATTGTTCTTGATATTGCCAACGCTTGCGCTCTGCATTGTGACACCATTTGGCGCAGGATCCGTAACCGCGACGTTCTTGAGGTTAACTTCCCCAGTATTCGTAACGGTTAACTGGTAGGTGAAAGGGGCGTTGACTTCGACAGCTTTGAGATCAACACCATCTACCTTCTTATCTATATCAACAGCTGGTGTTGTCGGGGCATTGACTTTGAATGAGGCGACACAGTTTTCATTTGTCTTATCTCCCTCAGAGGTCTTAACCGTAACCCGAGCGGTATAAGTGCCTGGTTCGCTGATATTAAGGCGACCACTACTTGCCTTTAGCGACGTCGTAGAGACGTCTTTGGTCAGTACGACAGATTTACCTGAGTCAATTACAGTGAAACGATAACTCTTTATCTTGGCACCATTTTCAGCTAGAGCCTTACCCTCGAGGCTAAAGTCAGTGCGACTGATGCGGTTAAAGATTAATTGCTCGCACTTTGCGACCGGTTCAGGCTTGATGCAGCCGCCTGGAATTGTAGCTGTTTTGTCGAACTGGACAGTCGAATCACCCCAACCAGCGAGTGGCACCATGACTCCCCACACTTTGGTCGACTCCTCAGATTTTTTATATTTTTCAGGAACCTTAACACTGAATTTATTTTCCTTGTCGGTCATGATCGGACCAACTTTCTCACCTTTTCCTGGAGGACCGTCAAAGTATAGGAAAACCTTGATACGTGCGTCTTTATCGCGGCTATCAACCGCCTTACCACGCACCATTTCACAGCTGGCGGCGATGAAGTGGGCACCAACATCAGGCTTTGGCGTGTTGCGAGTAACCAGGTTGCCACAGTCTTTCATGATGGCGAACATACCGCGTTTTGCGGAGTGACCAACGAAAGCTCCGTAGGTCGACCCGTTGGCAATCGTATAAGAGGTGCTGTCAAATAACCAAAGAGGACGAGAGTAGATAGTTGTGGCGCCACCGGTATCAAGTGGCACTGAATGCTTCACTTCACCTTGGCCAGGGCTGAATCGCTTAGCTCGTCCCCAAGTCTTCCAAGCGTCATTGTCGGTGCCGTGCCCCTTGCTATTGATCGTTCCTTCACGCATATTTGCGAGCTCGGCACGGGTAATACCGTTGTAATCCATGATGTCTTTGAAATCGCTACGAAGTTTGTCATATTCAGCCAGGACGGCTTTCTTTGATTGCACACCACCGTAGATCATGTCCGAGCCGTTTGCCGCGTTTGCAGATTCAGGGGGGGTGAACACTGTCAATGACTGCACAACAAGTGCTAGTGCAGTAAATACCAGCCCAAGCCGTCGGGTTGCCTCCTCTTTCTTTAGGCGCTTTGCATAAAAACCAAGTTGGCCCACCAAAGCCGGGGAAAAAGCGAGATTCGATACAATCTTGCGAAACATTTTTCCTGTTTGTTTTATTTTTGTCTCCTTAAGAGAAACATTAGCATAATAAATATGTTCAATGCAATAGATTTCCAGTTGGTTGCCTGAGTACAATTTGCCAGGTATAATGTGAGTATTGTAAATAGCGTGTAAGTGAGGGAAGATGGCTAAACAAAAAGCGTCCGCATCATATGATGCGTCTCAGATCCAAGTCCTCGAAGGCCTGGAACCGGTTCGCAAACGTCCCGGTATGTATATCGGTAGCACTGGCTACGATGGTGTACATCACCTTATCAAAGAAATTGCCGACAACTGTGTTGACGAAGCGATTGCTGGTCATGCGAGCTTCGTTGATGTTCGGATATTAGCTGACGGCGGTATTACTATTACCGATGACGGTCGTGGAATCCCGGTCGATATTCATCCAAAGACCGGCAAAAGCACGCTCGAGACCGTTCTGACTGTCCTGCACGCCGGCGGTAAGTTTGGTGGTGGTGGCTATAAAGTCTCCAGTGGTTTGCACGGTGTTGGTTCCAGTGTCGTGAACGCGCTATCAACTAAGTTCATCGCCGAAGTCGTCCAAAAAGGGCAGTTGCACCGCTTGGAGTTCGAGCGGGGCGTACCACAAGGCGATCTCAAGAAAGTGGGTAAGACAGATCGACCACAGGGCACCAGTATCACGTTCTATCCCGATCCGACTATCTTTAAAGAAACTGTCGATTTTGATTACCAATGGGTCCTCGACTACCTGCGCCACCAGGCCTATCTCACGAAAGGCATTAAGGCAATGGTTGCCGATGAACGAACTGGCCAGCGATATGCCTTTTACTTCGAGGGTGGTATCCAGAGTTATGTGAAGCACCTCAATATCGGTAAAGAAGTTGTCGCTGACGACATCTTTTATGTTGAGAGACCAGCAGAAGACTGCATGGTTGAAGTAGCAGTCCAGTACAATGATAGCTACACTGAAACAGTAAAAGCCTTTGCAAATAATGTTTTCAACCCGGAGGGCGGTACACACCTGGTCGGTTTCCGTAGCGCGATGACTCGGGTTATCAACGACTATGCGCGTAAAAATAGCCTCATTAAGGAAAAGGAAGAGAACCTGACCGGTGATGACATTCGCGAAGGTCTAACTGCTATCATTCTCGTGAAGCTACCTGATCCACAGTTCGAAGGCCAGACCAAGAACAAGCTTGGTAACCCTGAAATGCGTCGCTACGTCGAACAGATTATGAACGAGTACTTTGCGTACTACCTCGAAGAGCACCCGCAGATTGCTAAGAAGATCATAGGTAAAGCTGTTCTTGCGGCTCGGGCACGCAAGGCGGCGCGTGCTGCTCGTGAGAACGTTATCCGAAAAGGGGCGCTTGATGGCCTCAGCTTGCCAGGTAAGTTAGCTGACTGCTCAAGCCGTAACCCAGCTGAAAGCGAGATCTATATCGTTGAGGGTGACTCAGCGGGTGGCTCGGCCAAGAGTGGGCGCGACAGTAAAACACAAGCGATTCTGCCTCTTCGTGGTAAAGTTCTCAACGTTGAGCGTGCACGGCTTGATCGTATGTTAAATAACAACGAAATAGTCAGTTTAATCAAGGCTCTTGGGGTAGGAATTGATGAACAGTTCGATATTTCTGGGCTTCGTTACCACCGAATCATCATCATGACTGACGCTGATGTTGACGGTAGCCACATTTCGACACTGCTGATGACCTTCTTGTTCCGCTATATGAAAGAGGTCGTCGATGGTGGTCATGTCTACCTCGCAAAGCCGCCGCTTTACAGTATCAACCGTGGTCAGAAAAAGACCTATGCCTATGATGAGACCGAGCGAGATGCGATCATAGATCGCATTATCGGTGAGCGCCGCGAGAAAGGTATTGCGATAAACAAGGATGACGACAGGGTGAAGCAGGCCGGTGTCACGATTAGTCGATTTAAGGGTCTTGGCGAGATGGACGCTGACCAGCTCTGGGAGACGACAATGAATCCAGAAAACCGCGTGCTTATTCAGGTTAAGGTCGAAGATGCCGAACGGGCAGACGCTATTTTCTCAAAGCTGATGGGTGATGAAGTTGAGCTACGCAAAAACTTCATACAGACGCATGCCAAATTTGTAAGCCACGAAGACTTGGATATTTAGATTATGGACGATGAAACAACCACACCACTTGAGGGCGAAGTTTTGCCACAGACTCACTCAAAGACACTTGAGCTAAGAACTGTCGAGAACATTATGGAAGATAGCTTCCTGAAATATTCGATGTCAGTTATTGTTGAACGCGCCCTTCCTGACGTACGAGACGGTCTGAAGCCGGTTCATCGCCGCATCCTGTACTCTATGAACCAAAACGGCAACCGTAGTAACGCGAAGTTTGTGAAGTCGGCACGTATCATCGGTGACGTCATGGGTAAGTATCACCCGCACGGTGACACAGCGATTTATGACTCAATGGTGCGACTCGCTCAAGAGTGGAGCATGCGCTACATGTTGGTGCAAGGTCAGGGAAACTTCGGTTCTATGGATGGTGATCCACCAGCTGCACACCGATATACCGAAGCTCGCATGAACAAGCATGCCGAAGAGCTTCTCGTCGATATCGACAAAGAAACTGTCGATTTTCGCGATAACTTCGATGGCTCTGAGCAGGAACCTATCGTGTTGCCTGCTAAGTTACCGAACCTTCTTCTGAACGGTCAGATTGGTATTGCAGTTGGTATGGCAACAAACATTCCACCACATAATCTATCCGAACTGGTCGACGCTACCATCGAAATGATCGACAAGGGCGAAGATGTTACGCTTGACGACCTTCTGAAGCATGTGAAGGGGCCAGATTTCCCAACCGGCGGTGTTGTGTACGGCGGGGTACCTATGCGACAAGCATACGCAACCGGACGAGGTAGTGTTGTTATCCGTGCAGTTGCTGACATCGAAGAGTCCAAGAAAGGTCGTCACCAGATTGTCGTAACAGAGATGCCTTACGCCGTAAATAAAGCAACGTTAATTGAACGAATAGCTGATCTTGTCAAAGAGAAGAAGCTTACGTCGATTTCTGACCTCCGTGACGAATCAGCCCGAGGCAAAGTTCGGGTCGTCATCGAGCTTAAGAAAGACGCTTACCCGAAGAAGGTACTCAACCAGCTCTATAAGATGACCTCTCTTCAGACAAGCCTCCACTATAATATGCTCGCGCTTGTCGACGGTCTTCAGCCGAGAGTACTTGGCTTACAGGACATCTTGAGTGAGTACGTTAAGCATCGACAAACCGTTGTTAGACGCCGTACTGAATTCGAGCTACGCAAAGCTCAGGAACGAGCTCATATCCTCGAGGGGTACAAGATTGCGCTTGATAATATCGATGAAGTCATACGTATTATTCGTGCCAGCAAAACAAGTGATGAGGCCGAGAAGAATCTCGTCAAATCATTCAAGCTGAGCGAGATTCAAGCCAAAGCTATTCTAGCTATGCAGCTCCGCCGGCTTACAGGCCTCGAACGACAGGCGATTGAGGACGAGCTCAAAGAACTTCTTGCGCTCATTGCGAAGCTTGAAGGTATCCTTTCAAGTGAACTTGAGATACTCAAGATTATCAAAACCGAGCTTCTCGAGATGAAAGAGAAGTATGGTGATGAACGACGAAGCCAAATCATGAACCATGAGCTAGGCAAGATCAGTGAAGAGGAAATGATCGCTGATGAAAATGTAGTAGTTCTTTTGACAACAGAAAACTACGTTAAACGTACCTTAGCCACTGATTACCGTCGTCAGCATCGCGGCGGTAAGGGTAAGCGAGGCATGACGACTAAGGAAATGGACGTCATTGACCAGCTCGTTACCTGTTCGACCCATGACTGGCTGCTGTTCTTTACTAACCGGGGCCGCGTCTTCCGCCTCAAGGCCTATGAAGTACCGGCTGCTAGCCTCCAGGCTAAAGGTGTTGCGGTTGTGAATCTACTCCAACTCCAGCCTGAAGAGAAAATCACCTCGATGATTAAGATCGGCAAGGAAGAAAGTGACGAAGGTTACCTCTTTATGAGTACTACGCACGGTACCGTCAAAAAGACACCGCTCAAGGATTATGCTAATATTCGTCAAACAGGTCTGATCGCTATCAAGCTTGATGATGGCGATGAGCTGCGCTGGATCCGTAGAAGTTCAGGTGACGATGAGATTATCATCAGCACCAATTTCGGTCAGGCTATCCGTTTCAAAGAGTCTGATGCTCGTCCGATGGGTCGTGCGGCCCGTGGTGTTCGCGGTATCCGCCTTCGTCCTGGAGACAGCGTTGTTGGTATGGATCTCGCCAATGAAGACCGTAAACTACTTGTCATGAGCGAGAATGGCTACGGTAAGTTGACTAAGGTTGAGCACTTCGCAACGCACAAGCGCGGCGGCGTCGGCATAAAGGCGGGTGTAGTTAACAAAAAGACCGGTAATATCGTGACGGTAACGTCACTTGATCCAGCATCGTCAGAGGTGTTGATGATTTCGGTCAAGGGTCAAACGATTCGCGTTTCACTTGAGGACATACCGACACTTGGTCGCACGACACAGGGCGTGCGTGTGATGCGTCTTAATGATGATGATAGCGTGACTTCGATCGGCTTCATCCCCGAGCAGCAGCGAGAACTCGTTGGTGATGCAGATGAAGCAGAAGCTAACAGAGCAGAGGATTAGGACATGCTACCTGACGTCTCGGCCTACTTCATCGCAACAGGACTTGCGTTTGCACTTGCGCAGGGTATCAAGTACTTCCTAAATCGTCACTCAAAGGGCGGGGGTAACTGGCGACAGCTTTATATGTCGGGGCGTATGCCAAGCGCCCACACGGCCACGATGGTAGCGCTGGCGACCGTGGTTGGCGTTCGCGACGGTGTAGAGTCTGGGCTATTCGCCGTGACGGCTGTTATTGCACTTATAACCGCATACGACTCTATGATGTCGCGTCGCTCTGCTGGTGAGCAGGGGGTAGCGCTACGCAAGCTTCTTGAGAAATCACCGTTCGCAAAAGATCCACTGCCGTACGTGGCGCTCGGTCATAAGCCTCTCGAGGTAGCAGCCGGTGCATTACTTGGATTTCTCATCGGTTTAAGCGTTGCATTTTTAATAACGAAATAAGCCAGTTTACCCCTTGACGTAGCTGTGCTATCAGAGTATGATGGATATCAGTCTGAGCGCTCAAGGGAGTAGTAACAGATATGAACGTTCACAATTTGGCAGTGCAAGTCAATTTCGTCAGCGCACTGTAGCGATACAGTGCATCTTTTATGGAGAGTTTGATCCTGGCTCAGGATGAACGCTGGCGGCGTGCCTAATACATGCAAGTCGTGCGGCAGCGGGCTCACAGTTTTCTTCTCACCTCTGGTATACCAGTGGAAGACGAGGAGAATGTTGTGAGCGCCGGCGAGCGGCGGACGGCTGAGTAACGCGTGGGAACGTGCCCCAAAGTGAGGGATAACTCCGGGAAACCGGAGCTAATACCGCATATGGTCTTCGGATTAAAGCTTCGGCGCTTTGGGAGCGGCCCGCGTCTGATTAGATAGTTGGTGAGGTAATGGCTCACCAAGTCGACGATCAGTAGCTGGTCTGAGAGGATGATCAGCCAGACTGGAACTGAGACACGGTCCAGACTCCTACGGGAGGCAGCAGTAAGGAATCTTCCACAATGGGGGCAACCCTGATGGAGCAACGCCGCGTGAAGGATGAAGGCCCTAGGGTCGTAAACTTCTTTTGTTAGCGAAGAATATGACGGTAACTAACGAATAAGGGTCGGCTAACTACGTGCCAGCAGCCGCGGTCATACGTAGGACCCAAGCGTTATCCGGAGTGACTGGGCGTAAAGAGTTGCGTAGGCGGCTTAGTAAGTGGATAGTGAAACCTGGTGGCTCAACCATTCAGACTATTATCCAAACTGCTAAGCTCGAGAATGGTAGAGGTAGCTGGAATTTCGTGTGTAGGAGTGAAATCCGTAGATATACGAAGGAACACCGATGGCGTAGGCAGGCTACTGGACCATTTCTGACGCTAAGGCACGAAAGCGTGGGGAGCGAACCGGATTAGATACCCGGGTAGTCCACGCCGTAAACGATGGATGCTAGCTGTGGGGGGTATCGACCCCCTCCGTAGCGAAGC
This sequence comes from Candidatus Saccharibacteria bacterium UBA6572, assembly GCA_002434045.1. Lineage (GTDB taxonomy): Bacteria > Patescibacteriota > Saccharimonadia > Saccharimonadales > Saccharimonadaceae > UBA5946. Next base: position 49,147 of record DJJI01000003.1, read on the forward strand.
TAACGCGTTAAGCATCCCGCCTGTGGAGTACGGCCGCAAGGCTAAAACATAAAGGAATTGACGGGGACCCGCACAAGTAGTGGATCGTGTTCTTTAATTCGATGATAAACGAAGAACCTTACCAGGGCTTGACATCCCGAGAATTTTGCCGAAAGGCGAGAGTGCTTTATTGAACTCGGTGACAGATCTTGCATGGCCGTCGTCAGCTCGTGTCGTGAGATGTTTGGTTAAGTCCATCAACGAGCGCAACCCTTATAGTTAGTTGGATTTTTCTAGCTAGACTGCCCCGGTAACGGGGAGGAAGGAGGGGATGATGTCAGGTCAGTATTAGTCTTACGTCCTGGGCTAGAAACGCGATACAATGGCCGGTACAACGGGCAGCCAACCCGCGAGGGGGAGCAAATCCCATCAAAACCGGTCCCAGTTCGGATAGCAGGCTGAAACTCGCCTGCTTGAAGTCGGAATTACTAGTAATCGCAGGTCAGCATACTGCGGTGAATACGTTCCCGGGTCTTGTACACACCGCCCGTCAAACCATGAAAGTGACCAACACCCGAAGTCCGATTCGTCGGCCTAAGGTGGGGGGCATGATTGGGGTTAAGTCGTAACAAGGTATCCGTAGCGGAAGCTGCGGATGGATTACCTCCTTTCTAGGGAGAAACTATGCCTGCTTATCGAGAAATCATAAGTAGAGCTAGGTCGGTCTTGTTGTTATGCTGAGCTTACATAACAACCTATCCCTTCGGGGAAAGACAAAGTTCACCTTTTACTTGTCAGTAATGATAAGAACCCTGACGAATGACGCTTGCACTGCTAAGTTGTGAAACACTAAAAATACCGCCTTATAGGGCGGTATTTTTATGTTAAAACCTTGCATTCACCTCTGTTTTTCTGGTACAATGTCCTCTGACCTTCACGGTCGATCTTTTCTACTTGGGGCGTTAGCTCAGTTGGCTAGAGCACCTGCTTTGCAAGCAGGGGGTCCGGGGTTCGAGTCCCCGACGCTCCACCAAGTTTATTTTGAAAACACCACGTATTTGGTGTGTGGGCGATTAGCTCAGTTGGTTAGAGCGCGTCACTGCTGTTTAACAATCGATATTATGCGTATTCTCACTTGTGGGCGATTAGCTCAGTTGGTTAGAGCGCGTCACTGATAATGACGAGGTCGGAGGTTCAAATCCCTCATCGCCCACCAGTGAGAATGCACATCAATCGTTAACACACACGCCTGAAAGGCGCAGTGTAATGACTCGGCCGAAGCACGACTGTGTCGCGCGCCAGAGGCGAACAGATCCCATGCCTTCGGCGCGTTTCACGAACATCACCCACCAGATATGTGGTGTTTTATTTTGTTTTGTGCAAAATAAATGAAGTAGAATAATCAACACTTTAGTCAAAATCATAGATCTGTTTACGTGCGAGCATTTCAGTATGTATGTGTAGCTCAATACACTACAAATAAACGATCCTCTTGAGACAAAAACCAATCATAAGAATAAAATAAAAATGTAATATTAACATCGAAATTAGGCAAATCATTACATTCCACAAAGCGCAAACTGGCACAGATTGTCCACCACTGTTTTGAGTGAGTGAAAAGACTACTTTTTTTATTCAGCAAAGCGTATACTAAACCCAAGCCACAAAACAGAAAAAACCTAAAAAAATGGAAAACAAAGATTATTCAACGACAGGTTCGTCGTTGGGGGACCTAAATGGTAACCCAGGGGTTTCTGTTGCTCAACAACCTGTCACTTCAGCGGGTACGACGTCAGTTTCTGGTGGCGCTACGCAGCCAGGCCTATCTGTGAAGGTTGGCAAAGGACTGCCAAGTTCATGGAAGTTGATCGTTGTTAGCCTTCTTTTCATTGCGGGTCTTGCACTCGTAGGTTTTCTCGGATATCGACAGTACCAACAGGGACAGCTGAGTAATCCGGCGCAGAGCGCCGCCCCGGCGGATACCTATGCTATTCAAGATATTAACCTGGATGACCTTGTAGCATCTGGCGGTCTTGACCTTGCAACCTCGCAAGCACTGAGCGTGAATGGCCAGCTACGCACGAATAATTCACTCATTTTGACACCGACAGAACGTCCGAGCGACGGTAGTGCCGGACAACTCTACTATGACCAAGGTGAGAACGGACTGGCGTTCTTTAACGGTACAGAGTTCGTCAGTGTTGCGTCAGAACAGGATCTGACAGAGCTTCGCACCCAACTACAGGGTGTCCAGGCAAGCATACCGACGATTCCAAACATCCCAACTATCCCATCAGATTTGGCAACTCTCGGATCGCAAAACGTTTTCCAAGGATTAAACTCGTTCAATGGTGGGCTCAATACTGCCAACCTCACAGTTAGCGGTAGCGCTGCCCTGCAGGGCAGCCTGACAGTAAATGGTCCAGCTACTCTCGGCGCGACAACGATGTCGAGTCTACTGCTTTCATCTCCACTCAGTGTGAGCTCTGGAGGGACAGGTACTACAAACCTTACAAACAACGGTGTCTTGATCGGTCAGGGAACGAGCCCGATTTCGGCTGTAACAGCAGGAGGCGCTGGACTCTGTCTGTTATCAACAGCCGGGGCGCCAGCGTTCTCAGCGTGTCCGGGTGGGGGTGGTTCAGGCGTTAACTCGCTTAACGCCTTGATAGGTGACCTGACTATCGCGAACAGTAGTGCTGCAGGCACGGTTATCACGATCAATGACGCATCGACGAGCGCCAAGGGCATAGCGAGCTTTAACGCTGGTAATTTCATCGTCACAAGTGGCGCGGTCAATACTGTGCAAGATATCAGTGTCACCGCATCACCGACATTTGCGAATGTAACAGCTACAACACTCTCCGGTAGCGGTAGCGGGGTCACGAATCTGAACGCGAGTAACGTGAGCAGTGGAACTCTTGGTGACGGGCGTCTTAGCGTGAATGTGCCGCTGCTCGGCGCGGCGACAAACAACTTCACTGGCACGCTCCAGCAAGCGGGCAATACCGTCTGTGACAACTCAAATAACTGTGGATATTTGACTGGCTCGGCAGCTGATGGTTCATACGTACAACTTCAGGTCGGTACCCCTGGAACGGCACAGACCGGACATTTTAATATCACTGGTACTGGTATCGCCAATGCCTTAACCGCCGTGACACTAGCTGGTAACGGAGCTGCTGTGACAAACGTGAACGCTGCTCAGCTGAATAGTCAAGCGCCGAGCTATTACCTCAACGCGACTAACTTGTCTGCTGGTACGCTTAATGACGCACGCTTGAGTGCAAATGTCGCCCTCCTGAACGCGGCAACAAACAACTTCACCGGCACGCTCCAGCGAGCTGGGAACGATGTCTGTGACAACTCAAACAACTGTAATTATCTAACAGGGAGCGCCGCTAACGGTGCCTACGTTCAGCTGCAGGTTAGTACCCCTGGAACGGCACAGACCGGACATTTTAATATCACTGGTACGGGACGCGCTGCTGCTCTTTACCAAAACGGAAACCAAGTCTGTGACACGACCGGTAACTGTGCAGGCCTCGGTGGTAGTTTGACGGGTTCGGGCACGACAGGAACTATTGCAAAATTTACAGCTAGTGGAAACCTCGGTGACTCACTGCTCACGGAGAGCGGAAGCGTGATAACCGTTAACGGTGATCTGTTCGCTGATAGTTTCGATGGAGATGGTTCAGCTGTTACAAACGTAAATGCAGCCCAACTTGGTGGACAAGTTGCTGGCTACTACCTCAATGCAACAAATATTAGTTCAGGTACGTTGTCGGACTCGCGACTTAGTGCGAATGTTACGATACAAGGTAATACCTTTAACGGTGCGAACCAGTTGGTTCAGCTCAATGCCTCAAGTCAGTTACCGGCTTTGTCAGGTGCGTTACTTACGAATCTAAATGGTAGCGCAATCACGAGCGGTACCGTCGCAGACGCGCGTCTCAGCGCAAATATCCCACTACTCAACGCCGCTACGAACAACTTCACCGGCGCGCTCCAGCAAGGTGGCAATGACGTGTGTGACGACTCGAATAACTGTAATTACCTAACAGGATCGGCAGCCAATGGCGCATATATCCAGCTACAGGGCACAACTCCGGGATCGGCACAGACAGGAAATATTAATATCACAGGCACCGCAATCGCCGGTAACTTCAGCGGCAATGGATCAGCGCTATCCAATCTCAACGCCAGTAACCTGGCTTCGGGATCGGTCGCGGATGTCCGTCTCAGTGCGAATGTTCCTCTGCTAAATGCCGCTACGAACAACTTCACGGGTACGATACAACAAGGCGGTAACGATGTCTGTGATGACTCCAATAACTGTAACTATCTCACCGGTAGTGCAGCAAACGGGCTGTACGTGCAATTACAGGGAGCAACTCCTGGCAGTGCTCAGACAGGTCACTTAAACATTACTGGCACCGCGATCGCCGCAAACTTTAGTGGTAATGGCTCCGCCCTAACAAGCTTGAACGGTACTAATATCAGTTCTGGCACCGTTGCTGACGCACGACTTACGAGTAATGTGACACTCCAAGGCAATACGTTTAACGGTGTGAGCCAGTTGGTTCAAACCGACGGCTCAGGGCAATTACCAGCTCTTTCCGGGGTACTGCTCACGAGTCTCAATGGTAGTAATATCGCGTCTGGCACCGTTGCTGACGCACGTCTCAGTGCAAACGTCGCGCTCCTCAACGCAGCGACCGTGAACTTCACCGGCACCCTCCAACGGGCTGGTAGCAACGTGTGTACCGCAAGCGGTAACTGTACGAGCGTGACAGCTATTGGCGCACTCGATGGGGGAACGGCAAATGCGACAGGCGCAACCTTATCAAGTAATACATTATATCTACAGAGTGCGAGCGCGACATACGCTGGATTGGTCAACACTTCTTCTCAGAGTTTTGCAGGTGTGAAGACGTTTACGAACGGGGCCGTACTCTCAGCTGATCAGTCGCTGACACTATCGAGCTCAACTGGTAACAGCGCTCTACTGTCGGTCGGTGGTCTCAACAGCGCAGCCCTTACCGTCGATACATCTGCCTCAACTGGCTCACTACGCGTGGCGATCGGCGTGCCGGGAACCTGTGGAACGGGCCGGTTCTGCGTGAACCAGGGCGTTACTTCATCGTCGGGTGGCGGACCGTTCACGAATTCACAGAACATCCTAGATATAAACAGAACATCCGCATCAGCGATCACATTTACCGGGCAACGCGTGAGGGTTAACGATGTGACAACCGGTGGAGTAGCAAATAATATACAGGGCTTCATCGTTGATTCACGTGCGGGTACGACCAATAACTCAGCGACGATCAACAGCTACATGGCAGATATCTCGAGTAGCCATGGTGGCAACTTCCTTTGGCTGCAGCACAATGGCTCGACGAACGTCTTTACGGTGACGAACGCTGGCAACCTGACGACGAACGGCACAGGAGCCTTCACTGGCAATCTGACAACGAGTGGGAATCTCGGCGCTAACAATGCGTCACCTAACTTCCGCCTGACGGTAAATTCCCAAGGTACAGGTACGCATAACTCAGCAGCTTATATTAATACTGGTTCAGCGAGTGACACTGGACTTATTATCCAAGGGGTTTCAGGCCAATCTGGTAATTATCTCACAGTGAAGTCATCCTCGGGTGGTGTGGTTGCGAGCATTAGCGCCTCAGCAGGGAGCTTCTATAATGCTGGTAGTTACTCAGCGGGAAATGGCCAGTTTATTTCTGAGGACGGTGTCGGATCGAGCAGCACGAGCGTTATCGTGCGAAGTGGTGGTGCGACTGGCGGCAGCTCAACGACCGGTGACGTCACAATACGGAGTGGAAACGGTACTAGTGGCGCTTCGTCCGGTAATATCATCATCGATAGCGGTAATGCTGCAGGAACAACCGGGGCGGTTAGTATCGCGGCTAGCAACGCTAGCGCGCTAGCGTTAGGACGTTCAGGGATCACGACAACCTTTGCTGGTAATACTCTCTATAATGGCTCGAACAATACAATCAGCGTCAACTCGGCAACTGCACTGTTGATACAGAACACGAGCGCAACCGCGCTGTTTACCGCCAACACCAGTACGATGACAGTCACGGTTAGATCGCTCGACGTAACACTGAACCTAACGGTCAATGGACATCTCATCAGCGGTGGTACGGCGCCAGGTATCTCAGCTGGGACGGCAGCGTGTACGAGTCCAACGGTATCAGTTTCAGGAACTGATACATCCGGTCGCATCACCGTTAAGACTGGTACCGGATGTGCTTCTGGAGGAAGGCTGGCAACGATAACTTTCGCAACTGCGTTCGGCGCAGCTCCAAGAGTGACACTCACCCCGGCAAGTCAAAATGCGGCAGGTCTCACGACGTATATCGACGATTCAACGATCAGCACAACGGCATTTGACCTCTCGACGACCACAACCGCGGCGAACAGCACGACATACCGTTGGTACTACCACGTCATTCAGTAAAACAGAGGTAATCAGCAAGGGTGGCTATGCTACAATCATTAGCAGTATGAGTAGAAAATACATCGTAAAACGAAACCTTTGGGTGGCACTGGCGATGGCAGTATCTGCAGTCCCCGCTCTCGTGAGTGCAGAAGCAGCCATCTCGCAAGGGTTTACGTCTGATGAATCAATTCGGACAGGGGCGCTTGTCAGTTCTGTCAACGATGAAAAACGCATTGAGCCGGCATCGACCGATAACGGCGATAAACTACTTGGTGTGGCCGGCAAGGATTCACTGGTTGAATTATCTAATACCTCAACGCAGGTTCAGGTAGTGACGAGCGGTCTGACACAAACATTCGTTAGCGACATAAACGGTGAAGTCGAGGTCGGTGATCCGATCACAGTCTCGCCACTAGTTGGTGTCGGCATGAAGGCGACCGAGAGCGGCTATGTTGTCGGGACGGCACGGGCAAATTTCTCAGAAATCTCAGATAAACAGCAGCATATCGTCAAGGACAAGAGTGGTAATGATAAACAAGTAAATGTTGCGTTGCTACCAATACAGGTAAACGTCATCTACTTCAGCAAAATGGATGACGAGAAATCAATCCTGCCCCAGTTCCTCATCAATATCGCCCAATCCGTGGCAGGCAAGGATGTTTCAGTTGCACGTATCCTGATCGCCATGCTAGTCCTGATGGCGGGAATCGGCTCGATCGGTGTCGTGCTTTATTCATCAGTACGGTCGAGTATTCTATCGATCGGTCGCAACCCGTTGGCAGCATCGGCGGTACACAAAAGCTTGCTCGAAGTATCTCTCCTTTCACTCGGCATCTTGCTTGTCATGCTCGGAGCGGTTTACTTGATTCTTGTCGTTTAGTATCTGGCTGCGTGACAACGTTTACTCCTTATGGTTATTGGGGTATAGTAAGTCGTAGAGAAAAAAGGGGAAATAAAGGGGTGGATACACTACAAATCGTAATGTTGGCTGGGCTTATCCTGATGGCCTGTATCAGCTTTGCGAGCCTTGCATGGGCTTCTTTCTTAGACGGTAAGTACCGTAATCGGCCGTCACCCAAGCACTACGCTGTTCATGTCGAGGGTGTGAATGTTTTCTCCGAAGAAGATATTGCAGCCGCCAAAGAAGAAGCACAGGCTGGTTTCCGCAAAGCGGTGACTGATTCCGTTGGCGCGATCGAGCCAGCATTGACATCGTCCATCAGCACTATCAGTGAGAAGGCCGAAGAGATGGCCAAGATCACATTGAGCCAAGAGTTTGAAAAGTATCAGAGCAGCTTTGCTGCCCTTCGTGAAGAGACGATAAAAGAGTTCGGCGAGCTCCAAAAACAAATCGATGCTCGACGCGATCAGCTCGTTATCGACATGGAAGCTCAGTTCAAGAAACAGCAAGCCGAACGGATGGACGCGTTCAATACTCGGATTGCAGATGTCGTATCAAGTTATCTGGTTGAAGCACTCGATAAAGGTGTCGACCTTGGCGCACAGTCGAAATATATCATCCACACACTTGAGGCACACAAAGAAGACATCAAGAAAGATGTATTGTCGTGAGTGCTCGTCTGCCTGTCGATGTTTACTCCCCCGATCAGATCGGGATTGTGCTTTGGGAGCTCGATAAGCTAATAAGCGCTCTGAGGGATACAAACACGAGAAGTGTGGTGACGGGAAGCGAGTCTGTAGCTGCTGAGCATCATGTGTCAGCGTTGCTACTTGGTGTCCTGCGGACATCTGGTATCTCTGAACGTGACCAGGTGGCGCTTGAGTCGCTCCAAGCGGAACTCCAAACGGTCCGCAGCTCGGCTCCTGTAGCCCATTTTTTACTATCAGCGCTCCCAAACCGTAATTTCAAACGAGAGCTTGTGGCGTGGTGTCGTCAGAATTTGCACGAGAACCTGCTCGTAACATTCGCGACCAGAGGTGATCTCGGTGGTGGGTTTGTGCTCAGGGTTGGCTCAAAGCAATATGATTTCACCTATCGGGCACAGCTGTTAAATGATAAGAAACGGCTCGTGGAGATCTTTGACAATGTACGATAACAGCGCCTTTGAGCAGATGATCTCTGTCGGTAATCCGACCGGTGAAGTCATCGGTGTCGAGCGCTTTCTGATCAAAATCAAAGGCCTTGATGGAGCACCGGTTGGGGCGTTAGCGATGCTGCAAACCGGCCAACACTGCGTGATTCGTGAGATTCGTGATGGCTATGTTTTAGCACTCAACCTCGATACTGAGACGACTTCGATTGGTACACTTGTTGTACTCGAGGAGCTTGAACTAACAACCCCTGTTGGTGAGGCGATGATTGGTCGCGTTGTAAATCCACTCGGCCAGCCGTTAGATGCCAAAGGCGAGCTGACATTGACTGAAAGTCGACATGTTTTTGCTGAGGCGCCAGGTATCCACGAACGCAGTATCTTAAAGGACCAGTTATTTAGTGGTGTCACAATGGTTGATATGCTTTTTCCAGTAGTACTAGGCCAGCGCATCGCCGTGCTCGGTGATACGAAATCAGGCAAATCAAGCTTTTTGATGCAGCTCGGCGTTAATCAAACAGGCAGTGATCGCATCGTTGTCTATGTCCTCATCGGCAAGCGACGTGTTGAAATCGATCAAACGATTAGCCAGCTTAACGAGACAGGAGCGATACAGAATAGTATCGTTGTCGTTGCCAACATCTTTGACTCACTTGCGCAGTCGTATATCGCACCATATGTCGGCTGTGCGATCGCCGAACACCTATGGCATGGAGGACGTGATGTCGTCATCGTTTACGATGACCTATCTTCGCACGCCAAGATTCACCGGGAAGTCTCGCTCCTCGCCAAGGTCAACCCTGGTCGTGACAGCTACCCGGGTGATATGTTCTACTCACATTCATCGCTACTTGAGCGTGCTGGAAAGCTTGCGAGTAACGAGAAGACACTCACAGCCCTGCCAGTTGTCGTGACTCCAGGGGATGACATCACAGCCTACTTACCGACAAGTATTATGTCTATCACGGATGGACAAATCATCTTTGACCTCGCAACATTCCGTCGCAACATACGACCGGCCGTCAAAACCGGTCTATCGGTCTCACGTGTTGGTGGTCGAGCGCAGACAACGTCACAAAAACGTCTTTCGACGGCGCTTATGCAACGACTTGCGGCATATCAACAAGCGCAAGAGTTCGCCCACTTCGGCTCGGATATGTCGGCTGAGTCAAAACAGACGCTCGAACTTGGTAAACAGATCTATGAGGCCTTGCGCCAGACACCAACGGAGCGACTATCGATCGTCGAGCAAGAAATAATGTTGCGCGCTATCGTGCTTGGTGATGGCAAGCGATCCCTGAACGTCATGCAACTCAAACAGCAAGCCCACGTGGTCGCAGAGACGGTGCAGAATGAGGCGGATATCGAGAGACTATCCCAAGAAGTTCTCGAACAGTCAGTCGTGGAGGCAGCGACATGAGGCGCGCAATTACGATCCGTGATGAGCTTGATCAAATCCGCACCGTCGAGGAACTAACAGGGGTATTCGAGAGTGTTGCTAGCATCAAGATCGCGCGCATTCGTAACCGTGTCATCGCGAGCAAGGAGTATTTTGCAGAGCTTTGGCAAACCTATCGTGGCCTTCGTATTGACCCGAAAGAGCAGCTAAAACGCACCTCAAAAAAACGAAACAACAAGAATGTTCTCGTTGCCGTCACTGCTGAGGGAAAACTTGGAGGTGAGATCGGTAATAAAGTCATCGAGGAGGTCGTGAGGGCGCATGCAGAAACCCGTAACACAGATGTCATCGTTCTTGGGGCCCATGGTGCCGAACAGTTAGCTCATCGAGGCGTTCAGGTAGCTCAGACGTTCCATCTACCGGTTAGCGACACACAGTTTGACGTCACCGATATGATCGCCGTACTTGATGAATATGAGCAGATATCAGTGTTCTATCAAACGTACGAGTCGCTTCGTGTCCAACGGGTCGCACGTATCGAGCTCGTTTCGGCAGTACGCGAACTCAGTGACGAAATCAACCAAGCTGAGCAGGAAGCGGATGTCGAGTTGCTTACCAGCCACGAGTATATCTTTGAGCCTGGCATCACCGAGATCGCCGACTATCTCGAAACCCTGATGATGGGCGTGGCGTTGACGCAGGTGCTGATGGAATCCAAACTTGCGCAACATGCTAGTCGGTTTAACGCGATGCACGCCGCGAAGCAGAAAGCGGTTGAGATGGGCGGTGAGTATTCATTGCAGTTCCATCGTGCAAAGCGAGCCGAGGGTGACGAACGGCTGAAAGAGATAATGAAAGTCTTTAAGGAATTAACCGCATGAGCGATGTCGTGGGGCAGGTCACCTCTATTAGAGGGTTGGTTTGTGAGGTGACGCTTGTAGGGGTCCGGCCAGAGTCACGTGAGCTACTGATGCTTGTAGATGATCCTGCTGCCATACTTGAGGTCATTGACTACCCAAATGCTTACACTGCTCGTTGCCTTAACATTAAGGGGAGTTCAAAAGTTCGTCGCGGCTCTGCGGTTATACGGTCTGGCACGACTGTCACGGTACCCCAGGGTAGAGAAGTGCTCGGACGCATCCTTAACGCCGTTGGTGAACCTGTCGACGGAGGTCAGCCTATCAGTGGTGAGCGCAAGAGCATTTATCAACCTAGCCCGCCAACCGAAGGTTTCACGGCAAAACCGGAAGTGTTGGTCACAGGTATAAAGGTTATCGACTTCTTCGCACCGTTCGTCAAAGGTCGCAAGATAGGTATTATCGGTGGTGCCGGTGTCGGTAAGACGGTACTCACGATGGAGCTCATTCATAATATTGCCAAGGATGATACCAAGCTTGCCATGTTCGTTGGTATTGGTGAGCGAATCCGTGAAGGCCACGAGCTATACGAAACGCTCAAAGAGCGTGGTATTCTCGACCGCACTACGATGCTGATGGGGCAGATGCATGAAACGAGTGCCATGCGTGCATTGGTTGGTATTTCGGCTGCTGCGGTCGCTGAATACTTTCGTGATCAAGAGAAACGTGATGTCTTATTCTTCGTCGATAACATCTACCGTTTCATACAAGCATCGAACGAGCTTGCGACAACAATCGGTACCATGCCATCTGAAGGTGGATACCAGGCGACGATGTTCTCAGATTTGCGCCGCTTGCAAGACAGACTATCATCAAATCAGAACGGATCGATAACCTCTGTTCAGGCTATCTATATTCCGGCTGATGATCTATCTGATCCGGCGGTCCAGGAGATTGCCGGACAACTTGATTCAACCGTCGTCCTTTCACGTGCGGTCGCCGAGAGCGGTATTCGTCCAGCCGTTGATTTGATTCGAACTGCGTCATCATTGCTCGCACCCGAGATCGTTGGCGATCGACACTACGTTCTTGCAACACAAACTCAGGCGATCATGCAAAAGTATGACAGCCTAAAAAACATCATTGCCATCATCGGCAAGAGCGAATTGTCACCAGATGAACGGCGTGACTACGAGCGAGCACAGAAATTCATTCAGTATTTCTCGCAGTCGTTTCATGTCGCCGAGGACCTCAACGGCCAGACGGGTGAATACTTTACGCTTGAGCAGACGCTGCAGGGCGTTGAGGAGATATTGCTCTCATGAGCCTTGCAGCCGAACAGCAGATGCTGGCCGTTCGCGTGCTCGCACCATCCAATAAGTTGTACGATGGCCCAGCTGTGTCGATTACGGCTGCAAATAAAGTTGGTCCGTTTGATATCTTAGCTGGCCACGCCAACTTCTTCTCGATGCTTAGTGCCTCCGTCATCGTTGTGAACACAGGCAGTCAGTTATTGCAGTTCCCAGTCAGTGAAGGCCTCTTGAAGGTCAAGAACAATGCTGTCACGCTGTTCGTAAATCCTAAAGAAGTGGCAGTAAACTAGGTTTTCACGGTTGTGTAATAGGGAGTCAATCAGGTACAATGATGACCATAAGCAATATAAGGGTGGAGAGATAATCTATTACTATGGATTTTAAAGCTCAAACAAATCAGCAACCACAGCCTCAACCATCGGCTCCGCAACCTGCTGCACCTCGATCAGAGGCTATCTCACAAGTTGCTCCAACAGGTAGCGGCGGATCTGGTGGTCGCAAGCTCATAGCACTCGTCGTCGGCCTTGTCGTCGTTGCTATCATCGCCGTTGTCGGTGTGCTTTTATGGCAGGGCAGCCAAAGTGGTGAGACAACAGAAACCACGAGTGTCGACACGAGCAAATATCAAGCTGTTTTCATGACAAACGGTCAGGTTTATTTCGGTAAACTCTCAAATCTCGACAGCAAGTACAGTGAGTTGACAGATGTCTACTATCTCCAGGTTCAACAGCAGAACATCCAGCCTGGTACCGGTGGCAACACCACCAACAGTGAACAACCACAGGTCTCACTGACAAAGCTTGGTCAGGAGCTACATGGTCCAACTGACAAGATGCACATCGCTAGCGAGCAGATTCTCTTCTGGGAAGATCTCAAAGACGATAGCACCGTCGTAAAGGCCATCAAGGACTACCAGGCTAAACAGTAGTTTACCCACTATAATAAGCACTCCAAATCACCCCAACATCGGGGTGATTTCCTTTAATCCTGGTTTGTACGTCGACTCAAGTAGCGCTCAGTACCGAGTAATGAAAGTCCAAGTGAGAGCGTGATTGCCGTGAATAACCAGTCGGTCTGAGAAAGCTTGTTCTGTTCCACCTGTTGGTTCACGGCCATACCCGAGCCAGTTGGTACGGATGGGCTAAGGATATCTGCGCTTGCCAGCGTGGCGACGCCGTCGTCCGAGGCCTCAAGGGTATAGCTTCCGTCGTTTTGCGGGACGAATCGGAAGGCGCGGACAGTGTTTGCCGTGAGCTGCGGGCCAACATTTGTCGTACTGTGCGTTGAAGGATTACTACTAGACGGTATTGTTCCAGCAGCCGTGTTAACGCCAAAGCTACCGTGCCAACTTCCGAAGACGTTGATAAACAAGATACCGAACCAGTCACTGAGTGCAAACTGACTATTATTGAGGTTAAGAATGTTAACTGCGGCATAGGCATCACCAGATGTAGCATCACCAGCCTTCGTGTTATTGGCGACCGTCGCATCACCTGAACTTGCAGTGAGATTGATATCATTGACGATCGCTTGATCGGTCACGGCATCGATATCAAACGTCGAGTTTTCCGTTATACCGCCACCGAGAGCGGCAGACGTCGTGCCGGCCGGCGCATCAACGATGACACCGACCCATGTCCCCATTACATTGATGAATACGAGAAGAGCGTTCTTGCCGACGACTTGTTTACCTGTCAGATTGAGGAGGGTGATATTCGTATCGGCGTTACCCGAACTAGCGTTACCGGCTTCAGTGTTGTTGGTGACATTTGCCGAGCCGCTTGATGCCGTGGCATTCACGTTATTGGTTGTCGAGGCGGTGTTGTTGAATTCCCCGAGCACGGACGCGTTATTGATATTGCTAGTATCAAGCGTACCGAGAGTATTCGATGCGAGCAGGGTACTGATCAGTTCTTGGGGCAATAAAATATCGCCATCAAGGTTGCCGTAGATGTTGAGCATGCCGAGTAACGAATTACCACTGATGATAGATGAGTTGATTGCGTTGATGATGTTGGCGATGACCGTTGCGGTGCCGGTCGTGGCATTCCCCGCCTCAGTATTGTTCGTAACACCGGCGTCACCAGAAGCGGCCTCGAGGCTTATGGTGTTATGAATAGCTGCGTCACTTGATACATTCACGTCGATGTCGCCGCTCGTTTGCGGGTTGCTAGACCGAGATGGGTCTGGTGGTTGCAACCATAGGTCACCAAGTATGTTACCGAAGAGATTTTGAGTAAATATGTTGAACGCATTGCCAGTGACGCCCATATTCCAGACGCTCTGGAGGAGATTGAAGACCGTTGCGATCGATGAAGCATTACCACTGAGCGCGCTACCCGCAAGGGTATTCATAGCAACGAGCGCATCGCCAGTGATTGCTGAAGAATCAATATTATTGCTGATAATTGCGTTATAAAACAGGTCAAAGATGCCTTCAGACTTTGCACCAGACGAGTCGACGCCGTTTGGCGCGAGTCCGAGTAGGCTTAGAAGTGGTGAACTGGCTCCCGCGCTCTTAGCGCTTGCTGCCTGTTTTGAATCCGTATCAGTTGTCTCGGGTGATCCCTTGCTCGTGTCCAGCTCAGCGCCTTGTGGAGGAACGGCTATTGAGATGACGTTAGGCTTGTACGTTCCGGATGGTGCATCAAAAACCCACTCAGTCGTGTCCCACATACCGGTTTGTGGGTTGTAGCTATAGGTAGGTGTTTGCTTTGGAGTTGTTTGATTTGTTGCGGGATTCCAGATGTACTGATCGTTCTCCCACATACCAGTACTATCGTTGTACGTATAGGTTGTACTGGCGGCACCAGTTGGCTGTGATGGACCCTGGTGCTCTGCTTCTGGTTCAGGTGCGGGCTGTTGTGGCTCTGGTTCAGGTGCGGGCTGTTGCGGCTCTGGCTCAGGTGGTTGCTCAGCAGGCGCAGGTTCCTGGGTTGTCGTCTCCTCGACTGGTGTCGTTGAGCCGTTTTCGGCCCGAACGATATGCGGAAAAGAGAGCGTTGCAACAGAAAGCGCAAGGGCTAGGTATATAATGCGTCGAGATGTGCTGGTTATGGAATAGTTGAGAGTCATGGCCGCCCTTTCTTTCTGAAGTAATAATCACGAAGAATAAAGTTATGGAGCAGGGGATGAGTCGCATCCTACACCCCCTGCGGGAGTTACATATAACTAGTCCGTAGCAGGCTAGTTACTGACCGTTACGATGGTCTCAGACGTGTTTACATTACTTGCGTCACCGCTCGATGCACTACCGCCTGTGGTGTTGCCAGAGACGTTCGCCGATCCAGATGAGGCACTTTGCGAATTGGAGTTCGTAACGTTTACCTCATTGTGGTTGTGAACGTGAACCTTAGTGTGGCCATTGAACGTGACTTGGTTGTTCGAGTTAGGTCCGGTTGCTCCGGTGATGGCTCCGCTCATGTTACCAGCACCAGCACCAGTTGTAGCGTCACTACTATTTGTGAGACTAACACTCGTGCCCGCGTAGTTGTCATTCATCGCATCGCCACTGCTGGCTGAGCCACCGGTCGTGTTGCCGGATACATTGGCTGAGCCGGTGCTTGCACCTTGGCCGTTTGAGTTACTGACGTTAACCTTATTGCGGTTGTGAACAGATCGCCAGTCCGATCCGTTGAACGTCACTTGGTTATTTGAGCTTGGTCCTGTTGGGCCAGTGATCGTTCCCGTGGTTGCTGCTGATGCGACACCTGCACTAAAGCCGACGCCCAGCACAGTTGCAGCAGTGACACGTAGAAGTTTCAATTTTTTCATCGTGTTTGTCCCTCCGTTTTATAGTTGATATCGTCCGGGCTCATCGCCCGATCTAGCACGTCGAGGGTGGTGACATCGGCATGTTCATCGAGCGGCGAGCTCACGTTAGCGGCGTGGCGAGCCGCGTATTGCCTGTGTTTGACCACCTTGGTTGTTGGTGCTGCTGACCGATATGTCAGTTGAAGAAGATGAGTAGGAGCTAGAGCTCGATGAACTATCAACGGACACATTGACTGAAACATTTGAATTTGAGCCCTCAACGACGACATGCTGATGCGACGGATCACTAGTTGAAACTGGCTGACCGTCAACGACAACAGACGACTCAACGGTTGCATCTCCATCGGTGCTAGAAATGTCGGTTTTAACTTCGGTGACACTCAAACTTGTTTCGCTACCAGTAGAAACGCCCTCGTCGGATTGCTCGGAGGGTGTCTCTGAAGAAATAATCGTTGATGTGTCGAGGGATGACTGCGTAGCCTGCTGGACTTCATGAGCAGCTGCGACAGCGCCTGTCGAAACGCCAAGTCCAGCAAAAATCGTCAAACCCAGGAGGCGTTTACGACCACGAAGTCGCGAACCAACTCGAGCAAACATGCTGGTGCGTGTCTGAGGAAGTTTTTGTTTTTGGTGACGTGGGGATGTATGCATCCTGGCCCTCCAAAAACTTAGAGATCTACTATAGTTAGGCGTTTGACGAAAGAATCACGAGTGTTCGTTTGTACTTCCAGCGTATACCCATCAAACTTGCCTTGTCAATCACATCAGAGGTAGATAATTGTTGATATAACAACAATTGCCTCACGATACCCTGTAAAATATCCCTCTTGCATCAAAGGCTAGGCCACGGTATAATAAATCGAGCGAATGTTTCTGGTGGAAACCTCTGGCGACGAACCTATCACAGTTTAGTCCAGGGGATTTTTTACGCCCGTACACTGCGAGGATACAGGGGTGAATATTGTCGACAATATGACAATATAATTAGCCTTTACATACGTAATACTCCGTTGGTACACTGGTCTGGCTTGAGTCCACACAACAATTGCCGCAATGTTTCGGCAGCGAAAGTGTGACCTCAAGTTCCGCTGTATAGCGGAGGTGGCGCATGCAGTTTAACAATTTAGTTCAAATTTTTGATGATAAGACAATGGAATTGACGGTATATTCACGAGCGTGAATATAAGCCTCTAGAAGTGGGGCTTATACGCGAGTGGATACTATCTTTATAGTAGCTTGGTATTCACCAACTACTAGTCAAGACCAATGCATAAAAAGGTACTCAAGGGCACTCAGTGGATGCCTAGACGTATGTTACCGATGAAGGACGTGGAAGACTGCGAAAAGTCTCGGGGAGCTGTCAACAAGCTTTGATCCGGGAATATCCGAATGGGGAAACCCGCCATGAGTCATGTCATGTGCATCGCTACCTGAATCTATAGGGTAGTTGAAAGGGAACCGCCTGAACTGAAACATCTTAGTAGGGCGAGGAAAAGAAAGTAAATAACGATTGCGGGAGTAGTGGCGAGCGAAACCGTAAGAGCCCAAACCTTTTAAGTTCTCATCTTCGGATGAGTAAGTTGTTAGACGAATACTTAAAATGGGGTTGTGAGTTAACAAACGACCAAGTCAGAGACCTAAACTTCGGTTTAGTGATCTGATTTGCGATCAGCAGCTAACACTGTCTGAGTAAAGTAAGAAACCGGCGTGGTTAGCAGAATAGTTTGAATGGCTAACCAAAGGACGTGAAAGTCGTGTACGCGAAAACCGCGCTGGCTTTATGTTTGTTCTCTCGAGTAGGACGGGACACGAGAAATCCTGTTTGAATCCGGCTGGACCACCAGCCAAGGCTAAATATGACATACGATCGATAGTGAACAAGTACAGTGATGGAAAGGTGAAAAGAACCCCGGGAGGGGAGTGAAATAGATCCTGAAACTAAGTGCCTACAAGGAGTCGGAGCGGACTTGTTCCGTGACGGCGTGCTTTTTGTAGAACGATCCAGCGAGTTAATTTCGTCAGCAAGGTTAAGTCAAGTGACGGAGCCATAGTGAAAGCGAGCCTGAATAGGGCGATTTAAGTTGACGGGATTAGACCCGAAACCAGGTGACCTAACCATGGGCAGGTTGAAGCTGCGGTAAAGCGCAGTGAAGGACCGAACCGCCGCACGTTGTAAAGTGCTCGGATGACCTGTGGTTAGCGGTGAAATGCCAATCGAACTTGGAGATAGCTGGTTCTCCTCGAAATAGCTTTAGGGCTAGCGTCAAGTGGTAGCAATTGGGGGTAGAGCTCTGTAAAGGACTGGGGCTGGCAACGGTACCCACCCTTAACAAACTACGAATACCAATTGTGGAATCTTGGCAGTTAGAACGTCGGGGCTAAGCTCGGCGCTCGAAAGGGAAACAGCCCAGACCATCGTCTAAGGTCCCTAAATATACACTCAGTGGGAAACAAGGTGAGATTTCTTAAACAGCTAGGATGTTGGCTTAGAAGCAGCCATTCATTTAAAGAGTGCGTAACAGCTCACTAGTCAAGAGATCTTGCGTGGAAAATGTAACGGGGCTCAAGTGTATTACCGAAGACATGGACTGCGTAGCAATACGTATGTGGTAGAGGAGCGTTCCTATCAGCGGTGAAGCCAGACTGGAAAGTACTGGTGGAGCGGTAGGAAGTGAGAATGCTGGAATGAGTAACTTCAAGACAGGTGAGAATCCTGTCGGCCGAAAGAGCAAGGTTTCCTGGGCGATGGTAATCATCCCAGGGTTAGTCGGGCCTAAGCCGAGGCGCGTAGCGTAGGCGATGGACATCAGGTTAATATTCCTGAACCCGTACAAGTTTTTACACTGTTCACGGCGAGAGAGTCAGAGCGGATTCATGGTATGTATCCGTCCAACCTAGGGGGAACCCGATGGGAGTGAAAGTGAAACCTCGAGTTTCGCGATTCTGGTGATAGCGCTGGCTAGAAAAGCAGGTGTAATTATGGCTTGTGCGGCCCGTACCGCAAACCAACACCGGTGCTCGAGTCGAGAAGACTAAGGCTTACGAGAGACCCTTTGCTAAGGAACTCGGCAATACAGCGACCGTAACTTCGGGATAAGGTCTGCCCCCTCACACTGTGTATAACAGTGGCGAGGATGCCAGTTTTTAGAAGGAATGAAGTAAATGATTGAGTACCTATGAATCTTCGGATTCATTTCAATCGACATCTAATTTGACTGAGAAGACACAGTGATTTCTAAAGACTGCCAAACTCATCACACCTGGTTTATACCTAGTGTGAGGGGGCCGCAGCAAAAGAGCCCACGGAACTGTTTATCAAAAACACAGGTCTCTGCTAACACGAAAGTGGATGTATAGGGGCTGACTCCTGCCCGGTGCCGGAAGGTTAAGGGGACTGGTTCACGCTAGGAACTGAAGCCCCGGTGAACGGCGGCGGTAACTATAACCGTCCTAAGGTAGCGAAATTCCTTGTCAGGTAAGTTCTGACCCGCACGAATGGAGTAATCATGTGGGCACTGTCTCAGCAAAGGACTCGGTGAAAGTGCATTGGCGGTAAAGATGCCGTCTGTCCGTACCAGGACGAAAAGACCCCGTGCAGCTTTACTACAGCTTTACATTGATCCGGGTTACAACATGTGTAGCATAGGTGGGAGACTTTGAAGCGGATACGCTAGTATTCGTGGAGTCGTTAGTGAAATACCACCCTTGTTGTGATCTTGATCTTACCTTGACCGTTATCCGGTTAGGGGACCGTGTATGGTGGGTAGTTTAACTGGGGCGGTTGCCTCCTAAAGAGTAGCGGAGGCGTTCAAAGGTTGGCTAGCTTCGGATGGAAATCGAAGTGATAGTGTATACGCATAAGCCAGCTTGACTGTGAGGAGTACATTCCGATCAGATACGAAAGTAGGAGTAAGTGATCCGCTAGAAGTACAATAGTACATGAATGTGGGATTGCTAGCGCAAACGGATAAAAGTTACGCCGGGGATAACAGGCTTATAGCGCCCAATAGTTCACATAGACGGCGCTGTTTGGCACCTCGATGTCGGCTCATCACATCCTGGAGGGGGAGCACCTTCCAAGGGTTCGGCTGTTCGCCGATTAAAGTGGTACGCGAGCTGGGTTCAGAACGTCGTGAGACAGTTCGGTTTATATCCCTGTCTCTTATACACATCT